>NZ_CP029190.1:3517500-4185470 GCF_008642295.1 Streptomyces venezuelae | reverse complement strand
AGTACCGGAGCCTGCCGATGCCCTGCAAGGCCGTCGACGGCAAACGGCTCAAGGCCATGCTCCCCGTCGACTCCGCGCTGACCTCCGAGCAGAAGGACCAGCTGTACGCCGGGACCGCCGACACCTCCTACGACGGGGACCGGCGGGTCGGCTGCCGCTGGAAGGCCCAGGACGCCGAGGGCACCGAGACCACCCGCCTGCTGTACGTCGGCTTCGAGCGGGTGGTGTCCTACGACCGCGCCGCGGACAGCGACGACGACAAGGCCCACCAGGTCTACGAGCGCCAGCTCGTCGGCGCCGGCCTGCCGGCCGTGACCACCGCCACCTCCCCGCCCCCGGCACCCCCGAACCCGTCGGCGCCGTCGACCACGGCACCGGGGTCACCCGGCGCCCAGGCCCCCTCGACGGCCGGCGGAACGCCCTCCCCCGGCACCCCCCGAGCGCGAGCACCACCCCCGCGCCCACCATCACCCCCACCACCCCAGGCTCCCGCGTCCTGGACAGCCTCGGCGACGAGGCGTTCCTGGACGACCGGCTCAGCGCGGCCGGCGCCACCGCCCAGTCCCGGACGGTGCGCATTGTGTTCCGTACCTCGAACGTCATCGTGACGGTCGACTACAGCGTCCAGCCCTCGGTCCCGGGCACGGTGCCCGAAGCCGAGGAAAGCCAGGACTTCGCACTGGAGTTGGCGGAGGCGCTGGCCGCCCGCTTCGACGACTGAGCGGCGCCCGCACGCGGTCCGCGTGACGGCGCGCACAGCAGGCCGTCCCCCGGTCGGGCTACCGTTGCCGGGTCCCGCCGACGAGTCTTTGAAGGAATCATGCACCGATCAGCCTCGCGCCTCACCCGCCTTCTCGCCTGCGCAGCCGTCCCGGTGGTCCTCACCGTGGCCGGCTGCTCGTCCGATTCCGGCAAGGGGGGCTCGGGCTCCGACGACGACAAGAAGAAGCCCGAATCGTCCGCTTCCGCGGCAGCGCCCAGCGCCCAGCCCTCGGCCGCCAAGCCGGAGAAGGCCGCGTTCGACAAGCTGCCCGACCCGTGCAAGGTGATCCAGGCGAAGACCATCGAGACGCTGGTCCCGGAGGTCAAGGACAAGAACGGGACGGCGACCAAGTCCAACGACCTGGCCAACCGGGCCGGCTGCTCCTGGAACGGCCTCGACGAGGACGGCCTGAAGGGCTCGGACTACCGCTGGCTGGCAGTCTCCCTGGTCCGCTACGACTCGCACTCCACCCTCGGCAGCGGCAACAAGCGCGCCGAGGAACAGCTGGCCAAGCAGACCGAGGCGGCCAAGGCCTCCGAAGGCGCCCAGAACGTCAAGGCCGAGCCCGCGGGCGGGGTCGGCGACCAGGCCACCAGCGTGACCTACAGCGTGAAGAAGGACGTGGAGTCCTTCAACACCACGATCATCGCCCGCAGCCAGAACGTGGTGCTCACCCTCGACTACAACGGCGCCGCCTACGAGGGTGCAAAGGCCCCCGATCAGGCCAAGCTGCTGGAGGGCGCGATCACCGCCGCCAAGGAGGCCGTGGGCGCCATCGGCAGCGCGAACCAGCAGCCCCAGCAGTAACTCCCGGCCACCCCCCGTACGCTGTGGCTGCCAGAGCTCGAATAGTGGGAGTGGGAGGGGATCGCGGGTGGCCGCGATGCAGCTGACTCGGACGCACCGAATATTGATCGGCGTCGTGGTGGCCGGAGCCGTGGTCATCGCGGCGATCGGCTTCGCGGGCTCGTACGCCGCGGTGCGCGAACTCGCGCTGAAAAAGGGCTTCGGCGACTTCTCGCTGGTGTTCCCGATCGGAATCGACGCGGGCATCTGTGTGCTGCTCGCCCTCGATCTCCTTCTGACCTGGATCCGCATCCCGTTCCCGCTGCTGCGCCAGACGGCGTGGCTGCTGACGGCGGCGACGATCGCGTTCAACGGTGCGGCGGCCTGGCCGGACCCGCTGGGCGTCGGCATGCACGCGGTGATCCCGGTGCTGTTCGTGGTGACGGTGGAGGCGGCCCGGCACGCGGTGGGCCGGATCGCGGACATCACCGCGGACCGCCACATGGAGGGCGTCCGCATCACCCGCTGGCTGCTCTCCCCGATCCCCACCTTCAAGTTGTGGCGACGGATGAAGCTGTGGGAGCTGCGCTCCTACGAGCAGGCCGTCGGCATGGAGCAGGACCGGCTGATCTACCAGGCCCGGCTCCAGGCCCGCTACGGGCGGGCCTGGCGCCGCAAGGCGCCGGTGGAGGCCTTGATGCCGCTCCGCCTCGCCCGGATCGGCGTCCCCCTGTCCCAGACCGCCCCGGACGGCCTGGCCGCAGCCGGCATCGACCCGGTCCTGCTGCCCCCGGCCGCCCAGGCCATAGCAGGCCAATCCCACGGCCCGGCCCTCCCGGCCGGCCCGGCCCCGGCCCAGGGCCCGGACGGGGTCCTGGCCGCAGGCCAGGCCACGGCCGGTCCGGGCGGAGCCCCGGGCCAGGGCCCCGACGGCGTCTTGGCCGCAGGCCAGACCCCGCATCCGGCCGCCGAGGCCGCAGGCCAGACCACGGCCGCCCCGGCCCCGGCCCAGGGCCCGGACGGGGTCCTGGCCGCAGGCCAGGCCACGGCCGGTCCGGGCGGAGCCCCGGGCCAGGGCCCCGACGGCGTCTTGGCCGCAGGCCAGACCCCGCATCCGGCCGCCGAGGCCGCAGGCCAGACCACGGCCGCCCCGGCCCCGGCCCAGGCCGGGCTGCCGGTCGGCGAGGCCGCAGGCCTGGCCCCGGCCGGGCCGGGCGGAGCCCCGGCCCAGGGCCCGGACGGGGTCCGGGGCGGAGCCCCGGCCCAGGGCCCGGACGGGGTCCGGGGCGGAGCCCCGGTTTCGGGAAGGGGCGGGGTGGGGGATCAAGCCCCGCAGGGCCACCAGCCCCCCGCCTTCGCGGTCGACCCGACCGCCATGCCCGCCGCCCACGACAGCGCCTGGTTCGCCGCCCCCAAGGCCCCCCAGGCCGCGTACGAGGGCGGCTACAACCCCCAGTACGTCGAAGGCCTGGAGCCCACCCCGGTCCTCCCCCCGACCGGCCCGACCGGCCCGACCGGCCCGGACGAGACCCGCACCGCCGGCCCGCACGACGAGGACGAGTACGAGTTCGCCGAAGCGGCGTACAAGGTGCTCCGGATGCTCATCGACGAGCACGGCAACTTCCCGACCCCCGAGGCGCTCGACATACACCTCGCCGACGGCTACGGCGTCACCCACCCGCGCAGCGCCTCGCTGCTGCGCCGGATGATGCCGCAGCTGCGCCAGCGCTACCAGCTCGAGGCCGAGGCCGAACACATCGCCTGAGCCACGAGACGACCCAACCCATGCATGAGGGCCCGCACCCCGTCCCCGGGATGCGGGCCCTCGGCACATCCGTGCGACCTACGCGGCCAGCAGCTTCCGCACCCGGTCCGCCCCGACCGCCAGCAGCAGCGTCGGCAGCCGCGGCCCGGTCTCCCTGGTCACCAGCAGCCGGTACAGCAGGGCGAAGAACTCGCGCTGGGCGACCTTCAGCTCCGGCGTCGGCTTGGCGTCCGGCTCCAGCCCGGCCATCACCTTCGGCACGCCGTAGACCAGCGTGGTCAGCCCGTCCAGCGACCAGTGCGAGTCCAGGCCCTCCAGCAGCAGCCGCAGCGACTCCCGTCCGGCCTCGTCCAGCGAGGACAGCAGCTCGACGTCGGCGGTGTCCCGCACCAGCGTCCGCTGGTCGGCCGGGACCTGGGTGGTGATCCAGTTCTCGGCGCGGTCCAGCCGCGGCCGGACCTCGTCCAGGGAGGCCAGCGGACGGTCCGGCTCCAGGTCGGAGAGGATCCGCAGGGTCTGCTCGTCATGCCCGGCGGTGACGTCGACCACGGACGCCAGCGTCCGGTACGGCATCGGGCGCGGGGTGCGCGGCAGCTCGTGCGAGGCGACCCGGACGGCGCGGGCGTGCGCGGCGGCATCGGCCGGCAGCACGGAACCGTCGGCGACCTTGGCCTCCAGCTTGTCCCACTCGTCGTACAGCCGCTGGATCTCCTGGTCGAAGGCGATCTTGAAGGACTGGTTGGGCTTGCGGCGCGCGTACAGCCAGCGCAGCAGCTGCGGCTCCATGATCTTCAGCGCGTCGGCCGGGGTCGGGACCCCGCCCTTGCTGGAGGACATCTTGGCCATGCCGCTGATACCGACGAAGGCGTACATCGGGCCGATCGGCTGCTCCCCGCCGAACAGCGGCACGATCTGCCCGCCGACCTGGAAGGAGGAGCCGGGCGAGGAGTGGTCCACGCCGGAGGGCTCGAAGATCACGCCCTCGAAGGCCCAGCGCATCGGCCAGTCGACCTTCCAGACCAGCTTGCCGCGGTTGAACTCCGACAGCTTCACGGTCTCGGTGAACTCGTCCTCGGTGCAGACGTAGGTCAGCTCGGTGGTCGCGTCGTCGTAGGAGGTGACCTTGGTGAAGTCCTTGTTGCAGGCCCCGCAGTACGGCTTGTACGGGAAGTACTCCGTGCCCTCGGCGCTGCCGTCGTCCTCACCGGCCGCACCCGAACCCTCGGCGGCCTCCAGCTCGGCCTCGTCGACCGGCTTCTGCGACTGCTTCTTGCCGGCCTTGGGCTTGGTCCGGTACTGGGCGAGCACGGCGTCGATGTCGCCGCGGTGCTTCATCGCGAACAGCACCTGCTCGCGGTAGGCGCCGGCGGTGTACTGCTCGGTCTGGCTGATCGGGTCGTACTCGACGCCCAGCTCGGCCAGCGCCTCGACCATGGCGGCCTTGAAGTGCTCGGCCCAGTTCGGGTACGCCGAACCCTCGGGCGCCGGGACGGAGGTCAGCGGGCGCCCGATGTGCTGGGCGTGGGACTCCTCGGTGACGCCCGGGATGCCCTTGGGCACCTTGCGGTAGCGGTCGTAGTCGTCCCAGGAGATCAGGTGGCGGACCTCGCGGCCCCGGCGGCGGATCTCGTCCGCGACCAGGTGCGGGGTCATGACCTCGCGGAGGTTGCCCAGGTGGATGGGGCCGGAGGGGGAGAGTCCGGACGCGACGACCACGGGTTTGCCCGGCGCACGACGATCCGCCTCGGCGATGACCTCGTCCGCGAAACGGGAGACCCAGTCGGTCTCGGTGCTGCTCTGGGCGCTCTGAGCCACGTCACGTCCTTCTGTTTCAAATGCTGGCTTCAGCCTTACCGAAGGCCATTCTCCCAGACGGAGGGAGCCGCTCCGGGGTTGCTTTATCCCGCG
This sequence comes from Streptomyces venezuelae, assembly GCF_008642295.1. Taxonomy (GTDB): domain Bacteria; phylum Actinomycetota; class Actinomycetes; order Streptomycetales; family Streptomycetaceae; genus Streptomyces; species Streptomyces venezuelae_C. Next base: position 4,180,248 of record NZ_CP029190.1, on the reverse strand, counting down.
AAACGCGCAGCCCTCCCGTGGGATACTCCTCTTTCGTAGGAACACCCCATGCTCACACCCTGACAGGAACGGCAGCTCATGGCCTCGGTCCCTTCCCTCGCTTCGAACGTCACTCAGCGCGTCGCGGACGCCCTCGTCTCCGCCCTGCCGGAGGCCGGTGCCGCCGACCCGCTGCTGCGACGAAGCGACCGGGCCGACTTCCAGGCCAACGGCATCCTGGCGCTCGCGAAGAAGGCCAAGGCCAACCCGCGTGAGCTCGCCACGACCGTGCTCGCCGGCCTGGACAAGGGCGGGGTCATCGGGGAGATCGAGGTCTCCGGCCCCGGCTTCCTCAACATCACCGTCTCCGACAGGGCGATCGTCGAGACCCTGGCGGCGCGGGCCGCGGACGACCGCCTCGGCGTTCCGGTCAACCCGGCCGCCGGCACCACGGTGATCGACTACGCGCAGCCGAACGTGGCCAAGGAGATGCACGTCGGCCACCTCCGGTCCGCCGTGATCGGCGCCGCGATGGTGGAGATCCTGGAGTTCACCGGCGAGCAGGTGATCCGCAGGCACCACATCGGCGACTGGGGCACCCAGTTCGGCATGCTCATCCAGTACCTGCTGGAGCACCCGCACGAGCTGGACCACAAGGCCGCCGACAAGTCGGCCGAAGAGTCCGGCGAGGAGGCGATGAGCAACCTCAACCGCCTCTACAAGGCCTCGCGGGCGCTGTTCGACGCCGACGAGGAGTTCAAGACCCGGGCCCGGGCCCGGGTGGTGGACCTCCAGGCGGGCGACGAGGAGACCCTGGCCCTCTGGCAGCGGTTCGTGGACGAGTCGAAGATCTACTTCTACTCGGTCTTCGACAAGCTGGACATGGACATCCAGGACCCCGACATCGTCGGCGAGTCCGGCTACAACGACATGCTGGGGGAGACCTGCCGGCTGCTGGAGGAGTCGGGCGTGGCCGTCCGCTCCAACGGCGCGCTGTGCGTGTTCTTCGACGAGTACAAGGGCCCGGACGGCCAGCCGACCCCGCTGATCGTGCAGAAGTCGGACGGCGGTTTCGGCTACGCGGCCACCGACCTGTCGGCAATCCGCGACCGGGTGTCCAACCTCAAGGCGAACAGCCTGGTGTACGTGGTGGACGCCCGGCAGTCCCTGCACTTCAAGATGGTCTTCGAGACCGCCCGCCGGGCCGGCTGGCTGAACGAGGACACCCACGCCTACCAGCTCGCCTTCGGCACCGTCCTCGGCGCCGACGGCAAGCCGTTCAAGACCCGTGAGGGCGAGACGGTCCGGCTGGTGGACCTGCTGGACGAGGCGGTGGACCGGGCGACGGCGGTGGTCCGGGAGAAGGCCGAGAAGGTGGGCCTGAGCGAGCAGGAGATCGTCGAGAACGGCCGGCACGTGGGCATCGGCGCGGTGAAGTACGCCGACCTGTCGACGTCCGCCGCGCGCGACTACAAGTTCGACCTGGACCAGATGGTCTCGCTCAACGGCGACACCTCCGTCTACCTCCAGTACGCGTACGCCCGTATCCAGTCGATCCTGCGCAAGGCAGGGGACGCGAAGCCGGCCGCCCACCCGGAGCTTCCGCTGGCTCCGGCCGAGCGGGCGCTGGGCCTGCACCTGGACGGCTTCGGCGAGCTGATCGCCGATGCGGCCAAGGAGTACGCCCCGCACAAGCTGGCCGCGTACCTGTACCAGCTGGCCTCGCACCTGACGACCTTCTACGACCAGTGCCCGGTCCTGAAGGCCGACACCCCCGAGCAGGTCGAGAACCGCCTCTTCCTGGTGGACCTCACGGCCCGCACCCTCAGCAAGGGAATGTCCCTCCTCGGCATCCGGACCCCCGAGCGCCTCTGACGTTGGCGTTTCGTGACCGAAACCGACTGTGCGAATGGCTGTTTCCTGCCTAGATTGAACAAGTTCAGCTAGGGGTGGGCCGGGCGCGTGTGCCCGGTGCCACGGGGAGGGAACAGAGTGAAGCTCAAGCGCGTGGCCCTGGTCGCCGCAGCCGCGGTGGCCGGGCCGACCGTCCTGATGTCGTCGCCCGCGATGGCCGACGACAAGCAGCCGGCGGTCGTCGTCCCGGACGCGGCACCGAAGGAAGACAACGCGGCGCCGGACACCGGCTCCGAGTCGGCGACGCCGGCGGCTCCGGCGGCGGAGAAGCCCGCCGTGCAGCCGCCGGCGAAGCCGGAAGCCAAGCCGGAAGCCAAAACGGAGTCCAAGCCCGCCCCCAAGGCGGAGCCCAAGGCCGGGACGCCCGACAAGGAAGAGTTCGACTCCTCGAACGAGGGCTTCCTGATGGGCCCCGAGATCGAGGTCCAGGGCATCCCGAAGGCCGGCTTCAAGCCCGGGGGCGACTGGACCCGGCTGACCGTGCAGGTCGACAACACCGGCCACATCGCCGTACCCAACTTCACGCCGAGCCTGGCCGTCATGCAGTGGGACGACAAGTTCAAGGCCAAGCACGTCAAGGTCGAGCGGCTGGTCAAGGACGCGTCGGGGAACAGCGTCTGGACGCCCGTCCAGGCCATGCGCGCCGAGCAGTACGGCCCCGCGCTCGTCTACTCGCTGGGCACCACGGCCTCCGTGGCCAAGAACCAGGTCTACGGCGTGGACGTACGCATCCGGTTCACCGCCGACGTCCCGGTGGAGCTGTTCGAGCTCTCCGCGGACGGCATCAGCCGCAACGGCGGCAAGGTCAACCACTCCCCCACCTCCTGGCACGAGACCCGGATCGTCGGTGCGAAGGGCGACACGCAGGGCCCGACCATCGTCGAGGGCCCGAAGCTGACCGTGAACGGCGTCCCCGAGAACATCGTCGCGGGCGACAACGCCTGGACGAACCTGTCGGTCCGCGTCGACAACACCGGCAAGCAGGCCCTGAAGCGGTACGACGCCGGTCTGGTCATCGCCCGCCCCGACTGGGTCCCGCTGAAGACCTCGCAGGTCACGGTCGAGGTCTACAGCACCGACAAGCAGGGCCGGAAGGGCTGGCACAAGGCCGAGATCCGGAACGAGAACGACGGCTTCTTCCTCGGCGTCGACCTGGCCGGCGGCCCGGTCCCGGCGGGCAAGTCCTTCGAGGTCAAGATCCGGGTGAAGTTCTCCGCGAAGGCCAAGCCGGGCGACCTGGTCTTCCGCGCCTTCGGCTTCGCCGAGGGGGACCCGGAGGGCGACACCTGGGTGGAGTCCCGCTCCAAGGGCGTCCTGTCGAAGCTCCTGCCGGCCGGCTCGAACACGGGCAACAACGGCGGCGGCAACGGCACCGGGAACGGGAACAACGGCGGCGGCGGCACGGACACCGACACCCCGACCCCCGCCCCGACCCCCACCCCCGCTCCCACCCCGGCGCCGAACGACCCCGCCCCCCAGGGCGGCAACAACGGCGAACTCGCCGCCACCGGCGCCGACCCGGCCACCAGCTGGGCGCTGGGCGGCGCGGGCGTGGCCGTGGCCCTGGGCGTGGCCCTGGTGGCCGGCACCGGCCGCCGCCGTCGCACCACCGCCTGACCGCAACCGGACACCCGGGAGTCACCCGTACGGCTCGATTCGGGCCGTACGGGCCGGGTAGGGGACGGCCCGTCCGACCCCTACCCAGCCATCCCGGAGGCCTCGTGCCCGACAAGAACGGCCCCTACAAGGCCGGCACCCCCTGCTGGATCGACCTGATGACCCCCGACCAGCAGGCGGCGATCGACTTCTACAGCGACCTCTTCGGCTGGTCCGGGGAAGTCGGCCCGCACGAGACCGGCGGCTACGCCGTCTGCGAGCTCAAGGGCAAGCCGGTCGCCGGGATCATGGCCGCGATGAACCCGGACGGAACCGTGCCCGACCCGCTGCCGCCGGCGGTCTGGACGACGTACCTGGCCACGGACAGCGTGGAGGCGACCGAGAAGGCCGTCCGGGACGCCGGCGGGCAGGTGATGATGCCCGGCATGGACGTCATGGACCTCGGCCGGATGGCAGTCCTCACCGACCCGCAGGGCGCGGTGTTCGGCGTGTGGGAGGCCGGGGAGTTCTACGGCGCCGGCATCGTCAACGAGCACGGCGCACTGATCTGGAACGAGCTCAGCACCAACGACACCGCCGGCGCCTCGGAGTTCTACGGTCGCGTGCTGCCCATGACGTTCGTGCCGTCCGAGATGGAGGGCGCCGAGGGCTACACCGAGTTCCAGGTCGACGGCCGTGCCGTCGGCGGGATGATGGGCCTGGAGAAGGCCCCGCCGGGAACGCCGCCGCACTGGCTGCCGTACTTCAACGTGGACGACCCGGACAGCATCACCGCGGCGGCGACCCGGGCGGGCGCCAACGTCCTGGCGCCGCCCTTCGACATGGTGGCCGGGCGGATGGCCGTCCTGGCCGACCCGCAGGGCGCGGTGTTCGCCGTCATCGCCGCGAAGGCGCCCGAGCAACCGGTCTGACGGCCGGGGTGGTGTCACGGGGCGCACGGGGAACGCCCTCCCGGTGCGCCTCCTCCCACACCTCTCAGCAGGTGTACCCGGCCGGCTCGCGCAGCAGGGCCACGAACACCCACACCATGACCGCCGACCCGATCAGCCCGCCCGCCAGGGCGGCCGTCAGGCTCCACCGCCCGACGTACCCGGCCAGGACACCCCACCAGCCCGCCGCGAGCAGCGCCAGCAACGCCCCGTACATCAGCAGCGCGAACCCGTTCGCCGAGGCGTTGACCCCCACGTCACAGGCCCGCCAGGCGGCGGACAACAGCACCGTCCCCAGGACCGCGGTGCCCAGCGCCGCCACCGGTGCAACCACACACCCCACCTGCCCGCGGGTCATCCGGTGGCCCTGATCTGCGGCACGTCCCGGCCCTCCCGCTTCGCCTGCTCCATCCGGTCCATCGCCTCCTCGATCCCTTGCCGGAGCTGCTCCTGCGTCATGTTCTTCCCGTACTTGTCGTACAGCTCCATCCCGACCCTCATGGTGATCTGATCACCGTGGTCGTCGTCACCGGTGAGCAGGGTCTCACCCAGCGATGCGCCCTTGATGAGGGTGTCCGGGTCGAAACCGGCGGCCCGGCCGACATAGCCGTAGTGGACATTGGAGTAGATGTCGTAGAAGACCTCGCGGTTCTGCCCCGGCTGTTTGAAGAAGTAGTCGTCCTTGTGCCGCAGGTCGTACCGGTCCTGGAGCTGCGGCTTGTGGTCCCAGTCCTGCCCCGGCGCCACCTTCACGCCCCACATCACCAGCGCCGCGTTGATGTCGTTGCCGTGGTTGCGCCCGAACTCGTACCACTCGGGCTTGCGCAGCAGGCTCTGCAGCTGACGGACCGTGTCCGAGTCCACGTTCCGTTTCATCTCGTCGAAGATGAACTTCTCCGCGTCGGTGAACTTCTGCTCGCTGCGCGCCGGTCCGGTGGGCGGGATCACCGGTTTCGCCGAGCCGTTGAACCCGGCGAACGTCCCGTCGAAGGGGTTGGAGTCCACCACCACCGCTTCGAGCGCCTGCTTCACCGCCGTGTCGAACTCCTCGACCGCCCGCACCGCCTGCGCGATGTGCGCGGTCCACGAGTCCTCCGCCTCCCGCAGTCCGGGGTCCCGGCGCAGCAGCCGGGCCTGTGCCGGGTCCTCGACCCGGTCGAAATCGAAGGTGGCCCGGCCGGTCTCGGACACCCTCATACCGGCCTCGACCGCGTCCTTCCGCGCCGACTCGACCTTCTTCTTCAGGTCGGTGAACCCGGTGTAAGCCTCCCGCAGGATGCCGGCCACCGCTTTCGCCTGGGTCTGCGCGGCGGCGTACTCCTGGCGGGTCACCGCGAAGTTCGTCTGCGCCATGCCCGCGGCCGACCCCAGCCACTTCTGCCCCGGGGCGAGCTTCTGCACGCTCTCCGCGTACCGGTCCTCGATCTTCTTGAACTCGCCGGCCATCCCGTCCCAGCGGGCCGCCGCCGTGTTCAGCCGGCCTAAATCGGTGGTCATCACTTCCTGGTACGTGAGCACGCTTCCCCCACAAGACGCCTCGCGCGGATGTGTCCGGATGCCACCGTCGCACCCCTGGCCCCGGAACCCAACCCCGCCGACGCAGCGGACGGCGCAACGGACGGCACCACGCACGTGCGGGACCCGAAGGTCCCGCACGGCCGTATCCGCCTCAGTGGGTCAGCGGGTAGGAATGCCTCCCCGTCGCCTCGTCGATCTCCACGTGTGCCTTCTGGAGCAGCTGGGACGCGAGATCCATGAGCGCGCGGGCGCCCGCGATCTCTTCACCGACCCGTAGCTGCTGCGGGTCGGACGGATGGCGCATGGCATAGCCGCGCGCCTTCATCTCGGTGCCGTCCGGGAGCCTGAGCAGGGTCGCCGCGCTGGTGCGGTGGCCCTCCTCGGAGAATTCCAGCTCCACATGCCAGCCTGCGAGTGTGGGCATGTCGAATCACCTCCAGGGGGTCACCCTCTCCCTCCAGGGTGCTCCCCTGCGCCGCCGGACGCGACCGGGGCCGGGCTGATCAGCTGCGGATCTGGCCGAGGTGCATCAAGGAGTCCTGGAGCTGCCCGGCCAGCCGCTCGGCCACGGTGTCCGCGGTGCCGAGGGTGGGGCTGGGGGCCACCCGTCCGAGATCCCCCGCCGGCGCCCCCGCCAGATACCGCTCGATCATCGCCTGCACCGCATCGGCGTACCCGGCGAGCCGGTCGGGCACGGCGGTGAAGGCCTCCGCCTCCGCGGGCGTGTGCCCGTACCCGGTGTCCCCGGGATCGGCGGGCCGGCCGAACCGCTCCGCCCAGCCGGACACCCACAGCTGCGGGGTCCCGGCCAGCTCGGAAAGGTTGCGGTCCTGGCCGCGCAGGACGTGCCAGACCAGCCAGCCCACCGAGTTTCCGCCCGCGGCCACCCGGGCCGGATCGTCCGCCGCCAGCACCTCCCCGAGCTCCGCCCGCACCCGCCGGAACATGGTCAGCGCCAGCTGCTGCCAGCCGGGCTCCGGCGCCGTCACCGGGCCAGCCCCGCCACGGTCGCCCGGACGAACGCCTCCGGCTGGTCCAGCGAGATGTTGTGCCCGGCCCCCGCGATGCCCTGAATACGCACCCCGGCAGCCGCCAACTCCGCCTCCCGGCCCGGCGCCTCGCCCTGCTCCCCGTACAGCAGGGTGCGCGGGACCAGCAGGCCGAGCAGCATCTCCCGCATGGTCGGCTCGGTCGCCCGGGCCAGGTGCACGGCGCTGCGGTGCAGCGCCAGCGGGTCGGCAAGCCGCATGGTGGCCGCCCAGCCGGGGCCGACGCGGTCCAGCGTTTCCGCGAAGCCGCCCCCGGTGAACTCCGCCTCGGAGTACAGGGCGATACCGCTGCTGCCGGGCACCCGCACCGGAGTCTGCGGATCCAGGTTGGGCTCGGCCAGCACCAGCCGGGCCACCAGCTCGGGATGCCGCGCCGCCAGCACGATCGCCACCGCGCCGCCCATGCTGTGCCCCACCACGTCGGCGGCGGTCACGCCCGCCGTGCGGAGCGCTTCGGCGAGCGCGTCCGCATGCGACTCGAGCCGGTAGTCGAAGTCTGCCGGCCGGTCGCTCAGCCCGAACCCCAGCAGGTCCACGAGGAGCGAGCGGTGCCCGGCGAGCCGGGGATCGGCGGCGACCCGGGCGAAGTAGGCCGTGGACATGCCGCCGAGGCCGTGGACATAGACCCGCGCCGGATCGGCGCCCGGCAGCTCGACCCAGCGCATCAGGGCGTTCCCGGCCCGGCTCACCGCTGCTTGACGAATCGTCACGCCCCATCCCCCCTCGCCGTCACCCCCGGCGTCAGCGCTCGCGGCGCAGCCAGCCGGCGACCTCGGTCGCCCAGTAGGTCAGGATCGTGTCCGCGCCCGCCCGCTTGATGCCGGTCAGCGTCTCCAGAATGGCGCGGTCGCGCTCCACCCAGCCCTTCTCCGCCGCCGCCTCGATCATCGCGTACTCGCCACTGATCTGGTACGCGGCCACCGGCACGTCCACGGCCTGCGCGACCCGGTACAGGATGTCCAGGTAGGGTCCGGCCGGCTTGACCATCACCATGTCGGCGCCCTCCTCCAGGTCCAGCGCCAGCTCGCGCATCGACTCGCGGGAGTTCGCCGGGTCCTGCTGGTAGCTCTTGCGGTCGCCCTGGAGCGAGGACGCAACGGCCTCGCGGAACGGCCCGTAGAACGCGGACGAATACTTCGCGGTGTAGGCGAGGATCGACACGTCCTCGTGGCCCGTCTCGTCCAGCGCGTCCCGGATGACCCCGATCTGGCCGTCCATCATCCCGCTGGGCCCGACCATGTGCACACCGGCGTCGGCCTGGACCTGCGCCATCTCCGCGTACCGCTCCAGGGTGGCGTCGTTGTCCACCCGGCCGTCCGCGTCCAGCACCCCGCAGTGGCCGTGGTCGGTGTACTCGTCCAGGCACAGGTCCGACATGATGACGAGCTCGTCCCCGACCTCGGCCTTCACGTCCCGGATGGCGACCTGGAGGATGCCGTCGGGCTCGGTGCCCGCCGTGCCGAGCGCGTCCTTGTTCTCGTCCGCCGGTACGCCGAAGAGCATGATCCCCGCCACCCCGGCCTCGACCGCCTCCACGGCGGCCTTCCGCAGGGTGTCCCGGGTGTGCTGGACCACGCCGGGCATGGCGGAGATCGCGATCGGCTCGCTGATCCCCTCGCGTACGAAGGCCGGAAGAATCAGGTCCGAGGGGTGCAGGCGCGTCTCGGCCACCATCCGCCGCATCGCCGGGGTGGTCCGCAGCCGCCTCGGCCGGGTGCCGGGGAAGGATCCGTACGTGCTCATCTTCAGTCGCCTCTTCGAACTTCGACAGCAGTCGGCACAAGCCTAGACCCGCACTTCGCGGCTCGATGATTTCCGTCTCAGGGTCGTCGCGGGTAGTCAGGGTGATCGGCGTAAGGCGAGGCGAGGTCGAGCAGGTCGTCACACGGCCAGGTCTCACCGTCGTACTGGCAGTCGTCGATGTTGTCCCACGGCAGTTCGGGGTCGCCCGAGGCCGGACTGAACACATGGCGGGCGAGCACGCGTCGCTTTGCCTCGACCTCCCGCAGAACGCGAGCCGGGTCGTGCAGCGCCACGTGCAGGGCGATCGAGGGATGGAAGCCGGGGAGTTCGCCGTGGCGGAAGTCCACCGTGCGCCCGTCAGCGGTCCACTCCCCGCAGCCGTCACCGCCGCAGCGTCGGGCCAGCTCGGCCTCCTCGTCCAGCCGTGCGTGGAGGAATGTCACCAGGTCTTGACTCATGGGGTCATCCTGGACCAGGCGCCGAGCCCGGCTCTCGCGATTTGATCGCCGTGCTCCGGCGCGACGGCGACGCACTCGTACTGCGGCGGCGCGCCGAGGAGGTGCGGATCCCCTTCGCAGCGATCGGGCAGATCCGCGCGGAAGGGCGAGCCGTCGCCGTCGAACTCACCGCACCCGGCGGGGCGGTGCCCACGGCGGGAGAGACCATCGCCCGTCCGGCTACGGCAGGTCGAGCAGCCCCGCGAACACCACCGCGTTCACCAGCACCACGGCGGGCGCGGCGATCGCGATCCCGACGCGCCGGTCGGCGTTGCGCGTCCGCCACGGCAGGGCCCAGCACCACACCAGCAGCACCAGCACACCCACCAGCCCCGTCATAAAGACGGGCCAGGCGATCTCGAAGCTCGCGTCGAAGGCGTCCGCCGCCTGCTCGCCGCAGGAGTCACAGGCCATCGGCGACAGCCCCGCGTACAGCAACGACACGAAGGCCAGCGGCAGCGTCAACAGGGTGGTGGCCAGCGGCGCGATGAAGGCCCGGCGGTCACGCTCGTCGATCTCGGTCATGGGGACACTCAACCCCGCCAACGGGGGCGCCCGGATCCGCACAGGTACTCAATCCCGCCTGGGTACGTCACTGGGCTCCGCCCGCGCCGAGGCCGAACTCGCACCACACCACCTTCCCCGGGACCCGCGCCCCGACCCCCCACCGGTCCGCGACCACAGCGACGATCAGCAGCCCCCGCCCGCCGACCGCCCCCGGGTCCGCTTCCCCGACCCGGGGCAGCCCGCCCCCACTGTCGTGGACCTCGACCCGTACGACCCCCTCGAAGCGGAGCAGCCGCAGCCGGTAACCGCGGCCGGGCGGCACCCCGTGCAGCAGGGCGTTGGTCGCGAGCTCGCTCACGCAGAGCAACACGTCGTCGCGGCGGCCTTCGACACCCCACGCGTAGAGGGTCTCCGCCGCGAACTCCCTGGCGGGACGGACGGTTTGGCGGCTGCGGGGGTAGAGCCGCTCGCGCAACAGGGCCGGTTGGGATTCCACATTCACGCACGGATCGTCGCGTTGTGTGACTAGCGTGGAGGAGTCGAGTAACCCGTACTCCTTGATGAGTACGGGTTGGCACGGGTATCTCGCGTGCACAAGCGGGGAGTTCACCAGACATGCCAGCACCAAGGAGGGCCTCCAGGCCCAACGCCACCGCGATGAAGATGGTCGGCTCCCAGGTCGCCGTCTGCCGGATCGCCAAAGGAATGACCCAACGCGCCCTCGCCGAGGCACTCCACATCGACGTCGAGACCATCGCATCGATCGAACAGGGCCGACGCGTCCTGATGCCGCACGTGGCCGCACAGATGGACGGGATCCTCGGCCTGCCCGGGGTCCTCACGGTCGCGGCGAACGGCCTCCCGGAGGTCGACATGGTTCCGGCCTGGGCCGAGGAGTACATGGAGCGCGAGGCGGAGGCCTTGGCGCTGTCCTGGTACGACACCCTGGCCGTACCGGGCCTGCTGCAGACCGAGGCCTATGCCCGCGCGGTCCTCAGCTGCCGTGTCCCCTTCATGGGCGAGGAGAAGATAGAGCTCCAGACCGCCCGCCGGATCAAGCGCCAGGAGATCCTGACCCGCCCGGTCCCGCCCACCCTCAGCTTCGTGATCTGGGAGGCGTCCCTGCGGGACCGGATCGGCGGGGACGAGGTCCGCCGCGAGCAGCTACGCCACCTCCGCACCTGCGCCGACCAGCCGGCCGTCTCCCTCCAGGTACTCCCCCTCGGCATCACCGCCCACGCGGGTCTCGACGGCCCCTTCATCCTGCTGGAGACACCGGAGTTCCAGCGCCTCGCCTACTCGGAAACCCAGCGGGGCAGCTTTCTCGTCAGGGACCCGAACGAGGTCAGCATCCTCTCCCAGAAGTATGCGATGCTGCGGTCACAGGCCCTCAACCTCGCTGAGACGAAGGGCCTGTTGGACCGGCTGCTAGGAGAGTCATGAGCACCGCACTGAAGTGGTTCAAGTCCAGCTACAGCGGCAGTGAAGGCGGCCAGTGCCTGGAAGCCGCCTTCACCTGGCGGAAGTCCTCCTACAGCGGCAGCGAGGGCGGCGCCTGCGTCGAGGTCGCCACCTGCCCCGCCGAGCAGGTGCACGTCCGCGACTCCAAGGTCACCGACGGCCCCACCCTCACCCTCGCCCCCACCGCGTGGACAAGCCTCACCCGCTGGGTTCGTTCCTGACCCTCCACCGCCACAGCCCGTCGGCTCGGACGTCGTGTTCGTACTCCGGGCCCAGCGGGCCCACCCGGGTGTAGGCCTCCGGGGTGCGCGGGTCGTCGCGCACGGCCAGGCCGTAGGCGGCGCTGAGCCGGTTGTCCAGCTCCTCGGTGCCGAGGAGCCGTACCAACGCCTCCGTGACCTCCGGCGACCGGTCCGCGCCGCGGGCCGTGGCGTAGACGGCCCGGCGCACCACCTGCGGGTCGCCGTCGTGGAGCAGGGCCAGCAGCACCCCCCGGTCCTCCTCCCCCAGCTCCTCCCCGCCCAGTGCCTCGGCGGCAGCCGCACGCACCCCGGCGTCGGGGTCCCGGCTCAGGTCCCGTACCGCCCGCGCGGCCTGCGGGTTCAGGGGCAGGCCGAACAGCCCCGGCACCTCTCGGCGTACCCGCGCATCGGCGTGCCCGGCGTGCCGCAGCCCGAGGGCCGGACCGCCCGGGAATTCCTCGTCGGCCAGGGCCCGCAGCAGCCGCGCCAGGACCGCGCCGTCCTCCTCCCGTTCCACCCAGCCGCCCAGCACCTTCAGACGCTCCCGCTCGTACCAGCGGACATGCTGGCTGAGCCCTCCCGACAGGGCGTGCAGGCCGAGCACTTCGGCCACGAAGAGGCGGGGCAGCGGCTCGGGGTGCCGGTGGAAGGCCACCACCTCGGCCCAGGTCTCGGCGCTGCGCCGCTCCGTCAGGACCCACTGGGATGCCCACCAGTCGACGTGTTCCTCGTCCCCGTGCCGGACCGCCCGGTCGAGGAGCTCCTCGACCGGTGCGAGGATCCGGAAGGCCCACTCCAGGGAGGTAAGGATCGCGCCGTGCCCCGCCCGTGCGGTCCGGCCGCCGAGGACGATCTCCTCGACCCGGGAGTACTCGTCGTCCTGCACGGTCCCGGCCCGCGCCGGGCCCGCCGCCCCCGTCAGCCGGCGCAACTCCGCCTCCGCGCCCGCCCCGTACCACCGCCGGGCCGTATCGAGCAGCCGCTCCCGCTCCGCCTCGGGCAGCCGCAGCCGCGGCTCACGCCCCAGGACCGCCCCCACCACCGCCGGGGAGCCGCCCTCGACGGCCCGCAGCAGCGGGGTCGTGCCGTCCGGCAGGGTCCGGTCCGGGTCGGCGCCGCCCTCCACCAGGGCACCCGCCACCTCGGAGTCGTACGCCGCCACCGCCGCGCACAGCACCGGCAGGCCGTCCCCGCCCGCCGTATCCGGGTCCGCGCCCGCCTCCAGCAGCTCGCGCACCCGCTCGGCGTCCCCCGCCCGCACCGCTTCCGTCAGCCCCATGGCCCCGAACATGCCACAGGGCGCGGGCACTCACCGCACCCGGGCCCGGGCCTGGTCGACGACCTCGCGGATCGCGTCCGCGACCAGCCCGGGCTGTTCGACCGCGATCCCGTGGCCGCTGTCGGTACGGATCACGTGCCGCGCATGGAGTTCGGCCGCCAGCCGCCGCTGCGCGGCCTGCCAGGCCGGCCAGGTCGAGCCGGTGCTGCCGACCTTCAGGTCCCACGGGTGGTCGGAGGTGAGCACCACCGCCGGCACGGACCCCGGCCGCCCCGGGCCGGCCGCCGCGCGGATCTCGTCCACTGCGGCCGGGTAGTCCGGCACCTCCTGCCCCTGCCCGGGCCCCTGCGGCATCGCCGCGATCGTGCGCATCCAGTCCGACCACTGCTCCGCGGTCAGCGTGTCGCGCAGGTGCGGCGAGGCCCCGTCGACGGTGACCACACCGGCCACCCGCGGGGCGTCGGTCCGCGCCAGCAGGCCCGTGATCATCGCGCCCCACGACGCTCCGACCAGTACGTACGGTCCCCGCTCGCCGGCCGCGGCCAGCACCGCCCGCAGGTCGTCCGCGCCGTCCCGCGCCGACGTCGGCTGCCGTACCGGGGTCGAGGACGTCGGCGTATCGTCCGCCCGGGTGGTGCCGGGGCGGTCGTAGGCGCAGACCCTGGTGTACGCGGCCACCCGCGGCAGCACCGACGACGTGCTCGGCTCCAGGGCGGCGCCCGCCGCCCCGCCCGCCGCCAGATGCGTCCACTCGTCCGCCGCACCCCGCGCGCCGGACACCAGCACCACCGTCGGGGACCCGGACCCCCGGCACTCCAGGTGAACGCCCCGCCCGCCCGGGAGGGTGACCGTACGCTCCGTGTCCCCCGAGCCGTCCGCCACCGCTGCCACCGCCGCCGGGACGGGGGCGACGCACACCACCGCCGCGAGGACCGCGGCAACCGCCGGGAAGCCGCACGCCGTGCGCATGACCCCAGTATCCGCCCGGTCACGCAAAGGGGCCCGGGCGCGCACACCGCACGCCCGGGCCCACCGCACCCGCTGACCCGCCTAACCCGCTCATCACGTCGTGCGACGCCGCCGCGCCCCCGGGCGCCGCTCGCTCGGCCGGGCCACGGTCTCGCCCGCCGCCTTCGCCGCCTCCCGGCGCGCCGCGCCGTACTCCGCCAGCGCCTCCGCCAGCTTCGACACGCTCGGCTCCGGCGACAGCACGTCCACCCGCAGGCCGTGCTCCTCCGCCGTCTTGGCCGTCGCCGGGCCGATGCAGGCGATCACCGTCACGTTGTGCGGCTTGCCCGCGATCCCGACCAGGTTCCGGACCGTCGACGAAGACGTGAACAGCACGGCGTCGAACCCGCCGCCCTTGATCGCCTCACGCGTGTCGGCCGGCGGCGGCGACGCCCGGACCGTCCGGTAGGCGGTCACGTCGTCCACCTCCCACCCGAGCTCTATCAGCCCGGCGACCAGCGTCTCCGTCGCGATGTCGGCCCGCGGCAGGAACACCCGGTCGATCGGGTCGAAGACCGGATCGTACGGCGGCCAGTCCTCCAGCAGCCCGGCCGCCGACTGCTCACCGCTGGGCACCAGGTCCGGCTTCACACCGAACTCCACCAGCGCCGCGGCCGTCTGCTCGCCCACCGCAGCCACCTTGATGCCCGCGAAGGCCCGGGCGTCCAGCCCGTACTCCTCGAACTTCTCCCGAACCGCCTTCACCGCATTGACGGACGTGAAGGCGATCCACTCGTACCGGCCCGTCACCAGGCCCTTCACCGCACGCTCCATCTGCTGCGGGGTGCGCGGCGGCTCCACGGCGATGGTCGGCACCTCGTGCGGCACCGCGCCGTAGGAACGGAGCTGGTCGGAGAGCGAAGCGGCCTGTTCCTTCGTACGCGGAACCAGCACCCGCCACCCGAACAGCGGCTTCGACTCGAACCAGGACAGGTCCTCGCGCCGGGCCGCCGGGTGGTGCTCGCCGACCACGGCTATCACCGGGCGGGCGCCCTCCGGCGAGGGCAGGATCTTGCCCTGCTTGAACACCTGGGCGATCGTCCCGAGGGTGGCGCTCCAGGTCCGCTGCCGGGTCGTGGTGCCCGCCACCGTCACGGTCAGCGGGGTCTCGGGCTTGCGCCCGGCCGCCACCAGCTCGGAGGCCGCAGCCGACACCGTCTCCAGCGTCGCGGACACCACCAGGGTGCCCGTGCTGGCCCCGGCCTCGGTCCAGCAGCGGGCCGTCGCCGTCCGCGCGTCCACGAACCGCACATCGGCACCGCTCTTGTCGCGCAGCGGCACACCGGCGTACGCCGGGACACCCACCGCCGTCGCGACACCCGGAACCACCTCGAAGGGGATGCCCTGCGCGGCGCAGGCGAGCATCTCCTCGGCGGCGTTGCCGTCCAGCCCGGGGTCACCGGTGACCGCACGGACGACCCGCCTGCCGGAGCGCGCGGACTCCATGACAAGATTGGCGGCGTCCCGGATAACCGGCACCCCGGCGGCTGCTGACAGTTCGTCAGCAACCGTCAGCTGAGGCGTGTCCACCCCCGCCCGTGCATGCGTCCGTACGACGTCGAGCACCTCGGGCTCCGCGATCAGCACGTCCGCCGCCGACAGCGCCTCGACGGCGCGCAGCGTCAGCAGACCCGGATCGCCGGGACCGGCACCGAGGAAGGTGACGTGTCCCTGGGCGGCGACGCCCGGAAACGCGGAGGGATTGAGACTTGAGGGGTTCAAAGCGATCGCTCCCCCATCAGACCGGCCGCGCCCTTGGCCAGCATCTCGTCCGCGAGTTCGCGGCCGAGCGCCATGGCCTCGTCGTACGACTGGGGCACGGGACCGGTGGTGGACAGCTGCACCAGCGTGGAACCGTCAAGGGTTCCGACGACACCACGCAGGCGCATTTCGTTGACAATCTGCCCGTCGGCCAGGAGGTCGGCGTAGGCGCCCACAGGGGCGCTGCAACCGGCCTCCAGGGCAGCGAGCAGGGACCTTTCGGCGGTCACGGCGGCCCGGGTGTACGGGTCGTCGAGCTCACCGAGCGCGGCGATCAGCTCCACGTTCGACGCGGGGCACTCGACCGCCAGCGCCCCCTGGCCGGGGGCGGGCAGAACATGGTCGACGGACAGGAAGTCCGTCGCCTCCTCGCTGCGCCCGATCCGGTTCAGCCCGGCGGCGGCGAGCACCACCGCGTCGAGCTCACCGTCGCGGACGAACTGGATCCGGGTGTCGACGTTGCCACGGATCGGCACCGTCTCCACGGTCTTCCCCAGGCTGCGGGCGTACGCGTTCAGCTGCGCCATCCGGCGCGGCGAACCGGTACCCACCCGGGCCCCGTCAGGCAGCTCCTCGAAGCGCAGCCCGTCCCGGGCCACCAGCGCGTCCCGGGCGTCCTCACGCTTCGGCATGGCGGCGATGACGAGCTCAGCGGGCTGCGCGGTCGGCAGGTCCTTCAGCGAGTGCACGGCGAAGTCGACCTCGCCGCGCAGCAGGGCGTCGCGCAGCGCGGTGACGAACACGCCGGTGCCGCCGATCTGCGCCAGGTGCTCGCGCGAGACATCGCCGTACGTGGTGATCTCCACGAGCTCGACCGGGCGCCCGGTGATCTTGCGAACCGCCTCGGCGACCTGCCCGGACTGGGACATGGCCAGCTTGCTGCGCCGCGTGCCGAGCCGGAGGGGCTGGTCCAGACGTGTGTTCATGATGCCCGTCCTGAGTCGTCGTTCTGGTCCGCCCGGCTGACGGACGCCACCGTCTGCGGGTCGAGGTCGAAGAGTTCGCGCAGCGCATCGGCATAGCCGGCGCCGCCCGGTTCACTGGCGAGCTGCTTCACCCGCACGGTCGGCGCGTGCAGCAGCTTGTCGACAACGCGCCGTACCGTCTGGGTCACTTCGGCCCGCTGCCGGTCGTCGAGCTCCGGGAGCCGGCCGTTGAGCCGCGTCACCTCGCCGGCGACGACCTCGGCGGCCATCGCCCGCAGCGCAACCACTGTGGGCGTGATGTGCGCGGCGCGCTGCGCGGCGCCGAAAGCCGCCACCTCATCCGCCACTATTCCGCGCACGGCGTCTACATCGGCGGCCATCGGCGCGTCCGCGCTGGCCTCGGCCAGGCTCTCGATGTCGACCAGCCGCACCCCGGGGATCCGGTGGGCCGCCGCGTCGATGTCCCGGGGCATGGCCAGGTCGAGCAGGGAGAGGCGTACGTGCGCCCCCTCGACCGGGGTCCGCCCGCCGACCCGCTTCGGCTGCCGGACCGCGGCGGCTTCGCCCTGGTCTGCCCAGGTTCCGTGCAGTTCGAGGGAGCTGGCGTCCACACCGGCCAGCGCGGACCGCCCGTCGGCGGGGATGTCCAGTCCGACGGGACACCCCTCCGGCTCGGCCGGGACGATGGTTCGCGCGGCCCCGCCGTCGGCGATCCGCCCATGCACCTGCGCGGCCTCGGCCAGCTTCCCGAGCAGCTCGACCCCTTCCAGCCCCACCGGCACGGGGTCCCCACCCAGCCCCGCCGGCGTTTGAGGCGCGGGGTCCGGGGCGAAGCCCCGAGGGGTCCGGGGCGCAGCCCCGGCCACCCCCTCAAGCCCCGCCGGCGCCTGAGGCGTTTCGGGAAGGGGCGGGGTGGGGGAATGCGCCGCAGGGCCCGCAACCGCCGCCGCCACATCGTCCTCGGTCAGCACCAACCCGGTCGCCCCGGTGCACGAGACGACGACGTCAACACGCGCCAGCTCACCCGCGACCTCGCCCATGGCCACGGCACGGGCCACCGCGCCGCCCGAGGCCAGGATCTCCACCAGCCGCTCCGCCCGCTCCGCAGTGCGGTTCGCCACGATCACCTCGGCCACGCCGACCCGCGCCAGCGTCGCCGCCGCCAGCGAGGACATCGACCCGGCACCGATCACCAGCGCCCGCTTGCCCGCGGCCCACGCGTCCACCGGCTCCCGGACCGCCAGCTGCTCCAGCCCGAAGGTCACCAGAGACTGCCCGGCCCGGTCGATGCCGGTCTCGCTGTGCGCCCGCTTGCCGACCCGCAGCGCCTGCTGGAACAGGTCGTTGATGAGCCGCCCGGCGGTGTGCAGTTCCTGCGCCAGCGCCAGCGCGTCCTTGATCTGGCCGAGGATCTGGCCCTCGCCCACGACCATCGAGTCCAGGCCGCACGCCACCGAGAACAGGTGGTGCACCGCCCGGTCCTCGTAGTGCACGTACAGGTACGGGGTGAGCTCCTCCAGCGCCACCCCGCTGTGCTGCGCCAGCAGCGTCGACAGCTCGGCGACACCGGCGTGGAACTTGTCCACGTCCGCGTACAGCTCGATCCGGTTGCAGGTGGCCAGCACCGCAGCCTCGGTCGCCGGCTCCGCCGCCAGCGTGTCGTGCAGCAGCTTGATCTTGGCGTCCGCGGTCAGCGAGGCCCGCTCCAGCACGCTCACGGGCGCACTGCGGTGACTCAGTCCTACGACGAGGAGGCTCATGCCGGCATCACCGCCGGCACATCGCCCTCCGGGCCGCCCTTGCGCGGGGCGGCGGCGGTCCGCGCGGTCGGCGGCACCGGCGCACCCGCGCCCGGCGCGGCCGGCCCGGTGCCGGACTCCGGCTCCTGCTCAGACCCGGACCCGGTGGCAGCGGTGGCGGTGCCGGCCGCTTCCTCGCCGGCCTTGCGCTGCTCGTGGAACGCGAGGATCTGCAGCTCGATGGAGAGGTCGACCTTGCGGACGTCCACCCCGTCGGGCACCGACAGCACGGTGGGCGCGAAGTTCAGGATGGAGGTCACCCCGGCGGCGATCAGCCGCTCGCTGACCTGCTGGGCGGCCCCGGCCGGGGTCGCGATGACACCGATCGAGACACCGTTCTCCCGGATGATCTTCTCCAGGTCGTCGGTGTGCTGCACGGGCATGCCGGCCACCGGCTTCCCGGCCATCGCCGGGTCCGCGTCGATGAGCGCCGCCACCCGGAAGCCACGGGAGGCGAAACCGCCGTAGTTGGCGAGGGCCGCACCCAGGTTTCCGATGCCGACGATGACGACCGGCCAGTCCTGGGTCAGGCCCAGCTCGCGGGAGATCTGGTAGACGAGGTACTCGACGTCGTAGCCGACGCCACGGGTCCCGTAGGAGCCCAGGTAGGAGAAGTCCTTGCGCAGCTTGGCGGAGTTGACCCCGGCGGCAGCGGCGAGCTCCTCCGAGGACACCGTGGGCACCGATCGCTCGGAGAGCGCGGTGAGGGCGCGCAAGTACAGCGGAAGCCGGGCGACTGTGGCCTCGGGAATACCTCGGCTGCGCGTCGCCGGTCGGTGAGTTCGGCCAGTTGCCACGATGCTCCTGCGGGATGAGCGGGGCTGCAGGCGGCCACTTGTCCCAGGACCGCCCCGTCGAAAGCAGGCTATGTCTTTGTGAACGCGTGCACAAAGATTGTGTCCGCTTTGTCCGAGCAAAGTGACCGGGGTCACGCGGTCCGGGCGCGAGGGAGCGGAACCGGGGACGGGCCGAACCCGTTCAAATCCCGAAGCGGGCAAAACCGCACACACTCCTCATCGTTATGCCCCCGAGATCCCCCAAATCGCCCACGATGGTAACCGGAAGGAGGCTCAGCCCTCCAATGCCCGCCGCAGCCGGTCCGGGTTCACCCTCCAGAAGGTGTGCTGCTCGCCGTCCACCAACACCACCGGAATCTGCTCCCAGTGCAGCCGGTACAGCTCCTCGTCCTGAGAAATGTCCTTCTTCTCCCACTGCGCCCCGGTTTCGGCGCAGACCTTTTCGATCACTTCCTGGGCGTCATCACAGAGATGACAACCAGGCTTCCCGATGAGCGTGACCATGCGCTCGCCGGGACTCTTCTTTTCCTTACGCCGCAGCAGAGGACTCATGCCCCCATTCTCCCGCGCCCGCCCCCACACCCCCGGACCGAAGTGTTAACGGATCCGTTCCCCCACGGTTCGGGGCGGACCGAACACAGTGGCTATGCTCGCGTCATGGCCGCTCTGGGATGGCTCACCCCCCGTAGGCGCTCCGCGACCGCGCGCAGCGTGCTCGCCGGCGAGGCCTCGGCCGAGGCCGCACGCAAGACCGCACAGGCCGGGCCGGTACTCGAAGCCGCCGAGCCCGAGGAAGCGGAAGCCGAACCGGAACTCGAAGAGCTCGAAGAGTTCCCGGTCGCCGGCGACGACCTCGCCGCCGCCTTCTTCGATCTCGACAACACCGTCATGCAGGGCGCCGCGATCTTCCACTTCGGCCGCGGCCTCTACAAGCGCGAGTTCTTCCAGCGCCGCGAGCTCGCCCGGTTCGCCTGGCAGCAGGCCTGGTTCCGGCTGGCCGGGGTCGAGGACCCCGAGCACATGCAGGACGCCCGCGACAGCGCCCTCTCCATCGTCAAGGGCCACCGCGTCTCCGAGCTCATGACCATCGGCGAGGAGATCTACGACGAGTACATGGCGGAGCGCATCTGGCCGGGCACCCGCGCCCTGGCCCAGGCGCACCTGGACGCCGGCCAGAAGGTCTGGCTGGTCACCGCCGCCCCCGTGGAGACGGCCACGATCATCGCCCGCCGGCTCGGCCTGACCGGGGCCCTCGGCACCGTCGCCGAGTCCGTGGACGGCATCTACACCGGCAGACTGGTGGGCGAACCGCTGCACGGCCCCGCCAAGGCGGAGGCGGTGCGCGCGCTGGCCGCCGCCGAGGGCCTGGATCTCGCGCGCTGCGCGGCGTACAGCGATTCGCACAACGACATCCCGATGCTGTCACTGGTCGGACATCCGTACGCGATCAATCCCGATACAAAACTGCGCAAGCACGCCCGGGCCCACGACTGGCGGCTGCGCGACTACCGGACCGGCCGCAAGGCCGTGAAGGTCGGCGTGCCGGCCGCCGCCGGAGTCGGCGCACTGGCAGGCGGCGCCGCTGCCGCCATCGCCCTGCACCGCCGCCGCAGGTAGCGGCCACCGGCGGAGATCTCCGCACGGCACTCATTCCCGCAGCCCTACCCGCCCCCGCCGGGCGGCACTCCGGCATGCCCGACTCGGCCACAACAGGCCTTGGAAGCAGCCATTCCGCGCGGGAAATCGATCAGCAATCGATCACCGTCTGCGACTGAATATGCCCTCGACACGCAACAGAAGTGTCGGAAGCGATGATTTTCGCAACAGGGTGTAGTGCTGCCTGTACGAAGCGTTATTCTCCTCAAACGCATGCCACCGCCCATCTGTCGCCACGACGGGTGAACGGTCCCGCACTGCACGTGATGGAAGCTCTGCCTCTGGGAGTCCCGTGTACCCACCTGTCGGGGTTGACGCCTCGGGCCTGGCTACGCTGCGCGCAACGGTCCTCGACCATCTGCGCGGCTTCGTCCCCACCGCGTACGCCGTCCCCGCCCTCGCCACCGCGGTCCCGGCCGGCCTCGGCCCGGCCGGTCCCTGCTATGCCCTGACCGACGGCGGGGCGACGGTGGGCAGACGCGGCCGTACCGGCCCCACCGCGGCCGGCGGCACCGGAACCCAGGCCGCCCGCCGCCCCACCGCGGACAGCGACAGCGCCCGGATGATGGACCTGGTCGAACGGGCCCAGGCCGGCGAGGCCGACGCCTTCGGCCGGCTCTACGACCAGTACAGCGACACCGTGTACCGCTATATCTACTACCGCGTCGGCGGCAAGGCGACGGCGGAGGACCTCACCAGCGAGACCTTCCTGCGCGCCCTGCGCCGGATCTCCACCTTCACCTGGCAGGGCCGCGATTTCGGCGCCTGGCTGGTCACGATCGCGCGCAACCTGGTCGCCGACCACTTCAAATCCAGTCGCTTCCGCCTCGAAGTGACCACCGGCGAAATGCTGGACGCCAACGAGGTCGAACGCAGCCCCGAGGACTCGGTCCTGGAGTCCCTCTCCAACGCGGCCCTCCTGGAGGCCGTCCGCAAACTCAATCCCCAGCAGCAGGAATGCGTGACCCTGCGGTTCCTGCAAGGGCTCTCGGTCGCTGAGACGGCCCGGGTCATGGGGAAGAACGAAGGCGCCATCAAGACGCTCCAGTACCGGGCGGTCCGCACCCTGGCCCGCCTCCTCCCGGACGACGCCCGCTGAGTTCCCCATGCAGCTGTGGTCCGATCATCCTTCGTCCGTAACCCAAGTGCCGCGCCGCTCGTTGTGCGGAATGCAGGCTCCCTGTGGACACGCCATGCCCGAAGCCGCTCACTCGAAAGTGTGGATGTGCTCAAGGAAGGCAACCTTCCGGACACCCTGGGGAGTCGATCGTCATGACGAGAGGAGGTGCCGCCAGTGATCGCGAACGTTTCCACCCACCGGCGGGCGAACGCCTTCGCCCAGGCCCTGGAGGATCGGAACCCGTCCGACCTTTCGGAACCGGAACAGGCGGCCGAGCAGTCCGAGGCACCTGCCGAACCTGCCGAGCACGACCGGTTGTTGGCCCTGGCGAGCGTGCTCGGCGAACGAATGCCGCGCCCGGAGCTGGACGCCGAGGTCAAAGTGGTGCAGCGAGCTCAGCTCGTGGCCGCCATGGAGGCCATGGTGATGGAGGAGAGGGCCGGGGGCGGAGCCGCCCCGGACCCTCAGGTGCCCGAGCAGCGGACCGGCCGCGGCGCCCACCGGGCGACCCCGCTCCGGAAATTGCGGCCCCGCTCCCGCTGGTCCAAGGGCATCGCAGCGGGAGGCCTCACCGTCGGTGTGGCCGCGGGGGCCTTCAGCGGAGTGGCCGCTGCCAGTTCCGACGCCCTGCCGGGTGACTCCCTCTACCCCGTGAAACGGGGCATGGAAGACCTCAAGCTCGGCATGGCCGACAGCAATTCCGACAAGGGCGAGCTCTACCTCACCCAGGCCTCCACCCGGCTCTCGGAGGCACGTCGGCTGATGGAACGCGGCAAGACCGGCCAGCTGGACCACGAATCGCTCAGCGAAATCCGGCGCGCCCTGGCCGGCGTCAAACACGACGCCGCCAAGGCCCACCAGCTGCTCCAGTCGGCCTACGAACGGGACGGATCACTGGGCCCCATCCAGGCCCTGACCTCCTTCTCCCGTTCCCACCGGGACGCCTGGGGGAAGCTCCGCGAA
The DNA here is from genome assembly GCF_008642295.1 of Streptomyces venezuelae. Taxonomy (GTDB): domain Bacteria; phylum Actinomycetota; class Actinomycetes; order Streptomycetales; family Streptomycetaceae; genus Streptomyces; species Streptomyces venezuelae_C. The sequence continues at coordinate 4,157,483 of NZ_CP029190.1, read as the reverse complement.
AAGCTCCCGCCCCAGCTCAACGACGTGGGCGAAGAGGTCACCTCGGTCTTCCAGGCCATAGACGATGACGTCGCACCGCTGCAGGGGCTGCTGCCGAAGCCGCCCGAGCAGTCCCGCGGCGCCCCGTCCGGCAGCGGCCCGGCAACCCAGCCCGGCAGCAGCGACCGTACGCAGCCCACCCCGCCCGCCGCCAAGCACGGCGGCAGCGGCAACGGCGGCACCCCGGCACCGGCCGCCCCCTCGGCCGCCCCGCCCCAGGCCTCCGAACCCGGGCTGCTGCCCGGCACCGAAGGCCTGCTCAAGCCGCCCCCGGCCCATGGCACCCCCGCCCCGGGCGCCCCGTCCCAGGAGCCGAAGCCGGAGATCACCCTCCCGCCGCTGCTCCCGGGGCTCCTCCCGGGCCTGGGCATCAGCCAGGAAGACGTCGGCTGAACCACCGCGCGTCGGCGGGGCACACCAGCCCCGCCGACGCGCAGCTCAGCACAGCCTCCGGCAAGAACCGGAAGAACGCAGAAGAGCTCAGAAGAACACGGACCGCCGCTGCACCAGCAGCTTGTAGAGCGTGTGCTGGATCTGCTCCCGCACCTGGTCCGTCAGATTGAACATCAGCATCGGATCCTCCGCCGCCTCCGGCGCATAACCGTCCGTCGGAATCGGCTCCCCGAACTGGATCGTCCACTTCGTCGGCAACGGCACCGCCCCGAGCGGCCCCAGCCACGGGAACGTCGGCGTGATCGGGAAGTACGGAATCCCCAGCAGCCGCGCCAGCGTCTTCGCATTGCCGATCATCGGGTAGATCTCCTCCGCCCCGACGATCGAGCACGGCACAATCGGCGTTCTCGCCCGCAGCGCCGTCGACACGAACCCACCGCGCCCGAAACGCTGGAGCTTGTACCGCTCCCCGAACGGCTTCCCTATCCCCTTGAAGCCCTCCGGCATCACCCCGACCAGCTCACCGGCCTCCAGCAGCCGCTGCGCGTCCTCCGCACACGCCAGTGTGTGCCCGGCCTTCCGGGCCAGCTCGTTGACCACCGGCAGCATGAACACCAGGTCCGCCGCCAGCAGCCGCAGATGACGCTGCGCCGGATGATGGTCGTGGACCGCCACCTGCATCATCAGACCGTCCAGCGGCAGCGTCCCCGAATGGTTCGCCACGATCAGCGCGCCGCCCTCGGCCGGGATGTTCTCGATGCCCTTGACCTCGACCCGGAAGTACCCGTCGTACAGCGGCCGGATCAGCGACATCAGGACCTGCTCGGTGAGCTCCTTGTCGTAGCCGAACTCGTCGACCTCGTACTCACCGGTGATCCGACGGCGCAGGAAGGCCAGACCACCCGCGATCCGCCGGTCCCAGCCGCCCGGCTTCCCGGCGGCCCCGGAAGCCGGCTCCTCGACCTGCGCCACCACCTCGGGCGAGGGAGTCGGCTCCGGCACCACCCGTACCCGCCGCCCACCGGACGGGCGCTTGCGCGGCCGGTCCTCGTCGAACGGAATGACCTTGGCGTCCGCCACTATCGGTTCGCTCCCTCTCTCAGGGGGACTTCCTCGGAAACCCCGACGTCCAGCAGCCGTCCCAGCCGGTCCACCGCCCGCCCCACCCGCTCCGGCGGCAGCAGCCCGCGCCCCCGGCTCCGCGCGAAGTCCGCGAACGCCTCGGCGGTCGTATACAGCGGCTCGAACCCCAGCACCTCACGCATCTGAGCGGTCTCCACCACCCGGCCGTGCGTCAACAGCCGGATCTGCTCCGGGGAGAAGTCCGTGACCCCCACCGCCCGCAACGCCGCCCCCACCCAGGTGACGGCCGGCAGCAGCAGCGGCACCGTCGGCCGCCCCAGCCGCCGCGAGCACTGCGACAGCAGCAGCACCCCGTCACCCGCGATGTTGAAGGTCCCGCTGTTCAGCGTCCCCGGCTTCGGCTCCCGCGCCGCCAGCCCCAGCACGTCCAGGACATCGTCCTCGTGCACGAACTGCAGCCGCGGGTCATAGCCCAGCACCGTGGGCATCACCGGCATCGAGAAGTACTCGGCCAGCGGCGAGTCCGCCCGCGGCCCCAGGATGTTCGCGAAGCGCAGCACACACACCGCCACATCCGGCCGCCGCCGCGCAAAGCCCCGCACATAGCCCTCGACCTCGGCGGCGTCCTTCGCGAACCCGCCCGCCGGCAGCGCCTTGGGCTGCGCCGTCTCCGGGAACACCGCCGGATCCCTGGGCGCGCCGCCGTACACACTGGTACTGGACTTCACCACCAGCCGCCGCACCGTGGGCGACTTCTGGCAGGCCCCCAGCAGCTGCATGGTCCCGATGACATTGGTTTCCTTGACGGTGCTGCGCGCACCGCCGCCGATCCCCGCACTGCCTCCGGTCACCGCCAGATGGACCACCGTGTCCACCGCGTGTTCCGCGAGCACCCGCGCGATCGCCGACTGCCTGATGTCCGTACGGACGAAGAGCGCCGACCCGAGCCGGTGCGGCGGCGGCACGGCATCCACCGCGATCACCCGCTCGACCTCGGGGTCGCGCTGGACCCGCCGTACGAAACGGCCCCCTAGCTGCCGGGCAGCCCCGGTGACAAGCACGACCTTTCCCACGAGCCAGCGCCTCCCTAGTTAGCACCACAGCCCCCCCACCATGATGGTGGAGGGGCTGCGGAGAACACGTACAGCTGCCGTCTACTTCTTGTTACGGCGCTGAACGCGGGTGCGCTTGAGCAGCTTGCGGTGCTTCTTCTTGGCCATCCGCTTACGCCGCTTCTTGATAACAGAGCCCACGACTACCCTCGCTCACTTCTCGGAACACCCCCGCATCAGCGGGGATCTCGGTGCGGGGCGTCTGGGCCCACACGACCTACGTCGGCCTAGCCTACCCGCCAGAGCTCCCAGCTTGTAATCCGAGGGCGCCGGTGCACCGTCTCAGGCCGACTCCACCCCCACAAACGACTCACGGAGGTACTCATGGACCGCAATTTCGGGGACCCGGAAGGACCGGCCCACCCGGATAGCGGGCAGATGGCCGTTGTGCACCAGGCGGTACACGGTCATCTTCGACACTCGCATCACCGAGGCGACCTCCGCCACGGTCAGGAACTGAACCTCACTGAGAGGCCTCTCGCCAGCAGCCATGACACACCTTGACCTTCCGCGCATGACGGGGCACCGGCTTCCCCTCCGGTTACTCCACGTCGTCGCACGCTCACTCCCCAGATTAGGGGCGGGTGATGCGAGTGGGGAAGAGGTGCTGCAGCCACCGGATGCCGGCCGCCACTACCGAGACAGACTCGCCCGATTGAGTACATAGCGCGTCAGGGGCGCGTAGTAGTCCGCACGAACCGCATCATCAAGCGGAACCGCCACCGACACCCTCCCCTCGGCCTCCCCCACGAACAGGGCGGGATCGTCCGTATCCGCCAGCCCGATGGCCTCAAAACCCAGCTGACCTGCTCCGCAGACCCAACCGTGGTCCCCCACCACGAGCTCCGGCAACGGCTCACCGGCCTCCGCCAGGGCATCCAGCGCGATCCGAACCGGCAGCGGCGAGTGCGAGTGCGCGCCGGTCACGCTCCCCGGCGACCGCACCCCGGGCTCCCGCACCATGGCGACCCCCCTTACGTAGTCGAGGCAGTACGTGCGTACGCCGAACCGGGTCGCCATGTCGACACTGCGGCCCTGCGCAGGGGTGAGGACAACACATCCCGCCGCCGACAGCGCCTCGGCCAAACTGACGTAGAACTTCAGGAGTCGGTGCGGATGACCGGTGCCGAACAACACCGGACCACGCGCCAGGACCACCTCCCGCAACCGGTCCGCAAAGGCCTCCAGCCCCGCCAGCGTCAGTTCCGGATCGATCACGTCCGGCCCGCTGACATGCGCCGGATCCGCCGAGACCCCGCACTTCTCGGCCATCAGCCCTAAGAGGTCCCGTTCCTCCCAGACCCATTCCGGATCCAGCCCCAGCAGCACCCGCGGGTCGCGCGCCGCGAACAGCCGGTAGCTGCGCAGGCTCTCCTCACGGGACGTGGCCACAGGTCCGGCCAGCCGGGCCGCCAGCAGATGCGCACGCAGGGCGCCGGTGCTCAACACCCTCCGATGCTGCCGCACGCCTCCCGGCCGAACGCCATTTCCACGGCACCTCCCCACCGTTGGGCTAACACTCAGACCAGCATGCCCCGCAGCGGGAACACCGCCCGCCTGGTCGCCAGTACGGCCTGGTCGATCCGGTCCGCCGGGTCGTACCCGTCCTCCCAGTCCCGCCACCGCGGAGTACGGCCGTCCGTCATCCGGGCCGGAGCCGGCTGCCGCGTCAGCGCATACACCTGGTCCCGCCAGGAAGCCGGCACCACCGACTCCGGCTCCACCGGCCGGTGCCCGGCGATCCCCACCAGATGGGTCCACGACCTCGGCACCACGTCCACCACCGCATACCCGCCGCCGCCGAGGGCCAGCCAGCGGCCGTCCGCGTAGCTGTGCGCCAGTGTGTGACAGGCCTCCTGGACGGCCCGCTGCGCATCCAGCGACACCGCCAGGTGCGCCAGCGGATCCTCGAAATGCGTATCGGCCCCGTGCTGGGACACGATCACCTGCGGCCGGAAGTCAGCCAGCAGCTCGGGCACGGTGGCATGGAAGGCCCGCAGCCAGCCCTCGTCCCCGGTGCCGGCCGGCAGCGCCACATTCACCGCGGACCCCTCGGCCGCCGCCCCGCCCGTCTCCTCGGGCCAGCCGGTCTGCGGAAACAGCGTCCTCGGGTGCTCGTGCACCGAAATGGTCAGCACCCGCGGATCGTCCCAGAACGCGGCCTGGACCCCGTCCCCGTGGTGCACGTCCACATCCACATAGGCGACCCGCTCGGCCCCCAGCTCCAGCAGCCGCGCGATCGCGATCGCCGCATCGTTGTAGACGCAGAACCCGGCGGCCCCGCCCGGCATGGCGTGGTGCAGCCCGCCGGCGAAGTTCACCGCGTGCTCCGCCTCACCGCGCCAGACGGCCTCGGCCCCCGCCACCGACTGCCCGGCGATCAACGCCGACGCCTCGTGCATCCCGTGGAACGCCGGATCGTCCAGGGTCCCCAGCCCGTAGGACCCGTCCGCCACCCCCGGATCGGCGGAGACCTCGCGGACGGCGGCGACATAGTCCTCCCGGTGGACCAACCGCAGGGTCGACTCCCCCGCCGCCTTGCCCGCCCGTACGTCCAACCGCCGGTCCAGCCCGAAGGCGCGCACCAGCCCCATGGTCAGCGCCAGACGCACCGGATCCATCGGATGGCTGGGCCCGAAGTCATACTTCGTTACCGCCTCGTCCCACATCAACAACCCGTGGCCGCTCATGCCCGACACCGTATCGGGCGTCCTCCGCACCGAACGATCGGGCGTACACCAGCGTCACCAGGACCAGCACCATGGGCACGGCCATGGCCCCCCGATAGCTCCAGGCATCCCCCAGCGCCCCCACCAACGGCGATCCGACCAGGAACCCGACGTAGTTGAAGATGTTCAGCCGGGCGATCGCCGCATCGGAATTCCCGGGGAACAGCCGCCCCGCCGCCGCGAAGGTCTGGGGCACGATCACACACAGCCCGAGCCCCAGCAGGGTGAACCCCAGCATGCCCACCCAGGGGCCGGGCGCGACGGCCACCACCCCGAACCCGCCGGCCGCCAGCAGGGTCCCGCCCCGCACCACGGCCACCGCCCCGAACCTCCGTACGCCGTAGTCCCCGGCGGCCCGCCCCAACAGGGTGGTCACCATGTAGAGGTTGTACGGCACGGTCGCCAGCTGCTCGGAACTCCCCAGCACGTCCTGGAGGTACTTGGCGCTCCAGTTGGAGACGGTCGAGTCCCCGATGTACGCACACGCCATCACCAGGCACAGCGGCAGCAACAACCCCCCGAACCCCGCGCCGCCACCGTCACCACCGACCGGCTCCTTCCCTGCCTCCCCCGCATCGAGGTAGAACCGGCTGCCGGCCAGAGCCCCCGGCAGCAGCAGCGCCACCGCGGGCAGATAGGACACGAACAGGGACAGGTGCCAGTGCGCCCCGGCCCAGGCGGCGGACGCCCCGACGATCCCGCCGAGGCTGTACGCGGCATGGAAACCCAGCATGATGCTGCGGCCGTAGGCCCGCTGGAGGCTCACCCCGAGCATGTTCATGGCCGCGTCGAGCGCACCCACGGACAGTCCGAACGCCGCCAGCGCGCAGGCCACTTGCCACAGCCCGTTGCCGGCCCCGACCCCGAGCAGCGCCAGCAGCACCAGGGGCTGCGACCACCGCAGCACCGTGCTGGGCGGCACCTTCTTCACCAGCTTCTCGGTGACCACGCTGGACACCCCGGCCAGGATCGGCACGGCGGCGAGGAAGACGGGCAGCAGCCCGTCGGATATCCCGTACCGGTCCTGGATGGCCGGGATCCGCGTCACCAGCAGCGCAAAGGTGACCCCCTGCACGAAGAAGGAGAACCCCAGGGCCGCGCGCCCGCGCCGCTGCATCACCGTCGCCGTCACCGTCATGGCGGCACAGCGTAGGCCCGGTGACTACTCGTGGGTAGAGATCAGACCGATCAGACTGGCGAGCTCCTTCATCTCCCCGAACAGCCCGGTGGCCGCCGCCAGCTTCCCTGCCCCCGTCATCGCGGTGAACCCGTGCACATCCATCCCGGCCGCCACTGCGGCCTCGACCCCCAGCGGACTGTCCTCGACCACCACGCACCGGGACGGCTCCACGCCCATCTCCCGTGCCGCATGCAGGAACAGATCGGGGGCGGGCTTCCCCCGGCCGACGTCCTCGGCACTGAACACGACCCGGTCCTCGAACCACTCGGAGAGCCCGGCCACCCGATGCCCGGCCCGGATGCGCCGATGTCCGGAGGAGGAAGCCACGCAGTACGGCACCCCGGCCTCCCGCAGCCCGGCCAGCACCTCCGCGATCCCGGCCACGGGCTTCAACTCCCGCTCGAACCCGGCAAGCGTCCGCGCGAGCAGCACCTCGTTGAACTCCGCCGGCAGCCGCTGCCCGGTCCGCTCGTACACAAGGTCGTGTATGCGGTGCACGGCGGACCCCATGTAGTCGCGGAGCGAGTCCTCGTACGTGGTCGGATGCCCGAGCTCGGTCAGATACCCGGCAAGAATCCCATTGGCGAGCGGCTCACTGTCCACCAGCACACCGTCGTTGTCGAAAATGACAAGCTCATAGCGCATGGGACAAACATAAAGGGGATCGATCCTGTGCCCGGCTGGATACGCTGGCCAGTGCACCTACCAGGAGGAGATCATGGCCGACCTCACCCCCGAGCAGATGCGCCGACTACACGATTTCGCAGAGCATCTCGCGGAGCTGGCGGAGCATCAGGAAGACCAGTGGAAGGTGCAGACCACCGACGGGCAGATCTTCCTCACGATGATGAGCCCCACGGCTCCCCACGGGCTCAACGTGGTGCGGCTGCGCCGCCAGATCGAGGCCCAGGCACCTGAGGTCATCGCTCTCAGCGACACGAACATGGGCGATCCCGAAACCGGGCTCACCAAGGTCCCCGACCTGATGGTCATCGCGGAAGAGGACGCCGACGACACCGCGAAAGTCGTCAGCTCCCGTGACGTCCTGATGGTGGTGGAGGTCGTCTCCCGTACCAATTCCCTCACGGACATCCGCGACAAACTCCACGACTACCCACGGATGGGAGTTCCGCTGTACATGGTCGTGGACCCCCGGAAGGACAAGAGGACCGTCACGGTCTACAGCGACCCGTCGCGCGGCCCCGACGGTGTCCGGTACCGCAAGGAAGTCCCTTACGCCTTCGGTGACACGGTCACAGCCGGCCGCTGGACTCTCGACACGAGCAGCCTCAAGAGCTATCCCGCCGACTGGTGATGCGGGTCGGCAAAACCCGGGGGCGCCCGTAAAGGCACCCGTAAACGCAGAAAAGCCCCGCACCGGATCTTTCGATCGGTGCGGGGCTTTCCCACAATGATTGTTCGGCGGCGTCCTACTCTCCCACAGGGTCCCCCCTGCAGTACCATCGGCGCTGAAAGGCTTAGCTTCCGGGTTCGGAATGTAACCGGGCGTTTCCCTAACGCTATGACCACCGAAACACTATGAAGATATCAACCGGATGACAACACGGTCGTTACTTCAGAACTAACACAGTGGACGCGAGCAACTGAGGACAAGCCCTCGGCCTATTAGTACCAGTCAGCTCCACCCGTTACCGGGCTTCCACATCTGGCCTATCAACCCAGTCGTCTACTGGGAGCCTTACCCTCTCAAGGAGGTGGGAATACTCATCTTGAAGCAGGCTTCCCGCTTAGATGCTTTCAGCGGTTATCCCTCCCGAACGTAGCCAACCAGCCATGCCCTTGGCAGGACAACTGGCACACCAGAGGTTCGTCCGTCCCGGTCCTCTCGTACTAGGGACAGCCCTTCTCAATATTCCTACGCGCACAGCGGATAGGGACCGAACTGTCTCACGACGTTCTAAACCCAGCTCGCGTACCGCTTTAATGGGCGAACAGCCCAACCCTTGGGACCGACTCCAGCCCCAGGATGCGACGAGCCGACATCGAGGTGCCAAACCATCCCGTCGATATGGACTCTTGGGGAAGATCAGCCTGTTATCCCCGGGGTACCTTTTATCCGTTGAGCGACGGCGCTTCCACAAGCCACCGCCGGATCACTAGTCCCGACTTTCGTCCCTGCTCGACCCGTCGGTCTCACAGTCAAGCTCCCTTGTGCACTTACACTCAACACCTGATTGCCAACCAGGCTGAGGGAACCTTTGGGCGCCTCCGTTACCCTTTGGGAGGCAACCGCCCCAGTTAAACTACCCATCAGACACTGTCCCTGATCCGGATCACGGACCGAGGTTAGACATCCAGCACGACCAGAGTGGTATTTCAACGGCGACTCCACCATGACTGGCGTCACGGCTTCAAAGTCTCCCACCTATCCTACACAAGCCGAACCGAACACCAATATCAAACTGTAGTAAAGGTCCCGGGGTCTTTCCGTCCTGCTGCGCGAAACGAGCATCTTTACTCGTAGTGCAATTTCACCGGGCCTATGGTTGAGACAGTCGAGAAGTCGTTACGCCATTCGTGCAGGTCGGAACTTACCCGACAAGGAATTTCGCTACCTTAGGATGGTTATAGTTACCACCGCCGTTTACTGGCGCTTAAGTTCTCAGCTTCGCAACCCCGAAAGGTCACTAACCGGTCCCCTTAACGTTCCAGCACCGGGCAGGCGTCAGTCCGTATACATCGCCTTACGGCTTCGCACGGACCTGTGTTTTTAGTAAACAGTCGCTTCTCGCTGGTCTCTGCGGCCACCCCCAGCTCACGGAGTAAATCCGATCACCAGTGATGGCCCCCCTTCTCCCGAAGTTACGGGGGCATTTTGCCGAGTTCCTTAACCATAGTTCACCCGAACGCCTCGGTATTCTCTACCTGACCACCTGAGTCGGTTTAGGGTACGGGCCGCCATGAAACTCGCTAGAGGCTTTTCTCGACAGCATAGGATCATCCACTTCACCACAATCGGCTCGGCATCAGGTCTCAGCCTTATATGAGGGACGGATTTGCCTACCCCTCGGCCTACACCCTTACCCCGGGACAACCACCGCCCGGGCTGGACTACCTTCCTGCGTCACCCCATCGCTTACCTACTACAAGTCTGGTTCGTCGGCTCCACCACTTTCCTTTCCCCGAAGGGTCCGGAACGGCTTCACGGACTTAGCATCGCCTGATTCGATATTGGGCGTTTCAAAGCGGGTACCGGAATATCAACCGGTTGTCCATCGACTACGCCTGTCGGCCTCGCCTTAGGTCCCGACTTACCCTGGGCAGATCAGCTTGACCCAGGAACCCTTAGTCAATCGGCGCACACGTTTCTCACGTGTGTATCGCTACTCATGCCTGCATTCTCACTCGTGAACCGTCCACAACTGCCTTCCGGCGCTGCTTCACCCGGCACACGACGCTCCCCTACCCATCACAGCGGGCGTTGGCCCTATTGCTGCAATGACACGACTTCGGCGGTACGCTTGAGCCCCGCTACATTGTCGGCGCGGAATCACTTGACCAGTGAGCTATTACGCACTCTTTCAAGGGTGGCTGCTTCTAAGCCAACCTCCTGGTTGTCTCTGCGACTCCACATCCTTTCCCACTTAGCGTACGCTTAGGGGCCTTAGTCGATGCTCTGGGCTGTTTCCCTCTCGACCATGGAGCTTATCCCCCACAGTCTCACTGCCGTGCTCTCACTTACCGGCATTCGGAGTTTGGCTAAGGTCAGTAACCCGGTAGGGCCCATCGCCTATCCAGTGCTCTACCTCCGGCAAGAAACACACGACGCTGCACCTAAATGCATTTCGGGGAGAACCAGCTATCACGGAGTTTGATTGGCCTTTCACCCCTAACCACAGGTCATCCCCCAGGTTTTCAACCCTGGTGGGTTCGGTCCTCCACGAAGTCTTACCTCCGCTTCAACCTGCCCATGGCTAGATCACTCCGCTTCGGGTCTAGAGCGTGCAACTCAATCGCCCTGTTCGGACTCGCTTTCGCTACGGCTTCCCCACACGGGTTAACCTCGCTACACACCGCTAACTCGCAGGCTCATTCTTCAAAAGGCACGCAGTCACGAGACACCAAGCAAGCTTGGCATCCGACGCTCCCACGGCTTGTAGGCACACGGTTTCAGGTACTATTTCACTCCGCTCCCGCGGTACTTTTCACCATTCCCTCACGGTACTATCCGCTATCGGTCACCAGGGAATATTTAGGCTTAGCGGGTGGTCCCGCCAGATTCACACGGGATTTCTCGGGCCCCGTGCTACTTGGGAGATGAGCAAGCAAGCCGCTGATGTTTCGTCTACGGGGGTCTTACCCTCTACGCCGGACCTTTCGCATGTCCTTCGACTACATCAACGGTTTCTGACTCGCCTCACAGCCGGCAGACTGTGAAAGCTCATTCCCACAACCCCGCATGCGCAACCCCTGCCGGGTCTCACACGCATACGGTTTGGCCTCATCCGGTTTCGCTCGCCACTACTCCCGGAATCACGGTTGTTTTCTCTTCCTGAGGGTACTGAGATGTTTCACTTCCCCTCGTTCCCTCCACATGCCCTATGTGTTCAGGCATGGGTGACAGCCCATGACGACTGCCGGGTTTCCCCATTCGGACACCCCCGGATCAAAGCTCAGTTGGCAGCTCCCCGGGGCCTATCGCGGCCTCTCACGTCCTTCATCGGTTCCTGGTGCCAAGGCATCCACCGTGCGCCCTTAAAAACTTGGCCACAGATGCTCGCGTCCACTGTGTAGTTCTCAAGCAACGACCAGCCACCCATCACCCCACCAGACAAGCCGGTGAGTGCACTGGGGCCGGCATCGCGAAGGTTCGGCCAACCGGCCGTACCCTCAGATACCCAACAACGTGCCAGGCACGATTCTCGCCGCTATCGCTGTTTTCCACGCCGAAGCAGTACTAACAGGATGCCTTGAAGAACCGTGCCAACTAATCAACGTTCCACCCATGAGCAACCGTGCGAGTCATTCGCTCGCAGTCGGCTATGTGCTCCTTAGAAAGGAGGTGATCCAGCCGCACCTTCCGGTACGGCTACCTTGTTACGACTTCGTCCCAATCGCCAGTCCCACCTTCGACAGCTCCCTCCCACAAGGGGTTGGGCCACCGGCTTCGGGTGTTACCGACTTTCGTGACGTGACGGGCGGTGTGTACAAGGCCCGGGAACGTATTCACCGCAGCAATGCTGATCTGCGATTACTAGCAACTCCGACTTCATGGGGTCGAGTTGCAGACCCCAATCCGAACTGAGACCGGCTTTTTGAGATTCGCTCCACCTCACGGTATCGCAGCTCATTGTACCGGCCATTGTAGCACGTGTGCAGCCCAAGACATAAGGGGCATGATGACTTGACGTCGTCCCCACCTTCCTCCGAGTTGACCCCGGCGGTCTCCTGTGAGTCCCCATCACCCCGAAGGGCATGCTGGCAACACAGGACAAGGGTTGCGCTCGTTGCGGGACTTAACCCAACATCTCACGACACGAGCTGACGACAGCCATGCACCACCTGTATACCGACCACAAGGGGGGCACTATCTCTAATGCTTTCCGGTATATGTCAAGCCTTGGTAAGGTTCTTCGCGTTGCGTCGAATTAAGCCACATGCTCCGCTGCTTGTGCGGGCCCCCGTCAATTCCTTTGAGTTTTAGCCTTGCGGCCGTACTCCCCAGGCGGGGAACTTAATGCGTTAGCTGCGGCACCGACGACGTGGAATGTCGCCAACACCTAGTTCCCAACGTTTACGGCGTGGACTACCAGGGTATCTAATCCTGTTCGCTCCCCACGCTTTCGCTCCTCAGCGTCAGTAATGGCCCAGAGATCCGCCTTCGCCACCGGTGTTCCTCCTGATATCTGCGCATTTCACCGCTACACCAGGAATTCCGATCTCCCCTACCACACTCTAGCCTGCCCGTATCGAATGCAGACCCGGGGTTAAGCCCCGGGCTTTCACATCCGACGCGACAAGCCGCCTACGAGCTCTTTACGCCCAATAATTCCGGACAACGCTTGCGCCCTACGTATTACCGCGGCTGCTGGCACGTAGTTAGCCGGCGCTTCTTCTGCAGGTACCGTCACTTTCGCTTCTTCCCTGCTGAAAGAGGTTTACAACCCGAAGGCCGTCATCCCTCACGCGGCGTCGCTGCATCAGGCTTTCGCCCATTGTGCAATATTCCCCACTGCTGCCTCCCGTAGGAGTCTGGGCCGTGTCTCAGTCCCAGTGTGGCCGGTCGCCCTCTCAGGCCGGCTACCCGTCGTCGCCTTGGTGGGCCATTACCCCACCAACAAGCTGATAGGCCGCGGGCTCATCCTTCACCGCCGGAGCTTTCAACCCCCGCCCATGCAGGCAGGAGTGGTATCCGGTATTAGACCCCGTTTCCAGGGCTTGTCCCAGAGTGAAGGGCAGATTGCCCACGTGTTACTCACCCGTTCGCCACTAATCCACCCCGAAGGGCTTCATCGTTCGACTTGCATGTGTTAAGCACGCCGCCAGCGTTCGTCCTGAGCCAGGATCAAACTCTCCGTGAATGTTTACCCGTAATCGGGTGACACTCGCGTTGAGCGGGACGGTCATGCCGGAATATGGCCGACCGTCCACAGCGTCCTCGCTGTGTTTTGTTTCTTCAAAGGAACCTCATCCACCGAGGTGGACGGGGTATCAACTTCTGGCGTTGATTTTTGGCACGCTGTTGAGTTCTCAAGGTGCGGACGCTTCCTTTGTACTGACCCTCGCGGGCTTTCCTCCGGGCGCTTCCTTCGTTCTTGCGTTTCCGACTCTATCAGATCCTTTCGGACCCGATTTCCTCGGCGCTTTCCAGGTTCTCGCTTTCGCGTTTCCCTTTCCGGCGGTTCCGACTCTATCAGATCCTTTCGGGCCTGACTCCCAGTCAGCGGGGTTTGTCTTCCGGGCTGTTGGGCCGTTCCGACGTGGTGAGACCTTAGCGGATTCCTTGCCCCCGACCTAATCGGCGGCTGCGTCCTTCGGACACGGATTCCTCATTCGCAAATACGCATGAAAACGAGACGACACAGTGCGTCGTTCGTTCGAAATGAGTGTTGCGGAATGGCTGTCCGGGGACCGACCGCAGTCGGCGCTCACTTCGGACAACTCGAAGAACCTTACGGACCACACACACCTGTGTCAACCCCGGAAACCCCGGGCACGGGCCGCCCCCCAGGGCTAGCCTGGAGCCGTGACCACGCATGCACTCACGCTCAGCCTTCGCTGGTGGCCCGCCTGACGGCGGCCCACCTTCCACGCGAGCACGCATGCGCTCCACGGCCGCCGAAAGGGCGGCCGTTCTCGTTTCTCCCCTCCCGGGGTGGCTCGGTCGCCGCTGACAGCGCCGGCATCCACCGACACCACCCACACCACAGGGAGCACAGGGACATGACGAGGATCTTCAGCGGGGTCAAGCCGACAGGGCATCTGACGCTGGGCAACTACCTGGGGGCCGTACGGCAGTGGGTCGCCGCCGACCAGAAGCCCGACGAGGCCCTGTTCTGTGTGGTCGATCTGCATGCGCTGACCGTCGAGCACGATCCGGCGCGGGTGCGGCGGCTCAGCCGGCAGGCGGCGACTCTGCTGCTCGCGGCCGGGCTCGATCCGGAGCGCTGCACCCTCTTCGTACAGAGCCATGTCGACGAGCACACCCGGCTGTCCTATCTGCTGGAGTGCACGGCCTCGGACGGGGAGCTGCGGCGCATGATCCAGTACCGGGAGAAGGCGGGGAGGGCGCAGGCGGCCGGGGACGGGGTGCGGCTGTCGTTGCTGACGTATCCCGTGCTGATGGCGGCGGACATCCTGGCGTACCGGTCGGAGGAGGTGCCCGTCGGGGAGGACCAGCGGCAGCACGTCGAGCTGACCCGGGATCTGGCGGTGCGGTTCAACCAGCGGTACGGGCCGACGTTCACCGTGCCGAAGGCGACGCATCCGGCGGTGGCGGCGCGGGTGATGGACCTCCAGGACCCGCGGTCGAAGATGGGGAAGTCCCATGAGGTGAGTGCCGGGGTCGTCTATCTGCTGGACGAGCCGGCGGCCGTCACCAAGAAGGTGATGCGGGCGGTGACCGACACCGGGAGCGGGGTCGTATACGACCGCGAGGCACGGCCGGGGGTGGCGAATCTGCTGGACATCCTGGCCGCGTGCACGGGTGGCGATCCGGTGGAGCTGGCCGCCGGATACACGGGCTACGGGCAGCTGAAGCGGGATGTCGCGGAGGCCGTGGTCGAGCTGTTGCGGCCGGTGCGGGAGCGGCACGCCGAGCTGGCGGCCGATCCGGCGGCGGTGGACGGGGTGCTGCGTGCGGGGGCGGAGCGGGCCCGGGGCATTGCGCGGCCGGTCGTCGACGGGGCGTACGAGGCCATCGGGCTGCTCGCTCCCTGAAGGTGCCTGGTGCGGGCGTACGTACGGGCCCCCGGTGGGCGGGGCCCGTACGGCGTCGGCGTCAGCTGTTGCCGGTGGCGAGTTCGCGGCTGCGGTCGCGGGCGGCTTCGAGGGCGGCGATGAGGGCCGCCCGTACGCCGTGCTTCTCCAGCTCGACGATCGCGTTGATGGTGGTGCCGGCCGGGGAGGTGACGGCCTCGCGGAGCTTGACCGGGTGTTCGCCGCTGTCGCGGAGCATCACGGCGGCGCCGATGGCGGCCTGCACGATCAGGTCGTGGGCCTGGGCGCGGGGCAGGCCGAGGAGGATGCCGGCATCGGTCATGGCCTCGACGAGGAAGTAGAAGTAGGCGGGGCCAGAGCCGGACAGGGCGGTGGCCGCGTCCTGCTGGGATTCGGGGACGCGGAGGGTCTTTCCGACGCCGCCGAAGATCTCCTCGGCGTGGGCGAGGTCGGCGGCGCTGGCGTGGCTGCCGGCCGAGATGACGGACATGGCCTCGTCGACGAGGGCGGGGGTGTTCGTCATGACGCGGACGACGGGGGTGCCGGGGGCGAGCCGTTCCTCGAAGAAGGCGGTGGGGATGCCGGCGGCACCGCTGATGACCAGGCGGTCGGCGGGGACGTGCGGGGCGAGTTCTTCGAGGAGCTTGCCCATGTCCTGCGGCTTGACGGTGAGGATGAGGGTGTCGGCGCGCTTGGCGGCCTCGGCGTTGCTGACGGCCTCGACGCCGTAGCGGGTGCGGAGTTCCTCGGCGCGTTCGGGGCGGCGGGCGGTGACGAGCAGCTTCGAGGCGGGCCAGCCGCCCCGGATCATGCCGCTGAGCAGGGCCTCGCCGATCTTGCCGGTACCGAGGACTGCGACTGTCTGGGTCATGCCCGATTCACCTCGCCGAACTGGGGGTACGTACGCCGCCATCCTCGCACCCGGGCGGGTTCCGGGGGTGGGGTGTCCGGTCCGTGGTCAGGGGGTGCGGCGGCGGAGGGTGGCGGCGCCGAGGGCCAGGACGAGCAGGGCGCAGCCGGCGACGACGGCGACGTCGCGGAGGAATGCGGTGGTCATGTCGGTGTGGGTGAGGACCTGGGTCATGCCGTCGACGGCGTAGGACATGGGCAGGGCGTTGGAGATGCCTTCGAGTACGGGCTGCATGGTGCTGCGGGCGGCGAACAGGCCGCAGAGCAGCAGCTGGGGGAAGATCACGGCCGGCATGAACTGGACGGCCTGGAACTCGGAGGCCGCGAAGGCGGAGACGAAGAGGCCGAGGGCGGTGCCGAGCAGGGCGTCGAGCAGGGCGACGAGCAGCAGCAGCCAGGGGGAGCCGATGACGTCGAGGCCGAGGGCCCACAGGGCGGTGCCGGTGGCGAGGAGGGACTGGACCACGGCCAGGGCGCCGAAGGCGAGGGCGTAGCCGGCGATGAGGTCGCCCTTGCCCAGGGGCATGGCGAGGAGGCGTTCGAGGGTGCCGGAGGTGCGTTCGCGGAGGGTGGCGATCGAGGTGATGAGGAACATCGTGATGAGGGGGAAGATGCCGAGGAGGGATGCGCCGATGCTGTCGAAGGTGCGCGGGTTTCCGTCGAAGACGTAGCGCAGCAGGGTCAGCATCAGTACGGGGACCAGCAGCATCAGGGCGATGGAGCGCGGGTCGTGGCGCAGTTGGCGCAGGACGCGGGCGGCGGTGGCGGTGGTGCGGGCGCCGTTGATGACGGTGCTCATCGGGTCCCCTTGAGTGCTGCGGTGTGGGTGGCTTCGAGGGTGGCCTGGCGGGCGGCGGCGTTGGCCTCGTCGACGAGGTGGAGGAAGCCCGCTTCGACGGTGTCGGTGTGGGTGCGGTCGCGCAGGCCGTCGGGGGTGTCCTGGGCGAGGATGCGGCCTTCGCGCATGAGCAGCAGGTCGTGGCAGCGCTCGGCTTCGTCCATGACGTGGGAGGAGACGAGGAGGGTGGTGCCGCGGGTGCGGGCGATCTCGTGGAAGAGGTTCCAGAGGTCGCGGCGGAGGACGGGGTCCAGGCCGACGGTGGGTTCGTCGAGGACGAGCAGCTCGGGGGTGCCGAGCAGGGCGACGGCGAGGGAGACGCGGCTGCGCTGGCCGCCGGAGAGCTGGCCGGCCAGGGCGTCGGTGTGGGTGGTGAGGTCGACGTCGGCGATGACCCGGCGGACGGATTCCGCGCGGCGGTCGGCGGCGGCGCGTCCCGGTTCGAGGACGGCGGCGAAGTAGTCGAGGTTCTGGCGGACGGTGAGGTCGTCGTAGACCGAGGGTGCCTGGGTGACGTATCCGATGCGGGAGCGGAGGGTGGGGTGGCCGGCGGGCCGGCCGAGGACGTCGAGGGTGCCGGTGACGTGGGCCTGGGTGCCGACGACGGCGCGCATGAGGGTGGATTTTCCGCAGCCGGAGGGGCCGAGGAGGCCGGTGATGCGGCCGTGGGGGACGTCGAAGCCGAGGGCGTCGAGGACGGTGCGGAGGGTTCGGCCGGTGCCGCGGCGGACGGTGAGTCCGCGGGCGTGTACGGCGGGCGGGGGCACCGCCTCCCTGTTATTCATCATGTGATGAATAATGCGCCTGGCGGTGCCGGGGCGTCAACAGGCAGGGCGGGCGGGGCTACCGGGCCATCGGGTGGGCGCCTGGCTACTTCTTGCGCTTGGGGCGGCGGGCGGCCGGGTTTCCGGTCCGGGCGCTGCGGCGGCGGGCGAACTCGGTGGCGGCCTTCTCGTACTCGGCGCGGTGCAGCTTCTCACCGGGGGCCTCGACCAGGCAGCGCAGGAAGTACGCGACCAGGGAGCCGATGAAACCGATGGTCTTCAGACCCTTGAGGGAGGCCTCGTCCGAGGAGGGCGCCGGACGGCGGCCGAAGGACTCCCAGGTCTTGGCGAAGGCGATGGCGCTGCAGATCGCGAAGAGGACGACAACCGAGATGGAGAGGAAGGGCCCGACATCGCCGATCGCCAGGCCCTCGTAGGCGAGCTGGAGCAGCAGGGCGCCGGCCACGGCCGCGGCGAGCGAGCCGAGGGCCATGCCGACGCGGCGCAGCAGGTAGCCGCCGTCGCGGTTCACCCAGGTGGTGCCGAAGAACTTGATCGGCTCGGGCTGGGGGCCGGCGGCCGTGGTCTCGGCGGGGGCGTTCTGGTCACGCTGGTCTTCGCTCACACAGCCGATTATCGCCCGCCGGGCGTCGGCGGGTCAGCCGCAGCGGCTGGTGACGTACCCGTCGGCGCCGGTCTTCACGTACGCATCGGAGACGAACTCGCCGTTGCCCACGCAGTCCCAGATGTTGGAGGTGCCGTACGGGCCGGAGACCCTCGTTCCGGGGGTCTGGCAGTTGATCGTCACCCAGGCGCCGTACGGCAGCACCCGGACCACCGAGTAGTTGGTGCCGGGTCCGCTGCGGACGTTCACCCGGTAGCCGGGCGCGACCGGAAACGACGGGTAACCGCCGCCCGAAGCTGCACTGGTTTCGGCCAGGACTTCGGCCTGGGCTTCGGCCTGGCTTTCGCCCTGGTTCAGCTCGTTCTCAACCGACATGTACATCTCCCCCGTTGAGCGTTCCGCTCGGCAACTCGCGCAGGGTAGCAGGCTGCCGCGGAATCGTACGGCCCATCGACTAGGCTCCCGCGGGGGTGGTGGGCCATGCAGTCGTTGCGGGCGGAGCAGGCCGGATTTCCCGAGTACGCCGGCCAGTACCGGCTGGAATCCGTGCTCGGTTCCGGCGGCATGGGCGTCGTCCATCTGGCCGCCTCCGCCTCCGGTCTGAAACTCGCCGTCAAGGTCGTCCACGCCGAGCATGCGGTGGATCCCGAGTTCCGGGCCCGGTTCCGGCAGGAGATCGCCGCCGCGCGGCGGGTCAGCGGCGCCTTCACCGCCCCGGTCGTGGATGCCGACCCCGATGCCGAGCGGCCCTGGATGGCCACCCTGTTCATCGACGCGCCGACGCTCGCCGAGCGGGTGCGGGAGCGGCTGCTGGCGGGGCCCGAGCTGGCCCGGCTCGGCGCGGGACTGGCGGAGGCACTGCGCGACATCCACCGGGCCGGGGTGGTGCACCGGGACCTGAAGCCCAGCAACGTCCTGATGGCCGCGGACGGCGCGAAGGTGATCGACTTCGGGATCTCCCGGCCGTACGACAGCGATCTGCGGACCGAAACCGGGAAGCTGATCGGGACCCCGCCGTTCATGGCACCCGAGCAGTTCCAGCGGCCCCGGGAGGTCGGGCCGGCGGCGGACGTGTTCGCGATGGGTGCGGTGCTGGTGCACGCGGCCACCGGGCGCGGGCCGTTCGACTCCGACAGCCCGTACATCGTCGCGTACCAGGTGGTGCACAGCGAGCCCGATCTGACCGGGCTGCCGGCCGAGCTCGCGGTGATCGTCGGGCGCTGCCTCGCCAAGGATCCGGCCGAGCGGCCGTCCGCCGACGAGCTGATCGTCGCCCTGCGCGCGGCGGCGTACCCGACCTCCGAGGACACCCGGGCCTTCATCCCGCAGCCGCGCCGGCCGGCCGTCGCCGAGGAGGAGGTCACCCACCGGCGGATCCCGGCGGCTGCGGCGGAGGCGGCCGGGGAGCCGGGCGCGCCTTCGCCGGGCGGGCTCCGGCTGCGGCGGCGGACCGCCGTCGCCCTCGCGGTGACGGCGGGGCTGCTGCTCACCGGCGGTGCGGTCGGCGGCTACCTCCAGTTCCGTACGGCCGGCGAACCGGCCGGCACCGTGACGACGGCCGGGGAGCGCCCCGGCCCGAAGACGTTCCCGCCGTGGACGGCACAGCTGGGCCCGCAGCAGGCCGCGAACCAGGCACCGGCCTGCTCCTGGTCGGACGGCGCCCTGTACTGCTCGGGGCTGGGGGTGGCCGCGGCCCGGGTGGACCCGGCGGACGGCTCGAAGCGGTGGACCGTGGCCGCCGCCGGGAAGCCGGGGAGCACCGCGCAGCACACCGCCCCGCAGTACGCCGGCGGGCTGGTCCTCGCGGTCGCCGACGGCAGCGGACTCCTCCAGGCCCTGGACCCGGCGACCGGCGGACAGCGCTGGCGGAAGGAGCTGCCCGGGGGCGCGAAGGTGGTGCCAGCCGGGGCGCAGGTGCTGATCGCGGCCGTGGACGGATCGGTCACCGCGCTGGACGCGGCCACCGGCGCCGCCCGGTGGACCAAGCGGGTGGCCGGGGTGGGCTCCCTGTGGTGGACCGGCCCGGACCAGGACAGCCCGGACCAGGACAGCCCGGACCCGGCACGGACCGGTGTGTACGTGGCCACGCCCGGCCCCGACGGCACCTCGACCCGGGTCTCGGCGGTCGACCCGGCCGACGGGAGGGTGCTGTGGCAGCTCACCGCCCCGGGGTCGGCCGGCCCGGCCGGTGTGGCCGGGGGCGGGCTGTACCTGCCGGTGACCGACGTCCGCAGCTCGACCCGTTCCGTCCTCCGGATCGACCTGCGCACCCGGGCGGTCCGGGAGATCCCGCTGACGGCCCCGCTGGTCCAGGCGCAGGCCGCCGTCGGCACGGACCGGGCGGTGTACCTGTTCGGGACCTCGGGAACCCTGGTGGCCCTCGGCGGGCAGGGCGAGAAGTGGCGGCTGGAGACGGGGCTGAGCGTGGCGTCCCGGCCGGTGTTCGCGGACGGCCGGGTGCATCTGAGCGCGGCGGACGGCCGGCTGCTGGCCGTGGACGCGGCCACCGGACGCCCGGCCGGGCAGACCGACCCGCGGATGGGCACCGGCCGGAACACCTACGCCGGCACCCGGCCCGCGCCGGTCGTCGCCGGGGGCCGGGTCTTCGCCACCGCCCCCGACGGCTCCGTGTTCGCCGTGCCCGGCGCGGACCCGGCCGGCTGGTAGCGCAACGCACTACGCACAACACTGCGGCCCCGCCCGAAGGGATCGGGCGGGGCCGCGGCGTACGTACGAGTGGGGCGCCCGGCGTCAGGAAAGGCGGCTCACGTCGCGGACCGCTCCCTTGTCGGCGCTGGTCGCCATCGCGGCGTAGGCGCGCAGGGCCGCCGAGACCGTGCGCACGCGGTCCTTCGGCGCATACACGCCGCCCAGCGCCTCCCGGCGCGCCGCCAGGGTCGCCTCGTCGACGAGCAGCTCGATGGAGCGGTTCGGGATGTCGATGCGGATCCGGTCGCCGCTCTCGACCAGCGCGATCGTGCCGCCCGAGGCAGCCTCCGGGGAGGCGTGGCCGATGGACAGGCCCGAGGTACCGCCGGAGAACCGGCCGTCCGTCACCAGCGCGCAGGTCTTGCCGAGGCCGCGGCCCTTGAGGAAGGACGTCGGGTAGAGCATCTCCTGCATGCCGGGGCCGCCCTTGGGGCCCTCGTAGCGGATGACGACCACGTCGCCCGCCGTGATCTGCTTGGAGAGGATCTTCTCGACGGCCTCGTCCTGGGACTCGCAGACGACGGCCGGGCCCTCGAAGGTCCAGATCGACTCGTCCACGCCGGCGGTCTTCACCACACAGCCGTCCTCGGCGAGGTTGCCGCGCAGGACCGCGAGGCCGCCGTCCTTGGAGTAGGCGTGCTCGACGGAGCGGATGCAGCCGCCCTCGGCGTCGAGGTCGAGGGTGTCCCAGCGCTCGGACTGGGAGAAGGCGGTCGCGGAACGCTTGCAGCCGGGGGCCGCGTGCCACAGCTCCATGGCCTCCTCGGAGGCGCTGCCGGAGCGGGCGTCCCACTGCGCCAGCCAGTCCTCCAGGTTGTCCGAGTGGACCGTGGTGACGTCCTTGTTGAGCAGGCCGCCGCGGTGCAGCTCGCCGAGGATGGCGGGGATGCCGCCGGCGCGGTGCACGTCCTCCATGTAGTACGTGCCGCCGGGCGCGACGTTCGGCGCGACCTTGGCCAGGCACGGGACGCGGCGCGAGACCTCGTCGATGTCCTTGAGGTCGTAGTCCAGACCGGCTTCCTGGGCCGCGGCCAGCAGGTGCAGGATCGTGTTGGTCGAGCCGCCCATCGCGATGTCCAGGGCCATGGCGTTCTCGAAGGCCTGGCGGGTGGCGATGTTGCGGGGCAGGACGGACTCGTCGTCCTGCTCGTAGTACCGCTTGGTGATCTCCACG
Source organism: Streptomyces venezuelae (assembly GCF_008642295.1). GTDB lineage: Bacteria > Actinomycetota > Actinomycetes > Streptomycetales > Streptomycetaceae > Streptomyces > Streptomyces venezuelae_C. Next base: position 4,135,528 of record NZ_CP029190.1, on the reverse strand, counting down.
ACCGTACGGCCGGCGTTCTCGTACAGGGCGCGGCGGGCGGTGTGGGTGGCGAGGACCGAGCCGTTGCCGGGCAGGGCCAGGCCGATGGCCTCGGCCAGGCAGTTCATCGAGTTGGCGGTGAACATGCCGGAACAGGAGCCACAGGTCGGACAGGCGTTCTCCTCGATACGCAGGATGTCCTCGTCGGAGACGTTCTCGTTGACGGCGTCGACGATGGCGTTGACCAGGTCGAGCTTGCGGACCGTGCCGTCGACGAGGGTGGCCTGGCCGGCCTCCATCGGGCCGCCGGAGACGAAGACCACCGGGATGTTGAGGCGCATCGCGGCCATCAGCATGCCCGGGGTGATCTTGTCGCAGTTGGAGATGCAGATCAGCGCGTCGGCACAGTGCGCCTCCACCATGTACTCCACGCTGTCCGCGATCAGGTCGCGGGACGGCAGCGAGTAGAGCATGCCCGCGTGGCCCATCGCGATGCCGTCGTCGACGGCGATGGTGTTGAACTCGCGGGGGATGGCGCCCGCGGCCCGGATGGCGTCGGAGACGATCCGGCCGACCGGGGCCAGGTGGGTGTGCCCGGGGACGAACTCGGTGAAGGAGTTGGCGACCGCGATGATCGGCTTCCCGATGTCCTCGCTCGCTACGCCCGATGCGCGCATCAGGGCACGTGCGCCCGCCATGTTGCGGCCGTGGGTGACGGTGCGGGACCTCAGCTCGGGCATCGGGTTCACTCCCCATAGAGCGGAATACGAGCAGAATGCGCTGCCTGCAGTGACTCTGCATTGGCTGCTTACGAGATTACGCCTCCGGCTTCAGGATGCGGACGCGGTGTCCGGATGGCGGGACACCGGGCTCAGTCAGCGGTCACCGAGCCGCTGCGGCCCACGTCCGCCGTCCCCGCCGGAGGTCCGGGCCGCTCCCGGCCCCCTCACTCCTCTGTCAGGTACCGCTGGAGGGTCGGGGCCACCAGCGCCACGATCGCCTCCGGGTCGGCGGAGGCGAGGGGCTCGACCTCGAGTACGTACCGCAGGATCGCGATGCCCACCATGTGGGAGGCGGCGAGCTCGGCGCGGAAGGTGGGGTCGGGCACGTTGAGGTCGGCCGCGACCCGCTCCAGCACCCGGCGCAGCACCAGCCGGCGGAGCACCTTCGCCGCCGCCTCGTGGGTGAGGGCGGACCGGATGACCGCCAGCAGCGGGGCCCGGGTCACCGGGTTCTCCCACACGCCGAGGAAGTAGCGGGCGAGCCGCTCGCCGATGCCGTCGGGGCCGGCCGCCAGGATGGCCGGGACGGACAGGGCGGGCTCCATGCTCGTCTCGATGGCGGCGGCGAAGAGGTCGTCCTTGGTGCCGAAGTAGTGGTGGACCAGGGCCGGGTCGACGCCGGCCGCCTTGGCCACCCCGCGGACGGAGGTCTTGTCGTAGCCGCGCTCGGCGAACACCTCGCGGGCGGCGAGCCGGATCCGCTCCTGGGTGCTCGGGCCGTCGTCCGCCTCGTCGCGGGGCGGGCGGCCGGGACCGCGCCGCGGCCTCTTCGGTACGTCCGGCTCCCTGGGTACGTCCGGGCCCTCGGGTGCGTCCGGGCCCTCGGGTACGCCGGTCACGGGCGCGGGACCCGGTCCGGGGCGGCGGAGCCCGCGCTGGCCAGGTGGAGCCGGGTGAAGGCCAGGGCCTCGGCCAGGTCCGCCTCGCGCTCGGCGGAGGACATGGCCCGCCGCGTGTTGACCTCGATCACCACATGGCCGTCGAAACCGTTCAGGGCCAGCCGTTCCAGCAGCTCGGCGCAGGGCTGGGTGCCCCGCCCGGGAACCAGGTGCTCGTCCTTGGCGGAACCGTTGCCGTCCGCGAGGTGGACGTGGGCGAGCCGGTCCCCCATCCGGTCGACCATCGCGGTGGCGTCGGTGCGGGCGGTGGCCGTGTGCGAGAGGTCGACCGTGAAGTGCCGGTAGTCGTCCTTGGTGACGTCCCAGTCGGGTGCGTACGCGAGCATCTCCCGCTCGCGGTAGCGCCACGGGTACATGTTCTCGACGGCGAACCGTACGTCCGTCTCGTCGGCCATCCGCCAGATGCCGGACACGAAGTCGCGGCTGTACTGGCGCTGCCAGCGGAACGGCGGATGGACCACCACGGTGGACGCGCCGAGCCGCTCGGCGGCGGCCCGGGCCCGCTGCAGTTTGGTCCACGGGTCGGTGGACCAGACGCGCTGGGTGATCAGGAGGCAGGGGGCGTGCACGGCCAGGATCGGGACCTGGTGGATCTCGGAGAGCCGGCGCAGGGCCTCGATGTCCTGGCTGACCGGGTCCGTCCAGACCATCACCTCGACGCCGTCGTAGCCGAGGCGCGCGGCGATCTCGAAGGCGGTCGCCGTGGACTCGGGGTAGACCGAGGCGGTGGACAACGCGACCTTCGCGTCGGGGATCCGGACTGGTTCTGCCACGGGGACAGGGTACGGGTCCGGCCCCGGCCCGGCTGCGGCCGGGATCACCGCTCCGGCTCCCGCTCCCGCTCCGGGTCCGGGTCCGGGTCCGGGAGGTCCGGCTCCGGGTCCGCCGGGAACCCCCTACGGGTGGACCGGCTCCGGGCTCGGCACCGGCAGGTGGTCCAGACGGCGCAGGATGACGCCCTCGCGCAGGGCCCAGGGGCAGATGTCCAGCTCGTCCACCCCGAACAGGTCCATGGCCCCCTCGGCGACGAGTGCGCCCGCCAGCAGCTGTCCCGCCCGCCCCTCCGACACTCCCGGCAGGGCCACCCGCTCCCCGGCCGTCATCAGCGCCAGCCGCGGCACCCACTCCTCCAGCGCCTTGCGGGTCAGTCCGCGCTGCACGTACAGGCCTTCGGTCGAGCGGGCCGCACCCGCGATCCGGGCCAGCTGCTTGAAGGTCTTGGAGGTCCCCACCACGCGGTCGGGCGCCCCGAACCGGTTGAACTCACCGACCGTACGCGCGATCTGCGCCCGCACATGGCGGCGCAGCGCCTTCACGTCCGCCGGGTCCGGCAGGTCTCCGGGCAGCCAGCCCGCGGTGAGCCGGCCCGCGCCCAGCGGCAGTGAGACGGCCACGTCCGGGTCCTCGTCCAGGCCCTTCGCGATCTCCAGGGAGCCCCCGCCGATGTCGAGGATCAGCAGCTTCCCGGCGGACCAGCCGAACCAGCGGCGGGCGGCGAGGAAGGTGAGCCGGGCCTCGTCCTCCCCGCTGAGCACCTGGAGGTCGACCGCGGTCTCGGCCTTCACCCGGTCCAGAACCTCGTCGGCGTTGGTGGCCTCCCGGACCGCGGAGGTCGCGAACGGCAGGACCTCCTCGCAGCCCTTGTCCTCGGCCGCCTGCACCGCGTCCTTGATGACCGAAACCAGCCGCTCGACGCCCTCCGGGCTCACCGCGCCCCGGTCGTCGAGGAGCTGCGCGAGGCGCAGTTCCACCTTGTGCGAGTGCGCAGGCAGCGGGCGCGCACCGGGGTGCGCATCCACGACCAGCAGATGAACCGTATTCGAACCCACATCAAGGACACCGAGTCTCATACGCGAAACGCTACTGGCAGGAACGCGGATGGGTGACGTAAGGGGCGCTTAGGCTTGGGTTTGTGCCAAATACGAAGAAGGCCAAGACGAAGAAGAAGCCCGTCAAGACCGCCGGGCAGGCTGCCGGGCCGGGTTCGCCGGCCGCTGCGGCGGCCGACGAGAAGGGCCTGGACTTCCCCCGCGCCTGGGTGGAGTTCCCGGACCCCGCCGACGAGGAGCAGGTCTTCCGCTGTGACCTGACCTGGCTGACCTCCCGCTGGACCTGCATCTTCGGCAGCGGCTGCCAGGGCATCAAGGCCGGCCGGGCCTCGGACGGCTGCTGCACGCTCGGTGCGCACTTCTCCGACGAGGACGACGAGAAGCGCGTCGCGCAGCACGTGGCACGGCTGACTCCGGAGCTGTGGGAGTTCCACGACGTGGGCAGCGAGACGGGCTGGACCCAGCTCGACGAGGACGGCGACAAGCAGACCCGCCGCTGGAAGGGCGCGTGCATCTTCCTGAACCGGCCCGGGTTCCCGGCCGGAGCCGGCTGCTCGCTGCACATCCTGGCCCTGCGGGAGGGCAAGGAGCCGCTGGAGACCAAGCCGGACGTGTGCTGGCAGCTGCCGATCCGGCGGACGTACGAGTGGATCGAGCGGCCCGACGACACCCGGGTGCTCCAGGTGTCGATCGGCGAGTACGACCGGCGCGGCTGGGGTCCCGGCGGCCACGATCTGCACTGGTGGTGTACGTCGGCCACGTCCGCGCACGGCGCCGGGCAGCCGGTCTACGTGTCGTACCGGGCGGAGCTGACCGAGCTGATGGGCAAGGCGGGGTACGACGCGCTGGTCGAGCTGTGCGAGGCGCGGCTGGCCTCGCTGCTGCCGATGGCTCCGCACCCGGCCGATCCTCCGCATCCGGCCGGGCCGGCCGGGTCCGGGTCCGGGTCGACTGGGACCGCGTCCGGGTCAGCCGGCGGGCGGTGACGGCTGGGGGGACGGGGAAACCGTTCCTTCGGAGGGGTGCGGACTGGGCTCCGGCGTAGGCGTCGGGGTCGGGGTCGGGGTCGGCGTGGGCTCCGGAGTGGGCGTGGGTGTCGGCTCCGGGGTCGGGGTGGGCGTCGGCTCCGGAGTCGGCTGCGGAGCCGGGGTGGGCTGCCCCGAGGGCGGCGGGGCCGGACGGCCCCGGCCCTGGAGGGCGATGACCGCGTCGCCCGGATCGACGCCGACCCGGGCCCGCCAGGGCCCGGCCGGCTGCCCGGCCTGGTCCACGGTGATCCGCAGGGTGACCGACTCTCCGGGCGCGAGGGTGCCGGAGGGCTCGCTGACCAGCAGCCAGGGCGCGTCCGACCAGAGCCGCCAGTCCACCGGGGCGCCGCCGGAGGCGCGGAGCCGGAGGTACGTCGTGGCGCCCCGGGACACCGCGTCGACCTCGATCCGGCCGGGGCCGCCCGGCTGCGGCGGGGTGGTGGGCGCGCCGGTGCTGATCACCTCGACGGACACGTCCGCGCTCCGGTCCGCCCTCAGGAATCCCGGCTCGGTGCCGGTCCGGGCCGCGTTGCCGGCGTTCTCGTACCCGGTGTGCCCACGGCCGTCCGCGCGGGCCGGGATCTCCGCATCGCTCGCCGAGATCCGGGTGGTGCCCGGGCCGGCCGTGGGCTCCCCGGTACCCGGGTCGCCCCGGTAGGCCGCCCACAGGGCCAGCACGGGCGCGGCGACCACGGTGGCCACCACGGTGGTGGTGACGGCCCGGGCGCGGAGCCGGTCGCGGCGGGCCGCCCGGTCCTTGGGGTCCATCGGGAACCCGCCCCGGGTGAAGCGGGGGGCGGCGGACCGGCCGGTGCGGGCGGCGCCGAGCGCCGCCGCGTGGACGGCCCGCCGGGGTGCCGGGACCAGGGGCAGCGCGGCGGTGCGGGTGCTGCCGGAGCCGGGCCAGGGCGCGCCGGCCCCGACCCGTTCGGCGACCCGGCGGCAGCGCGGGCAGTCGTCCACGTGCCGGACCAGCTCGGTGCGGAGGGTGCTGGACAGCAGCAGCTGGCTGTCCCCGGTGAGCCGGGCGACGGCGGGGCAGCAGCCGGTCTCGACGACGGCGAGGGCGGCGCGGGTCCGCTCGACCTCGCAGGCGGCACCGGAGAGCAGCTCGCGGGCGGCGGCCGGGGCGGTGCCGAGCACGGCGGCGAGTTCGGGGACGCCCAGGCGGTGTCGGACGGCCAGTTCCAGCGCTTCCCGCTGTTCGGGCGTGGTACCGGCGGCTTCGGGCCAGGCGAGCCGGGCGAGTTCGGCCCGCTGCTGGGCGGCTTCGGCGGCTTCGACGGCTGCTGCGTCCGCGACGGTCCCGGCTCCGGCCGCCGTTTCCGCCGTGCCCGCCGTCTTGTGCGCCTCTGTGCGCCCCTGATGCTCCGGCGCACGCCCGGGCCCGCGCGCCCCACCGGCCGCCCCGCCGGCCGCCCCCCGCCTGCCCCGGCGCCCGCCCGGCCTGCTGCCGTGCCGCACCCGCCGCTGTTCCGCGAGCCTGCGCAGGCAGGACCAGCGCGCCAGGGCGTACAGCCAGGCCCGCCGCTCGCCCTCGCCGGGACATCGCCCGGGATACCGCTCGGCCACCGCCAGCACCTCGGCCAGCACCTCGACGGCGGCCCCGTGATCGCACAGCACCGAAAGGCAGTACGTGAACAGGCCGTCCAGATAGGGCTCGTACGGGGAGGCGGGCGGCTGTTCCCCCTCGGGGAGCGCGCGCCCGTGCGCCCGGTGTGCGCCGGGGTGCGGGGCGGGTTGTGCCTGACTGCTGCTGCTCACCCGGCGACCGTAGGCGGCGCGCCGGTGACGGCCCGGAAGCCTTCAGCACTTTTAACCCTTACGGGTGAACAGATCGCACAAAACAGGACACGCGTCCTGACGTCCGGCGGGTCCGGGACGCCCGGCGGCGGTGCCGGTGGGCCCGCCGGCGCCGCCGCCGGTGTCGGTGCCGCCCGTTACCGTGGGGCGCATGGCTGCCCGTACATCCCGTTCATCCGCCAAGGACCGGCCGTCCTACCGCTGCACCGAGTGCGGCTGGACCACCGCGAAGTGGCTCGGGCGGTGTCCCGAATGCCAGGCCTGGGGAACCGTCGAGGAGCAGGGCACGCCCGCCGTGCGGACCACCGCGGCCGGCCGGGTGTCGACCGCGGCGGTGCCGATCGCCCAGGTGGACGGGCGGCAGGCGACCGCCCGTACGACCGGGGTGGACGAGCTGGACCGGGTGCTCGGCGGCGGGCTGGTGCCCGGGGCCGTGGTGCTGCTGGCCGGTGAGCCGGGCGTGGGGAAGTCGACCCTGCTGCTGGACGTCGCCGCCAAGGCGGCCAGCGACCGGCACCGGACCCTCTATGTGACGGGTGAGGAATCGGCGAGCCAGGTCCGGCTGCGGGCCGACCGGATCAATGCGCTCAGCGACCACCTCTACCTGGCCGCCGAGACCGACCTCTCGGCCGTGCTCGGCCACCTGGAGGCCGTACAGCCCTCGCTGCTGATCCTCGACTCGGTCCAGACGGTCGCCTCGCCGGAGATCGACGGCGCGCCCGGCGGCATGGCGCAGGTGCGGGAGGTGGCCGGGGCGCTGATCCGGGCCTCCAAGGAGCGCGGTATGTCCACCCTGCTGGTCGGCCATGTCACCAAGGACGGGGCGATCGCCGGGCCGCGGCTGCTGGAGCACCTGGTGGACGTGGTGCTGCACTTCGAGGGCGACCGGCATGCGCGGCTGCGGCTGGTGCGCGGGGTCAAGAACCGGTACGGGGCCACGGACGAGGTCGGCTGCTTCGAGCTCCACGACGAGGGGATCACCGGGCTCGCCGACCCGAGCGGGCTGTTCCTGACCCGCCGGGCCGAGGCGGTCCCCGGCACCTGTCTGACGGTGACCCTGGAGGGCCGTCGGCCGCTGGTCGCGGAGGTGCAGGCGCTGACGGTGGACTCGCAGATCCCCTCGCCGCGGCGGACCACCTCCGGGCTGGAGACCTCCCGGGTGTCGATGATGCTGGCGGTGCTGGAGCAGCGCGGCCGGATCAGCGCCCTGGGAAAGCGGGACATCTACTCGGCGACGGTGGGCGGGGTGAAGCTGTCGGAGCCGGCCGCGGACCTGGCGATCGCGCTGGCGCTGGCCTCGGCGGCGAGTGACACCCCGCTGCCGAAGAACCTGGTCGCCATCGGCGAGGTGGGACTGGCCGGCGAGGTCCGGCGGGTGACCGGCGTCCAGCGGAGGCTGGCGGAGGCGCACCGGCTGGGCTTCACGCACGCACTGGTCCCCGCCGATCCGGGGAAGGTGCCCGCCGGCATGAAGGTCACCGAGGTCGCGGACATGGGCGACGCCCTCCGCGTCCTGCCCCGCAGCCGGCGCCCGGCCAAGGCGGAGTAACGGGCCCTGCCGGGGTGTGGGGCCGGGGCCCGTGCGGTGGCTCCCTCGGTAACCACCGGCAGGGCCATGGCATGCGCCGGTAGACTTTGTGCTGGTCCGCCCACCACCCGCGCACGCGGGGCCCGGCGGCGCAACCCGCGACCGGAGGAGTGCAGTGGCAGCCAAGGACGGGGCAGCAGCACCCGGGAAGTCCGGCGCGAGCTCCAAGCACGATGCGTTGATGCGCGCGTCGCTGACCGCCGTCGCCCCTGGTCAGGCCCTGCGCGACGGCCTGGAGCGGATCGTCCGCGGCAACACCGGCGGACTGATCGTCCTGGGTATGGACAAGGCCGTGGAAGCCATGTGCACCGGCGGTTTCGTGCTGGACGTGGAGTTCACCGCGACCCGGCTGCGCGAGCTGTGCAAGCTCGACGGCGCGCTCATCCTCGACAAGGACATCACCAAGATCCTCCGGGCCGGTGTGCAGCTGGTGCCGGACGCCTCGATTCCGACCGAGGAGACGGGCACCCGGCACCGGACCGCCGACCGCGTCTCCAAGCAGTGCGGGTTCCCGGTCGTCTCGGTCTCCCAGTCCATGCGGCTGATCGCGCTGTACGTCGACGGGGAACGCCGGGTCCTGGAGGAGTCCGGGGCGATCCTGTCCCGCGCCAACCAGGCGCTGGCCACCCTGGAGCGGTACAAGCTGCGCCTCGACGAGGTCGCGGGCACGCTGTCCGCGCTGGAGATCGAGGACCTGGTCACCGTCCGCGATGTGACGGCGGTCGCGCAGCGTTTGGAAATGGTCCGCCGGATCGCCACCGAGATCGCCGAGTACGTGGTGGAGCTCGGCACCGACGGCCGCCTGCTGTCGCTCCAGCTCGACGAGCTGACCGTCGGCATCGAGGCGGAGCGCGAGCTCGTGATCCGCGACTATGTCCCGGAGCCCACGGCGAAGCGTTCCCGCACGGTGGACGAGGCGCTCGCCGAGCTGGACGCGCTGACCCACGCGGAGCTGCTGGAGCTGCCCATCGTGGCCCGCGCGCTCGGCTACACCGGCTCCCCGGAGACCCTGGATTCGGCGGTCTCCCCGCGCGGCTACCGGCTGCTGGCGAAGGTGCCGCGACTGCCCGGCGCGATCATCGAGCGGCTGGTCGAGCACTTCGGCGGACTGCAGAAGCTGCTCGCGGCGAGCGTGGACGACCTCCAGACCGTGGACGGGGTCGGCGAGGCGCGGGCGCGCAGTGTCCGCGAGGGCCTGTCCCGGCTGGCCGAGTCCTCGATCCTGGAGCGGTACGTCTAGTACTGGTCCGCGTCGTCTTCGTCGCCCCCGGTCGGCAGCGGGGCCGTCGAGGGAGTGGCCGGCAGCGGCTTCGAGCGGGCGCCGTCGCACACCAGGCTGACCATGACCGAGGTGGTTCCCGAGTCGTCCCCGTACGCACCCGGCAGCTGCGCCATCGCCGTCCAGTTGCCCCTGCGCAGGCTCAGCGTCCCGGGCATGTCCGGTCCGTCCTGCCAGCCGCGTTTCCGCGCCCGGGCGAAGCCGTCCTTGAGGGCCGCGTCGGCGGTCGCCGCCGGGAACCTTCCGGTCAGCCGCTCGGTGCACTGGATCACGATGTGGTCCTGGGAGGCCCGCTCCAGGCCCACCCCCGCCTCGGCCAGGGACTCGCTCAGCTCCCGCACCACCGTGTCCGCCGGCAGCGGCGGGCCCGAGTACCTCGGGGGCAGCGGGCCGAGGTCCGCGAGTGGATGGGCGCAGGCCGCCGCCACCGCGGCGACCGCCACCAGCGCCGCCGCCCGCACTCCGGCCCGTATCCGTATGGGTATGTGCACGGGTTCAGTCCGACTTCAGGACGAAGGAGGTCCGCGCCACCGGCATGCCCGGGGACTTCACCTCGACCACGTACGTGTCCGGGACCGCGCTGCCGGCGGGCGGTGAGCCGCACCGGTCGGCCGCACTGAACTTGCGGTCCCATTCCAGGGACTGGCTGGTCTCACCCTGCGCGGGCACCCGGTAGAAGACGTTCCCCGCCCCGGCCGGGCAGTGGTCGGAGGACCACACGGCCTTGGTCACGCTGGCCTGAAGGATGGTCAGCACGGCCTGCTTGGGCCCGAGATCCACCTTGCAGGTGGTGCCGGAGACATTGCGCGCGATCAGGTCGAGGCGCGGCCGTTCATTGGCCTCGTACTCGTTCTTCGCGCTCTTGACCTCCCACTGGAGGGCGTTGGGCGCACAGGTGGGAAGGCCGGAGTCGGCCGGGACCTGGGCCGAGCCGCCGGAGCCGGAACCGGCCGTCGTGCCCGCGCCGTTGCCGGAGCCCGAGCCGCCGCCGGTGCCGCTGCCCGGCTCGCCGTTCTTGCCGGTACCGGTGCCGGAGCCCGCGGAACCGGAACCGCCGGAGCCCGAGCCGGCGCTGCCGCCCGACTCGTCGCGTCCGCCCGGCGCCTGACTGATCGCCGGCCCCTTGCCGGGCGCACCCGGGGTGATCGAGGCGATCGGATCAGGGCCGCCGGAGCCCTTGCCGTCGTTGTGCACCTTCCCGCCCCCGGAACTGACCGTCCAGACGGCGAGGAGCGCGAGCAGTGCCACGACGGATGCCAGAACTGCCCTCCGTCGCCAGTAGATGGAGGAGGGAAGCGGCCCGACCGGATTGCGCAGTGATCCCACGAAGGGAACTTTACGAGAGTCCGGCAGCCGATCAGTGCCCCACATGCCGTGCGATGGGCCGGATTTGGCGATGATCATCCCGGCGGGGTATCCGGAACCCGCCGATCGCGCCGGGAACGGCGGGGGCAAAGGTGCAGACATTAGTCCGCTTTACGTACTGTCGGTGACCATGGACAGCTCCGACCTCTACCGAGACATCACCGATTTCGCCCGGACCACCCCCGGCTGGACCCAGACGCTCGCCGAACTCTGGACCGAGCTCGGGCTGCTCGTCTTCGGTGTGCTCTTCCTCTCCGTCTGGTGGCGTTCGCGCGCCCGCGACCCGCGGGCGGTCGCGCTCGCCGTGCTCGCGCCGCTCGTCACCGCCCTCGCGTATGTCGGTTCGGAAGCCGTCAAGTCCACGGTGCGCGAGGAACGCCCCTGCCGGGCGGTCGCCGGGGCGGCACGTTCACTGATCGAGTGCCCGGTCACCGGCGACTGGTCCTTCCCGAGCAACCACTCGGCGATCGCCGGGGCCGCCGCCATCGCCCTGGCGCTGGCAGCCCGCCGCCTGGTGCTGCTGACCGTGCCGATGGCCCTGCTGATGGCCTTCTCCCGGGTGTTCGTCGGAGTCCACTACCCGCACGACGTCGCGATGGGCGTGCTGCTGGGCGGCTCGCTGGCCGCGCTCCTCATGGTCACCCTGGCCGGTCCGACCAGTCGCATCATCGTCACCATGCGTCACAGTGGCATCACTCCGGCCGTCTGGTTCACCGGTCCGGGCCCGGCACACCGCACCTGATCCGTGCCAGGATGCGGAGTGCCATGACTGTGACTCCGACTCCCGCCCCCGACGCCGGCAGCGCGCACGCGCTCCACTCCCCCGTCATCGCCTGGTTCGACCAGCACGCCCGCGACCTGCCCTGGCGCCGCCCCGAGGCCGGCCCCTGGGGGGTCATGGTCAGCGAGTTCATGCTCCAGCAGACCCCGGTCAAGCGGGTCCTGCCGGTATACGAGCAGTGGCTGGCCCGCTGGCCCCGGCCCGCCGATCTGGCCGCCGAACCGCCCGGCGAGGCCGTCCGCGCCTGGGGCCGGCTCGGCTACCCGCGCCGTGCGCTGCGTCTGCACGGCGCGGCCGTGGCGATAACGGAACGCCACGGGGGCGACGTACCGCGGGAGCACGCACAGCTGCTCGCACTGCCCGGGATCGGCGAGTACACGGCCGCCGCGGTCGCCTCCTTCGCGTACGGGCAGCGGCATCCGGTGCTGGACACCAACGTCCGCCGGGTGTTCGCCCGGACCACGACCGGCGTCGAGTACCCGCCGAACGCCACCACCGCCGCCGAGCGGCGGCTCGCCCGGGCCCTGCTGCCCGAGGACGAGGACACGGCCGCGCGCTGGGCCGCCGCCTCCATGGAGCTCGGCGCCCTGGTGTGCACGGCGAAGAGCCCGGACTGCGCCCGCTGCCCGGTCGCCGGGCTGTGCGCCTGGCGGCTGGCCGGGAAACCGCCGCACGAGGGGCCGGCCCGGCGGGGCCAGACGTACGCCGGCACCGACCGGCAGGTCCGCGGCAAGCTGCTCGCCGTCCTGCGGGACGCGGTCGGTCCGGTTCCGCAGGCGGTGCTCGACGCGGTCTGGGACGAGCCGGTCCAGCGGGCCCGGGCGCTCGACGGGCTGGTCTCCGACGGACTGGTGGAGCCCCTGGAGGGCGGCTGCTACCGGCTCCCGCACGCCTGATCCGCACCCGGTCCACAGCCCGGCCGGTACCCGGTCCGCCTGACTCCGGGATTCCGTTTCACTGACTCTGTGATTCCGCTTCATTACGGGGAAACCGCAGCTCAGGGGTACTGTTACACAACCTATGGGTAGCCGTGCGCCCACCGAAGTCTGGACCGCACAGCCTCGTGACAACCCCTCCGTACCTTCGAATCCACCAGCAGGGGACGAAGAGCGGTTACGGAACGGAGGCGGTCTGAGATGGCGCACGGCGAGGTACTCGAATTCGAAGAGTACGTACGCACCCGGCAGGACGCGCTGCTGCGGAGCGCCCGGCGCCTGGTCCCGGACCCGACCGACGCCCAGGACCTGCTGCAGACCGCACTCGTCCGCACCTACGGACGCTGGGACGGCATCGCCGACAAGTCCCTCGCCGACGCCTACCTCCGCCGCGTGATGATCAACACCCGGACCGAGTGGTGGCGCGCCCGCAAGCTCGAAGAGGTCCCCACCGAGCAGCTCCCGGACGCCCGGATCGAGGACGGCTCCGAGCAGCGCGCCGACCGCGCCCTGCTGATGGACATCCTCAAGGTGCTCGCGCCCAAGCAGCGCAGTGTCGTGGTGCTGCGACACTGGGAACAGATGAGCACCGAGGAGACGGCCGCGGCGCTCGGGATGTCGGCGGGAACCGTGAAGAGCACTCTGCACCGGGCACTGGCCCGCCTCCGGCAGGAGCTGGAGAGCCGCGACCTGGACATGCGAGCGTTGGAGCGCGGTGACCACATGCGTGACGAGGGGCGGGAGCGGTGCGCGGCCTGAGCCACAGAGGTTCGCTGGTACTGGTGTCGACGGGGACGGTCGTCCTCGTCGGCACCGTGCTGTTCGTGGTCGGGTGCTCCACGGGGGGAACCGGCCTGAAGGACGGCGGTCCGGCCCGCTCGGAAGCCGTGGCCAAGACCGCGCCGACCCCGTCCGCCGGGGCCAGCCCGGAAGCCTCGCCGGCGGCGAAGATCGACCCCGTGGCCCTGCTCAAGGCGGACCCGAAGGTCAGCCTGCAGATAAAGCAGGACCTCAAGCCCTGCGCGGGCAAGGAGTTCCCAATCGACGTCAGCTACGGGAAGGTCACCGGCAACGACGTCGACGATGTGGTCGTCAATGTGCTGTCCTGCGATGATGCGATGGGCCTGGGCTCCTACGTGTACCGCCAGGACGCCGGCAAGTACGAGAACGTCTTCGCGGACGAACAGCCGCCCGTCTACGCGGAGATCGACCGCGGCGATCTGGTGATCAGCAAGCCGGTGTACGCCAAGAGCGACACCCTTGCCTACCCCTCCGGCGAGGACATCATCACGTACCGCTGGTCGGGCGAGAAGTTCACGGAGTTCAGCCGGGTGCACACGGACTACAGCAACGTGGTCGACGGCGGCGCCCTGCCCGCCCCGGCCGTGACACAGAAGAACTGAGGCGAGGCTTCCGCAATGGCCGAGACCCATGTCCTGTTCGTCGAGGACGACGACGTCATCCGCGAGGCCACGACCCTGGCGCTGGAACGCGACGGGTTCGTGGTCACCGCCATGCCCGACGGCCTGTCGGGCCTGGAGTCGTTCCGCGCGAACCGCCCCGACATCGCCCTCCTCGACGTGATGGTCCCCGGCATGGACGGCGTCAGCCTCTGCCGGCGCATCCGCGACGAGTCCACCGTGCCCGTCATCATGCTGTCCGCGCGGGCGGACAGCATCGACGTGGTGCTCGGCCTGGAAGCCGGCGCCGACGACTACGTCACCAAGCCCTTCGACGGCTCGGTCCTGGTCGCCCGGATCCGCGCGGTGCTGCGCCGCTTCGGCCACGCGGGCGGCCCCGGCGGCGGCGAGGACACCCCGGCCGGGGAACGCGGGGTGCTGTCCTTCGGCGACCTGGAGGTCGACACCGAGGGCATGGAGGTCCTCAAGTCCGGCGCCCCGGTGGCCCTGACCCCGACCGAGATGCGGCTGCTGCTGGAGTTCTCCTCCGCCCCCGGCACCGTCCTCTCCCGCGACCGGCTCCTCGAACGGGTCTGGGACTACGACTGGGGCGGCGACACCCGGGTCGTGGACGTCCACGTCCAGCGGCTCCGCACCAAGATCGGCCAGGACCGGATCGAAACGGTCCGCGGTTTCGGATACAAGCTAAAGGGATGAAGCGCTTCACTCTGCGCACCGGCATCCGCTGGAAGATCACACTCGCCATCGCCGCCGTGGGCGCCCTCATCGCGCTCGCGCTCAGCCTGGTGGTGCACAGCGCCGCCCGGGTGTCGATGCTCGACAACCAGCGCAATGTCCAGCTGGACCGCGTGCAGTTCATCTCGCGCAACGCCGACGCCGGCCGCAAGCCGATGATGGGCGCCAAGATCAACGACCCCGAGCTGCCCGCCCCGCTGCGGGACAAGGCACGCGGCGGGCGGCGCGGTACCTACGTCCAGGAGAACGGGCGCGCGCTTCCCGAGGTGTGGGCGGCGGTGCCGCTCGGCAACGGGCAGGTGCTGTCCATCCACAGCCAGTTCCGGGAGAGCGCCGACATGATGCGCGACCTGGACCAGGCCCTGGTCATCGGCTCGCTCGCGGTGGTCATCGGCGGCTCCGCACTCGGCGTGCTCATCGGCGGGCAGATCTCGCGGAGGCTGCGCAAGGCGGCGGCTGCCGCGACGCGGGTGGCGCACGGCGACCCCGACGTCCGGGTGCGGGACGCGGTCGGCGGGGTGGTCCGGGACGAAACCGACGATCTGGCACGGGCCGTGGACGCCATGGCCGATGCCCTCCAGGAACGGCTGGAGGCCGAACGCCGCGTCACCGCCGATATCGCGCACGAACTGCGCACCCCGGTGACCGGGCTGCTGACGGCCGCGGAACTGCTCCCGCCCGGCCGCCCCACCGAGCTGGTACGGGACCGGGCCCAGGCGATGCGGGTACTGGTCGAGGACGTACTGGAAGTGGCCCGGCTGGACAGCGCGTCCGAGCGGGCCGAGCTCCAGGACGTGGCCCTGGGCGAGTTCGTCAGCCGGCGGGTGGCCTCGCTGATGCCGGAGGCCACCATCCGGATCGTCGCGGACGAGATCGTCAGCACCGACCCGCGCCGGCTGGAGCGGATCCTGGGCAACCTCCTCGCCAACGCCGCCCGCTATGGCAGGGCGCCGGTCGAAGTGGACGTCGAGGGCCGGGTGGTACGCGTACGGGACCACGGGCCCGGTTTCCCGGAAGCCCTGCTGCGCGAGGGACCGAGCCGGTTCCGCACCGGCTCGACCGACCGCGCGGGCGTGGGCCACGGGCTGGGGCTGACCATTGCGGCCGGTCAAGCCCGGGTATTGGGGGCCCGCCTGACGTTCCGTAATGTCGCCGGACCGGGCGGGCAGGACCGGGCGGGCGAGGCGGCGGGCGCGGTGGCGGTGCTGTGGCTGCCGGAACACGCACCGACCGCGACCGGCAGTTTCCCGATTCTCCAGCTGCCGGTGTGAGGTTCGTACCGACCGGCCTACGCGGGCCGGTCGAGTCCGTTTCGGTACCGGCGGCCGTTCATCCGACAAGTCTGATGTTCTAGCATCCGTGCCATGACTGACGGTACGGATCGCACGAGCAGCCCGCAGCCCGACCCGGCGACGGGGAACGGCGGCTACGGATACCCGGCGGGGCAGACGCCCGGCGGATACGGGTACCCGCAGGCCGGGCAGCCCAACCCGTACCAGCAGCCGCAGCCCGAACCGCAGGCCTGGGCCGCCGGGCTGCCCGCGGAGTCCGCGGGGTTCCCGCCGGTCGCACCGCAGCCGGACTGGCAGCAGCAGCCGCCGCCGTCGTTCCCGCTGCAGTCCACCGACGAGCCGGACTGGCAGGCCCTGGCGGACCGCAACGAGTCCCGGCGCGGCAAGAAGAAGGCGCTGATCATCGGAGCGTCGGTGCTGGCCGTCGTGCTCGCGGCGGGCGGCGGTGGCTGGCTCCTGTGGCAGGGCGCCGAGGAGGACACGCCGACGCCGCCGGTGGCGGTATCGGGCTCGCCCAGCCCCACGGGCGGCGGCTCCGGCGACGACAAGCCCGCGGGCGATGACGACTCGCCCACGGTGGACGGCGAGCCCAATCTGCTGCGGGACCGCAATGGCAGGCTGCACATCGCACTCGGTCCGGACGCCTCCGTGGCCAAGCTGGACAACCGGAGCGAGGCCCGCTTCAAGGGCAGCGCCAACTCCTACGCGCAGGGCGCCGAGCCGGCCGTGGACGTCACCAAGGGCTTCACGGTCTCGGCACGCGTGTTCAACGTGTCCGAGCGGGCCTCGCGGATGGCCATCAGCCAGGGCGACGGGCTCTCGTACTCCTTCGAGCTGGGCTTCGAGGAGTCGGGCGGCAAGAAGTCCTGGGTGTTCCGGGTGCAGACCGGCGACAAGGGCGCGGCCTCCACGGCGGTGCAGGCCGTCGGCGACGCCTCGAACGGCGTCAAGGAGTGGGTGCTGCTGACCGGCACCTACGACGCCGAGAAGAAGACGATCGCCCTGTACGTGGACGACAAGCCGGCCGGCACGGCCGCGGTGCCCAACGGCATCTGGTCCGGCCCGGGCCCGGTGCAGCTGGGCCGGGCCCGGCACCACGGGATCTGGAGCGGCGCCTGGATCGGCCCGCTCGACCACGTCCGGGTGTGGAACCAGACGCTCACCCCGGAGCAGGTGGCCGCGCTGAAGAACAACAAGCTCGACCGGAAGGTCAAGCCGTCGCACTCGTGGCTCTGACGGCTGCTGTACCGGTTAGATCGTCACGCCCGCGGCGCGCAGGAAGGCGACCGGGTTCACGGCGGAGCCGTAGTTCGGGGTGGTGCGGATCTCGAAGTGCAGGTGCGGACCGCTGGAGTTTCCGGTGTTGCCGGAGAGGGCGATCTGCTTGTCGGCCGCGACCTTCTGGCCGATCTTGACCTGGATCTTCGACAGGTGCGCGTACTGCGAGTACGTGTTGTTGGCGTGCTTGATCACGATCGCGTTGCCGTACGCCGGGCCGTCACCGCCGCCGTTCGGGCCGGCCTTGACCACGGTGCCGGCCGAGACGGCCTTGACCGGGGTGCCGACTGGGACGGCGAAGTCCTGGCCGGAGTGCTTGTTGGTCCACATGTTGCCGCCCTTGCCGAAGGTCGCGGTGAGCGTGTAGCCCTTCACCGGCTTCTTCCAGGCCGAGGCCTTCTGCGCGGTGTCGGCGGCCGGCTTCGCCTGGGCGTCGGCCTGGGCGGCGACCAGCTTGGCGGTGAGCGGGGTCTGCGGGGCCTCGTCGGCGAAAGCGGTTCCGGCCGCTCCGAGGGCCAGGGCGGCACCGAAACCGGTGGCGACGACGGCGGTGCGGATGCGGGTGTTACGGAAGGGCTTCGCAGACATGTGTGAGTCCTCCGAGGACGGGGTAAGTGGAATGCCGGGGGAATCGGCTCATCTTTGGTAACCCGAGTCCGGCCCACTTCTCAAAGGCCTCAATTACTACGGAACCTCGTAGCGGGCACCAATTCACCCACTCCTCTTGACCGCCCCCGTACTGGGACAAAGGTCCCGGCGGATACCCCATTGGATCTACGAGATGCCCTCGTAGGTCCGATTTGTTCTGTGCGGCTTGTCACCGGTGGGGGGTATCGGAATGTCCGTTTCAGGACCAAAGTCCCTCCCCCTGGCCGTGCACGGCCTCGCACGGCAGCGCACGGCAAAAGGGGCGGCCCCGGGACCTCCATGGGTCCCGGGGCCGCCCCTGTGGGCCGTCCGGAGCGCTACGCGCCCTTGCTCAGGTCCGGGCCGGAGCCCGTCGCCTCGATCGGGGGAACGTCCGGCAGCGCCGACTTCTCCTCGCCACGGAAGGTGAACTTGGCTTCCTCGCCCTCACCCTCCTTGCCGACCACCACGATGTGACCGGGACGCAGCTCGCCGAAGAGGATCTTCTCCGACAGGATGTCCTCGATCTCGCGCTGGATGGTCCGGCGCAGCGGGCGGGCGCCCAGGATCGGGTCGTAGCCGCGCTTGGCGAGCAGCAGCTTGGCCTCCGCGCTGAGCTCGATGCCCATGTCGCGGTCCTTCAGCCGCTCGTCCACCTTCGCGATCATCAGGTCGACGATCTGGATGATGTCTTCCTGCGACAGCTGGTGGAAGACCACCGTGTCGTCGACACGGTTCAGGAACTCGGGGCGGAAGTGCTGCTTCAGCTCCTCGTTGACCTTGGCCTTCATGCGCTCGTACCCGGTCTTGACGTCGCCCTGGGCGGCGAAGCCCAGGTTGAAGCCCTTCGAGATGTCCCGCGTACCCAGGTTGGTCGTCATGATGATGACCGTGTTCTTGAAGTCCACGACCCGGCCCTGGGAGTCGGTCAGACGACCGTCCTCCAGGATCTGGAGAAGGGAATTGAAGATATCCGGGTGGGCCTTCTCGACCTCGTCGAAGAGAACGACGGAGAACGGCTTGCGGCGCACCTTCTCGGTGAGCTGGCCGCCCTCTTCGTAGCCCACGTATCCGGGGGGCGAACCGAAGAGACGGGAAACCGTGTGCTTCTCACTGAACTCCGACATGTCGAGGGAGATCAGCGCGTCCTCGTCGCCGAAGAGGAATTCGGCGAGCGTCTTGGACAGCTCGGTCTTACCCACACCGGACGGGCCGGCGAAGATGAACGAGCCACCGGGACGCTTCGGGTCCTTCAGACCGGCCCGCGTACGGCGGATGGCCTGGGAAAGGGCCTTGATGGCGTCCTTCTGACCGATGACGCGCTTGTGCAGCTCGTCCTCCATGCGGAGCAGTCGCGAGGACTCCTCCTCGGTCAGCTTGAAGACCGGAATGCCGGTGGCGGTCGCGAGGACCTCGGCGATCAGCTCGCCGTCGACCTCGGCGACGACGTCCATGTCGCCGGCCTTCCACTCCTTCTCCCGCTTGGCCTTCGCCGCCAGCAGCTGCTTCTCCGTGTCACGGAGCGAGGCCGCCTTCTCGAAGTCCTGGGAGTCGATCGCGGACTCCTTGTCCCGGCGGACGCCGGCGATCTTCTCGTCGAACTCGCGGAGGTCCGGCGGCGCGGTCATCCGGCGGATGCGCATCCGGGAGCCGGCCTCGTCGATCAGGTCGATCGCCTTGTCCGGCAGGAAGCGGTCCGAGATGTACCGGTCGGCCAGGGTGGCCGCCTGCACGAGGGCCTCGTCCGTGATGGAGACGCGGTGGTGGGCCTCGTACCGGTCGCGCAGACCCTTGAGGATCTCGATGGTGTGGGGCAGCGACGGCTCGGCGACCTGGATGGGCTGGAAGCGGCGCTCCAGGGCCGCGTCCTTCTCCAGGTGCTTGCGGTACTCGTCGAGCGTGGTGGCACCGATGGTCTGGAGCTCACCGCGGGCCAGCATCGGCTTGAGGATGCTGGCGGCGTCGATCGCGCCCTCGGCGGCACCTGCACCCACCAGGGTGTGGAGCTCGTCGATGAACAGGATGATGTCGCCGCGGGTGCGGATCTCCTTGAGGACCTTCTTCAGGCGCTCCTCGAAGTCACCGCGGTAGCGGGAGCCGGCGACGAGCGCGCCGAGGTCCAGGGTGTAGAGGTGCTTGTCCTTGAGGGTCTCGGGCACCTCGCCCTTGACGATGGCCTGGGCCAGGCCCTCGACGACGGCGGTCTTGCCGACGCCGGGCTCGCCGATCAGCACCGGGTTGTTCTTGGTCCGGCGGGAGAGCACCTGCATGACCCGCTCGATCTCCTTCTCGCGCCCGATGACCGGGTCGAGCTTGGATTCGCGGGCCGCCTGGGTGAGGTTGCGGCCGAACTGGTCCAGGACCAGCGAGGTCGAGGGGGTGCCCTCGGCCGGGCCGCCGGCCGTGGCCGACTCCTTGCCGCCGCCGGAGTAGCCGGAAAGCAGCTGGATGACCTGCTGCCGGACTCGGTTGAGGTCGGCGCCGAGCTTCACGAGGACCTGGGCGGCGACACCCTCGCCCTCGCGGATCAGGCCGAGCAGGATGTGCTCGGTGCCGATGTAGTTGTGGCCGAGCTGAAGAGCCTCACGGAGGGAAAGCTCCAGGACCTTCTTGGCGCGAGGGGTGAAGGGAATGTGGCCGGACGGGGCCTGCTGGCCCTGACCGATGATCTCCTCCACCTGCTGGCGGACCGCCTCGAGCGAAATCCCGAGGCTCTCCAGGGCCTTAGCGGCGACACCCTCACCCTCGTGGATCAGGCCCAGAAGGATGTGCTCGGTGCCGATGTAGTTGTGGTTGAGCATCCGGGCTTCTTCCTGAGCCAGGACGACAACCCGCCGCGCGCGGTCGGTGAACCTCTCGAACATCGTTAATCGCTCCTCAGAGCGGTCGGGCAGTAAGGGGGCGGTCCCCTCCCTGTCCTTCCGCATGCTAGTCCCGCGGGGCGGGACAGCTCATTCCAACTGCCGACATCCGTCCCAGGCTCACCCCCACATCTCAGCGAGGATTCCCCGTCTTGAACAGCCGACAACTGCTCCAACCCGATGGTGCGAGACGATGTTCCCGCAGGCCAGGCAGATACCCGTCACATGAGTACGCCGATGGCGAACGGGAGCCGGTCAAATCAGCGTGTCGCCCCGATCCACTAGGAATGTCTTACCCGCAGGCACTGACACTCCATGCCCCCGGCACCGGTTCCCTCCGCTAAGGGCGAACAGAACGCGTCCCCAATGTGAGACGGAGACCGGGCGGAGCTTTACTTTCCGCATCGGTCCGGGTGCGCTGCGTAACCCACGGGGTCCCCGGAGGGTTGCGCACGACATGACATCCACCGCCCCTGTCACCGTCCCGCTGCCGGGGGTGGCCCCGGAGGGCGCCGAGGCCGTCCATGCCGTCCGGGGCGACGATCACGCCCGCTGGTACGAGCGGGTGCTCGGCTGGCCGGTCACGGGCGGCCCGCCCGCGCTGCTGGTCACCGGCGAGCTGTACGACGTACTGGAGCTGCCGGCGGACGCGGGTGCGGAGGTGCTGCGCCGGCCGGTCACCACCGGGCCGGTGGCGCTGGCCGGGGACCGGATGCGCTTTCTGGTGGCCCCGGGCGGCGCGGAGGAGCTCCCCGGCCTGCTGGACTGGCTGGAGTGGGGCGGGGTGCCCCTGGAGCTGACCGCCCTGGGTACCGGCGGCCGGATGGCCGCTCCCGTCCCGCCCGGCGGCCTCCCGGCGGGCCCTGGCGCCCTCACGGCGGGCGGACACGGCCCTCGGGGGGCCGCGGTGTGGTTGCGGCCCCCCGAGCCGGGGTGCGAGGCGCTGCTGCCGTCCCTGGCAGCTCCGGGGCGGACCGCCGGGCCCGACCTGGTACGGCTGGTCGGAGCGGCGGCCACGGAATGCCTCCGGGCCCGGCTCGCCGGGCTGGGGCGTCAGCCCCTGTTCTCGTAGGCCTCGCGGATGTCGGCGGGCACCCGGCCGCGGTCGTTCACGTTGTAACCGTGGGACTTCGCCCAGGCGCGGATTTCGGCAGTGTCCGGGCTGCCGGCCGAAGCGGCGGCCCGGCCCTTGGCGCGGCCCGCGGCGGCGCGGCCACCCGTGCGGCGACCGGCCTTCACGAACTCCTCCAGCGCACCGCGGAGCTTCTCCGCGTTGGCGCTGGTGAGGTCGATCTCGTAGGTCTTGCCATCCAGCGCGAACGTGACGGTCTCGTCCGCCGTGCCACCGTCGAGGTCGTCGACAAGAAGGACCTGAACCTTCTGCGCCACCGGATTTCCTTTCATCGAAAATGCAGTACGCGGAAAGGAAACCGCTTTTGCCGGAAAAACACAAACCCCCCGGGAGAGGTTCAGGACCGCAACTGGATGGGAAACGTGCGCGATTCGGACATAGGGCGTGCAATCTGATCGCTCAGAGGTGCAGAAGCATCCGGCTGTTGCCCAGGGTGTTCGGCTTCACTCGTTCGAGACCGAGGAACTCCGCGACACCCTCGTCATAGGAACGCAGCAGCTCCGTGTAGACATCCGTGTCGACCGGAGTCTCACCGATCTCCACGAAGCCGTGCTTCGCGAAGAAGTCGACTTCGAAGGTCAGGCAGAATACCCGCTGCACACCCACCTCGCGGGCCGTGTGCAAGAGCCGCTCCAGCACCCGGTGACCGACTCCGCCGCCCTTCAACTCCCGGTCGACGGCAAGCGTGCGGACTTCGGCAAGGTCCTCCCACATCACATGGAGAGCACCGCAGCCGACCACCCGGCCGTCCGCCTCGCGTTCGGCCACCCAGAACTCCTGGATGGACTCGTAAAGGGTCACGGGGGCTTTGTCGAGCAGGATCCGCTGCTGCACGTACTGGTCGAGGAGCCGGCGCAGTGCGGGAACATCACCGGTACGGGCACGCCGGATCGTCACTGCTTTTGCATTTGCACCGTTGTCCGACTGCACGGGCGAATCATCTTCCATGCCCGGACGCTATCGCCCCGGGTCCCCGCCTTGCCGGTCCGTCTCGTCTTCGGTGCCGGCGTCGTCATGGCCGTCATCGCCGGCATCACTGCCATCGCCGTCATCGCCGTCATCGCCGTCATCGTGCTGGACGATCCGGACGGCATCCCGCAGAGCCTCGCGCTGCTCCGCCGACATCATCCCGAAGAAGGCGACCAGAGCCGCCGCGGGGTTGTCGCTCGTGGACCAGGCTTCGTTCATCAGTGCGGCCGAGTAGGCAGCCCGTGTCGAGACTGCCGTATAGCGATAGGCGCGCCCTTCGGCCTCGCGCCGGACCCATCCCTTCTGATGAAGGTTGTCCATGACGGTCATGACCGTCGTATACGCGATGGACCGTTCCTGCTGGAGATCCTCCAGCACTTCCCGAACAGTGACCGGGCGGTTCCACTGCCACACCCGCGTCATGACGGCGTCTTCGAGTTCTCCCAAGGGGCGAGGCACAACAGCACGATAGTCCTGCATGTCCGCAATTGCCCGGCTATTCGCCCGACACCCCAAGAAAAACGGGCGCACCACCCAAAGGCGGTCGCGCCCGTCCATAGGACTTCACCACTATTGCAGCTGCTTCCGCCGCTACTTCTGCTTCTGCCGGGCGGCCTCGGCCCGGGCCACCACGGCGTCGACCGCCGCATCTTCCTTGGCCTTGTTGCTGCCGCCCTGGCTCTTCACGATCGTCACGACGAGAGCGATGAAGAACACGGCCATCACGACGGGGGGCACGAGCGCGGAAACGTAGTCCATGCCCACCAGCGTAGCTACCCGGCGGCGCGGGCAGCCGCCGGGGGCGGCGCCGGCTTGCGGCGTGGCGGAAACACCTCGCCGGGGGTGGGAATGGGCCGCTCCGGCGAGGGCGCGGGCCGGGACTTCCCGGCCTCGTCCCCCTTCTCCCGGCCTTTGTCCCCGCCGTTGTCCCCGCCCTTCTCCTTGCCCCGATCCGTGCCCTTCTCCGTGTCCTCGCCACGGCCCCCGGCAAGGGCCAGCAGCCGGGTCCGCGGTGCCGGTGCGCCGAGCCGGCGCCGCACGGACCGCTCGGCGATCACCCGCACCCGCTCCAGCAGGGCCGCGGCCACCGGATTCCGGCTCAGCGCCCGCAGCGCCGCCAGATCGTCGGCCCCGGGCTCGTATCCGGCGGCAAGGGCGTCCTGCAGCAGCTCCAGGTACCCGCCCAGGCTCCCCGGCAGCGCATCCCGGTACCGCCGGAGGTCCTCCAGCAGGAAGGCTCTGAGCCGCCCGGCCTCGTCGACGGCATCATCGACGGCCTGGGCTAGCCGCAGGCAGCCCTGCACCTCGGCGGCCGTCAGGGGGTCGGCGGAGGACTGAAGGGCATGGGCGAGAGACCGCCGCAGCACGCGCAGCTCAGCAGCGCTGAACGCCATACCGCCACGGGATCCGAAGGGCGTGGGCATGGGCTGAAGATACGCGCTAATCGGACAAAATCCCCCGATATCCTCGCCCCGGCGCGGCGCGCCCGTGCCCGCCGCCCGTGCCCGCCGCCCGCGGCCGGCGCCCGCCGTCATTCGACGGGAAACTCGTAAACGATCTCCGAGCGGATGTCCGCCACCACGATGTCGGCGGTCTCCACAGCCCGCCCGGCGGCGTCGTAGTAGGTGCGCTCGATCTCGGTGATCAGATCGCCGACGCTGATCCCCAGCAGATTGGCCTGCTCCCGGCCCGCACGGGCCGGCCGCGGCACCTCCACCGCCCGGACCACCGACACCCCGATGGCCCGCATCCGCTCGACGACCCCGGCTCCCGCCAGCGGCCCCATCTCGGGCAGCGCCACCGGCGTGCGGTCGGTCAGGGCCAGCGGTTCCCAGGACTCGGAGAGCTGGACGGGCCGGCCGTCGGCCAGGAACTCGTAGCGGGTCCTCACACATGGATCGCCGGGCGCGATACCGAGCCGGGCCGCGATGTGCTCCGGCGCCGGAACCCGCGCTTCCGAGCGCGACTCCCAGCTGCCCGCCCGCCCCAGCCCCGCCACCTCGGCATGGAACGGACTCCCGGCCCGCCCGGCCCGCTGCCGCGACCGCACCAGCCGCAGCCGCTTGCGCGGGCGCCGGACGTACGTACCGGAACCGGCACGCCCCTCCAGGAACCCCTCGATGATCAGCCGCTCCATGGCACGCTGCGCGACGCTCTGGCCGACGGAGTACTCCTGCGCGAACCGGGCCCGGGAGGGCAGCTTCGCGCCAATCGGCCATTCCCCGGCCTCGATGCGGGCGCGGAGGGCGTCAGCCACCTGCAAGTACGCAGTCTCACGGGGCATTTGGGCCGTCCTGTCCCTGTCTATCCCGACGTTGACAAGCTAACCCATCAGGTTGAAGCTGAGCATTCAGCATTACGATGAGCGACCAATCGCTCACCCCGAGGGGGCCCCGTGCGTTCCGTCGAGACCCAGGCCGCGGCCCTGGCCGCCCTGCTCGCCGCCGCGACCGGCACCGAACCGAGGCTGGTCAGCACCGTCGACGGCATCCGGATCGAGGCGGACCTCCCCGCAGAACTCGCCGCGACGAGGCACGCGGCGATCCTCGGCGCACTCTCCCAAGGGGCCCGCTACGGCCATCTGCGCACCCACGACGGCGACACGGTGTGGGTCGAGATCGACAAGGATTCGAGGTGAACGAGTGATCACAGCCGAGTTCGTCACCACCGCGACGGACGTCGTGACCTGCGAAGCGTGCTGGCGGGATCCGGTCCAGGCGGTACGCACCTCACCGCCCGGCACCAGCCGCGACCTGCTCTGCCTCTCCTGCGCGGAGCAGGGCTACCCGGTCCGCACCGAACTCTTCCCGCCCCTGGGGGTCTACGGACTGACCTGGGCCAGGATCACGATGGAGAAGCACCGCAACCCCGGCTATCCGGAGCCCCCGCCCAACCCCGGCCCCCCACTGCCGTCCCCTCCCCCGACCCCCACCCCGGGCCGCCCTCCGGTCTGACCCGGGCCCCGGTCACGCCGGAGGCGGGCCGCGCAGCACTTCGCGCGGCCCGCCTCCGGACCTCGTACAACACGCCGTTCCCAGGGCCTCGGGCCTCGGGCCTCGGGCCTCAGCCGAAGTTCGGTGCGTTCCGCTCGTACACCAGCCGCAGCCCGATCAGCGTCAGCCACGGCTCGTGATCGTCGATCACCGCGGACTCCCCCAGCACCATCGGCGCCAGCCCGCCCGTCGCGATGATCCGCACATCGTCCGGGTCGCCGTTCGGCCCGACCAGTTCCCTCGCCATCCGCGTGACGACCCCGTCGACCTGCCCGGCGAACCCGTACACCACACCGGACTGCATCGCCTCGACCGTCGACTTGCCGATCACGTTCCGCGGGCGCGCCAGCTCGATCTTCCGGAGCTGCGCCCCGCGCACCCCCAGCGCCTCCATCGAGATCTCGATGCCGGGGGCGATGACCCCGCCCACGTACTCGCCGCGCGCCGACACCGCGTCGAAGGTGGTCGCCGTCCCGAAGTCGACGACGATGGCCGGCCCGCCGTACAGCTCCACCGCCGCACACGCGTTGATGATCCGGTCCGAGCCGACCTCCTTCGGGTTGTCGGTCAGGATCGGCACGCCCGTCTTGACGCCCGGCTCGACCAGCACCGCCGGCACGTCGCCGTAGTACCGCCGGGTGACCTCGCGCAGTTCGTGCAGGACGGACGGCACCGTCGAGCAGATCGCGATCCCGTGGATCCCATCGCCCAGCTCGCTGCCGAGCATCGGGTGCATGCCCATCAGGCCCTGCATCAGCACGGCCAGTTCGTCCGCGGTGCGCCGCGGGTCGGTCGAGATCCGCCAGTGCTCGATGATCTCGGGTCCGTCGAACAGCCCCAGCACGGTCTGGGAGTTGCCGACGTCGATGGTCAGCAGCATCGCTTACACCGCCTCGCGCAGGTCCAGGCCGATGTCCAGGATCGGCGAGGAGTGCGTCAGCCCGCCCACCGCCAGGTAGTCGACGCCCGTCTGCGCATACGCCCGCGCGTTCTCCAGGGTCAGCCGGCCCGAGGACTCCAGGACCGCCCGCCCCTTGTTGTGCTCGCGGTTGAGGATGACCGCTTCCTCGGTGTCCATCGGGGTGAAGTTGTCGAGCAGGATCAGGTCGGCGCCCGCGTCCATGGCCTCGCGGCACTGGTGCAGGGTGTCGACCTCGACCTCGACCGGCACGTCCGGGAAGGCGGCCCGGACGGCCTTGAACGCCTGGGCGACCCCGCCCGCCGCCACCACGTGGTTGTCCTTCACCAGCGCCGCGTCCGCCAGCGACATGCGGTGGTTGACGCCGCCGCCGCACCGGACCGCGTACTTCTCCAGGGAGCGCAGCCCCGGGGTGGTCTTGCGGGTGTCCCGGACCTTCGCGCCGGTGCCGTCGAGGGCATCGGCCCACCGGCGGGTGGCCGTCGCGATGCCCGACAGCCGGCAGACGATGTTGAGCGCGCTGCGTTCTCCGGTCAGCAGGTCGCGGGTGCGCCCGGTCACGGA
This sequence comes from Streptomyces venezuelae, assembly GCF_008642295.1. GTDB lineage: Bacteria > Actinomycetota > Actinomycetes > Streptomycetales > Streptomycetaceae > Streptomyces > Streptomyces venezuelae_C. The sequence continues at coordinate 4,108,469 of NZ_CP029190.1, read as the reverse complement.
CAGCAGCACCTGTCCGGCCTCGACCCGGTCGCCGTCCTCCACGTGCCGCTCGACCTCGAAGGTGTCGGTGCACACGACGGAGAACACGGCTTCGGCGATCCGCAGCCCGGCGACGACCCCGGCCTCCCGCGCCGTGAAGTCGGCGGTGGCGGTGGCGTCCTCCGGCACGGTGGCGACGGTGGTGACGTCCACGCCGCCGTCCAGGTCCTCGGAGACGGCCATCTCGGCGATCGCCTCGACCTCGTACGGGTCGAGGCCGGCGTCCGCCAGGAGCTGGGCGAGGGCCGGGTCGAGGCCGGACTCCTCGCCGCCGCAGGCACAGTCGTCGCCGCAGCCGCCGCCCTCGGCGTTCTGGTCGACCAGCGGAAGTTCGGGGTGCTCGTGCTGCTCGTGCTGCTCGGAGGTGCTCACGGTTACGACTCCTGGCTCAGGATGGGGTGCACGGGGGTGCGGAGGGGCGTGTCCACGGACGGGAAGTCCGCGGTGTCGGTCTCGGTCACGACCAGGGCGCGCTTCTCGGTCCGGGACAGGCGTACCACGAGGTGCCGTCGCCAGGTGGTGTCCTCGCGGTCGGGGTGGTCCTCGCGCCAGTGGCAGCCGCGGGTCTCCTCGCGGCGGCGGGCCGCGGCGACCAGGACCCGGGCGACGCACAGCAGGTTGGTGGCCTCCCAGGTGTCCACCCCGGGTTCGGCGGTCTTGCCGTGCATCTCCAGGTCGTAGAGCGCGGCGGCGTACAGCGAGTCGAGGGCGTCGGCGGCGGCGCGCAGGGAGTCGGCGGAGCGCAGCACGCCCGCGCCCTGGGTCATGATCCGCTGGATGTCGAGGCGGGCCTCGGCGGGCAGCAGCGGGCCGCGGAAGGGCACCGGGACACCGGGGCCGGCCGAGGCGGGCGCGTCCGCGACGATGTCCTCGGCGATCCGCTCGGCGAAGACCAGGCCTTCCAGCAGGGAGTTGGAGGCGAGCCGGTTGGCGCCGTGGACGCCGGTGCAGGCGACCTCGCCGCATGCGTAGAGCCCGGGCACGGTGGTGCGTCCGCGCAGGTCGGTCCGTACGCCGCCGCTGGCGTAGTGCGCGGCGGGGGCGACCGGGATCGGCTCGGTGACCGGGTCGATGCCGTGGGAACGGCAGGCGGCGAGGATGGTGGGGAACCGCTGCTCCCACATCTGGCGGCCGAAGTGGCGGGCGTCCAGGAACATGTGGTGGGCGCCCTGCTCCTGCATGCGGCGCATGATGCCCTTGGCGACGATGTCGCGGGGGGCGAGCTCGGCGAGCTCGTGCTGCCCGGTCATGAACCGGACCCCGTCCGCGTCGACCAGGTACGCGCCTTCGCCGCGCACGGCCTCGGAGACCAGCGGCTGCTGCCCTTCCGCGTCCGGGCCGAGGAACAGCACGGTCGGGTGGAACTGCACGAACTCCAGGTCGGAGACCTCGGCTCCGGCGCGCAGGGCCAGCGCCACCCCGTCTCCCGTCGAGACGGACGGGTTGGTGGTGGCGGAGAAGACCTGTCCCATGCCGCCGGTCGCGAGGATCACGGCGGGGGCGTGGACGGCGCCCACGCCGTCGTGCTGGCCCTCGCCCATGACGTGCAGGGTGACTCCGGCGGTGCGGCCTTCGGCGTCCTGGAGCAGGTCCAGGACGAGCGCGTTCTCGACCGTCTCGATGCCGGCCGCGTGGACGGCTTCGACCAGTGCCCGGGAGATCTCGGCGCCGGTGGCGTCGCCGCCGGCGTGCGCGATGCGCCGGCGGTGGTGGCCGCCTTCCCGGGTCAGCTCTATCTCGCCGGTGTCGGCGTCCCGGTCGAACTCGGCGCCGGTCGCGATCAGCCGGCGGACCGCGCCGGGGCCTTCGGTGACGAGCAGGCGTACGGCGGCCTCGTCGCAGAGTCCGGCGCCCGCGACCAGGGTGTCGTCGAGGTGCTGCTCGGGGGTGTCGCCCTCGCCGAGCGCGGCGGCGATGCCGCCCTGGGCCCAGCGGGTGGATCCGTCGTCGAGCCGGGCCTTGGTGACCACGACGGTACGGCGGCCGGCGGCGGCGCAGCGCAGCGCGGCCGTCAGGCCGGCGACACCGGAGCCGACGACCACCACGTCGGCGCCGAGGGCCCAGCCGGGGGCCGGGGCGTGCAGCCGTATGCCGGTCCCGCTGCCGTCTCCGGTGGTGGCTCTGCCTGACGAGGTGCTCACGCGTGTGCTCCGAACTCCAATGGGATGTTGTCGATCAGCCGGGTGGTCCCGACCTTCGCGGCGACGGCCAGGACGGCCTCGCCGGCGAAGTCGGCCGGGATCTCGGTGAAGTCTGCGGGGTCGACGAGGGCGAGGTAGTCCAGGACCAGGGGCACGTCGGCGCGGGCCGCGTCGTCGAGGACGGCGCGGGCGGCGGCCCGTACGGCGTCGGGGAGTCCGGCGCCGGCCACCGAGACGGCGTGCGCGTCGGCGGAGGCGCGGGCTTCGCCGAGCTTGGCGAGGGCGGTGGCCCGGGCCTCGGTGGAGCCGGTGGCCTCGGCGCGGGCGGCGAGCGCGGCCTGTGCGGCGAGCCGGTCGCGGCCGGCGAACAGGGCCCGGGAGAGGGCCAGCGCGGTACGGCGCTCCGGGGCGGACAGGTAGCGGTTGCGGCTGGACAGGGCGAGCCCGTCGGTTTCCCGGACGGTGGGCACGCCGACGATCCCGACGGGGAAGTTGAGGTCCGTCACCATGCGCCGGATCAGGGCGAGTTGCTGGGCGTCCTTCTGGCCGAAGAAGGCGGTGTCGGGGCGGGTGAGGTGGAGGAGCTTGGCGACGACGGTGAGCATGCCGTCGAAGTGGCCGGGGCGGGTGGCGCCTTCCAGCAGGGTGCCCATGGGGCCGGCGGAGATCCGTACCTGCGGGTAGCCGCCGGGGTAGACCTCGTCGACGGCGGGGGCGAAGACCACGTCGGCGCCGGCGTCCTCGGCGATCCGGAGGTCGGCGTCGAGGGTGCGGGGGTAGCGGTCGAGGTCCTCGCCGGCCCCGAACTGGAGCGGGTTGACGAAGACGGTGACCACGACCTGGCCGTCGGGGCCGGCGTGCTCTCGGGCGGCGCGGACCAGGGTGGCGTGGCCCTCGTGGAGGGCGCCCATGGTCATCACGACGGCGCGGCGGCCGTGCCGGGGCAGGGTGTGGAGCTCCTCGCCGGTGCCGATCAGCTTGGTGGTCATCGTCCGTCCCCTCCTCGGGATCCGCCGGTACCGGGCGGGGCATCGGGCCCGTCCGGTCCGTCCGGCCGGTCCGCTGCGGTGTCCGCCAGGACGTCGAGCAGGTCCTCGGCGAGTTCGGGCTTGAGCAGGCCCTGGGCGAGGGCGCGGTCGGCGGTGGTACGAGCCATCGCGAGGTACCCGGCGACGGTGCCGGGGGCGAACTTGCGCAGTTCCGCGACATGGGCGGCGACGGTCCCGGCATCACCGCGGGCCACCGGCCCGGTCAGGGCGGCGTCCCCGGACCGCAGGGCGTTGTCGAGGGCTGCGCCGAGCAGCGGGCCGAGCATCCGGTCGGGGTGCTCGACCCCGGCGGTGCGGAGCAGTTCCATGGCCTGGGCGACCAGGGTGACCAGGTGGTTCGCGCCGAGCGCGAGGGCGGCGTGGTAGAGCGGGCGGGAGGCTTCCGCGATCCATTCGGGCTCCCCGCCCATCTCGATCACCAGCGCCTCGGCGGCGAGCCGCAGCTCGTCGGGGGCGGTGACCCCGAAGGAGCAGCCGGCCAGCCGGTCCACGTCGACCGTGGTCCCGGTGAAGGTCATCGCGGGGTGCAGGGCCAGTGGCAGGGCGCCGGCCCTGCGGGCGGGGTCGAGTACGGCCGTCCCGTACCGGCCGGAGGTGTGGACGAGCAGCTGGCCGGGCCGGACCGCGCCGGTTTCGGCGAGGCCCGCCACCAGCGGCGGCAGTGCGTCGTCGGGGACGGTGAGGAGCACCAGGTCCGCCAGTTCGAGCACCTGGGCGGCCGGTACGAGCGGTACGCCGGGCAGCATCTCCGCGGCCCGGCGCACGGAGGCGTCGGAGACTCCGGACACGGCGACGGGCCGGTGTCCGGCCAGTTGCAGGGCACGTGCCAGCGCGGGGCCGACGCGGCCGGCGCCGACGACACCGACGGTGAGCCGGGCAGGGCGGGCCTGCTGTGTTGCGTTCACGCGGGGAGGGCCTTCCGTTCCAGTCCGCGAGGGGTACCGGACGATACGTCGCCATGCTAGCCCCTGGGGTGTGCGCGGCCCCTGTCGTGGCGGGGCGGGCGGGGTGCGGGCGGGGCCCGGGCGGGGCGGCCCGGCGGCCTCGGTGGGAAAAGGGCACGCCCCCGGCGCCGCCGGCGAGTGATGATCGGCGGCATGAGCGACGAGGACACGAACAAGCAGGAGCGGTGGACCGCGGCCTGGCGCAAGGCCCGGCGGTCGCTGAGCCGGAGCGTGCGCGAGCCCGGACTCGGGGAGCTGCTGGAGCGGCTGACCGGGCTGGACTACGACCCGGACCAGCCGGTGGACCTGTACGGCGACGGGGTGGTCGCGGACCTGGAGCGGCGGGTGGCGGAGCTGCTGGGCACCCAGGACGCGGCGTTCTTCCCGTCCGGCACGATGGCCCAGCAGGTGGCCCTGCGCTGCTGGGCGGGCCGGACCGGGAACCCGCTGGTGGCGCTGCACCCGCTCAGCCATCCGGAGATGTGGGAGGGCGGGGCGCTGTCGGCGGTGTCGGGGCTGCGGACCACCCATCCGACGCGCAGCCGGCGGCAGCCGACGGCGGAGGAGGTGCGGGACCTCCCGGAGCCCTTCGGGACGCTGATGGTGGAGCTGCCGCTGCGGGACGCGGGGTTCCTGCTGCCCTCGTGGGAGGAGCTGGAGGAGCTGGTGGAGGCCGCCCGGGAGCGGGAGGCGGTGGTCCACTTCGACGGCGCGCGGCTGTGGGAGACCACCGTGCACTTCGGGCGACCCCTGTCGGAGATCGCCGGGCTCGCGGACAGCGTCTACGTGTCCTTCTACAAGTCGCTGGGCGGGCTGAGCGGAGCCGCGCTGGCCGGGCCGCGGGACTTCGTGGCGGAGACCCGGGTGTGGCGGCACCGGTACGGCGGGCAGATCTTCCAGCAGTTCCCGCAGGCGCTGGCGGCGCTGGCCGGGCTGGACCGGGAGCTGCCGAGGCTGCCGTCGTACGTGGCGCAGGCCCGCAGGGTCGCGGAGGCGCTGGGGGCGGGGTTCGCGGAGGCCGGGGTGCCGTGGTTCAGGGTGCACCCGGAGGTCCCGCACACCCACCAGTTCCAGGTGTGGCTGCCCTATGACGCGGACCGGCTGACCGAGGCGTCGGTGCGGCAGGCGGAGGAGACGGGCACGGCGCTGTTCCGGGTGTGGTCGCCGGACGGTCCGCCGGGGCTGGCGGTGACCGAGGTGACGGTGACGGAGCCGGGGCTGTCGTGGACGGCGGAGGACGTACGGGCGGCCGTGGCGGAGTTCACGGCCCGGCTGTAGCCGCACGGCCCGGCTGTCGGCGCCGCCTCGGAGGCGGGTCGGGGTCAGGGTCGGTGCAGCCGCAGGCGGTGCAGCGCGGCGCGCCAGGGGTGGGCCGCCGGGCGGCCGTCCAGCACCGCGCGGCACTGTGCGTAGGAGCGGGCCCGCCGCAGCACCGCGAGGTCCTCGCGGCCCGGTGGCGGCGGCAGCGGATCGCCGTGCTGGGCGGCCCGGTAGGTGTCGATGAGGTACTGCTCGATCGCGGTCATGTATCCACCCTGGACCCGGCCCGTACCCCCCGCCCGTCGGTTGACGGCCCCCGTCAATCGACGGGCGGGCCGACCGCGGCCCCGGATGGCCGCCCCGCAGATGGCCCTGACGGGAAGAGCCCGGCTCGCGGGCCCCGGCAGAATGGCGCAATGAGCGTCACCATCGACATTGCCGGGCTCCCGGCGGAGCGGATCGCCTTCGCGCCCTCGCCGCTCGCGGAGCTCTGCATGGCCCTGCACGCGCTCTCCCAGCCCGCCCACCACCCCGGGCTCGCCTCCTGGACCGCCGCCACCGCCGCCGCGCTCGACCCGTGCCTCGCGGACCGGCTGCTGGAGTGCGATTTCCTGTGGCGGAGCTCCTTCGCCGACATCTTCATGGCCTTCGCCAGGATCCCGGACGGCACCGGGCTGCCCGCGGCGACGCTGGCCGAGGAGCTCGACGTACTCGACCGGCTGGACGACGAGACGTTCGTGACGGCCGCCCTGGAGCACTCCTGGCCGGTGCACTACAACGAGGGCATCGGGCCCTCGCCGCTGACGGATGCCGGCGCCCGCGCCAGGGCCCTGGAGGCGGCTGCCGCCCTCGGCCCCGGCCGGCTGGAGTTCTCCACCCGGCTGCTGGACGACACCGCGGCCGTGCGGGCCTGGCTGCGCCGCCTGATCGAGGAGTGCGAGGCGGCCTTCTTCGCGGAGATGTGGCGGCGGATCGAGCCGCAGCAGACCGCCGACGTCCGGCACAAGACGCAGGTGCTGCGCCGCAAGGGGCTGCCGGCGGTGCTGAAGGAGGTCTCGGCGGCGCTCAGCGTGGACGAGGCGGGTACCAGGATCACCGCGGACAAACTGGTCAACGGGTCGACCACCGCCACCGATCCGGCCGTCGGCGCCGGACTGGTCTTCGTCCCCACACACTTCGGCTGGCCGCATCTGCTGGTGCTGCACGCACCCGGCTGGCGCCCGGTGGTGCACTACCCGCTCGGCTCCCCCGAACTGGCCACCGCGCCGGGCTCGGTGGAGCTGCTGCAACGGCGGATGGAGGCCCTGGCCCATCCGATGCGGATGATGCTGTGCCGGAGCCTGGCCCGGGCCTCGTACACGACGAGCGAGCTGGCGAACGTCCATGGGATCACCCCGCCGGAGGTGTCCCGGCACCTGGCCGTGCTGAAGAAGGCCGGGCTGCTGCACACCCGCCGTCAGGGGCGTTATGCCCAGCACCAGTTGGATCTGTCCATAGTTGCGCGGATCGGCTCGGACTTCATCGAGGGCATACTCCGCTAGCTCCGCCGGTCCCCCTGCCGGTCCCCCCGCCGCTGCGAACGGCCGTGTCGATACGACGACATCGTACCGATATACGGAATTCATAAACCGGAATCAGCGAAAACTCTGGTCAGAGTGGCGCCTTGGTGTCTAACGTGCGTCCACCACTCCCCCCACACAGTGCGCTGCCGCTCCTGCATGTCCGCAGACTGCCTGCCTGTCGTGAAAGGACCTCCATGCCCTCACGCCGTATAGCCGTAGCCACCGCCACGCTGGCTGCCGCCGCCCTCGTCTCCCCCCTGCTGCTCGCCGGACCGGCCGCCGCCACCAGCCCGCAGAGTGACGCCGCCCGCGGCGACGCCCTGGCGAAGAAGCTGGTGAAGGAGGCGACCGGCAAGGGAGCCAACAACCACCTCAAGGTGTTCCAGGCCATCGCCGACTACAACAACGGCACCCGGGTCGCCGGTTCGAAGGGCCACGAGCAGTCGGCGAAGTACGTCGAGGCCGTGATGCGGGCTTCCGGCTACAAGGTCACCCGCCACGAGTTCGACTTCGTGTACGTGGAGACGCTCGCGGAGAAGCTGACCGTGAACGGATCGGCCGGACGGGACGTCCCGATCAAGCTGATGACCTACACGGCGAGCGGCCCGGAGGACGGCGTGACCGCTCAGGTCGCCGTCGCCCCCGTGGACGCCGACGGCAGCAACGGCTGCCAGCCCGGCGACTTCGCGGCCGGCGCCTTCACCGGCAAGATCGCCCTGATCAAGCGGGGCGGCTGCACCTTCGAGGCGAAGCAGACGAACGCGGCTGCGGCCGGTGCCGTCGGCGCGGTCATCTACAACAACACCGAGGGAGCCCTCAACGGGACCATCGGCGACCCGGCCCTGGGCAAGGTGCCCACCGGCGGCATCACCCTGGCCGAGGGCGAGAAGCTGGCCGCCGAGGCCACGGCCGGACCGGTCGAGGTGACCCTGGACATCCGTGAGCTGCGGGAGAACCGCAAGACGTACAACGTGGTCGCGGAGACCCGCGGCGGCGACGCGAACAACACGGTGTTCCTCGGCGCCCACCTGGACTCGGTGGCGGACGGTCCCGGCATCAACGACAACGGGTCGGGCTCGGCGGGCATCCTGCAGGTCGCACAGCGCCTCGCACCCAGCCAGGGCAAGATCAAGAACAAGGTCAAGTTCGCCTGGTGGTCGGCCGAGGAGTTCGGACTGCTCGGATCGGAGGCGTACGTCGCCTCGCTGACGGACGAGCAGAAGAAGCAGATCAAGCTCTACCTGAACTTCGACATGATCGCCTCGCCGAACGCGGCGTACTTCGTCTACGACGGTGACGACTCGGACGGCGTCGGCGCGGGTCCCGGCCCGGAGGGCTCGGCGCAGATCGAGAAGGGCATCACCGACTTCCTCGACTCGAAGAAGATCCCGCACGAGGGCACGGACTTCTCCGGCCGCTCCGACTACGGGCCGTTCATCGAGGTGGGCATCCCGTCGGGCGGTACCTTCACCGGCGCGGAGGGCATCAAGACGGAGGCTCAGGCCGCGAAGTTCGGCGGCCAGGCGGGTGTCGCGTACGACGTGAACTACCACGGCGAGGGCGACGACATCACGAACATCGACCAGAAGGCGCTGGACATCAACGTGGACGTCATCGCGGACGCGGTGGGCCACTACGCGTTCGACCTGGCTCCGCTGTCGAAGCCGGTGGTCTCGCAGCCGACCGACGGGTCGGCGGGCGGTGGCGGTGGCCTGCACGAGGGCCACGACCACGTCACGCAGTAGCCCGGTAACCTCCCGCCCCACCGACGCGGCCCCCGCCTGCTCCCCTGCGGCGGGGGCCGCCTCATGTTCCCGAAGGGTGCGGGTGCCAGGGGCGCGGGGCGCGGGGAACTGCGCGGCCGGCCCCCACCGGCCCGTGGACCGGGAACGACGGACGGACCCCGGACCGGGTCCGGGGCGGAGCCCCGGTAACGGGAAGGGGCGGGGCGGGGAGAAGGCCCCTACGGCCAGGCCGCCGCGAGGCCGACCGGCTGGGCGAGCCAGAGGAAGTCCCCCAGCCCGCCCCGGGCGGTGAGCTCGGCCGCCTCGCCGGCCGAGGCGAGGGCCCGGACGTACGCCGCCGGGTCGGCGGAGGCCAGGGCGAGCGGCGGACGCGCGCCGGAAACCCCGAGCGCGGCAAGGGCCTCGCGCTGGGTCAGCAGCACGGGCGCGCCGGACGCGACGCCGTCCACGGCGGAGACGCCCGCCGCGGGGCCGCCCGGCACGGGGACGCCCGAACCGGAGGCTCCCGGCACGGGCCCGGCCGCCGCGGGGGCGCCCGAAGGGCGCTTCCGCAAGGCCGCCGAGCCGGCGGCGGCGCAGGCGTCCAGCGCCACATGGGCCGTCACATCGCAGCTGCCGTCCGGGACCGGCCGGACCTCCCGGCCGGCGCGGAAGCCGGTCAGCGTGCCCCAGGCCGGCCTGGCGCCGGCGGTGTGCGCGTAGTCCACCGCCACCGCCAGGCCCCGGGCCAGGGAGCACACCGCCGCGGCCCAGGCCTCGTCCCGCGTACGGCCGATCTCCGCCCGGCCCGGGCCCGGCCACCAGCGGTCCAGCCAGTCCCGGTCGGCGGCCGTGACCGGGCCGCCGGGGGTCTCCGTACCGTCCCGGCCGACCAGCACGTACCGGCCGTCCTCCGCCACGTCCAGCGGTACGTTGTCCAGCCACTCGTTCGCGAAGAGCAGGCCCACCGCTCCCGCGGGGGGTTCGGGGACCCACCGGATCCGCGGGTCCAGCCCCTCGGGCCGGGCCGCGCGCTCCACCGCGTACGCCCGCACCCGCCCGGCCACCTCCGCCGGCAGCGCCGCGAGGACCCCGGTCAGCAGCTCCGCCCGGCCCGCGCCCATGTCCACCAGGTCCAGCACCGCGGGCCGGCCCAGCTGCTCGTCGACCCGGAGCAGCAGCCGCGCCACCGCCCCGGCGTACAGCGGGGACGCGTGCACGGAGGTGCGGAAGTGCCCGGCCGGCCCGCTGCCGTCGCCCGCACGCACGTAGAACCCGTCCGGCCCGTACAGCGCCGATTCCATGGCGGCCCGCCACCCGGCCGACGGCTGTCCCTCAGTACCCGTGCCCGCAGTGCCCTCAGTGCCCTCAGTGCTCATCCCACGAAGGTTATGCTCGCCCTCCACCTTGCGGAGTACTCCCCCGTCCCACGGATCGCACCTGTGGTTGACTCCAGCACCTATCTCCTTTCCCTACTCTGGGTTACGTGCAACGCCTCTACGACTTCCTCCGCAGACACCCGACGGGCGTCGACAGCTTCTGGGCTGTCGTCCTCTTCGGTCTCGGAATGCTGCAGGTCGCCGGGGGCTACGACTCGACGGGCGAGCGGCTGACCGCCCTGCCCACCGTCATCGCGCTGTCCGCCGCCGTCGCCCTGCGCCGCAAGTGGACCGTGCCGATGCTCTGGGTCACCGCCGGCACCGGCGCGTACCAGCTGCTCACCGGCTCCCTGCCGAACCCCGCGAACTTCGCGATGCTCATCGTGATCTACACCGTCGCCGCCGCCGACGTCCCCCGCTGGGTCTCCCGCACCGCCCTCGGGATGGGGCTCGCCGCCCCGGTGCTGGCCCAGCTGCGCTGGGGGCTGACCGGAAGCAACTCCTCCCACGGCGAAAAAATCTTCACCATCGTCATGCTGATGGTGATGTTCGCGCTGTCCTGGGTGCTCGGCGACTCCGTCCGCACCCGCCGCGCCTACTACGCCCAGCTGGTCGAGCGGAACCAGCGGCTGGAAAACGAGCGCGCGGCCCAGGCCCAGGTGGCGGTGGCCGCCGAGCGCGCCCGGATCGCCCGCGAGCTGCACGACGTGGTCGCGCACAACGTGTCGGTGATGGTGGTGCAGGCGGACGGCGCCGCCTATGTCATGGACGCCTCCCCCGAGCTGGCCAAGGAGGCCCTCCAGACCATCTCCGGCACCGGCCGCCAGGCCCTCGCCGAGATGCGCCGGCTGCTGGGCGTGCTGCGCACCGGCGAACCCCAGGAGTCCGAGGACTATGTGCCGCAGCCGGACGTGGAACAGATCGAGGTCCTGGTCGAGCAGGTGCGGGCGGCCGGGCTGACGGTGGACTTCGCGGTCGAGGGGGCACCGCGGCAGCTGCCCAGCGGGGTGGAGCTGACGGCGTACCGGATCGTGCAGGAGGCGCTGACCAATACGCGCAAGCACGGCGGCCCGGACGCCCGGGCCAGCGTCCGGCTGGTGTACTTCGACGACGGGCTCGGCCTGCTGGTCGAGGACGACGGCCGGGGCGCGGCCCACGAGTTGTACGAGGACGGCGGCGCCGACGGCGCCGGGCACGGGCTGATCGGCATGCGCGAACGGGTCGGTATGGTCGGCGGGACCCTGGACGCGGGCCCGCGGCCGGGCGGCGGCTTCCGGATCAGCGCGCTGCTGCCACTGAAGAAGCAGCAACACTGAGAAGAATGAGGGCGAGTCAACGCATGTCCATCCGAGTGATGCTGGTCGACGATCAGGTGCTGCTGCGCACGGGGTTCCGGATGGTGCTCGCCGCCCAGCCGGACATGGAGGTCGTCGCGGAGGCGGGCGACGGCCTGGAGGCCATCGAGGTACTGCGGGCGACCAAGGTCGACGTGGTGCTGATGGACGTCCGGATGCCCAGGCTCGACGGGGTGGAGGCGACCCGGCGGATCTGTCTGCCGGAGGAGCACCCGAAGGTGATCATCCTGACCACCTTCGACCTGGACGAGTACGCGTTCTCCGGTCTGAAGGCGGGCGCGAGCGGTTTCATGCTGAAGGACGTGCCGCCGGCCGAGCTGCTGGCGGCGATCCGCAGCGTGCACAGCGGTGATGCGGTGGTGGCCCCGTCCACCACCCGGCGCCTGCTGGACCGTTTCGCCCCGATGCTGCCGACGACCACGGCCGAGCCGCAGAACAAGGAGCTGGAGCGGCTGACGGACCGGGAGCGCGAGGTCATGCTGCTGGTGGCGCAGGGCCTGTCGAACGGCGAGATCGCAGCCCGGCTGGTCCTGTCGGAGGCCACCGTCAAAACGCATGTGGGCCGCATCCTGACGAAGCTGGGGCTGCGGGACCGGGTGCAGGTGGTGGTCCTGGCGTACGAGACGGGCATGGTCCGCGCGGGCGGCGGCGGCGCGGGGTAACCGCCCCGGGCGTAGCGCCCCCGGCCGACCGCCCCCGGCTCAGGTCATCCAGCGGTCCGGGCGGGCCGTCACCCGGCCCGTGCGGGAACGGTCCGCCTGCGCCCACAGCAGGGCCGCGGCCTCCGCGGCCGGGCGCAGCCGGGCCGTCACCGTGCCGTTGGCCCCGGTCTCCACGCAGACGTCGGCCACCCCGCGGGCCCGCTCCCAGGGCCCCTGGAGCAGCCGGACGCTCTGCACCTTCGCGTGCGGTACGACCTCGGTGCGCCGGCACAGCCGGCCGTGCCGGGCCCCGAACACCTGCGGGGAGACCGCCAGGCCGTAGCCCTTCCACCAGAAGGGGACCACCCAGCGGGACCCGTGGTCCGGGGAGGGCTCGAAGGACAGGGCGGCGAGATCCACCCCGGGCAGCACCCGGGCCACCACCTCGTACGCCGCCGCCCGTGGCGCGACCGGCACCAGCAGGCCGTTGTCGGAGCCGGCCACGGCCAGCTCCACCCGGACCCAGTCGCGGCGCCGCCACAGCAGCGGTTCCACGATCCGGACCATCTGGACCCGGCCCGGCGGGACCGTCTCGTGGATCCGGTCCAGCAGACCGTGGTCCAGGCGCAGCCCGTCCGGGGATTCGGCGACCGTCCAGTCGAACGTGTGGAGGAAGCGGCCGGCGGTGCCGGCCCACACACCGCCCAGCACCGGCAGCAGGATCGCCAGGGAGGCCCACAGGCTGGCGCTCAGCCACCACACCACCACCGGGGCGATCAGCCCGGCCAGCAGCGCCGCCCACACGCCCAGGCTGAGCAGCAGGGAGACGGCCAGCTGCCGGGCCGGAACCCGGAGCAGCTCCGCCACCGGGGCCTCGCCGACGGCCACCGCCTCCTCCGGCGCGAAGCCGGCCGCGCGGGCCAGCAGCTCGGCGCGCAGCGCGCGGGCCTCCCGCTCGCCCAGGTAGGCCAGCTCGTCCTTGGCCTCGGCGCCGATGACGTCCAGTTTGAGCTTGGCGACCCCGGCGAACCGGGCCAGCAGCGGCTGGGTGACGTCCACCGCCTGAAGGCGTTCGAGGCGGATGTGCGCGGTGCGGCGGAAGAACAGGCCGGTCCGGATGCGCAGCTCGGTGTCGGTGACCGCGTAGGAGGTGAACCACCAGCTCAGGAAGCCGTAGAGACAGGCGGCCAGGACCAGCGCGGCCATGATCAGCAGGCCGAGGGCGGACCGGGCCTCCTCGATCCACTCGCCGGCCCGGTCGCCCTGCTGGAACACCACACCGGCCGTCGCGCCGATCGGCACCCAGGCCCGCCGCAACGGGGTGAGCGGGTGCAGCCGGTTCCCGCGCGGCGCCGGCTCCGGCAGCGGCGGGTTCGCGGGGCCGGCGGCAGGCGGGCCGGCGGCGGCCGGACCGGCGGCCGGGGTCTCCGGGGGCGGCGGCGGGGTCTGCGGCGGCGTGCTCACAGGCCCGCCGACCTTGCCTCGCCGAGCGCGGTCAGCCGGTCCCGCAGCCGCTCCGCCTCGGCCGGGTCCAGCCCGGGGATCTTGGCGTCGGTCGCCGCGGCGGCCGTGTGCAGCTGGAGCGAGGCCAGCTTGAACTTCCGCTCCAGCGGGCCGGAGGTGACTTCAACCAGCTGCATCCTGCCGTACGGGACGACCGTCTGCTCGTGCCACAGCACGCCCCGGCTGATCAGCAGGTCGTCGGCCCGCTCGGCGTACCGCCAGGACCTCCAGTTGCGGGCGGTCAGCACCCAGCCGACGGCCGCCCCCGCGACCCAGAACAGCCCCAGCAATGCCCATCCCGGCCCCGCCCACACACCCAGCACCACCCCGGTGACCAGCGCGAACACCGACATCCAGAGCACCAGCAGCAGTCTGCGCAGCGAGAGCAGCCCGCCCGGCAGACCCACCCATTCCGGTTCGGCCGGCGTCCCCGCCGCAGCCCCCGCGCCCGTCCCGGCGCTCGTCCCCGTGTCCATGTCTCAACCCTAGGACGCGGGACGATCCGCCTTGTGGGACCAGAGGACGAGATCGGGCGGCGGGCTGAGACAATGCGGCCATGACGGAGACCACGGTCGGTATCGGCGGCGCGGCGGAAAGCACCGACATGGTGCTCAACATCGGGCCCCAGCACCCTTCCACGCACGGCGTGCTGCGCCTGCGCCTCGTCCTGGACGGGGAGCGCATCAGCAGCGCCGACCCCGTCGTCGGCTATATGCACCGCGGGGCCGAGAAGCTCTTCGAGGCGCGCGACTACCGGCAGATCGTCATGCTCGCGAACCGCCACGACTGGCTGTCCGCGTTCTCCAACGAGCTCGGCGTGGTCATGGCGGTCGAGCGGATGCTCGGCATGGAGGTCCCCGAGCGGGCGGTGTGGATGCGCACCCTGCTCGCCGAGCTCAACCGGGTCCTGAACCACCTGATGTTCCTCGGGTCGTACCCGCTCGAACTGGGCGGCATCACCCCGATCTTCCACGCGTTCCGCGAGCGCGAGGAGCTCCAGGCCGTCATGGAGGAGATCTCCGGCGGCCGGATGCACTACATGTTCAACCGCGTGGGCGGCCTGAAGGAGGACCTGCCGGCCGGCTGGCTCGGCCGGGCCCGCGCCGCCATCGCCGACGTCCGCACCCGCATGGACGTGTACGACAAGCTGGTGCACGGCAACGAGATCTTCCGCGGACGCACCCGCGGGGTCGGCGTCCTGTCGGCGGAGGCGGTGCACGCGTACGGGGTGTCCGGCCCGATCGCCCGCGCCTCCGGGGTCGACTTCGACCTGCGCCGCGACGAGCCCTACCTGGCCTACGGCGAGCTCCAGGACGTGCTCAAGGTCGTCACCCGCACCGAGGGCGACTGCCTGGCCCGCTTCGAATGCCTGCTGGACCAGACCCACAACGCCCTCGACCTCGCCGTGGCCTGCCTGGACCGGATGGCCGAGCTGCCGCCCGGCCCGGTCAACCAGCGGCTGCCCAAGGTGCTGAAGGCGCCGGAGGGCCACACCTACGCCTGGACCGAGAACCCGCTCGGCATCAACGGCTACTACCTGGTCTCGAAGGGCGAGAAGACCCCGTACCGGCTGAAGCTGCGGTCCGCCTCCTTCAACAACATCCAGGCGCTGACCGAGTTGCTGCCCGGCCAGCTGGTCGCGGACATGGTGGCCATCCTCGGATCGCTGTTCTTCGTGGTCGGCGACATCGACAAGTAGCGCCGAATCCGCCCTGGATCAGGGCGGTTTGCGGGCGCCCGCGGCCCTGCCACGCCTAGGGTTGAGTCATGATCTCTGGCATATCCGCCGGCTACCTCCGCCGGCTGGGCATATCCGACCCCGGCACGCCCTCCGCCGAGGCCCTGTTCGCCCTGCAGCGCGCCCACCTGGAGCGCATCCCGTACGAGAACATCGACATCCAGCTCGGCCGGCCCCCCGGTATCGATCCGGAGCTGTCGGCGCGCCGCATCGCGGCCGGCCGGGGCGGCTACTGCTTCCACCTCAACGGCGCCTTCGCGGCGCTGCTGGAGTCACTGGGCTACGAGGTCACCCGGCACGTCGGGGGCGTGTACGAGGACCTGGACGCGCGCGAGGTCAACGGCAACCACATGGCGCTGGTCGTCCGGGTCGACGGCACCCCCTACTTCGTCGACGCCGGGCTGGGCGACGGCCCGTACGATCCGCTGCCGCTCCTCGAAGGCTCCTACGAGCAGGGCGAGTTCGGCTACCGGATGGAGCCGCTCACCGGGCCGGACGGGCCGGGCTGGAGCCTTCAGAGTGCCGGCGGCCCGTTCCCGGTGACGAACTTCCGCGCCGCCCCCTCGGTGATCGCGGACTTCGAGGCCGAACACCTCCGGCTGTCCACCGCCGAGGACTCCTCCTTCGTCCGCACCCTCACCCTGCTGCGCCGCGATGCGGAGGGGATCGATCTGCTGCGGGGCCGGGTGCTCACCCGGATCGACGGGGCCAAGGGCCCCAGCGAGACCGAGCTGACCGGCGCGGAGGAGTTCTACGACGCCATCGCGACCGTCTTCGGGCGCGAGCTGGACGATCTGACCGCGGACGACCGGGCGGCACTCTGGACGAAGGTGACCCGGGCCCACGAGGCCTGGCTGACGGAGCAGGCCGCCAAAGCCTGAACCGAGCCGAGCCGACGGGCACCGCCCTGGACCGGTGATCGCCTCGTATCCACCCCGAGCAGGGCCGGGGGCCGCCGCGGACGTCAGGAGATGGCGGTTCGCAGCCGGGCCACGTCGATCGGCTCGGTCTCGTCGTGCGCGGTCAGATCGATGACCTGGCCGGCATCCCCGGCCTCCCCGGCCTCCCCGGCCTCACCGGCGGCGGCATCCGCGGCCTCCGGGGCGGAGTCCCCGGCCGGAGCCGGCACGGCAGGGGCGGCCGGCACGGCGGGCAGCGCGGCCCGGCCTGCCCGGGTCGCCCGGGCCGTCGACTCGGCCTTGTGCGCGGCCAGCGCCTCCTCGCCCACCACATCGGCGAGATCCTCGTGCTGGACCGCCTCGATGGCCGCCCGGGCCTGCGAAGCAGCAGTTCCGGCCGCGGCCTGGGTGCCGAAGAAGTCGAACCCGCCCTCCACCCGGGCGGCGGAGCGCCGGGGCGGCGTGTACGGGGCCACGGTGGCGGCCAGCCGGCGGGCCGGGGCCGCCGACGGGCGGTCGCCCCGGCGCGCCAGCGCGGCCAGCGCCGCGTTCGCCCGGGCGTAGCCCACCGGGGTCGGGGCACCCGCGGCCGTGCGCTCCTCGGAGACCGGCGGAAGTTCCCTGGGGGCGGAGGAGGACGGCGAGGCCGCCTCGATCGCCAGCAGCCGGCGGCCCTCCAGGGCGCTCGCCCGCTCGGTCTCCGCCGTGGCGTACCGCCGCAGCAGGGCGGCGTGCTCGCTGCGCAGACCCGCCAGTTCGACCCGCTTGGCCCGGAGTTTGGCGTCCAGCTTGGCGCGCAGCACCCGGGCCTCCTCCAGGTCGGACTCCAGCTCGGCTATGCGCTCCTCGGTCCGCCACTCGTCCTTGACCCGGTCGCGGGCGAGTTCGGAGACCCGCCGCCCGGCCGCCCGGTCCCAGGACCGCATGAGCACGGCACCGGTGATGCCGGCGGCGGCCGTGACGGCCACCAGCAGTCTCAGCGTCAACGTTTCTGCAGGTAGCCAGGCTGCAACGGCGGTGGTGACGGAGACACCGGCGACCGCCGAAGGCGTGAGCAGCCGGTGCAGGGGTTCGGGATTGCGGTGGCGTCCACGGGGCATGGCCCGAAATTTACAGGGAGTGGAGGTCGGTTGGGGTAGCCGCCCGGTAAATCTGTTTCCAGGCGGTTACCCCCGGCAGCGCGACCGCCGGTTTTTCAGTTCCCGAGCAGCCCCTTGGACTGGAGCCAGGCCTTCGCCACATCCGCCGGCTTGGCGCGTTCGGTATCCACCTTGCGGTTGAGTTCGGTGAGATCGGCCGTGGTCAGGGCATCGGTGAGCTTGCCGAGCACGGTCGCGACCTCCGGGCTGCCGGCGTCCTTGGCATTCACCACCGGGAGGACGTTGTCGGCGTTCTGGAGTTTCTTGTCGTCCTCCAGCAGGACCAGGCCGTAGCCGTCCAGGGTGGCGTCCGTGGTGGTGGTCAGCACCAGCTGGTCGACACCGTCCTTCACCGCCTGCTTGGCCTGCGGTGTGCCGACGCCCTTGGGATCAATGCCGGAAACGTCGATTCCGTATGTTTTCTTCAATCCGGGTGCACAGAACGGGCGGACCGCGCATTCGTCACCGGCCGCGATCTTCACCTTCAGACCGGATTTCCCGAGGTCGGAAAGGGTCTTCAGGTTGTTCTTGGCGGCGAATTCCCGGCTCACCGCGAAGGCGTTCTGATCGACGGCCCGCCCCGCCGGCAGCGCCTTGAGGCCCAGCGGCGCCGCCAGCTTCTCCAGGGCGGCCGTGGTCGCCGCCACATCGCCGGAGGCCACCGGCTTCTCCTCCGGCGCCTTCGGCCCGTTCACCTTGGCATTGAGGAACTCCGCGAGCGTCGCCGCGTACTCCGGGACGATGTCGATCTCGCCCTTCTCCAGGGCCGGCTCGTACAGCTCGCGGTTCTTGACCGTGGTGATCGAGGTGCCGTACCCGGCGTCCTTCAGCAGCTGGGAGTACAGCTCGGCCAGCACATTGGACTCGGTGAACCCGGCCGCGCCGATCACCAGCTTGCCCTTGGCCCCGCCGGTCCCGCCGGCGCTCGCCGGGCCGCCGCCGTCCTTCGCCTTCTCCAGGCTGTCACCGCCGCAGGCGGTCAGCGACACGGCGAGGGCCAGGGCGCCCAGCGCAGCGCCGAGGACGCGCCCGGCCTTGGTCGTGCTGTGATGCATTCAGGGTCTCCGTTCAGGACGTTCGGGGAAGCCGGCGCCGGGCGGGCGACAGCAGCCGGTCGGCGGCCAGCAGGACGCCCTCCACCAGCAGCGCCAACAGGGCCACCAGCAGCGCCCCCGCGATGACCTGCGGGGTGTTGTACGTGTTGAAGCCTGCGGTGATGATCCGCCCCAGCCCGCCCTGGCCGACCATGGCCGCGATCGTGGCCGTCGCGACCACCTGGACGGCGGCGGTCCGCAGCCCGGTCATCAGCAGCCCGCGGGACAGCGGCAGTTCCACCCGGAGGAACAGCTGCCCGCCGGACATGCCCATCCCCCGGGCGGCCTCGACCACCGAGCGGTCCACCTCGCGCATGCCGACGTACGCATTGGTCAGCAGCGGCGGGATGGCGAACAGGACCAGCGCCGTCACCGTGGGCGCATAGCCGGAGTTGCGCAGCGGGGAGACCATGAACAGGGCCAGCACCGCAAAGACCGGGACCGCCCGGCCCACGTTGGAGACGTTGACGGCGAGCGCACCCCCCTTGCCGAGGTGCCCCAGGTACAGGCCGACCGGCAGGGCCACCGCGCAGGCGATGGCCAGGGCCAGCCCGCTCACGTACGCATGCTCCGCGAGCCGATGCCAGACCCCGTTCTCGCCGGCCCAGTTGGCCCCGTCCGTGAGCCAGTCCCAGGTGCCGCCCCACGCCCCGCCCATGTCCTCAGGCCCCCTTCGCGACGCGGGTCCACGGCGTCAGCACCCGCTGGAGCCCGAGCAGCAGCAGATCGGCGACCAGGGCGAGCAGCACGCACAGGACCGAGGCCGTGAGCACCTGGGCTTTGAAGGAGCTGTCCACCGCGGGGGCCAGCAGATTGCCCAGCCCGCCCTTGCCGACGATCGAACCGACCGTGGTCAGCGCCACCGTGGACACGGTGGCGATCCGGACCCCGGCCAGCAGTGCCGGCAGTACCAGCGGCAGCTCCACCTGCCAGAACAGCCGCCCCGGCCCGTATCCCATACCGCGCGCGGCCTCCCGGACCTCCTCCGGTACGGCCTCCAGCCCGGCCAGCGCATTGCGGACCAGGATGGTGAGCGAGTAGAGCACCAGGCCGGTCACCACCAGCGCGGTGGCCGCCGACAGCCCGAACAGCGGGAGCAGCAGGGAGAACATGGCCAGCGAGGGGATCGTGTAGAGCACGGTGGAGACGCCCAGCACCGGGGCCGCGTACCGGCGGCCACGGCGGGCCAGCAGGGCCAGCGGCACCGAGACGAGCACCCCGATGGACACCGCGAGCAGGGTGATCCCGATGTGCTGGAGGGTGGCGTCGGTCAGCTCCTGGCTCCGGCTGCGGAGGTACTCCCAGCAGATCCAGTCGTTCGCCACCAGGCAGTTCGCTGCCGCCACACCTTCACCCCCCGTCACCGAACCCGTGTTCAGTAGCGACCCTAACCCCAGGAGGTGACGTTGGCCGGAATCCTTCGCAACCGGGCAACGCTCCCTTTACAAAACGCTTGCACCGGTAAGGGAGGATGGCGCAGTGATCCGATTCGAGCACGTGACCAAGCGCTACCCCGATGGGACGACCGCCGTCGCCGACCTCTCCTTCGAGGTGGCGGAGGGCGAACTGGTCACTTTGGTGGGGCCGTCGGGCTGCGGCAAGACGACCACCATGAAGATGGTCAACCGGCTGATCGAGCCCACCGGGGGCCGGATCCTGCTGGACGGCCAGGACATCGCCGCGGCCGACCCCGTCGAACTGCGCCGCCGGATCGGCTATGTCATCCAGCAGGTCGGACTGTTCCCGCACAAGACGGTCCTGGAGAACACCGCGACCGTGCCGCAGCTGCTCGGCGCCCCCAAGGCCAAGGCCCGGGCCCGCGCCGCCGAACTGCTCGAACTCGTCGGCCTGGACCCGGCGGTCTACGGCGGCCGGTACCCGGAACAGCTGTCCGGCGGGCAGCGCCAGCGGGTCGGGGTCGCCCGGGCGCTCGCCGCCGATCCGCCGGTCCTGCTGATGGACGAGCCCTTCGGGGCGGTGGACCCGGTGGTCCGCGAGCGCCTGCAGAACGAGTTCCTGGCCCTGCAGAAGTCGGTGCGGAAGACCATCCTGCTGGTCACGCACGACCTGGAGGAGGCGGTCCGGCTCGGCGACCGGATCGCGGTCTACGGGCACGGCACCATCGAGCAGTTCGCCGCCCCGGCGACCGTACTGGCCGCGCCCGCCAATGCGTACGTGGCCGGCTTCGTCGGCGCCGACCGGAGCCTGAAGCGGCTCGCGGTGACCCCGGTGGAGGCGGCCGACCTGGAGGCGGCCGACCTGACGGCGGCCCACGGCACCCCGCCGGCCGCCTCGGTACCGCTGGGCGCCTCGCTGCGGGAGGCGCTCGCGCTGCTGCTCCAGGAGGACTCGGGCCGGATCGGGGTCACCGATCCGGACTCCGGCGAGCCGGCCGGCGTCCTCACCGCGGAAGGGGTGCACCGGGCGCTGCGCCGGGACCGGCCCCAGGACGGCTGACCGGCCGGTCAGGCCTGGATGCGCCCGCTCATCCACTCCAGCATCGGGGGGATCTCCCGGCGCCAGGTGTTGAAGTTGTGGCCGCCGCTGTCGAGGATGATCGAGGAGACCCGGTCCGGGCCCTTGACCGACTGGATGAACTTCTTGGTGTCCCCGAGGTTGCCCTCGCCCTGCTCACTGCTGGTGACCAGGAAGGACGTACCCGAGGGCTGCTTGTTCTTCAGGCTGTGCAGGATGTCGGCCCGCTTCTTCAGCTTGTTGTCGCCGTGGAACAGATCGCCGGTCGTGGCGTCGCTGGGGGCCTCGTAGTACGCGGACAAACCGGCCCCCGCCCCGAAGGTCTGCGGGTAGTGGACGGCCATCTTCAGGGCGCAGTAGCCACCGGTGGAGTTGCCGATGAAGCCCATGTTCTGCGCCTTGTCACCGACCCGGAAGGTGTCCTTGATGGCCTGCGGCAGGTCCTGTGCGAAGAAGGTCTCGGTCTGCGGGCCGCCCGGTATGTCCACGCACTCGGTGTCCCGCGGCGGGGCCACCGTCGGCCGCAGCATGACCAGGATCATCGGCTTCATCTTGCCCGCCTTGGCCTGCTTGAAGGCCGTCATCGGGTAGTTCAGCCCTTTGATCAGGTTCTCGGCGGTGCCCGGGTAGCCGGTCAGCACGATCGAGGCGGGGAAGTTCTTGTCCTCGTACTGCGGCTGGAAGTACTCCGGCGGCAGGTACACGTACCCCGGGCTGTCGATCTTCGACTTCTGCCCCGATATGGCGACCTTCAGGATCTGCCCGCCCACGGCCGGCCGGTCACCGCCCGGAACGTCCAGCTGCTGCTTGTCGACGACCTTGACGTCCCGGCTGCTCATCGAGTGGTCGACGACCTTGCCCATCCCGGTCTGCTGCCCGAACAGGTCGGCCCAGGAGCCGTAGAACAGGAAGGACTTGTTGGCGGCCAGCCCGACCGCCGAGAACAGCGCCAGCTGGGTCGCGAGCAGCAGTCCGACGCGGCCGGTGACCGCACGCCAGGTGCGGCCCGCCAGGCGCGGCCAGAGCCAGACGGTCGCCGCGAAGAGCAGCACACCGGCGACGATGGCCAGGACCAGAACCGTATTACTGGTGAGACCCATGAGGAGTAAGCCGACTTTCTGGAGGACAGGTCGAAAGTTTCCGGAGCGAGAGTGAACCCGCCGCCCCTTGACGCCGTCCTAAGGGACGCACACTCCGGAGGCGGTCGCAGCCTTCGGCCACTTGATCTCTCTCGGAGCAACGGGAAGCGATGTCCAGCAGGATAGATGCCGATAAGTCCGGTCAGGTTCCGAACCGCATCCGGCGGATGCTCCACGGCCCACGACCGGAGTCTGTCCCCGGCCTCGTCGGCACGGCCGTCACCGTCGTAGGTCTCCTCGACATCGCCGCGGGGGTCTTCCCACGGTTCCGGCACAGCCGGATCCACGCGGTCACCGAGGTGCTGCCCGGGTCCGTCGGCCCCTTCGCCGCCGCCCTCGCCATCAGCGCGGGCGTCCTGCTGCTGCTCCTCGCCCACGGCCTCAAGCGCCGCAAGCGGCGCGCCTGGCGGGCCGCGGTCGTCCTGCTGCCGGCCGGCGCCGTCGCCCAGTTCACCTACCGCCACTCGGTCATCGGCGTAGTGATCGCTGCGGCCCTGCTCGCCCTGCTGCTGCGCCACCAGAACGAGTTCAAGGCCCTGCCCGACCCGCGCAGCCGCTGGAAGGCACTGGCCAACTTCGTCCTGATGAGCGCCGGCTCCATCGGCCTGGGCCTGGTCATCGTCAACTCCCACCCCGGCCGGCTCAAGGGCGACCCGGGACTGTACGAGCAGATCCAGCACGTGATCTACGGGCTCTTCGGCTTCGAGGGCCCGATGGACTACTACGGACGGGTGTCCTGGACCGTCGGCTACTCGCTCGGCGCCCTCGGCATGCTGACCGCCCTCACCACCATCTACCTGGCCTTCCGCCCCGAGCACCCGGCCGCCCGGCTGACCTCCGAGGACGAGGACAAGCTGCGCGAGCTGCTGGCCCGGCACGGTGGCCGCGACTCCCTCGGCCACTTCGCGCTCCGCCGCGACAAGGCCGTCGTCTTCTCCCCCAGCGGCAAGGCCGCCGTCACCTACCGGGTGGTCTCCGGCGTGATGCTCGCCTCCGGCGACCCGATCGGCGACGTCGAGGCCTGGCCCGGCGCCATCGAGCGGTTCATGGCGGAAGCCCGGATCCACTCCTGGACCCCCGCCGTGATGGGCTGCAGCGAGACCGGCGGCGAGGTCTGGACCCGCGAGACCGGCCTGGACGCACTGGAACTCGGCGACGAGGCCATCGTCGACACCAAGGACTTCTCCCTCTCCGGCCGTGCCATGCGCAACGTCCGCCAGATGGTCAAGCGCATCGAGCGCAACGGCTACACCACCAAGGTCCGCCGGGTCAGCGAGCTCACCGAGGCCGAGCTGGACGCCGTACGCGGCGCCTCCGACGCCTGGCGCGGCACCGACACCGAGCGCGGCTTCTCCATGGCCCTGGGCCGGGTCGGCGACCCCGGCGACGGCGACTGCGTGATCGCCACCGCCCACCGGACGGAGGAGGGCGACACCAGCCCCTTCGGCGACCTCAAAGCCGTCCTCCACTTCGTCCCCTGGGGCCCCGACGGCATGTCCCTGGACCTGATGCGCCGCGACCGCGCCGCCGACCCCGGCATGAACGAACTGCTGATCGTGGCCGCCCTGCAGGCCTGCCCCGACCTCAAGATCGAAAAGGTCTCGCTCAACTTCGCGATGTTCCGCTCGGCCCTGGCCCGCGGCGAGAAGATCGGCGCCGGACCCGTCCTGCGCGCCTGGCGCGGACTGCTGGTCTTCCTCTCCCGCTGGTTCCAGATCGAATCGCTCTACAAGTTCAACGCCAAGTTCCAGCCCCGCTGGGAGCCCCGGTTCGTGGTCTTCCGCACCACCCGCGACCTGCCCCGCATCGGCTTCGCCGCCATGCAGGCCGAGGGATTCGTGACCCTGGCGCTGCCCCGCCTGTTCGCCGCCCGCCGTCGGCCCAAGCCGGTCCGCACCTGCGCCCACCGCACCCACCAGCTGACCGCCCTGTCCACCGCCCAGCCCGAGCGCGAGGTGCGCGCCGCCTGACCGGTGCCTGCCGGCCGGTGTCCGTGGGCAGGTGCCCGCGGGCCCGGAGACCCCAGGCAGCCCTACCCTGGAACACATGAACAGCATGCGCGGGCCCGCCGTCAGGGGCCGGATCGAAGGGCTGCCGGAGTGGGACCGCTGCGCGGTCATGGGCGTGGTCAACGTCACCCCCGACTCCTTCTCCGACGGCGGCCGGTGGTTCGACACCACGGCGGCCGTCAAGCGCGGCCTCGACCTCGTCTCCCAGGGCGCCGACCTGGTGGACGTCGGCGGCGAGTCCACCCGGCCCGGCGCCAGCCGGGTCGACGCCGACGAGGAACTCCGCCGGGTCGTACCGGTCGTCCGCGGCCTGGTCTCCGAAGGGGTCGCCGTCTCGGTCGACACCATGCGGGCCGAGGTCGCCGAGCAGGCCGTCGCAGCCGGCGCACTCCTGGTCAACGACGTCAGCGGCGGCCTCGCCGACCCCCGCATGATCCCGGCCGTCGCCGAGTGCCGGGTGCCCTTCGTGGTCATGCACTGGCGCGGTTTCAGCGAGGGCATGAACAGCCTCGCCGTCTACGAGGACGTGGTCGGCGAGGTCACCGCCGAACTCCGGGCCCGCATCGACGCCGTCATAGCCGGCGGGATCGCACCCGAGCGCGTGATCGTCGACCCCGGCCTCGGCTTCGCCAAGCAGGCCGAACACGATCTCGCCCTGGTCGCCCACCTCCGCGAGCTGCGCGCCCTCGGCTTCCCGCTGCTCGTCGCCGCCTCCCGCAAGCGCTTCCTGGGCCGCGTACTGGCCGGGAACGGGCAGAACACCCCGCCGCCCGCCCGCGAACGGGACGCCGCCACCGCCGCCGTCTCCGCCATCGCCGCCCACGAGGGCGCCTGGGCCGTCCGGGTCCACGAGGTGCGGGCCACCGCGGACGCGGTTCGGGTCGCGCGCGCCGTGGAAGGAGCCATGTGATCCGTGTGATCCGTCCATGTGATCCGTCCCGGATCCGGACCGGCGCGAGAGGAGACAGGTGAGCAGAACCGACATCGAGGCGGTCGAAGAGGTCAACACGGCCTTCTACGAGGCCATGGAGCGGGGAGACTTCGACGCCCTGTCGGGGCTCTGGCTCGACGACGAGATCTCCTGCGTGCACCCCGGCTGGCCGGTCCTCACCGGCCGCGGCGAGGTGCTCCGCTCCTACGCCCTGATCATGTCCCACACGGACTACATCCAGTTCTTCCTCACCGACACCAAGGTCGCCGTCATCGGCGACACCGCCGTCGTCACCTGCACCGAGAACATCCTCAGCGGCGGCCCCGCCGAGGAGGGCCAGGACCTCGGCCCGCTCGTCGGCCAGCTGGTCGTCGCCACAAATGTGTTCCGACGCACATCCGAGGGGTGGCGGCTCTGGTCCCACCACGGTTCTCCGGTCCTCACCGAGGACGAAGAGGAGGAGGACGAGGAGGCGGCGTGACCCCGATCGCACTCTTTGCTGTTTATCGCAGGTAAATTCGACGGCAGACGACGCCGACCGCACTCGGCGTAGGAAAGAAACCTACGAAACAGGAGTGATTCGCGTGGATCGTGTCGCGCTGCGCGGCCTCAAGGCCCGCGGGCACCATGGCGTCTTCCCCCGGGAGCGCGAGGAAGGCCAGACCTTCATCGTCGACCTGGTGCTGCACATCGACACCCGCCCCGCGGCGGCCGACGACGACCTGGCGAAGACCGTGCACTACGGCGTGGTGGCCGAGGAGGTCGTGGACGTGGTCCAGGGCGAGCCGGTCGACCTGATCGAGACGCTCGCCGAGCGGATCGCCCAGCAGTGCCTGAAACACGAAGCGGTGGCGCAGGTCGAGGTCGTCGTCCACAAGCCGGACGCACCGATCACCGTCCCCTTCGACGATGTGACCATCACGATCACCCGGAGCCGCGCATGAACCAGACCCAGAGCGACCCCACGGTGCAGCCCGTCCCCGCCTCCGTCGTCGAGACGGTCGACGCAGCCGACGTGACCCTGTCCAACCCCAAGTGGGCCGTGATCGCCCTCGGCGCGAACCTCGGCAACCGCCTGGAGACCCTCCAGGGGGCCGTGGACGCCCTCGGCGACACCCCGGGCCTGCGCGTCAAGGCGGTCTCCCCCGTCTACGAAACCGAGCCCTGGGGCGTGGAACCCGGCTCCCAGCCCTCGTACTTCAACGCCGTGGTGGCCCTGAAGACCACCCTGCCTCCGTCCTCCCTGCTGGAGCGCGGACACGCCATCGAGGAAGCCTTCCACCGGGTCCGCGAGGAGCGCTGGGGCGCCCGCACCCTCGACGTCGACATCATCACGTACGCGGACGTGGTCTCGGACGACCCGGTGCTCACCCTCCCGCACCCGCGCGCCCACCAGCGCGCCTTCGTGCTGGCCCCCTGGCACGACATCGACCCGGAAGCCCAGCTCCCGGGCCTCGGCCCGGTCGCGGCCCTGCTGGCCGGCCTGGACCGTACCGGCATCACCGCGCGCCCGGACCTGGAACTCCACCTCCCCGAGTAGGCGTTCGTTAGCCTGAACCCGCGAGATCGCGGTATCGGACGAGAACGGGGAACGGGCACATGAAGCAACTTCGGCTGGGGGTCCTCGCCGGGATCTTCGTGGTCGCCGGAATCCTGTCCTGGGCCGGCGCCCGGCTGTGGAACACGTACGGCACCCTGCCGGGCGTCCCGCTGGCCGCACCCATCGTGCTGGCCGTCATCGCGGTGGTCCTGCTGGCCACCGCCCTGTCCCTGCGCGCCCGCCTGAAGGCCCAGCGGGAGCGCCGCCCGGGCGCCAAGGGGGTCGAGCCCCTGATGGCGGCCCGTGCGGTGGTCTTCGGCCAGGCCAGCGCGCTGGTCGCGGCGCTGGTGGCCGGCATGTACGGCGGCGTCGGCGTGTTCCTGTTCCTCGCGGACCTCACCCAGGTCCCGGCCCGCCGCGACCAGGCCGTCTATGCCGGCTTCGCGGTCCTGGCGGGCGCAGCGGTCATCGCGGCGGCCCTGTTCCTGGAACGCGTCTGCAAACTCCCGGAAGAAGACGACCCGGGCAAGGCCCCGGCCCACGCCTGAGCCACACCGGCCCTGCCCGGAGCCGGGCAGGGCGGCCGGGCGTCAGCGGGCCATGATCAGGGACATCGCCTCGTTGCGGGTCGCGACATCGCGCAGCTGGCCGCGCACGGCCGAGGTGATGGTCTTCGCGCCCGGCTTGCGGACCCCGCGCATGGTCATGCACATGTGCTCGCACTCCACGACCACGATGACCCCGCGCGGCTCCAGGATCTCCATCAGGGAGTCCGCGATCTGCGTGGTGAGGCGCTCCTGCACCTGCGGGCGGCGGGCATAGACGTCGACCAGCCGGGCCAGCTTCGACAGACCGGTGATCTTGCCGTCCGTGGACGGGATGTAGCCGACGTGCGCCACGCCGTGGAAGGGCACCAGGTGGTGTTCGCAGGAACTCATGACTTCAATGTCCTTCACCAGGACCATCTCGTCGTGACCCAGGTCGAACGTCGTGGTCAGGACCTCTTCGGGCTTCTGCCACAGGCCCGCGAATATCTCCCGGTACGCCCGTGCCACCCGTGCCGGAGTCTCCAGAAGGCCCTCGCGGTCCGGGTCCTCGCCGACCGCGATGAGGAGTTCGCGGATTGCGGCTTCGGCGCGCTTCTCGTCGAACTCGCCGATCGTACCCTCGCCGTCCAGGGTCACTGGGTCGGTCATCTGCTGTGCCTCGTTCCTGTACGAATATCCGCCGGCCCACGAAAGTGCCGCACCCCCCAGGCTAGAACCTGGGGGGTGCGGCAGTCATTCCGGGCCGGTCGGCCGGTCCCGACTGTGTCAGACCTCGGGGCGGTCCTCCGGGGCCACCTCGATGCCCTTCTCCGTCGCAACCGGAGCCACGGCAGTGGCGCCGTTCGCCGAGTTCGTCAGCTGGAGCTCCTTGGGAGAGAGCACCGGCGGGCGGGTCGACGGGGTGCGGCGGGCGGAACCGGTCCACGCGGGGCGGGCCGGGCGCTTGACGATGGTCGAGAAGATCTCGGCGATCTCCTCCTTGCCCAGCGTCTCCTTCTCCAGCAGCGCGAGGACCAGGTTGTCCAGGACGTCCCGGTTCTCGACCAGGATCTCCCAGGCCTCGTTGTGCGCGGTCTCGATGAGCTTCTTGACCTCTTCGTCGACCAGCGCCGCGACCTCTTCCGAGTAGTCCCGCGGGTGCGACATCTCGCGGCCCAGGAACGGCTCGGTGTTGTCGCCGCCGAACTTGATCGCGCCCAGCCGCTCGGTCATGCCGTACTGCGTGACCATCGCGCGAGCGGTGGCCGTGGCCTTCTCGATGTCGTTCGCGGCGCCCGTGGTCGGGTCGTGGAAGACCAGCTCCTCGGCCGCGCGCCCGCCCAGCATGTAGGCCAGCTGGTCGAGCATCTCGTTGCGCGTGGTCGAGTACTTGTCCTCGTCCGGCAGGACCATCGTGTAGCCCAGGGCCCGGCCGCGGGACAGGATGGTGATCTTGTGCACCGGGTCGGAGTTCGGGGAGGCCGCCGCGACCAGGGCGTGACCGCCCTCGTGGTACGCGGTGATCTTCTTTTCCCGGTCCGACATGATCCGGGTCCGCTTCTGCGGGCCGGCCACGACGCGGTCGATCGCCTCGTCCAGCATGTGGTTGTCGATCAGCTTCTTGTCCGAGCGGGCCGTGAGCAGCGCGGCCTCGTTGAGGACGTTGGAGAGATCGGCACCGGTGAAGCCGGGGGTGCGGCGGGCGACGGCCGAGAGGTCGACGTCCGGAGCGACCGGCTTGCCCTTCTGGTGGACCTTGAGGATCTCCAGACGGCCCTGCATGTCCGGGCGGTCGACGGCGATCTGCCGGTCGAAGCGGCCCGGGCGCAGCAGCGCCGGGTCGAGGATGTCCGGCCGGTTGGTGGCGGCGATCAGGATGACGCCGCCCTTCACGTCGAAGCCGTCCATCTCGACGAGCAGCTGGTTGAGGGTCTGCTCGCGCTCGTCGTGGCCGCCGCCGAGACCCGCACCGCGGTGCCGGCCGACGGCGTCGATCTCGTCGACGAAGACGATGGCCGGGGCGTTCGCCTTGGCCTGCTCGAAGAGGTCCCGGACCCGGGAGGCACCGACACCGACGAACATCTCGACGAAGTCGGAGCCGGAGATCGAGTAGAAGGGGACACCGGCCTCGCCCGCGACGGCACGCGCGAGGAGCGTCTTGCCGGTGCCGGGCGGGCCGTACAGCAGCACGCCCTTGGGGATCTTGGCGCCGACGGCCTGGAACTTCGCCGGCTCCTGCAGGAACTCCTTGATCTCGTGGAGTTCCTCGACCGCCTCGTCCGAGCCCGCCACGTCGGCGAAGGTCGTCTTCGGGGTGTCCTTGGTGATCAGCTTGGCCTTGGACTTCCCGAAGTTCATCACCCGGGAGCCGCCGCCCTGCATCTGGTTCATCAGGAACAGGAAGACCACGACGATGAGGACGAAGGGCAGGAGCGAGAGCAGCACGCTCAGGAACGGGCTGGTCTTGTCCGGGGAGACGGTGTACCCGTCGGGGAGCTGCTGGTCCTTGACCTTGGTGTCCAGGATCGTCGCCAGCTGCACACCCTGGTCGCCGATGTAGTTGGCCTGGAACTTGCTGCCCTTGTTGTCGCCGAGCTGCTGGCCGTCCTTCAGCTCGATCTTGATCATCTGGCTGTCACCAGTGGTGAGCTTTGCCGTCTGCACCTGGTTCTGGTTGATCGCCTGGACGACCTCGCTGGTCTCCACTGACTTATAGCCGCCGCCGGAGCCGACGACGTTCATCAACACGACCACGGCGAGGACGGCCAGCACGATCCACATGACCGGCCCACGGAAGTATCGCTTCACGTCCATCCATACGGGGCGGTGATCGCCCCGTCCCTCCTGCCCGTAGGTAAATGCTGCTGTGAGTAAAGACTGTTCTTCGGAATGTACCCCTGTATTGTCACCCGCTGCCCCTGGTACGGCTGACAGACCCGCCTTCGACCCTCCAACGGCGGGAGCGGCCCCAGGGTTCCCCGGGGCCGCGCGCGGGTTCAGCCTCCGTAGACGTGCGGGGCGAGGGTGCCCACGAAGGGCAGGTTGCGGTACTTCTCCGCGTAGTCGAGGCCGTAGCCGACGACGAACTCGTTCGGAATGTCGAAGCCGATCCACTTGACGTCGATCGCGACCTTCGCGGCCTCGGGCTTGCGCAGCAGCGTGACGACCTCGAGGGAGGCCGGCTCGCGCGAACCCAGGTTCGACAGCAGCCAGGAAAGCGTCAGACCCGAGTCGATGATGTCCTCGACGATCAGGACGTGCCTGCCCTTGATGTCGGTGTCCAGGTCCTTGAGGATCCGGACCACACCGGAGGACTGGGTCCCGGCGCCGTAGGAGGACACCGCCATCCAGTCCATGGTGAGCGGGGTGGACAAGGCGCGTGCCAGGTCCGCCATCACCATCACCGCGCCCTTGAGGACGCCGACGATGAGCAGGTCCTTGCCCGCGTACTCCGCGTCGATCTTCGCGGCCAGCTCGGCCAGCTTCGCGTCGATCTCTTCCTTGGTGATGAGCACCGACTTGAGGTCGGCACCCATGTCCTTCTCGTCCACCCGCTACATCACTTTCGTTGTGCCATCAGCCCTGCCGGATGACAAGTCTGCCACCCTGGCGCTGGGCCTCCACCCGGCCGGGCAGGTTGATGGCGCCCTGGCCGCGCCAGCCGGTGATGAGCCGGTCGACTTCCTCGATGTGGCGGGCGAAGAGCGAGCCCGCCGGGGACCCGGCCGCGACCACGGCCCGGCGCAGCACCCGGCGGCGGACGGCGGGCGGCAGGGCGTACAGCTTCGCGCACTCCAGCCGGCCGAATTCGTCGCGTACGGACCCCTCCGCCTCGGCGGCCCAGGCGTCGAGGGCGTCGGCGTCGTCCCGGGAGAGCTGGGCGGTCCGGGCGAGGGCCTCGACCACTCCCTTGCCGAGGGCCTTCTCGAGGGCGGGCAGTCCCTCGTGGCGGAGCCGGGAGCGGGTGTACGCCGGGTCGATGTTGTGCGGGTCGTCCCAGACGGGCAGGGACTGGACCATGCAGGCCTTGCGGGCGGTCTGGCGGTCGATCCGGAGGAAGGGGCGGCGGTAGCGGGCGCCGCGGGCGGGTCCGCCGGGTCCGCCCGGTCCTGTGGAGACCTCGGGCATACCGGACAGGGACCGGATGCCGGAGCCCCGGGCGAGGCCCAGCAGGACGGTTTCGGCCTGGTCGTCGCGGGTGTGCCCGAGCAGCACGGCGGCGGCCCCGAGCCGTTCGGCGGCGGAGTCGAGGGCGGCGTACCGGGCATCGCGGGCGGCGGCTTCGGGGCCGCCCTCGCGGCCGACGCGCACGGCGACGGACTCCACCGGGTCCAGGCGGAGCGCGGTCATACGGGTGACCACCTCGGCGGCGCGCAGGTCGGAGCCGGGCTGCAGACCGTGGTCGACGGTGACTCCGCCGGCCCGGACGCCGAGTTTGGGCGCCTCGAAGGCGAGGGCGGAGGCGAGCGCCATGGAGTCGGCGCCGCCGGAGCAGGCGACGAGGACGAGCGGCGGCCGGCCGTCCGGCCGGGGGGTGAGGTCGGTGAGGACGTCGTGGAGTACGCGGCGGACCGCCAGGCGTATCGCCGCGACCGCAGGATGGGGACCCATGTCCGGTGCCCTTCGGTGGAGTTCGGATGCCGAGCCGGAATGCTCTTCAGGCGTGGTGACCGGGATCGAGATGTCACTCAGAGTGCGTTGATGGTGACAGAACCGAGCCGTTCCCCGAGCATCGCACGCGCTTCTACGGCCCACGGTCCCTCGGACGGGTGATGCTGCTTCCCCCGGTGGGACATGTTTACGCCTGTTCTCCCGTCCCCTTGCGGTGTACACGGGCGATCCAGTCCGCGGGCCGGGCGATCTCCGCTTTGGTGGGGAGGGTGTTCGGGGAGGTCCAGACCCGGTTGAACCCGTCCATGCCGACCTGGTCGACCACGGCACGTACGAACCGCTCGCCGTCCCGGTACTGGCGGAGCTTGGCGTCCAGGCCGAGCAGCTTGCGCAGGGCGGCGTCGAGGCGGCCGGCGCCGCTGGCCCGGCGCTGCTGGAACTTCTCGCGGATCTCGGCCACCGAGGGGACCACCTCGGGTCCGACCCCGTCCATGACGTAGTCGGCGTGCCCCTCCAGCAGGGACATCACGGCGGTGAGCCGGCCGAGCACCTCGCGCTGCTCCGGGGTCTGGACGAGTTCGACCAGGGAGCGGCCCTCCTCGCCACGCTCGCCCTCGGGGCGGGCGCCGGCCAGCGACTGGGCCGCCTCGCGGAGCCGTTCGAGCAGGTTCATCGGGTCCATCTCGGTGGCGCCGAGGAACGACTGGATTTCGCCCTGCAGGTGGTCGCGGAGCCACGGAACGGCGGTGAACTGGGTACGGTGCGTCTCCTCGTGCAGGCAGACCCACATCCGGAAGTCCTGCGGGACGACGCCGAGCTCGCGTTCCACGTGCACGATGTTGGGGGCGACCAGCAGGAGCCGGCCGCCGCCGGCCGCGGAGCCGGGGAGCTCGCGAGTGACCGGGGCGAAGGTCTCGTACTGGCCGAGCACCCGGGAGGCCAGGAAGCTGAGCAGCATGCCCAGCTCGACGCCGGTGACCTTGCCGCCGACCGCGCCGAGGACGGCACCGCCGGGGGCCGCGCCGCGCCGGTCCTGGATCCGGCCGAGCAGCGGTCCGAGGAGTTCCCGGAAGCCGGCGACGTTGGCCCGGACCCAGCCGGCCCGGTCGACGACCAGGACGGGGGTGTCCTCCACGGCCGCGCCCTCGGGGATCATCCGGGTGAACTCGCGGACATGCCGTTCCGAGGTCCTGGCGTATTCGCGCAGTTCCGCCACCACGGCCCGGGCCTCGTCCCGGCTGACCTCCGGGCCGGGCCGTACCAGTCGGGTCGCAGTCGTCACCGCGAGGTTCCAGTCGACCATCCCTGTTGCAGCACCACCGAGGCTCGTCATGCGTCAACCGTACGTGGGCGGGGCCCCGCACGGAGCCCCGCGAACGGCAGGACCTGACCCCGTTCGGGCCGGGCGCCGCCGGGTCTAGGGCGTGTTGCGAAAGTCCCGCCTGCCCCGCGACGCCTGGCACGCCCTAGCCGGCGGTCGCGACCGCCGCGGCCAGCTTGTCCAGGGCCTTCTCCGCCGCCGGGCCGTTGGAGGTGTCCGCCGCGAGGAAGGCGAAGGACAGCAGTCGCCCGGAGGGCGTGACCACGGTGCCCGCCAGGGCGTTGACCCCGCGCAGGGTTCCGGTCTTGGCGCGGACCAGCCCGGCGCCCGGGGAGTCACCGGAGTTGCGGGTGCGCAGGGTGCCGGTGAAGCCGGCCACCGGGAGGCCGGTGAGGAGCGGGCGGAGCTCCGGCCTGGTCGGGTCGGCGGCTGTGGCGAGGAGGCCGGTGAGGAGTCCGGCGGAGACCTTGTCCGCGCGGTTGAGGCCGCTGCCGTCGGCGAAGCGGCTGCCGGTGAGGTCCAGGCCGAGGCCGGCGAGCTTGGCGGCGACGGCCTTCTCCGCGCCCTCGAAGCTGGCGGGCTGCCCGGCGGCCACGGCGGTCTGCCGGGCCAGGGCCTCGGCGATGTCGTTGTCGCTGTGGGTGAGCATCCGCTCGACCAGGCCGGCGACCGGGGTGGACTTGGTGACGGCCAGCGGGGTGGCGCCGGCCGGGGCGGTGGTCCGGGCGGGGCTGCCGGTGACCTTGATGCCCCGCTCGCGGAGCAGGGCCGCAAAGGTGCGGGCGGCGTCCCCGGAGGGGTCTGCGGTGCGGTCGACGGGGCCGGAGAAGGAGTTGTCGGGGCGTCCTTCGTCGGCCGTCAGGGCGGTGACCGGGGCGATGTTGTCGAGGGTGCCGATCGGGTGGCGGACGGTCCCGGAGTAGAGGGAGTCGTCGTAGCCGAGGGTGATGCTGGTGGTGTTGGCGGCCTTGAGCGCCTGGGCGGTGTCGGCGGCGAGTGCGACCAGGCTGCCGCCGGAGCCGGCCGGGGGCTTCTCCTTGGCGGTGAGCGAGGGGTCGCCGCCGCCGACCAGGACGATCCGGCCGGCACCGGTGCCGGGGACCACGGTGGTGGCGAAGCGGTGCTCGGGTCCCAGGGCGGCCAGCGCAGCCGCCGCGGTGACGATCTTTACGGTGGAGGCGGGGGTGACCGGCTCGTCCGGCTTCGCCTGGTAGAGGACTTTGCCGGTGGCGGTGTCGATCACCGAGGCGGTCCGCAGGCCGCCGAGCGCGGGATCGTCCAGCAGCGGCTTCAGGGCCGCGGCCAGTGCCGCCGCGTCGGGGAGGGGGGCATGGGGGGCGCCGGTACCGGGAGCGACCGGCTGCCGGCCGGCCCCGCCGCCGACCGCCGATCCGGGAGCCGCACCAGGCACCTTGACGCCGGTCAGCACGCCCGGGGCACTGGGCGCGGCCTGCGGAAGCCGT
Source organism: Streptomyces venezuelae (assembly GCF_008642295.1). Taxonomy (GTDB): domain Bacteria; phylum Actinomycetota; class Actinomycetes; order Streptomycetales; family Streptomycetaceae; genus Streptomyces; species Streptomyces venezuelae_C. The sequence goes on along the minus strand of NZ_CP029190.1, from coordinate 4,073,986 downwards.
CGTTCTCCGTGATCTGCGCCACCCGTCCGGCCCCGGGAGGCGGCCAGGTCGCGCTCGGCCTTACGCTGGCCGGAGTCCCATGGACCGGCGGCCACCACTGCGCCGGCCGACAGGACCAGGCCAATGGCGGCCGAACCCGCGACGAGCTGCCACGTTCTGATCAATGGCATCTCGGACCAGCCCCTTTCGCGATCACAGGTGTGCGTGAGGGACACTTAACCACTGCGTCTTGCCGCGAGCATGGCACCCCACCCGGCTGGGCTGGGCCGGACGCGCTACCACTCGAAGCAATCGAGCTTGCAGAAGCTGATCATGGAGGAGCAGGACGTGGAGTTCGACGTCACCATCGAGATCCCCAAGGGTTCGCGGAACAAGTACGAGGTGGACCACGAGACCGGCCGGATCCGTCTGGACCGTCGCCTGTTCACCTCCACCAGCTACCCGGCCGACTACGGCTTCGTCGAGAACACCCTCGGCGAGGACGGCGACCCGCTGGACGCGCTGGTGATCCTGGACGAGCCGACCTTCCCCGGCTGCCTGATCAAGTGCCGCGCGATCGGCATGTTCCGGATGACGGACGAGGCGGGCGGCGACGACAAGCTGCTCTGCGTGCCGGCCTCCGACCCGCGTGTCGAGCACCTGCGCGACATCCACCACGTCTCCGAGTTCGACCGCCTGGAGATCCAGCACTTCTTCGAGGTCTACAAGGACCTGGAGCCGGGCAAGTCGGTCGAGGGCGCCAACTGGGTCGGCCGCACCGAGGCCGAGGCCGAGATCGAGGCCTCCTTCAAGCGCCTGCAGGCGCAGGGCGGCCACCACTGATCCGGCCCCTCCGCTGTCCCGAAGGGCACTCCCGGTCGTCCGGGCGTGCCCTTCGGCGTATCCGGGGCAGCCGCGGACGAAACGATTCCGCATACTGATACCCGGGTGCCCGGGGACCCCGGGACCGGGGCCGGGGACTGGGGACTGGAGGGCGCGTGGCGGCAGAGCCCGAGGGGGCAGCGGGGGCGGAGGGGGCAGAGGACCGCAAGCCTCGCTCCGACGAGGCGCGGAGCGCCTTCACACCACCCGCCGGGACAACCCCGGGGGTACCGCCCGAGGACGCCCCCACATCGGAATTCGCCCTTCCGGCGGGCACCGAATCGGCTGCCGCCGAACGGGAAGGCTCCTCGTTCGCCACGCCCAGCACCTACCGGGCCGCACAGTCCCCGCCCGCCCACCTCCCCGGGCACGGCCTCCCGCTCGGCCGGATCAAGGACTCGCCCTGGCAGGACCGGATGCGGACGATGCTCCGGATGCCGGTGGACGTCCGCCCGGTGGCCGAGCCCGCGCAGAAGCCGAGCGAGGCCGGGCCGCCCGTCGGCCGCGTCCTCGACCTGACCCTCCGGATCGGCGAGCTGCTGCTGGCCGGCGGCGAGAGCGCGGAGGACGTCGAGGCCGCGATGTTCGCGGTGTCCCGCAGCTACGGCCTGGACCGCTGCGAGCCGACCGTCACCTTCACCATGCTGTCGATCACCCACCAGCCCTCCCTGGTCGACGACCCGGTCTCGGCGAACCGGACGGTCCGCCGCCGGGGCACCGACTACACCCGGCTGGCCGCCGTGTTCCGGCTGGTGGACGACATCAGCGCACCCGAGATCGACATCTCCCTGGAGGAGGCCTACCGACGCCTGGCGGAGATCCGCCGGAACCGGCACCCGTACCCCACCTGGGTGCTCACGGCCGCCGCCGGACTCCTCGCCGGAGCCGCCTCCACCCTGGTCGGCGGCGGGGTGCTGGTGTTCTTCGCCGCCGTCCTCGGCGCGGTCCTGGGCGACCGGCTGGCCTGGTACTGCGCGGGCCGCGGGCTGCCGGAGTTCTACCAGTTCGTGGTGGCGGCGATGCCCCCCGCCGCGATCGGGGTGGCCATCAAGCTCGCCGAGATCGACGTCCGGTCCTCCGCGGTGATCACCGGCGGGCTGTTCGCGCTGCTGCCGGGGCGCGCCCTGGTGGCCGCCGTACAGGACGGCCTGACCGGCTTCTACATCACCGCCTCGGCCCGGCTGCTGGAGGTGATGTACCTGTTCATCGGGATCATCATCGGGGTGCTGGTGGTGCTCTACATCGGCCTCCAGATGGGCGCCGCGCCCAATCCCGACGATGTGCTCCAGATCCCGAGCCGGCCGCTGCTCCAGATCGCCGCCTCGATGGTGCTGGTGTTCACCTTCGCGATCCTGCTCCAGCAGGAGCGGTCCACCGTGTGGATCGTGACGCTGAACGGCGGGGTCGCCTGGGTGACCTTCGGGGCGCTGCGGGCGGCCGACCTCCCGCCGGTGCCGTCGACCGCGATCGCGGCCGGGCTGGTCGGCCTGTTCGGGCAGCTGTTCTCGCGCTACCGGTACGCCTCGGCCCTGCCGTACGTCACGGCGGCGATCGGGCCGCTGCTGCCGGGCTCGGCGACGTACTACGGACTGCTGTCCATCGCCGAGAACCGGCTGGACGCGGGAATGGCCTCGCTGATCAACGCGGCGGCGATCGCGCTGGCCATCGCCATCGGGGTGAACCTGGGCTCGGAGACCTCGCGGCTGTTCATGCGGATGCCGGGGGCGACGAGCGCCGCCAAACGCCGCGCGGCGAAACGCACCCGCGGCTTCTAGGGGGGTTCCGGGCCTCCCCCGGCCTCCCGGGTACGGCCGCGGGGCCGGAGCCGCCCGTGGCAGCTCCGGCCCCGCGGGGACGTGGTGTGGTGTGCTCAGCGCTTGGCGTGGCGGCCACGGCCGTGCGGAGCCGGGGCTCCGGACGGGGCCCCGGAGGGGTCGACGGCCTCGGCGGCAGCGGCCTCGCGGGACTCCTTGCGGGCCTTCATGACCTCGATGACCACCGGGATGACCGAGATCAGGACGATGCCGACCAGGATCGGCTCGACGTTGGTCTTGATGAACTCGATCTGGCCGAGCCAGTACCCGGCGACCGTCACACCGGCACCCCAGCTGATGCCGCCGATGATGTTGTACGTCAGGAAGGTGCGGTACTTCATGGTGCCGGCGCCCGCGACCATCGGCGCGAAGGTCCGGATGATCGGGACGAACCGGGCGAGCACAATGGCCTTGGGGCCGTGCTTCTCCATGAACTCGTGCGCCTTGTCGAGGTTCTCCCGCTTGAAGAGCTTCGAGTTCGGCCGGTTGAACAGCTTCGGCCCGAAGTACTTGCCGATCATGTAGCCGACCTGGTCACCGATGATCGCCGCGGCCACGATCAGGGTGCACACCAGCCACAGCGGCTGCGTGATGTACTGCCCGTCCGCCACCAGCAGACCGGCCGTGAACAGCAGTGAGTCCCCCGGGAGGAAGGCGAACAGCCCCGACTCCGCGAAGACGATGATCAGGATGCCGGGCAGCCCGAAATGCGAGATCAGGTAGTCCGGGGACAGCCACTCCGGGGCGAGGGCAAGCGTGTTCACGAGATCCGGACTCCTGGAATTCGAGGTGGGGTGGCGGTGCATCGGGAGGTCGTGCCCTCAAATTATCAACGCACACCGCCACCCCCCGGTTCCGGCTAGGCGTTCCGGACCGCATTCGCCAGGATCGCGTCCCGCAGATGCTCCGCCAGCCCGGGCCGCATCGCGTCGTAGTGGGCCTTGAACCGCTCGTCCGCGACGTACATCTCACCCAGGCAGCAGTGGATCTCGTACGTGCAGTCGTAGAACCAGGTACGGATCTGCTGCCGGTGCTCCTCGGCCAGGTCCATCGCCCGCTCGCCGTCGGCCGGCTCGCCGGCCTCCATCAGCGCCGTGTAGCGGGCGCCCCAGTCGGCCGACTGGTCCTGCATCCGCTGCCAGTCCTCCTTCGTGTAGGCGGCGGTCCGGCGCCGGGACTCGGCGTACGCCTCGGTGCCGCCCCACCGCTCCTCGGCCTCCGCCGCGTACTCCTCGGGGTCGTGCTCCCCGAACACCTCGAACCGCTCCTCGGGGGTGAGGTTGATGCCCATCTTTCCTGCCTCCATCGCATGCTCCACGGCCTTGGCCATCTGCTGGAGCCGGGCGATCCGGTCGGACAGCAGCGCATGCTGCCGGCGCAGGTGTGCCTGCGGGTCCGAGTCCGGGTCGTCCAGCAGTACCGCGACCTCGTCGAGCGGGAAGCCGAGCTCCCGGTAGAACAGGATCCGCTGCAGCCGGTCCAGATCGGCATCCTCGTACCGCCGGTGGCCCGCAGGGCTGCGACCGCTCGGGGAGAGCAGGCCGATCCCGTCGTAGTGGTGCAGGGTGCGCACCGTGACTCCGGCGAAGCCGGCGACCTGGCCCACGGAGTAGCCCATCTGTTCCGCTCCTCTGATCGGGTACGCCCTTCACTGTGGGCCCTCACGCGGCGTGAGGTGCAAGCCCACGGTTTCCGGCACCCGCAGCGCCTCCGCGATATGCGCGTTTTGTCGGTTTACGTTAAGCGGATGACGCCTGCGGCCCGCGCCCTGCTCCCGCTGATCCTGCCCTCGCTGGTGGCGGGCGTGGGCTCCGCCCTGCTCTACATCGGGGTGAGCAAGGCGGCCGAGGCCCTCCAGGGAGTGCTGTGGGGGACCCTGCCGGACGCGGTGGGGCTCGGCCCGTACTCGACGGCCTGGATGCTGATCATGCTGACGTCGATCGGCGCGCTCTCCGGACTGGTGGTGTGGAAGGTGTACGGCCATGCCGGCCCCGACCCGGCCACCACCGGGCTGGTGGAGACCCCGATGGACCCGCGGTGGGTCCCCGGGCTGCTCCTCGCCGGCGGGCTGACCCTGGCGGGCGGGGTGAGCCTCGGCCCGGAAAACCCCATCCTGGCCGCGAACGTCGCCCTGGCGTACTGGCTGGGGCGCCGGGCGTTCCCGGGTTCGCCGGGCGCGCTCTGGGTCGGGCTGGGCGCGGCCGGGACGGTCGGGGCGCTGTTCGGCACGCCCGTGGCGGCGGCCCTGGTGCTGACCGAGACGATGAGCTCGGGCAAGGACCCCACCCCCCTGTGGGACCGGCTGTTCGCGCCGCTGGTCGCGGCCGGCGCGGCCGGTCTGACCACCTCCCTGATCTCGGACCAGACCTTCACCACCAACCTGCCCGAGTTCGCCGACCCGGGCTGGGCCGATCTGCTGGCCGCCCTGGTGATCGCCTCGGTGGCCGCGCTGCTGGGCCTGGCCGGGATCTACGCGTTCCCGTACCTGCACCGGGTCTTCCACGCGATCCCGAACCCGGTGCTGGCCCTGACCGCCGGGGGCGTGGTGCTCGGGCTGCTGGGGGCGCTCGGCGGCCGGCTCACCCTGTTCAAGGGCCTGGAGCAGATGAAGGAGCTGACCGCCGACGCGGACGCGTACGGCTGGGGCGCGCTGCTGCTGATGTGCGTGGTCAAGATGGTGGCGCTGGTGACCGCGTCGGCGGCCGGGTTCCGGGGCGGGCGGATCTTCCCGGCGGTGTTCGTCGGGGTGGCGCTGGGCCTGTCCGCCCACGCCCTGGTGCCCGCCGTCCACCCGGTGGTGGGGACCACCTGCGGGGTGCTGGGCGTGCTGCTGGCGACCACCCGGCAGGGCTGGCTGAGCCTGTTCACGGCGGGCGTGCTGGCCCCGGACCCGGGGGTGCTGCCGATGCTGTGCGTGGCGGTACTGCCGGCCTGGCTGCTGGTGACCGGCCGCCCCCTGCTCCAGCTGACGGAGGACGGCCGGCCGAAGTACTGACAGCCCGGCGGCTACCGGCTCAGGCCGCGGAAGCGGCCCACCGCCAGGGGGAAGAACACCGCCAGCAGCAGCACCGGCCACAGGACGGCCATCAGGGCCGCATGTTCCGAGGCCCAGGACGCGGAGCCCGCCGCCGGGTTGCCGAACAGGTCGCGGACCGCCGTGGCGGTCGCGGACATCGGGTTCCACTCGACCACCGGGCCCAGCCACCCCGGCATGGACGCCGGGGTGGCGAAGGCGTTGGACAGGAAGCCCACCGGCCACACCAGGATCTGCACCGCCTGCACCAGCTCCGGCCGGCCCGCCAGCATGCCCAGCCAGATGCCGATCCACAGCATGGCGAACCGGAACAGCAGGAGCAGCCCGAAAGCGGTGAGCGCCGCCGCGAACGAGCCGTGCCAACGCCAGCCCAGCAGCATCCCGACGCCGGCCAGCACGGCCAGGCCCAGCGCCGACTGGATCATGTCCGCCGCGCTCCGGCCGACCAGCACCGCCGAGGAGGACATCGGCATGGACCGGAACCGGTCGATCACCCCCTTGTTCAGGTCCTGGGTGACCGCCGTCATGGTCGCCTCCAGGCCGAAGGCCATGGTCAGCGCCAGCATGCCGGGGACCAGGAACTCGACGTAGTCGCCGTCGATCCCGCGTCCGCCGCCCACCAGGAAGCCGAACATCAGCAGCATCATCACCGGGAAGACCAGCCCGACGATCACCTGCACCGGCTGCCGGCCCCAGTGCGCGAGCTCGCGCCGGGTCATCGTCCAGGAGTCCTGCACCGCCCAGGCAATGCCGGTACCGCCCGCGGTCATGCCCGTTGTGCTCGTGCTCATACGGTCGCCTCCGCCCCGTCCCCGGCGCCGCCGGTCAGTTCCAGGAACACCTCGTCCAGGGTCGGCCGGCGCAGCGCGATGTCCGTCGCCTCGATCCCCGCCTCGTCCAGCGCCCGGACGGCCGCCGCCAGGTCGGCCGCACCGGTCGCCCCGGTCGCGGGCAGGGCGAGCCGCAGGTCCGCCTCGGCCACCGCCGCCCCGGGCAGCACCCTGGCCGCCGCGGCCAGGGCCGCCCCGTCCGCCAGCACCACCTCCACCCGGGCGCCGCCGACGCGGGCCTTGAGCTCGTGGGCGGTGCCCTCGGCCGCGATCCGGCCGCGGTCGACCAGGGCGATCCGGTCGGCCAGCCGGTCCGCCTCCTCCAGGTACTGGGTGGTGAGCAGGACGGTCGTCCCGCCGCCCACCAGCGAGCGGACCGCGTTCCACACCTCGGAGCGGCCCCGCGGGTCCAGTCCGGTGGTCGGCTCGTCCAGGAACAGCACCGCGGGCTCGGTGATCAGCGAGGCCGCCAGGTCCAGGCGCCGGCGCATACCGCCGCTGTACTGCTTGACCGGCTTGCGGCCGGTGTCCGCGAGCCCGAAGCGGTCCAGCAGTTCGTCCGCCCGCAGACCGGCCCGGCGGGCGCCGAGGTGGTGGAGCCGGCCGAACATCTCCAGGTTCTGCCGCCCGTCCAGTTCCTCGTCCAGCGCCGCGTGCTGGCCGAGCAGGCCGATCCGGGCGCGGACGGCCGCCGCCTCGGTCCGTACGTCGTGTCCGGCGACCCGGACCACGCCCTCGTCGTGCCGGAGCAGGGTGCTCATCACCCGGACGGCCGTGGTCTTGCCGGCCCCGTTGGGACCCAGGACGGCGTGCACGGTGCCGGGCTTCACTTCCAGGTCGAGTCCGGCCAGCGCGCGTTTCTCGCCGTACCGCTTGTGTACGCCTTCGAGCACGATCAGAAGAACCACTCCCGGGAGAGATCGAAGTAGTCAAACTTGATTAGTTGCGAGCGGTCAAGCTACCCCGGCCCACCGGGTTAGTCAAACTTGATTAGAGGGCGTACGGGTTCTCCTGGCCCTCGGCCAGCACCCCGACGAAGGGATCCCCGCCCTCACCTGCGAAGGAGTAGGCCCCGCCCTCGATCCGGGCGATCAGCCCGCGGGTCCACTCCGCCTCCACATCCGCCGAGTGCACCCACATGTGCATGATCTCCCCGATGTGGCCGAGCTGCTCCGGGCCGCTCTCCGGGGTGTAGTACTCGGTCACCGCCGTGCGCCACTCCGCCAGCCCGCTCAGCCGCCGCCCGAGCAGCTCCAGCACCTCCGCGCGCGGCAGGTCCACCATGAAGCCCAGGGCCGCCGACAGCGCGTCGCGCTTCTGGTCGTACGCCGAGAGCGCGGTGCGCAGCAGCCGGAAGTACTCCTCCCGGCCGCTGTCCGTCACCTCGTACTCGGTCCTCGGCGGGCCGCCGGCCGCGCTCGGGGCCACCTCGTGCGCGAGCAGCACGCCCTGCTTGGCCATCTGCTTGAGGGCGTGGTAGATCGAACCCGGCTTGGCGTTCGACCACTCGTGCGCGCCCCAGTACTCCAGGTCGTTGCGCACCTGATAGCCGTGGGCCCGCCCGTGCTGGCGGACCGCCCCGAGGACGAGAAGCCGGATCGCTGACATGGGCCCCAGGCTATCCAGCCGCCCGGGGCGGGCCGCCATGCCGGACCGTCAGCCCATCGCCTTGGTGCCGTCCACGGTCTCCCGGAGGATGTCCGCGTGGCCGGCGTGCCGGGCGAACTCCTCCACCAGGTGGAGCAGCAGCCAGCGCATCGAGACCTTGGTGTCCTTCGGGAACCAGGGGGCCTCGGGGAGCGGGAAGGACTCGTCCAGGCTGGGCACGCCCTCGATGAACGCGGTCAGCTCGGCGGTGACCTGGTCCCAGAAGGCCAGCACCTCGGGGATGGTCTCCTCTTCGACCAGCCGGAAGCCGTTCCGGTAGTCCTCCGCCGAACGCAGCCGGTCGTTGGGCCGCTGCTGGGCCATCCGCAGCCAGGCATACTCCGTCTCGGCCGCGTGCTTGACGAGCCCGGACAGGGACAGCTCGCTGACGGTCGGCCGGCTCGCCGCCTGCTCCTCGGTCAGCCCCTCCAGCGTCTCGCGGAGCCCGGCCCGCTGGGACTCGACGAAGGCCAGGAGCGTGGCGCGCTCGTCGCCGGGTACCTCGGTGGAAAGGGAAGCCATGACCAACCTCTTTCGTAGCGGATTCGCGGTGTCTGTCTCCTGCTGACGAAAACCACGCTACGGACCGATTAGGTCAGCCGCTGTCCTAGAAGGGGAAGGAACTCCGGCCGTGTTGGACCGAGATCCACTTCTGGGTGGTAAAGGCCTCGATCGTGGCCTGGCCGTTGAGCCGGCCCATCCCGGAGGCCTTCTCCCCGCCGAACGCGGCCAGCGGTTCGTCCCCGATGGTCGAGTCGTTGACGTGGATCATCCCGGTCTCGATCCGCTCGGCGAACTTCACGCCGCGGTCGATGTCCCGGGTGTGCACCGCGCCGCTGAGTCCGTACGGGGTCGCATTGGCCAGCCGTACGGCCTCCTCCTCGCCGTCGAAGACCACCAGCAGGGCCACCGGGCCGAAGATCTCCTGGCCGAGCAGCGGGGAGTCCTCGGGGATTCCGGCCAGCACGGTGGGCTCGACCAGGTTGCCGCGCGTAGACCCGCGCACCAGCGCCTGCGCCCCCTCCTCCACCGCCCGGTCCACCAGGGCGGTCAGGGCGTCCGCCTGGAAGGAGTTGATCAGCGGGCCGATGTGGGTGCCTGCGTCGTGCGGGTCGCCGGTCCGGAGGGCCTTCACCCGGGCGGTGAACTTCTCGGTGAACTTCTCGGCGATCGACCGGTCGACCAGGATCCGGTTGGCCGCCATACAGACCTGGCCCTGGTACACGAAGCGGCTGAACACGGCTGCGTCCACGGCGTAGTCGAGGTCGGCGTCGTCGAGGACCACCAGGGCGCTGTTGCCGCTGAGCTCCAGCACGGTCCGCTTGAAGTGCCGGGCGGCCACCGATCCCACGTGCCGGCCGACCCGGTCGGAGCCCGCGAAGGAGATCACCTTGGGGACGGGGTGGGTCAGGAGCGCGTCGCCTATCTCGGCTATGTCCGTGACCAGGACGTTCAGCAGGCCGGCCGGCAGCCCCGCGTCCTCGAAGATCTTGGCGATCACCCCGCCGCCGACCACCGGGGCGTTCTGGTTCGGCTTGATCACGACGGCGTTGCCGAGGGCGAGCGCGGGCGCGACCGACTTCATGGTCACGAGGAAGGGGAAGTTGAAGGGGCTGATCACGGCGATCACCCCGACCGGGAGGCGCTGGACCCGGTTCTCCTTGCCCGCGACCGTGGAGGGCAGGATGCTGCCCTCGGGGCGGACCGCCAGCTGGATCGCCTCGCGGAGGAACTCCATGGCCAGGCGGACCTCGTACTCGGCCTTGGGGCGGGTCCCGCCGAGCTCGTCGATCATCGCCTCGACGATTTCCTTCTCGCGCTCCTCGGTGATCTTGAGGGCGCGTTCCAGGACGGCGCGTCTGGAGTACGGACTGATGCGGGCCCAGTCGGCCTGGGCGCGCTCGGCGGCACGGTAGGCCCGGTCGACCTGCTCGACGGTGGCCACGGTGATGGCCGCGAGCTTCTCCCCGTTGTACGGGTTGACGTCGATGATGTCCCACGAACCGGTGCCGGCCAGCCATTCACCGTCGATGTACTGGTGAGCCAGGTCCTCGAATATGGGCATGCCATCCCTTACTGCAGGCGCGCACCCGGGCGCTGCACCGAGACTGAACAGACGTCATACTACGTGCGGTTCAAGACAGTTGGAGCAGTCCTCGGAGAAGATCCCGGGTCTGGCCCGGGTCCGGGCAGTCCTGCTGGAGCCGCTCCATCGCCCGGCCGTACTGCGCCACTTCCTCGTCCTTGTCCAGGTAGAGGGCGCTGGTGAGCTGTTCCAGATAGACGATGTCCTGGAGGTCGGACTCGGGGAAGCGGAGCAGGGTGAAGGCGCCGCTCTCGCCGGCATGGCCGCCGAAGGAGAAGGGCATCACCTGGAGCCGCACATTGGGCCGCTGGGAGATCTCGATGAGGTGCTCCAGCTGGCCGCGCATGACCGCGCGGTCGCCGTACGGGCGGCGCAGCGCGGCCTCGTCGAGGACGGCGTGGAAGAGCGGGGCGTTCTCGGACACCAGGACCTTCTGGCGCTCCAGGCGGAGTGCGACCCGGCGGTCGATCTCGGCCGGGGTGGCCCCGGGCATGCCGCGGCTGACCACCGCGTGGGCGTAGGCCTCGGTCTGCAACAGACCGTGGATGAACTGGACTTCGTAGATCCGGATGAGCGAGGCGGCGCCCTCCAGGCCGATGTAGGTCTGGAACCAGCCGGGCAGTACGTCGCCGTAACTGTGCCACCAGCCGGCCGCGTTGGCCTCGCGGACCAGGCCGAGGAGCGACTCGCGCTCGGCGCCGTCCGTGACCCCGTAGAGCGTGAGGAGGTCCTCCACGTCCCTGGCCTTGAAGCTCACCCTTCCCAACTCCAAGCGGCTGATCTTCGATTCGGATGCGCGGATCGAGTAGCCGGCCGCCTCACGGGTGATCCCGCGGGATTCACGGAGCCTCCTGAGCTGAGAGCCCAGGAGGATGCGGCGCACCACAGAACCGCTGGTGTCTGCGGTCACTAGTCCTGCCCTCCCCATCGCAATGAGCGCGTCGCGGGGCCCCCGTGCCCCAAGGTCCGCAGTCTGCCACCAAAACGCATCTCTCCGTACTCGTTCTGTAACGGAATCCGCTGCCTCGGAAAAGAAGTCCGTAAGCAGGCGTAGGAAGAAATGAGCAAGAACCGTCACGGGAGTGGACAGGTCCGGCGCGTGCACGTGCATCTGCCCTTGCATCCGGCTTCCGCATTCGGAAGCATGGTGCCCGCGCACCTGCGTGCTCTTCGCGCCGGCGCCGGACCCACCCCGCAGTTCTTTCATGGACACAGCCGCCGCTCCGTCCGCGAATCCCGGGAGTGCCTCGCATGGGGATGAATGGATCGACCATGCTCGAGCCGTTACGGCAGGGGCTGCCCCCGGTCGACCCCACGGCCGTCTCCGGGTCCGCCTCCTGCGCCCTGCCCGCCCGGTACGAGGCGGTGCGCGGCGCCCGCTCGTTCACCAGGTCCACGCTCGGCCAGTGGGGCCTCGATGAGCGCTTCGACGACGTCGCCCTGGTGGTCTCCGAACTCGTCACCAACGCACTGCGGCACGCCCTGCCGGAGGACGGCGGCCGGGGCGGGGAGCAGGAGCCGCCGGTGCGGCTGCACCTGATGCGGTGGAGCACCCGGCTGGTGTGCGCGGTGCGCGATCCCAGCGAGGACAGCCCCGGGGGCTGCTTCTCGCCGGAGAAGACGGACGAGAACGGCGACGCGGAGTCGGGGCGGGGGCTCTTCCTGGTGGACTCCTACAGCGACAACTGGGGCTGGCACCCGCTGGCCGGGCGGCTCACCGGCAAGGTCGTCTGGGCGCTGTTCCGGCTCCAGGACTGAGCCGCGCATTCATGCCACTGGCCGGGACCGATCCTTGAGATCGGTCCCGGCCAGTGCACGTGCATGGCTTGATCGGTGGTGCCGACGATCAGCTGACGGATCGTGCGGTCAGCCGATGAGGTGGTCGAATTCGCCGTCCTTCGCGCCGAGCAGCAGGGCCTCTATCTCGGCCGGCGTGTAGACGAGCGCGGGCCCGTCCGGGAAGCGCGAGTTGCGCACTGCCACATCGCCGCCCGGCAGTTTGGCGAACTCCACGCAGGATCCCTGCGAGTTGCTGTGCCTGCTCTTCTGCCAGGTCAGACCGTACATAGAAGCGAGTTCTGCAGCTGCCATCCCGTTGTACGCGTGGTCCACAGGAAGCCCCCGATTGTGCAGATGTGCAGATGTCAACTTCACCGGATCATAGCTGTGTTCATAGGCATCTGCATGGGCAGATGCACGTGCACGCGGGGTGGTTCCTTGATCACAGAGAGCCCGGTCCGGTGCCCCGTCAGGGGCGGAGGGCCTCGGAGACCTCGTCCAGGCGGTCCAGCAGGAGCTCCGCCCCGTTGCGCAGCAGCGGAGCCACCGGCGGCCGGTCCGGTCCGGTCCGGCCGCCTGGTCCCACTGCGCCAGCACGGCCCGCACCCCCTCCCACTCCGGCACCCGGCGCTCCCGTACCGCCTTCGCCCCCGCCTCCGTGGACGCCTGCAGGGCCGCCGCCAGTTCCCCGGCCGCCGGAACCGGCGGGTGCGCCCGGTCGGGGAGGTGGGCCTCCAGCAGCATCGCGGTGCGGCCCAGCTCCGCCAGGGCGTCCTCCGCGGCGTCCGCCGCCGCCCGGGACAGCCCGCGGTGCCGGACCGGTTCGCCGGCCGCCCGGGCCAGCGCCTCCTGCCAGTCCACCCGGGCGTCGCGGGCCGCCAGCAGTGCGGTGCGCACATCGGGCCGGTGGGCACCGGCCGGATCGGCGTACTGCCGGAGGACGGCTGCCGCGTACCGCCCGTCCGCGATGAGCCAGTCGGCGAGCCGGGTCCGCAGCCGGGGGGTCTCCCAGGCCGGGTAGAGCGCGTACCCGATCATCGCGAGCAGGCCGCCGACCAGGGTGAGGCCCACCCGGTCCGGCACGGTCTGGTCCCAGCGGGTGCCGCCCATGCCGAGCAGGAACACGACGTAGGCGGAGACGAAGACCTGCGAGACGGCGTACCCGGTGCGCAGCAGCGCGTACATCAGACCCGCACTGACCACCGCGAGCGCCCCCGACAGATATATCCCGGGCTGCGCCAGCTGCACGATCCCGGTGGCCGCCGCGACCCCGAGCAGGGTGCCCCCGAAGCGGGCCACGGCCCGCGAGTAGGTCTGGCTGAAATCGGGCCGCATCACCATCACGGAGGCCATCGGCGCCCAGTAGGCGTGCCCGAACGGCAGTGCGCTCCCGATCAGATAGCCCGCCGGGGCGACCGCGGAAACCCGGACGGCGTGCCGGAAGACCGGTGAGGCGGGGCGGAGTTCCGCCCGTACCGCCCGCAGGACCAGGGGCAGCAGCGCCGGCAGGGTGGGCCGCAGCCTCGACTCCCCGGGGTCGGCGGTGCGGCCGGAGCCGGGGGCCGCGGTCTCCAGTACGTCCTCCAGCAGGGCCGCGAGCCGCCGCGCCGCCCGCAGGGCCGGACCCTCCAGCAGGTCGGCGGTGTCCGGGGACTTGAGCACGGCGAGCGCGGGACCGGGCGGGCGCACCGGCTCGCCGTGCCGGATCGCCCGGGCCGCGGTGTCGAGCACGGTCGCGGCGGCGGCAAGCAGTTCCCGCACCCGGTCCCGGGCCGGGCCCTCCGCGGGCGCCCCGACCGCGGGGTCGGCCAGCGAGGCCAGCACCGGGCGGATCCGCTCGGCCAGCCCGCGCGCCCCGTGCAGTTCGGCGGGACGACGGCGGGCCTGGCGGGGGGTGACGGTGGCGGCGGCCCGGGCGGTCATCAGCGGCCCGGGGTCGAAGGGGGCCTCGGGGTCGTGGCGCAGCCGGCGGGCGTAGTCGGCCTCGGCGGCCAGCGCATCGGCGAGCGCGTCGCGTTGGGCGCCCCAGCGGCGTACCGGGAAGAGCACGATCAGCACGGCCTGGACCACACCGCCGACGGCGATCAGTAGGGCGTGCCCGGCGGCCTGCGCGACCGAGCTGGGCAGGGTGACGGTCACCAGCATGATGGCCACATTGCCGGAGGCGATGATTCCGGCGGTGGGACCGGCCGCCCAGGCCATCCCGGACAGGAAGGCCCAGAGGGCGAGCAGCGCCAGGAACGCGGCGGTGTGGGAGGACCCGACGAGATAGCCGATGAAGGTGGAGGCGGCGAGGGTCAGCCCGGAGGCGAGGGCGAGCACCGGGCGCGGGCGCCAGCTCCGCTGAAAGGTGGCGATGGCGGCCTGGAAGGCCCCGAAGGCGCAACTGGCGGCGGCCTCCGGGCCCATGAGGACCAGCCCGCCGCCGATCGCGAGGGCCAGCCCGGCGGCGGCCCGTACGGCGAGGAGCGGCTCCAGGCGGTTCCGCTCGACGGTCATCCCCGATCGGGCGCTCTCCTTCAGGGCCCGAAGCCAACTCATGAGGTCGAGGATATCCGGATACCCCAATAGACCCGGATATCCGGTTTCAGAATTCCTTCAGATTTGTACCGAAGCGCCCGAAGAGGTTCGATAGACGGCATGCTGAGAAACGCCATGCAGCCCTGGCATCTGATCGTCCTTCTGGTCGTCTGCCTGCTGGTGTTCGGTTCGAAGAAGTTGCCGGAGATGGCACGCGGGCTGGGCAAGTCCCTGCGGATCCTGAAGGCGGAAACCGCCGCCCTCCGCACCGAAAACCCGCGCCCGCCGGCCTCCGACGACCGTCCGGCCTGACGCCGGCCGTCCCGGTTCAGCGGGACGGCCGGCGCCCCGGCCCGGACAGGGGGGCGGGGTTACGGCCGTGCCGGACCTGGGCGGCATCCGCCGCCGCCGTGCCGTCCGTCCAGCCCGCGTGATCCGTGGCCCCGCGCAGCCGGGTGGTCGTGGTCTGCGGGAACATCTCCTCCGCCCGCGCACCGACCGCGACCTCACGCGCGACCAGCGCCGGCAGGTTGTCCGACCCGCCCGCCTCGGCCGCCGCGTGCTCCGCCGTCTCGGCCAGCCGGTGGCCCAGCCTGCTGGCGTAGGCCAGCAGGAAGGACTGACGGAACGTCTTCGTCCGCTTGCGTCCGCCGGCTCGCTGGCCGGCCTCCGCCCGCGTCATCGCCGCGGTGCCCTGCACCAGCAGCGAGGTGTACAGCAGCTCGACCGCTTCCAGATCGCTCTCGAAGCCCACCACCGTGGAGAACTCGAACGCGCCGTTCCACACCGCCCGGCAGCGGTTGGCCGTGGCCACCGCGTCGAGCAGCACCGCCTTGGCCTCCTCGTACGGCGGCTCGACGCCGATCCGGCAGGCCCCCGGCGTCTGCCCCGGCGCCCCGCCGCGCTCGGCCAGCAGCGCCTCGTCCACGGTGTGGCGGGCCATCAGCTCCTGCGCCTTGGCGCTGAGCGCCTCCGCCTCCTCGGGGTAGCCGGTCGCCTCCGCCTTGGCGAGCAGCGCCCGGATCCGGGCCAGCATGCGGGGCTCGATGTGAGCGGCCTCGAGCACCTCGGCGGGATCGCCCGGGACCGGTCCCACCGGTTCGATCGAGGGCAGCCGGATCAGCAGCCTCAGCACCTCGAGGACGGCGGTGGCCAGCGTGAACCGGTCGGTCCGCTCGCGCTGCGCGAGCTGTACGGCGTACTCGGTGTCCGCGCCCCACCACACCTCGCCCTTGACCTCGGGCCACCGGGCGGGCAGCCGGGCGTAGCGGCGGCCTTCGGCGGCGATCAGATCCCCGGTGATCCGCAGCTCCCGCTCCTCCAGATCCCGCCGGACCAGCCGCAGCACATCGGCCGGCTGCCAGCCCCGTTCCCAGGCCTGCCGTATATACGTCTCCCCGCGCGCGAGCAGAGCCTGCCCGACCCCGCTCCAGGCGGCCGGATCGGCGGCGAGCAACGAGGCGCCGCTGTCAAGCCCGGCGTCGTCCTGGCCATAAAGCGCAGCACCACAGGCCCGCTCAACAATCTCCGCCACGTCAAAAGTCACCCCACCACCCTCCCACGCACCCCCCCTGGCCGGGGCGGGCGGGCCACCGGGGCGGGCGGGGCGGAGCCCCGGCGGCAGGGTCCGGGCCCGGCCCGTCGGCGTGCCCCGGGGCGCAGCCCGGCGGGCCCGGGCGGCGGCCCGGGGCGCAGCCCCGAGCCCGCTGGGCCCCGGGCCGGGGCTCCGCCTCTCAGCGCGCCCCGGGGGCTGCCGGACGGAGCCCGGGTTCGAGCACGGGCCCAGGGCACAGCTTCGAGCACCGGCCGGCGGCCTGGGGCACAGCCCCGAGCCCGGCGTGTGCCGGGCGAAGCCCGCGCACCCCCGGGGCACATCCCCGGGCCTGCCGGGCGGAGCCCGGGTACGAGCACGGGCCCGGGGCGCAGCCCTGAACGGGCCCGGGGCACAGCCCCAAGCATGTGCCGGGCGCAGCCCGCACCGCCCCGCGGGCACCCGGGCGCAGCCCCGAACGGGCTCGGGGCGCAGCCCCCGGGCGGGTCTGGGGCGCAGCCCCGGGCGGGGACGGGCGGTGGCCCGGGGTCGGGGAGGGGCGGGGTGGGGGAAATGGCCCCGCGGAGCGGTACGGCGCGTGCCGGACCGGCAATGTCCGCCCCGCCTGCCACACTCGCACTCATGAGCGAGCAAGCCACCCGATGGGCCCTGGCCGAAGACGGCAACGCCCGCTGGCACGCCGCCCCCGTCACCACCCCCGTCACCGCCCCCGTCACCACCCCCGCGACCACCCCCATCACCGCCCCCGACCCCGCCACCGCCGTCCGCGCCGCCCCGCCCCACACCCGCTGGATCTGGCAGTCCACCGCCGCCGTCTACCCCCGCCTGCTCGCCGCAGGCGTCCGCGTGGACCGCTGCTACGACATCGAGGACGCCGAGCTCCTCCTCCTCGGCCACGAGGGCCGCCTCGGCCAGCCCCGCTCCGCCGCAGCCGCCCTCGCCCGGCTCAACGGCACCCCCGTACCGCCCGACCCCCCGCAGCGCTCCGCCGAGCCCGGTACCCAGTCCTCCCTCTTCGACCCGCAGCCCGCCGCCCCGCTCCCCCTCCACGACCTCCTCGCCGTCTACGCCGACCAGATGCGCCGCCACCAGGCCACCGCCCATCCGGACCGGATGCAGCTGCTCACCGCCGCCGAGTCCGCCGGTTTCCTGATCGCCGCCGAGATGAACCGGGCCGGGCTGCCCTGGCGGGCCGACGTCCACCGCGCCGTACTCACCGAGCTGCTCGGCGAGCGGTACGCGGGCGGCGGCGAGCCCCGCCGCCTCGCCGAGCTCGCGGACCAGGTGTCCGCCGCCTTCGGCCGCCGCGTCCGCCCCGACCTCCCCGCCGACGTGATCAAGGCCTTCGCCGGGGCCGGCATCAAGGTCAAGTCCACCCGCCGCTGGGAGCTCCAGGAGCTGGACCACCCGGCCGTCGAACCGCTCATCGCGTACAAGAAGCTGTACCGGATCTACACCGCCCACGGCTGGGGCTGGCTCAAGGACTGGGTCCACGACGGACGCTTCCGCCCCGGGTACGTCCCCGGCGGCACCGTCACCGGCCGCTGGGTCACCAACGGCGGCGGCGCCCTGCAGATCCCCAAGGTCATCCGGCGCGCCGTGGTCGCCGACCCCGGCTGGCGGCTGGTGGTCGCGGACGCCGACCAGATGGAGCCACGGGTCCTCGCCGCCATCTCCCGCGACCCCGGCCTGATGGAGGTGGCCGGGCGCCCGGAGGACCTCTACACGTCCATCTCCCGCCAGGGCTTCGCCGGCGACCGCGACCAGGCCAAACTGGCCGTCCTCGGCGCGGTCTACGGCCAGACCTCCGGTGACGGCCTGAAGAACCTCGCCGCCCTGCGCCGCCGCTTCCCGCGCGCCGTCGCCTATGTGGACGAGGCCGCCCGCGCGGGCGAGGAGGGCCGGCTCGTACGGACCTGGCTGGGCCGCACCTGTCCGCCCGCCGTGGGCGCGACGGAGGCCGAGGAGGCCGGACTGCCCCAGGAACCGGGGCCCGGCGCCGACACCGGCGCCGACACCGGTGCGGACACCGGCGACGACCGGGCCGCGCCCCGGGACGAGTGGACCCCCGGCTACGCCTCCACCAACACCCGTGCCCGCGGCCGGTTCACCCGCAATTTCGTGGTCCAGGGCAGTGCCGCCGACTGGGCCCTGCTGATGCTCGCGGCCCTGCGCCAGGCCACGGCAGCCGCCGGGCTCCGCGCCGAGCTGGTGTTCTTCCAGCACGACGAGGTGATCGTGCACTGCCCTGCCGAGGAGGCGGAGGCCGTCACCGAGGCGATCCGCACCGCCGCGGACCGGGCCGGACGTATCGCCTTCGGCGAGACCCCGGTCCGCTTCCCGTTCACCACGGCCGTGGTGCAGTGCTACGCGGACGCCAAGTAGGCCGACCGATCAGGCCAAGTAACGCCGCCCCGGCTACGAACCGGCGCCCTCCAGCCACTTCGGGCTGAGCGCGATCGCCTTCAGCTGCTCGATGGTCAGCAGCGGGTTCGTCCGGGTCGCCGGCTTGTTCTGGTTGCCGGTGTTGAAGGCGGAGACCACCACCCGCATGCCATCCGGCCGCAGGGTGTCCACGGTCCACCACACCACGCCCGCGCCGCCCTTCTCGCCGGGCTTCTTCTCGACCTTCACCTTGGTGCCGTCCGGCAGGGTGGTGACATCTCCGCTGCCGAACAGCGCGCCGGCCGCGTCCCCCATCCCCGGCTGGGCGTTGACCTGGACGAGCGACTTGCCCTTGCCGTCGTCGAGCACGGCGTAGGCGTAGTCCCCCTGCCCGCCCTTGCCGACGACACTGATCCCGTCGTTCGGCAGCAGCGACAGCAGGATCGGTCCCGCCTCAGGCCCTCCCGACAGTCCGGGGCCCGGCTTCTCGGGCCGGGCGGCCGGCAGGTCGTTCAGGGCGGCGTGCCACGTGCCCGAGGTGACCAGGGTCTTCATCTGCGCCAGGGTGAGCGGGGGATTGGGGCGGGAGACCGGCTCGCCCTTCTCGGCCGGGGAGTTCCATTCGGAGACGTCGACCAGGAAGCCCTGCGGGGTGGCCAGGGTGGCCCGCCAGAGCTTGGTGTCCACCCGCCGGTCCGGGTACTCGTAGCCCCGGTAGAGCAGCAACTGCGAACCGTCCGCCAGCTTCTCGGAGGTGCAGCTGTCGTAGCCCGACATCTCCTTGTCCGGGCATTGGGTCATCTGCCGGGCCATGGTGCCGGCCGGGGCGATCCGGGAGAGGCTCAAGCCGATGGCGGCCTTGCCCTTGCCGTCGTCGTACAGCCCGGAGACCCCCGGCCGGGCGGAGTCGGTGCCCCGGGAAAGGGTGTCGGTGAACGTGCCGCCCGGCAGCAGCGACTTGAAGGTGGCAACCATCTGCGCGGCGGTCACGGCCCCGCGGCCGGCCCCCACCGTGTCCTCCTCCCGCTGTACGGGCGAGTCGGCCGGCGACGGCGCCGTGGCGACGTTCGCCCCGCCCCCCTTGGCCTCGCCGCCGCCGAGCCACCCCCCGGAGTACGCCCCGATGCCGCCGATCACCGCCATCGTGAGCACGGTACCGGTGACCGCGGCCACCCGCCGGCGGGCCACCAGCCGCCGGCCGCGCTGCTCACCGCGGTCCACCAGGGCCTGCTGGTCGGTGGCGAAACCGTCGCCGGTACGCCGCAGGGCAGCGCCGACTTCGTCTTCAAAGGGCATGGGGAACCAGACCTTCCACGTTTTGGTTTGAATACAGTCCTGGTACGGACGCCCGTGGTACGGGTACGGACGCTCAGCGACCGGCGAACTCGGCGATGCTGCCGCCGAGTTCCTCCCGCAGCCGCGCGAGGGCGCGTGAGCTCCGGGTGCGTACGGCCGCCGAGCTGACGTTCATCACGTCGGCGGTCTCCTCGACACTGCGGTCCTCCCAGTACCGGAGCACCAGCACCGCCCGGTCCTTGGGCGCGAGCCGGCCCAGGGCCCCCAGCAGCGTCATCCGCAGCACGGGATCCTCACCGCCCCCGCCCGCCTCGGGCACCTCCCCCACCGGGTGCTCGGCGGCCGAACGCCGCCGCCGGTGCGTGAGGAACGCCCGGACCAGCACGGTCTGCGCGTACGCCGCGGGATTGTCGATGCGCGAGACCCGCCCCCAGAGCAGGTACATCCGCCCCAGGGTCTCCTGCACCAGATCCTCGGCCAGGTGGGTGTCCCCGCTCGTCAGCAGACAGGCCGACCGGTACAACTGCCCGGTCCGTCCCTCCGCGAACTCACGGAATCCCTCCCTGCGTCGCTGCCGCATCCGCTCCCCCTAGCCGCCGTCTCACCTCATCGACGCGACGGCACGCAGAAATGTTTCACCCCTGTTCGATGTTCTTCCCCGGACACGGCGGCAGGCGGCACGGAGTCAGCCGCGCAGGTAGGTGAGGACGGCCAGCACCCGACGGTTGGTCGCGTCGGACAGGTTCAGGTCCAGCTTGGCGAGGATCGATCCGAAGTGCTTGCTGACGGTGCCCTCGCTGACGTGGAGCGCGGCGGCGACCGAGGCGTTGGACTGCCCCTCGGCCATCAGCGCGAGCACCTCGTGTTCGCGGGCGGTCAGCTTGGCGAGCGGGTCGCGGCGGTGGCGCAGCAGCTGGCGGACCACCTCGGGGTCGACCACGGTGGCACCGGCGGAAACCCGCCGAAGCGCGTCGATGAACTCCTCGACGTTCCCGACCCGCTCCTTGAGGAGGTAGCCGACGCCGGTGCCGTCACCGGAGTCGAGGAGCTCCTCGGCGTAGGCGCGCTGTACGTACTGACTGAGGACCAGGATCGGCAGCCGCGGGTTGTCCCCGCGCAGCCGCAGCGCGGCCCGCAGCCCCTCGTCGGAGAAGCCGGGCGGCATCCGTACGTCGGTGACCACGATGTCGGGGACGTGCTGTGTAACCGCGGCGGTGAGTTCCTCCGCGGTGCCGACGGCCGCGAGGACCTGGTGGCCGAAGCGCTCCAGGAGGCCGACAAGGCCCTCCCGCAGCAGCACGCTGTCCTCTGCCAGGACGATGCGTAACATCTGGTTCCTCTATCGGGCCGGGGCCGGGGTGCAGGGCACCTGCAGGCGGAAGGACGTGGGCCCGCCGGGCGGTGAGGAGATTAGCAAATGGCCGCCCAGGACCGAGATACGGTCCGCCACCCCCTCCAGTCCCGTGCCGCCCGCGCCATCGGCGCCGCCGACCCCGTTGTCCCGTACGCAGACCACCAGCCGGCCCTTCTCGGCGCGCGCCTCGACGGCGGCGCGGGTGGCGCCGCTGTGCTTGGCCACGTTCGCCAGCGCCTCGCAGACCGCGAAGTAGACGGCCGACTCGACGGCTTCCAGCAGCCGGTGCGGCAGATCGAGGTCCAGGTCGACGGGGACCGGGGAGCGGTCGGCGATGTCCTCGATGGCCGCACCCAGGCCCCGGTCGGTGAGGACCCGCGGGTGGATGCCCTGGATCAGCTCCCGCAGCTCCACCAGTGCGGCCTTCGCCTCACCTTGGGCCTGCGCGAGGAGCCCCGCGAGGGGCTCGTCGGGGGCGTCGAGCCGGGCCAGGCCCAGGGTCATCGACAGGGCCACCAGGCGCTGTTGGGCGCCGTCGTGCAGGTCCCGCTCGATCCGGCGGCGCTCCGCCTCGAAGGCGTTGACCAGACGCATCCGGGACCGGCTCAGCTCCTTGATCCGTACATCGGCCCGGTGGTCCGGCACGTCGAGGAACTGGCGGGTGAGCTGGGCGCGTCCGGCCGCGAGCAGTCCGAGCGGATAGGCGAGCAGCGGCAGCAGGAGCAGCCCGGCGAGGGCCGCGGCGAAGGCCTCCGGGTACGAGTGCACCATCCACAGCTTGAGGACGCGGGCCTCCTCGCCGCCGCCGGCCGTGGCCATGACCAGGGGGGTGGAGATCAGACCGCCGGGCACCAGGAGGACGGTGCCGACGACGACCGCCTCCAGCGGCCACAGCAGGCAGGCGAAGACCAGGGAGTAGCCGAGCTCGCGCCAGGTGGCGCGTTCCTGGAGGCGGGTGCGCAGCCAGGCCGCGGGCCCGGTACGGGGCGGCTCCTGGTGGGCGTCGGCCAGCGGTACGGCCGGATCGATCAGCCGTAGCCGGCGCCGTTCGACGGCGGCGACCGGCAGCCCGGCGAGGACGAGCGTGAGCAGCAGCGGCACCCCGACGAGGACCACGGTCAGCAGGCTGCCCGCGAGTGCCAGGACCAGCAGGCAGACGAGGAGGGCGGCGCCCAGCGGCACGCTGGTCAGGAAGTAGAGGGCACAGCGCCAGGGCCAGCCGGTCAGGACGTACCGGCGCTGGTGCAGGGCCTGCCAGAGGCTCGGGGGATGCATGGGGGCACCGTACGAGGCGCGGATCACGGCGGACCACCCGGCCGGATCCACCTCCAGGGGTGGAGCTACCTCCACCACGAAGACTCCTCCTGCCTGCGATGTCCCCCGGGTCCGGGGCCGGTTGAGTGGACGTCATGAATCAAGCAGCCGTCCGACTCCGTTCGGTCACCCGGTCCTATGGCAAGGGCGCCGGCGCCGTCACCGCCCTGGACAACGTCTCCCTGGACATCCTCCGGGGCACGTTCACCGCCGTGATGGGGCCTTCGGGCTCCGGAAAGTCGACCTTCCTCCAGTGCACGGCGGGCCTCGACCGGCCCACCGGAGGCCAGGTGCTGCTGGGTGAGACCGACCTGAGCACGCTGAGCGAGAGGAAGCTGACGCTGCTGCGCCGCGACCGTATCGGTTTCGTCTTCCAGGCGTTCAACCTGCTGCCTTCGCTCACCGCCGAGCAGAACGTGGCGCTGCCGCTACGGCTCGCCGGGCGCCGGCCCAAGCGCGGGCAGGTGCTGGAGGTACTGGAGCAGGTCGGGCTGCGCGAGCGGGCCGGGCACCGGCCCAGTGAGATGTCCGGCGGGCAGCAGCAGCGCGTGGCGCTCGCGCGCGCCCTGGTCACCCGCCCCGAGGTGCTCTTCGGTGACGAGCCCACCGGCGCCCTGGACTCCACCACCAGCCGTGAAGTACTCACCCTGCTGCGGCAGATGGTCGACCTGGGCCAGACGGTGATCATGGTGACGCACGACCCGGTGGCCGCGTCCTTCGCGGACCGCGTGCTCTTCCTCACCGATGGCCGCGTCCACGACGAACTCCTCGCCCCGACGGCCGACCGGGTCGCCGCGCACATGACCGGTCTGGCGGGTCTGCCGTGCTGAGGCTCGCCCTGCAGGGAATGCGGACCCGCTGGGTCACCTTCATCGGTTCGTTCATCGCCCTCGCCCTCGGCGTCGGCCTCATCGCCACCACCGGACTGGCGCTCGCAGCGACCTTCGCTGCCCCCGACCGCGGGCCCGAGCGGTTCGCGAAGGCGCCGGTCGTCGTCCAGACGTCCGCCCTGATCCGGGCCCGTACACCGATCGGGGAGCGGACCCAGCGGATCCCGCACCCCGATCCGGTCCCGGCCGCCGTCTCCGCGAAGCTGGCCGCGCTCGGGCCGGTCGTGGAGGACCGTACCTTCCCCGTGTCGGGCCCCGGCCTGAGCGAGGACACGGTCGGCCACCCCTGGTCGGTTGCCGCGCTCACCCCCTACCGGCTCACCTCCGGACGTGCCCCCTCCGCGCCCGGCGAAGCCGTCGCCACCGCGGACGGCCCGCCGGCCGGCACCACGCTGCGGGCGGCCACCGGCACCGGCACCGGCACCGGAACCGGAACCGGAACCGGGACCGAGCAGGTCACCATCGTCGGAACCGTCGCTTCCGCAGGCTTCGAGAGCGCGCTGTTCTTCACCGACGCGGAGGCCGCCCGGATCTCCCCGGCCATCGACGCCGTCGCCGTGACCGCCCCCGCCGACCGGGTACGGGCGGCCGTGGGCGGCGGATTCGACGTCCTGACCGGCGACGACCGCCGGCGGGCCGATCCGGACCCCGACCGCGACAAGGAGGCCCTGGTCTCGGTGAACGCACTGCTCGGCACCGCCGCCGGCGTCACCGGCTTCGTCTCGGTGTTCGTCGTCGCCTCGACGTTCTCCTTCGCGGTGGCCCAGCGGCGGCGCGAGTTCGGGCTGCTCCGCACGGCGGGCGCGACTCCGGCCCAGGTGCGGCGGATGGTGTTCACCGAGGCGTTCGTCATCGGTGTGCTCGCCTCCGCGGCCGGCTGCCGGCTCGGCGCGACGGGCGCGCCCCGGCTCGCCGCCTGGATGGTGGACGCGGAGATCGCCCCGCCCTGGTTCCGCATCGGCGAGCAGACCTGGCCGCTGCACACCGCCTTCTGGACGGGCCTGTTCGTCGCGCTGGCCGGGGTCGTGGTGTCCTCCTGGCGGGCCGGCCGGGTCGGTCCGACGGAGGCCCTGCGCGAGTCGGCGGTCGACTCACGCGCCATGCCCCTCAGCCGCTGGCTGATCGGCAGCGCGGTCCTGGCCACCGGGCTCGGCCTGCTGGCCCTGGCCCTCGCGGACAACCCCGGGGACCTCCTCAAGCGCAAGACGTACATCACCCAGCCCATGCTGCTGATCGTCGGGTTCGCGGTGTTCGCTCCGGTCCTGATCAGGCCCCTGACCCGGCTGCTGACCTGGCTGCCGGCCCGCCTTCCGGGCGCCCTCGCCATGCTGGCCAGGGAGAACGCCTCCGCCGGGGTGCGCAGAACCGCGGCCGTCGCGGCACCGGTCGTCATCACCGTCGCCCTCGCCGCCTCCCTGATGGGCACCACCGCGACGATCAGCGCGGCGAAGGCCACCGAGGCCCGCGAGCAGATCACCGCGGACTACATCGCCACGGCGGGCGGCAACGGGCGGGCGCTGCCCGCCGAGTTCGTCCAGCGGGCCCGGGCGGTGCCGGGGGTACCGGGGGTACATATCAGCCCAACCCGATCCAGCGCCGTGGTGGTCATGGAGGAGGGCACGGCCCTCGTCAGCTCCGAGGCCAAGGCGGTCGACCCGGCCGCGCACGCCGCGGTGTCCCACCTGCCGGTGGTCGCCGGCCGCTTCACCGACCTCGACGACGACGGCATCGTCGTCAACGAGGAGTGGCTGACCACCAAGGTCGGCAGCCGTGTCTCCGTATGGCTGGGCGACGGCCGCGAGGTGAGCCTGCGCATCGTGGCGGTACTGTCCACCGGCACCGGCAGCAACGGCGTCTACCTCACCCCGCGCAACGCCCCGAACGCCCCGGTGGACCGCGTGGACATCGCGTTCAGCCCCGGCACCGACCCCGCGACCGCCGCCGCCGCGCTGCACTCGGCCGCGCAGGCCACCGGAGTCCGCCTGCTGACGGGCGACCAGTGGATCCAGGCCCACTACCCGCGCTCCGACAAGAACACCCGGCTCGGCCTGTGGATGATCCTCGGCATCGCGCTGGTCTACACGGGCATCGCGCTCGCCAACACCCTGATGATGGCCACCTCCGACCGGGCCCGCGACCTGGCAGCACTACGCCTGACGGGCGCGACCAAGGCCCAGGTGCTACGCCTCGTCGCGGCCGAGGCCCTGCTGGTGGTCGCGGCCGGCACGATCCTCGGCACCCTGGTGGCGGGCGTAAACCTGCTCGGCGTGTGGAGCGCCCTCGGACTGCTCGACGCGTCGTCGGCCGTGGTCATCCCCTGGACCACGATCGCCGCAGTAACCGCCACCACCGCCCTCCTCGCAACAACGGCCTCGATCCTCCCCGCGTCCCTCACCCTCCGCACCAGACCCATCGAACAAGTGCTGTGCTGATCGTGGAGCCCGGCGAGAAGCGCGCGGCGTACGTCGGCGGTGGCCGAGACAGCCCGGACGGCCCAGTCAGCCAGTGCGAAGGCAGGCGGCCTCGCCCGCTGGGCATGCCGGTAGTAAGGCTCACGCCACTGAGCACGGCCCCCACGCGGCCGTCGCCGTCGCAGGTCAACAGGACGGGCCCGCGGACGACTTCGATCTGCCCCAGATCGCAAAAGGCCCAGGTCGCGGGCTACGCGACCTGGGCCTTTCTCTGAGCCGCCTTCGGGATTCGAACCCGAGACCTACGCATTACGAGTGCGTTGCTCTGGCCAACTGAGCTAAGGCGGCATGCTGCACAGAACCGGTACCCGCGTGGCAGGAGTGTTCTCAGCAGCGGCGCTAAGTCTACAGGGTCCATCCGAGTGCCCCGCACCAGGCGGGCTCGTCAGCACTTCTTGCCGTCCGCCGGGGGTGTGCCCTCCAGCAGGTAGCGGTTGATCGCCGTGTCGATGCAGTCGCTGCCCCGCCCGTACGCCGTGTGGCCGTCGCCGTCGTAGGTCAGCAGGACGCCCGAGTCGAGCTGGCCGGCCAGGGACTCGGCCCAGCGGTACGGGGTCGCCGGGTCCCGGAGGGTTCCCACCACCACGATCGGGGCCGCGCCCTTCGCCTCCAGGCGGCGGGCCTTGCCGGTGGCCTTGGCCGGCCAGTACGTGCAGTTCAGCGAGGCCCAGGCGAAGCCGGCGCCGAACACCGGCGAGGCCTTCTCGAAGGAGGGGACCGCTGCCGCCACCGCCTCCGGGCCGGCGAATGCCGGGGGCTGGTCCAGGCAGTTCACCGCCGCGTTCGCGTACATCAGGTTGGCGTACTTGCCGTCCGGCTCGCGCTCGTAGTAGCTGTCCGCGAGCGCCAGCAGGCCGGCCCCGTCGCCGTCCATCGCCTGAGTGATCGCCTCGCGCAGCTGCGGCCAGGCGCTCTCGTCGTAGAGCGCCGCGATCACGCCGGTGGTCGCCAGTGCCTCGCCGAGCGGGCGCGCGGCCTCTCCGGTGGGGACCGGCTGTGCGTCGAGCTTGCGGAAGAAGTCCTTCAGCCGCTGAGCCACCTGCTCCGGGGTGCCGCGCCCGAGCGGGCAGTCCGCTTGCTTCGCACAGTCCCGGGCGAAGGAGCGGAACGCCGTCTCGAAGCCCGCGGTCTGGTCCCGGTTGAGGTCGATCGCCGTACGCGACGGGTCCATCGCGCCGTCCAGGACCAGCCGGCCGACCCGGCTCGGGAACAGGTCCGCGTACGTGGCGCCGAGGAGGGTGCCGTACGAGGCGCCGACATAGGTCAGCTTCCCGTCGCCGAGGACCTCGCGCAGCACGTCCAGGTCGCGGGCGGCCTCCACGGTGGAGACGTGCGGCAGCACGGTGCGGGAGCGCTCCTCGCAGCCCTTGGCGAACTCCTTGAACGCCTCCACCAGCCGGGCCTGCTCGGCGGCGTCGTCCGGGGTCTGGTCGACCTGGGTGTACGCGTCCATCCGCGGCCCGGTCAGGCACTCGATGGGGGAGCTGCGGGCCACGCCGCGCGGGTCGACGGAGACCATGTCGTAGCGGGCCCGGACGGGGGCGGGGTAGCCGATGCCCGCGTACGCCTGCAGGTACCCGATGCCCGATCCGCCGGGACCGCCGGGGTTGACCACCAGGGAGCCGAGCCGCTTGCCGGGCCCGGTGGCCTGCTTGCGGGCCACGGCGAGCTCGACGTCCTGGCCGGAACCGGGGTTGGCGTAGTCCAGCGGCGCCTTCATGGTGGCGCACTGGAATCCGGGCACACCGCAGTCCCGCCACTTCAGCTTCTGCTCGTAGTACGGGCGGAGCGCTGCCGCGGGGGCGGGCTGGGCGGCGGTGGTCCCCGTTCCGGCCCCGGTACCGGTCGTGGCTCCGCCGGAGGACGCCGAGGCGTGCGGAGCGGGCCCGCCGGACGTACAGCCGGAGAGCAGCAGCCCGGCGGCTGCGATCACGATTCCGGTGGTGCGCAGCAGACGACTGGTGTCCATCCCCGGAGCCTACGTCCTCCCGGCCGGTCCGGGGTGATCTTGGCCCGGCCCGGCCCCCACCTGGCCGGTCCCCGCCACCCGGCCGGAGCGGGCGGCTGCCCGTACGGGTGAGCCGTCAACCGGCGCGCGCACAGCCCGGGCCGGTGCGGTTCGGCCCCGAGGGTGGTTCGGCCCGGCGCGGGATCGGCCTCCACCGGGGGCCGGCCCGGTTCAGCCGGCCCGGAGGGCCATTGTCATCGCCTCGACCGCGAGCAGCGGGGCCACGTTCCGGTCCAGGGCGTCGCGGCACGCGATGATCGCCTCGATCCGGCGCAGGGTCCGCTCGGGTCCGGACGCGCGGGCGAGCCGGTCCAGGTCGGCCCGTATCTCCTCGTTCGCGATGGCCACCGAGGAGCCGAGCTGCAGGGCGAGCACGTCCCGGTAGAACCCGGTCAGGTCGGTGAGGGCCAGATCGAGGCTGTCGCGCTGGGTGCGGGTGCGGCGGCGCTTCTGCCGGTCCTCGAGCTCCTTCATCACCCCGGCCGTGCCGCGCGGCATCCGGCCGCCGGTTCCGGCACCGGCGCCGAGCGCGGCCCGCAGGTCCTCGGTCTCCTTGACGTCGACCTCCTCCGCCACCTGCTTGGCGTCCTCCGCGGCGGCGTCGACGAGCTCCTGGGCGGCCTTGAGGCAGCCGCCCACGTCGTCCACGCGGAGCGGCAGCTTCAGCACGGCGGCGCGGCGCGATCGGGCCCGTTCGTCGGTGGCCAGCCGGCGGGCGCGGCCGATGTGCCCCTGGGTGGCCCGGGCGGCGGCTGCGGCGACGGCCGGCTCGATGCCGTCCCGCCGGACCAGGACGTCGGCGACCGCGGACACCGGCGGGGTGCGCAGGGTGAGGTGCCGGCAGCGGGACCGGATGGTGGGCAGCACATCCTCCAGCGAGGGCGCGCAGAGCAGCCACACCGTGCGCGGAGCGGGCTCCTCCACGGCCTTGAGGAGGACGTTGCCCGCGCCCTCGGTGAGCCGGTCCGCGTCCTCCAGGACGATGACCTGCCAGCGGCCCACGGCCGGGGAGAGCTGGGCCCGGCGGACCAGGTCGCGGGTTTCCTTCACACCGATGGAGAGCAGGTCGGTGCGGACGATCTCGACGTCTGCGTGGGTGCCGACCAGGGTGGTGTGGCAGCCGTCGCAGAAGCCGCAGCCCGGGGCCCCGCCGAGGGCGCGGTCGGGGCTGGTGCACTGCAGGGCGGCGGCGAAGGCCCGGGCGGCGGTGGACCGGCCGGAACCGGGCGGTCCGGTGAACAGCCAGGCGTGGGTCATCTTGGAGGCGGCGGGCAGCGGCTGCCCGGCCTCGACCGCGGTGACCAGCGCATCGGCGTCCCGCGCGGCGGCGGCGAGCTGCGTCTGCACCCGCTCCTGACCCACCAGGTCGTCCCAGACGGCCATGCCGCCGCCTCCTTCCCTCGTCGTCCGATGTTCCTCTGCCGAGTTCCACCGATCATTGTGGCGCGGGCCACTGACACTCCGGGCCGGCAGCCCACGCGCCCGGTCAGCGGCGGCGCCGGCGCGAGGACCCCGTGTCGTCCCCGTCGTCCTCGTCCCGGTGGGGGCCGAGCAGCTCGTCCGCCAGGGAGGGCAGATCGTCCAGCGGGGTCTCCTCCGCCCAGTCGGACCGGCGCCGCGGACGGCCGGATCCGTCGACCGCGGGCAGCTCCCGGGTCACATCCGTACCGCCGGCCGAATCCCGGAAGATGCCCGGCGGCACCCGGTCCGCGGGGTCCTCCCCGGGCCGGACCGGAGGCAGTACGGCCGTTTCGTCGGCCGGACCGGCCACCCGTACGGGGGGCAGTACGGAGGTCTCGGCAGCCGGGTCGATCTTCGGAACCGGAACGGTCTCGGTGATGTCGTCCGGCCGCATCACCCGCCGGTCGGGGGCGGCCGACACCACGGGCGTCTCGACGGTCACCGCGTCGTCGGGGTGGTGCGGCTGCGCCCGGCGCGGGTCGCGTGCCGCGTCCGGCGCGGGCTCCTTGGTCAGGCCGACCCGCGGCCTGCCCTGATCGGCGCCCGCCCCAGACGGCCCAGACGGCCCAGACGACGCAGACGACGCAGACGACGCAGATGCCCCAGACGCCCCGGCCAACCCAGCCGACGCAGAAGCCGCAGAAGACGCCGCCGCCTCGGCCGCAGCAGCAGCCGCAGCCGCCGCAGAAGCCGCCGCAAGCCGGCGCGCCTCCTCCGCCTTCAGCAGGGCCTCCTCGGCCCGCCGCTGCTTCTCGCGCCGCTTCTCCTCGGCCTCGGCCCGCAGCCGGGCCTCCTCCTCCGCCTGCCGCCGCAGCCGCTCTTCCTCCGCCTTGCGGGCCTTCTCCTCGGCCTCCGCACGCAGCCGCTGGGCTTCCAGCCGGGCCTGCTCGGCCTCGGCGCGCTGCCGTTCCTCCGCCGCCCGGCGGGCCGCCTCGGCCTCCGCCCGGGCGCGCTCCTCCGCCTCGGCGCGGAGCCGCTCCTCCTCCGCCTTGCGGGCGGCTTCTTCCGCGGCCTTGATGCGGGCGGCTTCCTCCTCCGCCTTGCGCCGCGCCTCTTCCTCGGCGCGGAGCCGCTCCTCCTCGGCCTTGCGCGCCGCCTCTTCGGCGGCCTTGCGCTTCGCTTCCTCCTCGGCCAGCCGACGGGCCTCGGCCTGGGCCTGCACCTCGGCCTCGGAGAGCGGAAGCATCCGGTCCAGGCGGTGCCGTACGACCGTGGTCACCGATTCCGGGTCCTGTCCGGCGTCCACCACCAGGTAACGGCCCGGGTCGGCCGCCGCCAGGGTCAGGAATCCGGCGCGCACCCGCTGGTGGAACTCGGCCGGCTCCGACTCCAGCCGGTCCGGCGCCTCCGTGAACCGCTCCCGGGCCGCCTCCGGCGACACGTCCAGCAGCACGGTCAGGTTGGGCACCAGCCCGTCCGTCGCCCAGCGCGAGATCCGCGCGATCTCGGTGGGCGACAGGTCACGCCCGGCGCCCTGGTAGGCCACCGAGGAGTCGATGTAGCGGTCGGAGATGACCACCGCGCCCCGCTCCAGGGCCGGCCGCACCACGGTGTCCACGTGCTCCGCCCGGTCGGCGGCGTACAGCAGGGCCTCGGCGCGGTTCGACAGCCCGGCCGAGGACACGTCGAGGAGGATCGAGCGGAGCCGCTTGCCGACCGGTGTGGCGCCGGGCTCGCGGGTCACCACGACCTCGTGGCCCTTGCCCCGTATCCACTCGGCCAGCGCCTGCACCTGCGTGGACTTTCCGGCTCCGTCCCCGCCCTCCAGGGCGATGAAGAACCCGCCGGCGGCCGGCGCCTGGTCCGGCTCGCCGCCGCGCAGCGCCTCCCGCAGGTCGCGCCGGAGCGGTACGCCGCTGCGGTCGTCGGCACGGGCCAGCACGGTCACGGCCACCGGCAGCAGCAGCGCGCCGACCAGCATCAGGGTGAAGGCCGCGCCGCCGTGGGCGAACACCACCTCGTCGCCGCCCAGCCGGTGCGGGCCGATGGCCGCGGCCAGCGCCGGCGCGGCGACCGCGCCGACCGCCACGGCGACCCGTACGACGGCCTGGAGGTGCTGGGTGACCCGGGGCCGGCGGAATTCCTCGGTCTCCTGGTCGATCAGGGTGTGTCCGGTGTTGGCGGCGACCCCCGCGGCGGTACCGGCCAGCACCGCCAGGAAGACGACCGTGGCCAGGTCCGGGACCAGGCCCATCAGCAGCAGTGCCAGTCCGGTGACCGCTATGGCCAGGGCCAGCAGGCGGCGCCGGGACAGCGCGGGCAGCACCTTGCCGGCCTGGGTGGCCCGGATGCCGGCCACGGTGCCCCCGCTCAGCGCGAGGACCAGCAGCGCAAAGCCGGCCGGGCCGCCGCCCAGGTCGAATGCGTGCAGCACCGAGACGGCCACCGCGCAGGACACCGCTCCGGCGACGGCCGCGCAGGCCAGGACGAGCAGCGGGATGATCCCGGTGCGGCCCTTCTCCGGGGCGTCCGCGGCCTTCGGGGCCCGCAGGCCCTCCAGCGGCGAACGCGGCCGGGGGGTCTTCGCCCCGGGAAGTACCAGCGGCAGCAGCAGGGACACGGAGGCGGCGAACAGCCCGGCGGCCACGTACGAGCCGAGGGCGGCCCGGTTCGCCGCGAACCACTCCACGCCGAGGCCGAGGGCCGCACCGACAAGGGTGGCGGCGAGCAGCACCGCGGCGGCGACGGGCAGCGCGGCGAAGCTCGTACGGAGGGTCAGCCGGCGCAGTGCGTCGAGATGGTCGGGCAGCGGCCGTACGGTCGCCCCCTCGGGCGGCGGCTCGGGCAGCAGGGCGGGGGCCGCGCTCTCCTTGGCCAGGGTCCACAGGCGCTCGGCGACACCGGCGGCGAAGACGGTGGCGAGCAGCGCGGTCAGGGCCTGCCCCGGGATCCAGTCGAGCCACAGCGGGGCGACGACGAAGAGGGCCAGCCGGAAACCGTCGGCACCGATCATGGTCCAGCGGCGGTCCAGCCTGCCGCCGTGCTCGCGCGGGGCGAGCAGCCCGGACAGCGGGCCCAGCAGCACGGCGCCGGTGAGCAGCGTGGCGAGGATCCGCACCGCGAACACGGCGGTGACCGCGAGGGCGGCGCCCCGGTAGCCGCCGCCGAAGGCGGCCTCGCTGACGGCCGCCTGGTAGGCCAGCAGGACCAGGACCAGCAGGGCCAGGGCATCGCCGATACCGCTGACCAGCTGGGCGCTCCACAGCCGGCGGAGCCGGGGCGTGCGCAGCAGGGCGCGCACCGCCCGCTCGCGGGAGTCCGCGGCCAGGGCTTCGTCGTAGGTGGGGTTCACGGGGTCCTTCCCGGAGGGCACGACCGTCGGCTGCTCGGCTCGCGTCATCCGCCCAGCCTATCCGCTGCGCCCGGGTGGGCGGAGGCCGAGCACCGCGCGGAAGCTCCCGCGCAGCGGAACGGGGCGGGAGCAGGGGCTGTTCCCCCCGCTCCCGCCCCGCCCGGGCGGACCGTTCGGCTACTCGTCCGACGCAGCCGCCGTCGTCGTCTTCGCGGCGGCGGTCGCCTTCTTGGTGGCCGTCGCCTTCTTGGTGGCGGCCGTCTTCGCGGCCGTCGTCTTCTTCGCGGCCGTCGTCTTCTTGGCCGCCGTCGTCTTCTTCGCGGCCGTGGCCTTCTTCGCGGTCGCCTTCTTGGCCGGAGCCTTCTTCGCCGTCTTCTTCGCGGGCCCCTTCGCCCGCTTCTCGGCGAGCAGCTCGTAGCCCCGCTCCGGCGTGATCGTCTCGACGTCGTCGTCCCGCCGCAGCGTCGCGTTCGTCTCGCCGTCCGTCACGTACGGACCGAAGCGGCCGTCCTTCACGACCACCGGCCGCTCGCTGACCGGGTCGGTACCCAGTTCCTTCAGCGGCGGCTTGGCCGCCGCCCGGCCGCGCTGCTTCGGCTGGGCGTAGATCGCCAGCGCCTCGTCCAGGGTGATGGTGAAGAGCTGGTCCTCGGTCTCCAGGGAGCGCGAGTCCGTGCCCTTCTTCAGGTACGGGCCGTACCGGCCGTTCTGCGCAGTGATCTCCACGCCCTCGGCGTCGGCACCCACCACGCGCGGCAGCGACATCAGCTTCAGCGCGTCGTCCAGGGTGACGGTGTCCAGGGACATCGACTTGAACAGCGAGGCGGTCCGCGGCTTGACCGCGTTCTTGCCGGTCTTCGGGGTGCCCTCGGGGAGGATCTCCGTCACGTACGGGCCGTACCGGCCGTCCTTGGCGACGATCTCGTTCCCGCTGACCGGGTCCTTGCCCAGCTCGAACTCGCCGCTCGGCTTCGCGAACAGCTCCTCCGCGTACGCCACCGTCAGCTCGTCCGGAGCGAGGTCGTCCGGTACGTCGGCCCGCTGGTGGCCCTCTGCGTCCTTCTCGCCGCGCTCGACGTACGGGCCGTAGCGGCCGACCCGGAGCACGATGCCCTCGCCCACCGGGAAGGAGGAGATCTCCCGCGCATCGATCGCGCCGAGGTCGGTGACCAGTTCCTTGAGACCGCCGAGGTGGTCGCCGTCGCCGTTCCCGGCGGCGGAGGCGTCGGCGGCGCCGGCCGCCTCCTCCCCGCCGAAGTAGAAGCGCTTCAGCCACGGCACGGACTGCGCCTCGCCGCGCGCGATCCGGTCGAGGTCGTCCTCCATCTTCGCGGTGAAGTCGTAGTCGACGAGCCGGCCGAAGTGCTTCTCCAGCAGGTTGACCACGGCGAAGGACAGGAAGGACGGGACGAGTGCGGTGCCCTTCTTGAAGACGTAGCCGCGGTCCAGGATGGTGCCGATGATCGACGCGTAGGTCGACGGGCGGCCGATCTCGCGCTCTTCCAGCTCCTTGACCAGCGAGGCCTCGGTGTAGCGGGCCGGCGGCTTGGTGGCGTGGCCGTCCGCCGTGATCTCCTCGGCGGTCAGCGCGTCGCCCTCGGCGACCTGCGGCAGCCGCCGCTCGCGGTCGTCGAGCTCGGCGTTCGGGTCGTCCGCGCCCTCGACGTACGCCTTCATGAAGCCGTGGAAGGTGATCGTCTTGCCGGAGGCGGAGAACTCGGCGTCCCGGCCGTCGCTCGCCCTGCCGCCGATCTTCACGGTGACCGAGTTCCCGGTCGCGTCCTTCATCTGGGAGGCGACGGTCCGCTTCCAGATCAGCTCGTACAGGCGGAACTGGTCGCCGGTCAGGCCGGTCTCGGCAGGCGTGCGGAAACGATCACCCGAAGGCCGGATCGCCTCGTGCGCCTCCTGCGCGTTCTTGACCTTGCCCGCGTAGACCCGCGGCTGCGGCGGCAGGTAGTCGGCGCCGTACAGCTGGGTGACCTGGGCCCGGGCCGCCGCGACGGCCGTGTCGGACAGGATGGTCGAGTCCGTACGCATGTACGTGATGAAGCCGTTCTCGTACAGCTTCTGCGCCACCTGCATGGTCGCCTTCGCACCGAAGCCCAGCTTGCGCGAGGCCTCCTGCTGCAGCGTGGTCGTACGGAACGGGGCGTACGGGGAGCGCCGGTACGGCTTGGACTCGACCGAGCGGACCGCGAAGGAGGTCTCGGCGAGGGCGGCGGCCAGGGCGCGCGCATTCGCCTCGTCCAGGTGCAGGACATCGCTCTTGAGCTGCCCGTTCGAGCCGAAGTCGCGGCCCTGGGCGATACGCCGGCCGTCGACCGAGTTCAGCCGGGCGACCAGCGAGGACGGGTCGGAGGCGTCACCGGCGCGGCCGGTGGCGAAGGTGCCGGTCAGGTCCCAGTACTCGGCGGAGCGGAAGGCGATGCGCTCGCGCTCTCGCTCGACGACGAGCCGGGTGGCGACGGACTGGACGCGGCCCGCCGACAGTTTCGGCATGACCTTCTTCCACAGGACCGGCGAGACCTCGTAGCCGTAGAGGCGGTCGAGGATGCGGCGGGTCTCCTGGGCGTCGACCATGCGCTGGTTCAGCTCGCGCGGGTTGGCCACGGCGTCGCGGATCGCGTCCTTGGTGATCTCGTGGAAGACCATCCGGTGGACCGGGACCTTGGGCTTGAGGACTTCCTGCAGGTGCCACGCGATGGCCTCGCCCTCGCGGTCCTCATCGGTGGCGAGGAAGAGTTCGTCGGACTCGGCCAGCAGCTCCTTGAGCTTCCTGACCTGGGCCTTCTTGTCGGCGTTGACGACGTAGATCGGCTGGAAGTCGTGCTCGACGTCCACGCCGAGGCGGCGCACCTCACCCGTGTACTTCTCGGGCACCTCCGCCGCACCGTTCGGGAGGTCGCGGATGTGCCCGACGCTCGCCTCGACGACGTATCCCGGGCCGAGGTAGCCCTTGATCGTCTTCGCCTTGGCAGGGGACTCGACGATGACGAGTCGGCGACCGCCCTTTGCGGTCTCGCTAGTCGGGGACAACTTGGCTCTTCTCTCCGGTCGGCACTCGGTCGCAGTACGGCGACGCTGCGGAGTGTGACGGTACAACCCGCCCCCGTGTCAAACGGCAGAAGCCCGCAACGGCCACTCGAACGGTAACCCGACTAGTGCCGTTCGTGCCGCCCGGATACCGCGCCCGGCGCTTCCCGATCACCGGGCCGAGTGGCCGGAGGGCCGTCTGGCCCCGCCCGGTACGGCCCTCCGGATCGGGCCGGAGAAGGTGCCGCGGAACGGGCCGGAACCCCGTCTCAGAGCCGCCCGAGACACCACACGCCGAGGGCCAGCGAGGTTCCGCCTGCGAGCAGGGCCAGCGGGAGCGCCAGCGCGGGGCGCGCCCCGTCGGCGACCGGCGCGCGATGCAGTGCGCGCGCCCCCGTCCACGCCAGGAGGGCGGCTCCGAACAGCAGGAACACCGTGGCCGCGAAGATCGCGGGAACTCTGTCCATGCCGCACCCCTTCCCCCGGAGCCACTCCCGGGAATCCCCCCGGATTCCTGTGCGAACGACCCTGGCACCCGGTGACGTACGGCATGCGAACCCCGGGTGAACTCAGCGTTCCGGAATCTCCGCCGGCTCCAGGAAGCCCTGCTCCACCAGCAGCCGGATCGACTCGGGCGTGCGGTCGCGCAGCACGACCGGGTCCTCCTGCACCAGCTGGGCGATGGCGTCCAGGATCCGCCCCGCGCTGAGTGAGCCGTCGCACACTCCGGCGAAGCCCGCCCCGACCGTGTCCACCTTGGTGGCCCGCCGCATCCCGCGGTTCTGCCGGAGCACCACGTGCTCGGGGTCCTCCGCGCCGGGCGCGCCGACCTGCTCCTGCATCACCTCGGCGACCAGCCGGAAATGCGCCTCCAGCAGGGAGGCGTCGTCGTGGTCGCGCAGGTAGTCCTGGCGGGCGAAGTGGGCCAGGACGGTCTCGCCGAGCGGCTGCTCCACCGGGTGCGGCCACTCCTCGACCACGACGGACGGGATGTCCGCGTCGCTGCGGCGCAGCGTGATCCAGCCGAATCCGACGGCCTTGGTCTTGCGGGCCTCGAACTCGTCCAGCCAGGCCTCGTACCGTTCGGCGTACTCCTCGGGAGCCGTGCGGTGGTCGCCGGCGTCGCGGAGCCAGAGTTCCGCGTATTGCGTCACGTCCTGCACCTCGCGCTGCACGATCCAGGCGTCGCAGCCGCGCGGCACCCAGGACCGCAGCCGGTCCCGCCAGTCCTCGCCCTCCACGTGCTGCCAGTTCGCCAGGAACTGCGCGTACCCGCCCGGGTTGAGGTGGGCGCCCGCCTGCTGCACCAGGGTGCGGCACAGGTCGTCGCCGCCCATGCCGCCGTCCCGGTAGGTGAGCCGGGCGGCGGGAGAGATCACGAAGGGCGGGTTGGAAACAATCAGGTCGTACGTCGCCTCGCCGACCGGCTCGAACAGCGAGCCGGTGAGGAGCTCGGCCTCGGGCGCGCCGGACAGGGCCAGGGTGAGCCGGGTGAACTCCAGTGCGCGCGGGTTGACGTCGGTGGCGGTGACCCGGGTTGCGTGCTGGGCGGCGTGCAGCGCCTGGATGCCGGAGCCGGTGCCGAGGTCCAGGGCGGAGCCGACCGGGGTACGGACGGTGATCCCGGCGAGGGTGGTGGAGGCGCCGCCGACGCCGAGGACCACGCCCTCCTCGTGACTGCCGATGCCGCCGGCCCCGCCGACCGCGCAGCCGAGGTCCGAGACGATGAACCAGTCCTGGCCGTCCGGGCCGCCGTACGGGCGGACATCGACGGTGGCGGAGACCTCTGCGCCGTCGCGGCGGAGCCAGCCGTCGGCCAGCGCCTCCTCGACGGGCAGGGCGGCTGCCGCGTGCTCGTACGGGACGGGCTGCTGGAGCAGGAACAGCCGGACCAGGCTCGCTTGCGGGCCGTCGCCCCGGGTGGCGCGCAGCGCGGGCACCGTCTCGCTGCGGGCGAGCGCCGCGTACGCGGGGGCGCCGAGCAGGTCGAGCAGGCCATCGGCGGTGAAGCCGGCGGAGAGCAGGGCGGCGCGCAGGGCGGCGGCGCGGTCGGACGAAGGCAGGCGGCTGGTACTCACCCGCCCATTGTGTCGGCTGCACACCCCCGCCCGGGCCCCGGCATGCCGCAGGACCCCCCGATCCCGGCCGAGCCCCGGCTGGGCCCCCGCGGGGCCCCCGCGGTCCCGGCCGAGCCCCCGCGGGGCCCGGCCGGGGCGGTCGGCTTTGCGTGGACGCCGGGCCGAGCTCTGCGGGGGCGCCGGGGCGGTCAGCTCTGTGCAGGCGCCGGGGTCGCGGCCTGGCAGCCCTTCTGCTTGGCCATCGCCTTCTCCAGGCTGCCGGCCTTGAGCTGTTCCTTGGCCGCCTTCTCGTCCGCGGCGACCTTCTCCAGGCCGCCCGAGAGCCCCAGCAGCCCCTCGGCGAACTTCGCCTGGTCCTTGGCGTCGAGCGCATCCATCTTGATCTTGAGCTCGGTGTAGCCCTTGGCCGTGTTCTCGAAGCTCTTGGCCGCGGCCTCCGCCGTCGCCTTGCCGTCCTTGCCCCCCGGATCCCCGGCCCCGCGCAGTGCGGCACTGATGCCGGTGAACGCCTCGGACATGGTCTGGAAGGCGGCCGAGTCGGTCTTCTGCACCTCTTCGGGCTTACTGCTCTCGGAGGCCACCCGCTTCATCTCGGCGTTGGCAGCATCGATCTTTTTGTATTCGGGCTGCCACTTGTCGCAGACCTTCTTGGCCCAGTCGTCGGCCTTCGTGTCACCGTCATCGCCACCGCAGCCGGACAGTACGAGCATCAGCACCGCACCGCCGGAGACCACGGCCCCAAGCTTCTTCTTCACCGGATTGGTCCCTTCCAAGGCTCTCGGCCCGGAACATACACGCCAGCCATCCGGGTGCGCAGAAAGGCGGACGGACGACGCGTCGGTCCGCGCCGCCCGTCCGCCGTTCGGGCCTATGCCCCGGCCCCGTTCCCAGGGCCCGGAACGGGCTCGGGAGGAGGCCGGGACGGGCTCAGGACACGACCGCCGGGTCGGCCTGCTGGGCGACCCGCTCCGTGGCCCCGTCCGCGCCGTCGTCGCCGACCGCGATACCGCGGCGCTTCGACACGTACACCGCGCCGACGATGACGGCGATCGCGAAGACCGCCACCACGGCGCGGACCACCGGGCTCGCGTCGTCGCCGTAGCTGAACTGCACGACGGCCGGGGCGATCAGCAGCGCCACCAGGTTCATGACCTTGAGC
Source organism: Streptomyces venezuelae (assembly GCF_008642295.1). Classification (GTDB taxonomy): domain Bacteria; phylum Actinomycetota; class Actinomycetes; order Streptomycetales; family Streptomycetaceae; genus Streptomyces; species Streptomyces venezuelae_C. The sequence continues at coordinate 4,035,119 of NZ_CP029190.1, read as the reverse complement.
AGCGGGTTGATGGCGGGTCCGGCGGTGTCCTTGAACGGGTCGCCGACCGTGTCGCCGATGACGGTCGCGGCGTGCGCCTCGCTGCCCTTGCCGCCGTGGTGCCCGTCCTCGACCAGCTTCTTCGCGTTGTCCCAGGCGCCGCCCGAGTTGGCGAGGAAGACGGCCATCAGGGTGCCGCAGGCGATCGCTCCGGCGAGGTACGAGCCGAGCGCGCCGACGCCGAGGGTGAACCCGACCGCGATGGGGGCCATCACGGCGAGCAGTCCGGGGGTGGCGAGTTCGCGGAGCGCGTCCTTGGTGCAGATGTCCACGACGCGCCCGTACTCGGGCTTCTCGGTGTAGTTCATGATCCCGGGGTGCTCGCGGAACTGGCGGCGCACCTCGTAGACCACCGAACCGGCCGAGCGGGAGACCGCATTGATGGCGAGTCCGGAGAAGAGGAAGACGACGGCCGCACCGAGGATCAGCCCGACCAGGTTGTTGGGCTGGGCGATGTCCAGGCTGAGGGCCATATCCCCGGTCTTGACCCCGACGTCCCTGATGGCGCCCGCGATGGCATCGCTGTACGAGCCGAAGAGCGCCGCCGCGGCAAGGACGGCGGTGGCGATGGCGATGCCCTTGGTGATGGCCTTGGTGGTGTTGCCCACCGCGTCCAGGTCGGTGAGGACCTGCGCGCCGGCGCCCTCGACGTCCCCGGACATCTCGGCGATGCCCTGGGCGTTGTCGGAGACCGGGCCGAAGGTGTCCATGGCGACGATCACGCCCACGGTGGTGAGCAGGCCGGTGCCGGCCAGGGCCACGGCGAAGAGGGCGAGCATGATCGAGGTGCCGCCGAGCAGGAACGCGCCGTAGACGCCGAGGCCGATGAGCAGCGCGGTGTAGACGGCGGATTCGAGGCCGACGGAGATGCCGGCGAGGACGACCGTGGCCGGGCCGGTCAGCGAGGACTTGCCGATGTCCCGGACGGGGCGCCGGTTGGTCTCGGTGAAGTAGCCGGTGAGCTGCTGGATGAGGGCCGCCAGCACGATGCCGATGGCGACGGCGACGAGGGCGAGGACGCGCGGGTCGCCGGCGTGGCCCGTGATGGCCGCGTTCTCGACGCCGCGGAGCTCCTTGTAGGTGGCCGGCAGGTAGGCGTAGACGGCGATCGCGACCAGCACCAGCGAGATCACGGCGGAGATGAAGAAGCCGCGGTTGATGGCGGTCATGCCGCTGCGGTCGGTGCGGCGCGGGGAGACGGCGAAGATGCCGATCATCGCGGTGACCACACCGATGGCGGGGACGATCAGGGGGAAGGCGAGGCCGAGGTCGCCGAAGGCCGCCTTGCCGAGGATCAGGGCGGCCACCAGGGTGACCGCGTAGGACTCGAAGAGGTCGGCTGCCATCCCGGCGCAGTCGCCGACGTTGTCGCCCACATTGTCGGCGATGGTCGCGGCATTGCGCGGATCGTCCTCCGGAATGCCCTGTTCGACCTTGCCGACCAGGTCGGCGCCGACGTCGGCGGCCTTGGTGAAGATGCCGCCGCCGACGCGCATGAACATCGCGATCAGGGCGGCGCCGAGGCCGAAGCCCTCCAGGACCTTGGGTGCGTCCGCGGCGTAGACCAGGACGACGCAGGAGGCGCCGAACAGGCCGAGGCCGACGGTGAACATGCCGACCACACCGCCGGTGCGGAAGGCGATCTTCATGGCCTTGTGGGCCACGGCGGTCAGGTCCTTGGCGGGTTCGCCCTTGGCAGGGGTGGCCTCGCGGGCGGCGGCGGCGACGCGGACGTTGGCGCGTACCGCCAGCCGCATGCCGATGTAGCCGGTGGCGGCCGAGAACAGCGCGCCGACCAGGAAGAAGGCGGAACGTCCGGCCCGCTGGGTCCAGTTGTCGGCGGGCAGCAGGAAGAGCAGGAAGAACACCACGACGGCGAAGATGCCGAGGGTGCGCAGCTGCCGGCCGAGGTAGGCGTTGGCGCCTTCCTGAACGGCTGCCGCGATCTTTTTCATACTGTCGGTGCCTTCGTCGGCTGCGAGCACCTGGCGGACCAGGAGTTGGGCAACGACGAGCGCGGCCAGTGCGACGGCCGCGATGACGATCACGATCAACCGATTGTCATCGGTCAGTACCGCTGCCGCCGTGGGGGTGAAGAGCCCCGTCATACGTCCTCCTTGACGTGATGAGCTCAAAGATGTGGACGGATTGTAGGGAGCCTCACCTGATCAAAACAGTACGCGGGAAACGGAATTGGCCTCCCCGTGCTCCTCAACAAAAGATCGCGTCACCCATTACCGCTCGAAAGTGGTAATGGGGCAAAAGCATTGACGCCGGGTCATTGATCTCCGGACATGAAAAAAGGCCCTGCTCAGCAGGGCCTTTTGATCGTCCGAGAATAAGATCGGAGCCGGGATGAAATGATCTACGGGAGATCGGAAGTGCCCGCGGCGGGCCAGCTCATCCGGATGACTCCGCCCGAATCCCCACGGGTGACCTCGACGTCGTCCACGAGCCCGCGGATCACCGCGAGGCCCATCTCGTCCTCACCCTCGGCATCCGGGTCCCCGGCCGCATCGCCGGCGGACGGCCCGCCGGACGGCGTCGGGACCTCGTCGCCGACCTCGATGGAGAACACCTTCTCCTCCTCGGTGAGCACGACCCGGACGGGTGCGCTCAGCCCGCCGCCCCGGTGCAGCCCGACGGCACGCGAGCACGCCTCGCCCACGGCGAGGCGCACCTCGTCGAGCACAGCCTCCTCCACTCCGGCCCGGCGCGCCACCGCAGCCGCGACCAGACGGGCCGTCCGCACGTGTTCGGGCTGGGCGCTGAAGCGGAGTTCAACGGTGGCCATGTACTCCCCCTCGGACTACGGGCGTGCTGACAGGGGCCCGGGCCCTCCGGCCCGGCGCCCCCGCTGCTTCTGCTGTTTTCGGAAGCCGTCAGTCGGTGGCGGCGACGGCGTCATCCACGCTGGTGTGGATGGGGAAGACCTTGGTCAGACCGGTGATGCGGAAGATCTTCAGGATGCGCTCCTGGTTGCACACCAGGCGCAGCGAGCCCTCGTGCGCACGGACGCGCTTGAGGCCTCCCACGAGCACACCGAGGCCGGTGGAGTCGAGGAAGTCCACTCGCTCCATGTCGACAACCAGGTGGTAGCTGCCGTCGTTCACCAACTCGACCAACTGCTCGCGCAGCTTGGGCGCGGTATACACATCAATCTCGCCACCGACCTCGACGACCGTGCGGTCGCCGACAGTGCGAGTCGACAGGGACAGGTCCACGGATCCTCCAGCACCTTGCTATCGAGCGGCGCCCCCCAGGGGCCTCCCCACCCGAAGGTAGTGGAGGGATTGGCTGCCGCAATGGCATTCAATCACTTACCGGCAGGCGCGCACGACGCCTTCCCTCCATTGTCCCCGACGCCGGTGACACACTCGGTGGCAATGGCCAGTACTCACCGTCCCGGTCGGCCCACGGCCGCCACGGACCCCCGACCCACCCCCGGCACGGTCCTGGACCGCCTGTCACGGGGGCCGGGCCGGGCTGCGCGCATCACCCATACGGAGCATCTGCCCCCTCGGGAGGGTCGTCATGCAGTCTGGCCGGACCGCATCCGAACGGATGTCGTAGCCGCCATCCGTTCGGCCGGCATCGACCATCCGTGGGAACACCAGGCCGCAGCGGCCGAGCACGCCCTGGACGGCACCTCGGTGGTCGTCGCCACCGGCACCGCCTCCGGCAAGTCGCTGGCCTACCTCGCCCCGGTCCTGAGCGCGCTGGCGGACGGGGCCCGGGCAGCCAACGGCCGGGGCGCGACCGCCCTCTATCTGGCCCCGACCAAGGCCCTGGCCGCCGATCAACGCCGCGCAGTACGGGAACTGGCCGCCCCGCTCGGCAACGCCGTCCGGCCCGCCGTGTACGACGGGGACACCCCCGTCGAGGAACGCGAGTGGGTCCGCCAGTACGCCAATTACGTGCTCACCAACCCCGACATGCTGCACCGCGGGATACTCCCGGCCCACCCCCGCTGGTCCTCCTTCCTGCGCGCCCTGCGCTATGTCGTCATCGACGAGTGCCACACCTACCGGGGCGTGTTCGGCTCCCACGTCGCCCAGGTCCTGCGGCGTCTGCGCCGCCTCTGCGCCCGCTACGGCTCCGAACCGGTCTTCCTGCTCGCCTCGGCCACCGCCAGCGACCCGGCTGCCGCCGCGAGCCGCCTGACCGGCCTCCCGGTCACCGAGGTGGTCGACGACGCCTCCCCGCGCGGCGAGGTGGTCTTCGCCCTGTGGGAGCCGCCCCTGACCGAACTCGCCGGGGAGCGCGGCGCCCCGGTCCGACGCACGGCCACCGCCGAGACCGCCGACCTCCTCACCGATCTGGCCGTACAGGGGGTCCGCACGGTCGCCTTCGTCCGCTCCCGGCGCGGCGCCGAGCTGATCGCCCTCATCGCCCAGGAGCGCCTGGCGGCGGTCGACCGCTCCCTGCCCGGCCGGGTGGCCGCCTACCGGGGCGGCTACCTGCCCGAGGAGCGCCGGGCCCTGGAGCGGGCCCTGCACTCCGGCGAACTGCTCGGCCTGGCCGCCACCACCGCGCTGGAGCTCGGCGTGGACGTCTCCGGCCTGGACGCCGTCCTGATCGCCGGCTACCCGGGCACCCGGGCCTCGCTGTGGCAGCAGGCCGGCCGGGCCGGCCGGTCCGGCCAGGGCGCCCTGGCCGTGCTGATCGCCCGGGACGACCCGCTGGACACCTATCTCGTCCACCACCCCGAGGCGTTGTTCCGGCAGCCCGTCGAAGCCACCGTGCTGGACCCCGACAACCCGTACGTACTCGCCCCCCATCTGTGTGCGGCAGCCGCCGAGCTGCCCCTGACCGACACCGACCTGGCCCTCTTCGGCCCGGCCGCACACGACCTCCTCCCCCAGCTCGAATCGGCGAAACTGCTGCGCCGCCGCGCCACCGCCTGGCACTGGACCCGCCGGGAGCGGGCCTCGGACCTGGCCGACATCCGGGGCGGCGGCGGCCGTCCGGTGCAGATCGTCGAGGCCGGTACCGGCCGACTGCTCGGCACGGTCGACGAGTCCGCCTCCCACACCGCCGTCCACGACGGCGCGGTCCACCTCCACCAGGGCCGCACCTATCTGGTGAAGCACCTGGACCTGGAGGACTCGGTGGCCCTGGTCGAGGAGGCGGACCCGCCCTTCTCCACCACCGCCCGGGACACCACCTCCATCGCCGTCCTCGACACCGAGGCGGAGATCCCCTGGGGCCCGGCACGGCTCTGCTACGGGTCCGTCGAGGTCACCAACCAGGTCGTCTCCTATCTGCGGCGCAAACTGATCACCGGCGAGGTCCTCGGCGAGGCCAAACTGGACCTGCCGCCCCGCACCCTGCGGACCCGGGCGGTGTGGTGGACGGTCACCGAGGACCAGCTCGACGAGGCCCGGATCAACCCGGAGATCCTCGGCGGCGCCCTGCACGCCGCCGAACACGCCTCCATCGGCCTGCTCCCGCTGTTCGCCACCTGCGACCGCTGGGACATCGGCGGCGTCTCAGTGCCGCTGCACCCGGACACCCTGCTGCCCACCGTGTTCGTCTACGACGGCCACCCCGGCGGCGCCGGATTCGCCGAACGGGCCTTCCGGACGGCCCGCCCCTGGCTGACCGCGACCCGGGACGCGATCGCCGCCTGCGAGTGCGAGGCCGGCTGCCCCTCCTGCATCCAGTCCCCCAAGTGCGGCAACGGCAACGACCCCCTCCACAAACGCGGCGCGGTCCGCCTCCTCACCCGCCTCCTGACCGGCGCACCCCAGGAGTAGCCGACGGGGTGGCCTCCGGCGGGGGCTCCGCCGGCGGGCCCGCGCGGGCAGGAACGCGGACCGTGAAGGGTCCGGCCCGGGCCTCGGCCCCGACCTCCGCGATCTCGCCCTCCAGCCGGCAGCCGGCCGGCCGGGCGTCCTGCGCCCGGATCACCCGGACGGCTGCGGCACAGGCGGCCTCCGGGCCGTGCGCCCAGCTCGTCGCCGCCGCCAGGGCCGCCAGGTCCGCCGCAGCCGCCGCCCGGTGCCGGGCCAGCACGGCCTGGCCGAGCAGCAGCACGCCCCCGAACACCGCCGCCAGCACCGTGGTGACCACGGCCGCCCACACGGTCGCCGAACCCCGGTCCCGGGTCATGGCGGCGGCCCCACACTGTCCTCGGCCAGCGCCACGGCCCCGGCACCCAGCCTGACCGGCATCCCGGCCGGACCGGGTGCAGGTGCCGCCACCCGCACCCGCCACAGGTCACCCGAACGCTCCACCGTCACCTCCGCGCCCTCCGGTGCCGCGGCCCTGGCCGCCGCCACCGCTGTCGCCACCGGTTCGGACCGGGCCGCGGCCCGCGCCCCGGCCCTGGCCGCGTCCACGCACCGGATCTGTCCGGCCGCCGCCATCAGCGCCCACACCAGCAGTGCCGCGAAAAGCACCAGTGCCGGAATCACCAGGGCGGCCTCGGCCGTCACATAACCACCGTCTCCTTCCTCCTTTTGCTCAGAACGGCGCATCGAGCGCCTTCCCGATGGTCGACTGAAGGGCCGTCGAGACCACATCGCTCGTCACGACCTTGTACAGAACGGCCGCGAATGCACAGGCGGCGATCGTGCCCATGGCGTATTCCGAAGTCGACATCCCGGCGTCCCCGCCACGACCGGCCAGTGCACCCCGCAGTCGAAGCCAGATGATCCTCATGACAAACCTCCTGATGATTTCCGTTCTTGATGTGTTTTCAGATGCCGGAGAGAAGACCGGAAGCCATTCCGATCACCACCGGCGCAACTCCGACCGCAAGAAACGCGGGGAGGAAACAAAGCCCCACCGGCGCGGTCACCAGGACCGCCGCCCGCTGGGCACCCGCGGTCGCCCGCCGGGCCCGGTCCGCCCGGAGGGCCGCCGCCAGCCGGGCCACCGGCTCCGCGGCCGGCGCCCCGGACCGGGCCGCCCGGTCCAGGCACTCCGCCAGCGCCCCGGCTCCGGGTATCTCCGCCAACCTCCCCCACGAGGCGTCCGGTTCGGCGCCCAGCCGCAACTCGGCACCCGCCAGCGCCAGCCGCTCGCCCACCGGGCCGCCCAGCGACTCCCCCACCACCTCGGCCGCCTCCACCGGACCGGCACCCGCCGCCAGGCAAGCGGCCAACAGATCTGCGGCAAAAGGCAGCTGACGCTCCGCCTCCCCCGGATCCGCCCGCCCGGCCCGGCCCCCACGCCACCGGAGCCGGAACCGCCGACCCCGGCGAACCGGTGACCGGGGGCCACCCCGGCCGGGCTCCACCAGAAGCAGCACCCCCGCCCGGCGGAGCACCGCCCGACCCCGGACCCGCGCTGCACACACGGACACCAGCCAGACCACCGCCACCGACAGGGAAAGCGCCATCCCCAGCCTGTGGACCACCGAACCGCCCATCACCCCTCCCCCGCCCGCACGATCCGCCGGCACCACAGCAGGCCCAGCACCTCCAGCACTCCGCCGACCAGCAGGCAGCCCATCCCCAGCGGGGTGTGCAGCAGCACCCGCAGGGGATCCGCCCCCAGCCCCGTCCCGATCAGCAGGCCCACCAGCGGCAGCAGCGCCAGCACCACTGCAGTGGACCGGGCCCCCGCCAGCTGGGCCCGCAGGGAGTCCTGACGGTCCCGCTCCGCCCGCAACGCCCCTTCCAGCCGGTCCAGCCCCGCCGCCAGCCCCGCACCCCCGTCCACGGACACCCGCCAGCACGCGGCCATCCCTGCCAGTCCCTCCGCGCCCGGCTCGCGGGCCGCCTCCCGCAGCGCCCCGGCCACATCCCCGCCGAACGCAGCCGCGGCCAGCACCGCCGCCTCCTCGGCACCCGGTACGGCGGTCCGGCGCATCGCGGCGCCCAACGCCTGCCCCGGCTGCGCCCCGGCCCGCAGCTCCGCCACGGCCGCCCCGCACAGGGCAATTACCGCCGCCGCGCGCGCCTCCCGGGCCCGGACCCGCTCCCGGACCCTCAGCCACCGCCGCACCACCGGCACCGCCAACACCCCCAGTACCAGCGGAATCAGCGACCGGCCGAGCAACGCCACGACCAGCCCCGCCGCCAGGCAGGCCACCTCCGGCCAGCGCCCGGCATGCACCCGCACCGAAACCACCAGCCGCTCCCAGGGGGAGCCCCGCGCCGGCACCGTCGGCCCCGACCCGGCCAGCAGCAGCCGGGCGCGCCCCACCGGCCGGCCGTCCCCGCCCAGCAGCCAGGCCGCAGCCCCGGCACACAGCACCGCAGCGACCACCGGCGCCGGGACCGCCATGCCCGGCCCGCTCACCGCACTCCCCCCAGCAGCTGTCCCAGCCGCTCCCAGCCCCGCTCCCGGGCGAATCCCCGCGCGGCCCACCGCAGCGCGGGCACCGTGACCACCAGCCCGGCGGCATCCCGTTCCAGCACGTGTACCTCGGCGACCCGCCGCTGCCCGCCCCGGTCCCGGACCAGATGGATCACCAGGTCGAGAGCGGCGGCCAACTGGCTGTGCAGGGCGGCCCGGTCGAGCCCGGCAGCCGTACCGAGCGCCTCCAGCCTCGCCGGCACATGTGCGGCGGCATTGGCATGCACCGTCCCGCACCCGCCTTCGTGCCCGGTGTTGAGCGCGGCCAGCAGGTCCGCGACCTCGGCCCCGCGCACCTCCCCCACCACCAGCCGGTCGGGCCGCATCCGCAGGGCCTGCCGGACCAGGTCGGCCAAGGTGACAAGACCGGCGCCCTCCTGGTTGGCGGGCCTCGACTCCAGCCGCACCACATGCGGGTGATCGGGGCGCAGTTCGGCCGAGTCCTCGGCGAGCACGATGCGCTCCCCCGGCCCAACCAGTCCCAGCAGGGAACTGAGCAGCGTGGTCTTCCCGGTGCCGGTCCCCCCGGAGACCAGGAACGACAGCCGGGCCTCGACCATCGCCCCGAGCAACCGCCGCCCGCCCGGCGGCAGGGTTCCCGCGGCCGTCAGCTCCTCGAGGGTGAACGCCCGTGGCCGCACCACCCGCAGGGACAGGCAGGCCGACCCGACGGCCACCGGCGGCAGGACCGCATGCAGCCGGGTGCCGTCGGGCATCCGGGCGTCCACCCACGGCCGGGCATCGTCCAGCCGTCGCCCGGCCACCGCCGCCAGCCGCTGCGCCAGTCTGCGCACCGCCTCCGCATCGCCGAAGGTCACCCCGGTCAGCTCAAGCCCGCCGCCCCGGTCCACCCACACCCGGTCCGGTGCCGCCACCAGCACGTCGGTGACGGCCGGGTCGGCGAGCAGCGGCTCCAGCGGGCCCGCGCCCACCAGCTCCGACCGCAATTCGGCGGCCACGCCGAGCACTTCCGCGTCCCCCAGCAGGCGCCCCTGGGCCCGCAGCGCCGCCGCGACCCGGGCCGGCGTCGGATCGGCCCCGCTTTCGGCGAGCCGTGCCCGCACTGCGTCCAACAGCCCGGCGGTCATACGGACACCCCCGGACCGGCAACGAGCGCCCGCCGCCAGAACCCGTCGCAGAACCGGGCCAGCGGCCCCCAGACGAATGTCCCCGGCGGCTCCCCCCTCGCCAGCCATTCGGCGACCCCCAGCTCGACCGGCATCTCGCCGGCGAGCGGCAGCCGCAGCAGCCCGGCCACTTCGTCGGGGTCGAGCTCGCCGGCCAGCCGCGCCCGCACCACCACCCGGACGTCCCTGGCCACCCCGTGCAGGGCGTCGCCGACCCGGCTCGCCGCGGCCACCGACCGCAGCTCGACCGGAACCACCATCAGCACCAGGTCCAGCTGGGCCAGCGCCTCGGCCGCGACCTCGTCCACCCGCCGGGGCAGATCGACCACCACGACCCCGCCCCGGCGCCGCGCGGCTGCCAGCACCGAGCACATGGCAGCGGGCGGCACCAGCACCCGCTTGCCCCGGTCCCAGCTGAGCAGGCGCAGCCCGTGCAGCTGCGGCAGGGACTCCTCCAGAGCTCCGGCGGCGACCCGGCCCCGCGAGGCGGCGAAGTCCGGCCAGCGCAGGCCCTCGGCCCCTTCGCCGCCGAGCAGCACATCGAGCCCGCCCCCGAAGGGATCGCCGTCGATCAGCATCGTCCGCTCGCCGGACCGGGCCGCCGATACGGCCAGGGAGCAGGCCAGGGTGGAGGCTCCGGCGCCTCCGCTGCCCCCGATGACGCCCACGGCCAGCGCGGGCCGGCCGGCCCCTTCGACCACATCGGCGATCCGGTCGACCAGCCAGCTTTCGGAGTTCGGGAGCCAGAGCACCTGCTCGGCCCCGATCTCCACCGCGCGCTGCCACACCACGGGGTCGTCGGGGTTGCGGCCTGCGCTCCTTCCGACGAGGAAGACTCCGCCGCGGCGCGGTGCTCCGCGCACCCGGCCGCCCACGTCCTCGCCGACCAGCACCAGCGGCGCATCCGCCCACCCGGCGCCGCCCGGAGGACCGGCCCCGGGCGCCACGCCCACCCCACCGACCCCACCGGACCCAGCCGCCCCGCTTTGCTCCGGCACCGCCGGGTGCACATGGGGCTCGGCGCCCGCGGCAGCACACAACCGCAGCAGATCGTCGAGGAGCGCCGGGTCCTCCGTGATGATCAGCGGCCTGCCGGCACCGGGAATCGGCCGCTCCGGCACTTCGCGGGACATGGTTCCAGCCACGATCTCCGCCCCCTTCTCGCTGCAAATCCGTTGGCCGCGGACTTCGCGGTCGGAATCACAGTGACGTCATCCACAAAATCAAGTGGATCTTGCTCGAGAACTGTGGATAGAGACGGCGTTGTGAATAACTCGATCACCCCTGGAGGTGAGTTCCACAGCGCTCCGGAACAACTACGCACCGTGACGAGTTGGGAGGGGTAAGGGCCGGCGCGGCACGGGCCCACGACAGAAGGGGGCCTGAAAAATGATCACTTGGGGCCGGCGGCCGGGACGCAAACCGCGTCCGGACATGCGACGACCCCCGCCGGGGGGGAGAGCGGGGGTCGTCCCCACGGCCGACTCGGGGGGGGAGGAGTCGGGCCGGGTTAGCACGGTCGCGAACGATCCGTGACTTCCATGGTGTACCCGAGAGGCTTCTCAGGCAAACCCACGCGCCACACCTTACGCCGAATGGTGGGCGCATATGCTCGGCTCGTGGAAATCCAGTCCTTGCCGCACTCCTTGCCTCGCACTGCCGCCTTCTTCGACCTGGACAAGACGGTCATTGCGAAGTCGAGCACTCTGACGTTCAGCAAGTCCTTCTACCAAGGCGGGCTGATCAACCGGCGGGCGGTACTGCGCACCGCCTACACCCAGTTCATCTTCCTGGCCGGCGGCGCCGACCACGACCAGATGGAGCGGATGAGGGAGTACCTCTCCGCCCTCTGCAAGGGTTGGAACGTCCGGCAGGTGAAGGAGATCGTCGCCGAAGCCCTGCACGACCTGATCGACCCGATCATCTACGACGAGGCGGCGTCCCTCATCGAGGCCCATCACACGGCGGGCCGCGATGTGGTGATCGTTTCGACCTCCGGGGCCGAGGTGGTCGAGCCGATCGGCGAGATGCTCGGCGCCGACCGGGTCGTCGCCACCCGGATGGTGGTGGGCGAGGACGGCTGCTTCACGGGGGAAATCGAGTACTACGCCTACGGCCCGACCAAGGCGGAGGCCGTACGCGAGCTGGCCGAGTCCGAGGGCTACGACCTGGCGCGCTGCTACGCGTACAGCGACTCGATCACCGATGTCCCGATGCTGGAGGCGGTCGGCCATCCGCATGCGGTCAATCCGGACCGGGCGCTGCGCCGGGAGGCGCTGGCCCGGGACTGGCCGGTGCTCGTCTTCAACCGGCCGGTCCGGCTGAAGCAGCGGGTGCCCGGGCTGTCCCTGGCGGCCCGCCCCGCGCTGGTCGCGGCTGCCGCCGTCGGTGCGGCAGCGGCCACGGCCGGTCTGGTCTGGTACGCGAGCCGCCGGCGCGCGAACGCCATCGCCTGACGAGCACCGGGAGCCCCGCCGGGGCCCCGCCGGGGGCCCCGCCAAGAAGCCCGCCGGGAAGCCGGCCGAGGACCCCTGACCTGCACCGACACCGGCTGTCCGGTTCATCCAGGACTGTCCGTGAAAGTAAAGAAGTGCGGCAAGGGGTTCCGCTTCCTCGGGGATGGAGGTACAAAGGATTCACGGCCCGCGAGACCAAAGGACATCCGAGAGGATCATCTTTAGAACGCAGCAAGGCCCCACGGACCGAAGCATGAACGCCGAGCACCCACGCGACGTCGACCCGTCGATTACGGGCCAGCCGCACCAGGGAACGGGCAAAGTTCCCGACCTGATGGGCAACTATCGAGGACGCTTGGTAACTGGGCGCGCATGCCAGCGGCGACACCATGAGCAAGTCGGTGTCGCCGCAACCCGTGTCCGGGCACCTTCCCGCCCGGGCGGCGCCCAGGCACTCCGGTCAGGCCAGGTCAGGTCAGGCCCAGGTCAGGCCGCGCCGCGCTGAAGCGCCTCGCAGACCGCCATGGACTCCCGCGCCCCCAGCTCGACCGCCCGGCCGCAGTGCGCGATCCAGGCCGCCATCCCCTCCGGGGTCCCGGAGACATAGCCGTCCAGCGCCGCGAGATAGGCCGCCCGGCCCAGCTCCGCGTGCCCGACCTCCGCGGGACAGACCGCCTTGGGGTCCAGACCGCTGTTGATCAGCACGATCCGCTCGGCGGTCCGCGCCACCACCCCGTTGTACGAACCGAACGGCCGCAGCGCCAGCAGCTCGCCGTGCACCACCGCGGCGGTGACCAGCGCCGGGGCGGAGCCGCCCGCGATGACCAGCCGGGACAGGCCGTCCAGCCGCCCCGCCACCTCGTCGGCATCCGGCAGCGGCAGCTCCACCAGCGGCTCGTCCACCGGCTCACCGGCCAGTCTCGGCCGTCCGACCACATCACCGGTGACGGCGGTACCCGCCGCAACCAGGTGCAGCCGCGCCAGCACCCGCATCGGGGACTGCCGCCAGATGCTCAGCAGCTGCCCGGCCTCGGCTGTCAGCCGCAGCGCCGCACCCACCACCCGGGCCTCGGACTCCGCCCCGAAGTCGGTCCGCCGCCGGACCTCCTCCAGCGCCCAGTCCGCGCCCGACAGGGCCGCGCTCCCGCGTGCCCCGCGGAGCGCCGCCTCGGCGGAGACCTCCGTACTGCGGCGGCGCATCACGCGGTGTCCGTAGACCCGGTCCACGGCCTTGCGCATGGACTCCACGGATTCGGCCACGCCCGGAAGGCCCGCGAGGGCGGCGAGCGGATCGGCTGACGTACTCATAAGCAGGGAGCCTACGCACTGCGCGGCCATAGCACCGACCCCACCTTCGAGTGGTCTTCTTCACTCACCTCAGCCACGGCGCGCCACCTCCGCACTACGCTACGTGAACATGAAGATCGCTTTCGTGGGAAAGGGCGGCAGCGGCAAAACCACGCTGTCCTCGCTCTTCATCCGCCACCTTGCCGCCAACGAGGCCCCGGTCGTCGCGGTGGACGCCGACATCAACCAGCACCTCGGGGCCGCCCTCGGACTGACCGAGGAGGAGGCCGCCCAACTGCCCGCGATGGGCGCCCAGCTGCCCCTGATCAAGGAGTACCTGCGGGGCTCCAACCCGCGCATCGCCTCCGCGGACACAATGATCAAGACCACCCCGCCCGGCGCCGGCTCGCGCCTGCTGCGGGTGCGCGAGGACAACCCGGTCTACCAGGCCTGCGCCCGCCCCGTCCGGCTCGACGGGGAAGGGGAGGAAGTGCGGCTGATGGCCACCGGGCCGTTCACCGAGTCCGATCTGGGCGTGGCCTGCTACCACTCCAAGGTCGGGGCGGTGGAGCTCTGCCTGAACCACCTGGTCGACGGACCGGACGAGTACGTGGTCGTCGACATGACGGCGGGCTCGGACTCCTTCGCCTCCGGGATGTTCACCCGGTTCGACATGACCTTCCTGGTCGCCGAACCCACCCTCAAGGGCATCTCCGTCTACCGCCAGTACAAGGAGTACGCGCGGGACTTCGGGGTGGCCCTCAAGGTGGTCGGCAACAAGGTGCAGGGCCGGGACGACGTCGAGTTCCTGCGCGCGGAGGCCGGCGAGGACCTGCTGGTCACCGTCGGGCACTCGGACTGGGTGCGGGCGATGGAGAAGGGCCGGCCGCCCCGCTTCGAGCTGCTGGAGGCGGACAACCGCATGGCGCTGCAAGCCCTGCAGGACGCGGCCGACGACTCCTACCCACAGCGCGACTGGGCCCGGTACACCGAGCAGATGGTCCACTTCCACCTGCGGAACGCCGAGAGCTGGGGCAATGCGAAGACCGGGGCCGACCTGGCTCAGCAGGTCGACCCCGGGTTCGTACTGGGCGAGCAGCACGGCGCCGCTATTCCTCGTCCTGCTCCTCAGCCGGCGTGACCCCCTCCGACGTGCCCGACGTGTCCGACGCCCCGGACTCCCCGGGCGCCCCGGGGGCGGCGGGCGCCGGCGCCGGGCCGTTGGCCAGGAACTTCGCCCAGCCCTCCTTGGGCGCCTGGCCGACGTCCAGGGTGCGCATCCACTCGATGTGCCGGGGGTCCTGGGCGTCGAGCCAGTCCACGAGTTCGCGGAAGGGCACGCAGCGGACGTCCTTCTGGTTGCAGACGGTCTTGATGGTCTCCTCGATGGCGCGCATGTAGGTGCCGCCGTTCCAGGATTCGAAGTGGTTGCCGATGATCAGCGGCGCGCGGTTGCCGCGGTAGGCGCGTTCGAAGCCCTGCAGCAGACCGTCGCGCAGCTGGTTGCCCCAGTAGGTGTGCTGGAAGGGGTCGCCCTGTGAGGTGGTCCCCGACTGGTTGACCATGAAGTTGTAGTCCATGCTCAGGGTCTCGAAGGCCCGCCCCGGAATGGGCACCAGCTGCAGCGGGATGTCCCACAGCCCGTCGGTCTTCTTCGGCCACTTCTGCTTGCTGATGCCGCTGGAGTCGTAGCGGAAGCCCATGGTCCGGCCCGCCAGCATGAAGTTCTTCTGGCCTTCGAGGCAGGGGGTGCGGGCCCCGATCAGCTCCTTGTCGTAGTCGAAGGGGAGCGCCTTCTCCTGCTTCAGACCGGAGTTGGTCTTCCAGTTCTTGACGAAGGACTTGGCCTGCTGGATCTCGCTCTTCCACTCGTCCACGGACCAGGTCCCGACACCCCCCTCGGGGCCACAGAAGTGTCCGTTGAAGTGGGTACCGATCTCATTGCCCTCCTGCCAGGCCTCGCGGATCTGGGTGGCGGTCTCCTTGATGCTCCCGAGGTCGCCGAAGCCGATGTCGGAGCGGCCGGGGGCGTGCTGGGGACCGGTATAGAGGGAACGTTTCTCCTCGGGAAGCATGTACACACCGCTGAGGAAGTACGTCATCCGGGCGTTGTGCTTCCTGCCGACCTCGCGGAAGTGCGAGAAGAGCTTCTGGCCGTCCTCGCCCGCCCCGTCCCACGAGAAGATCACGAACTGTGGCGGCGTTTCGCCGGGCTTGAGCTTCTCCGGCTTCCGTACGTTCGGCTGCGGGCCGGTGTACGAGGTGGAGCCGTCCCCGATCAGCCGGAGCACACTGCCCGGGGCTTCCGGGGCGGCGGCGCCCTTCTTCGCACCGGACCCGCCACCCGACGGCCCGGCGGAATCCGAGGCGCTGCAGCCGGCGAGGCCCAGCGCCGCAACCACGGCCACGGCCAGACCGCCGGCGGCCCTCTTCGTGACGGCCATCTTCCGCCCACCTCTCCCTCGTGTTCCCGTGCGGGACTTCCGCGCCGCAACGTCCCACGCGGTCTTATCCGAGGAAGGTGTGACAAGCCGTACAAAATGATTATTCACCCATGAGAGGGAACTCTTCAGCCATTTGCCCGTTATGCGAAGCGATCCTCTTTACTCTCCATTACCATCCATTTACCGAGTGTTGAGACTCCCGCCGCTTCACCCTCCCTGCCCAGAGGAGACGGGACCTATGACCAACCCCCGCACCGCGGACCTGTCCGCGTCCATCGCCGTTTTTCTGATCGCGCTGCCGCTCTCCCTCGGCATCGCCCTGGCCACCGGTGCCCCGCTGCAGGCGGGACTGGTGGCCGCGGCGGCCGGCGGAATCGTCGTCGGCCGACTGGGCGGTGCACCCCTCCAGGTGAGCGGCCCCGCAGCCGGACTCACCGTGGTCACCGCAGAGTTGATCCAGCGTTACGGCTGGCGGACCACCTGTGCCATCACCGTGCTCGCCGGCATCTGCCAGCTCGGGCTCGCCCTGTTGCGCACCGCCCGGTCCGCGCTGATGGTCAGCCCGGCCATCGTGCACGGCATGCTCGCGGGCATCGGCGTGACGATCGCGCTGGCCCAGCTGCACATCGTGCTCGGCGGCACCCCGCAGAGCTCCGCCGTGGCCAATGTCCTGGGCCTGCCCGGACAGTTTGCCGATCTGCACCCGGCCGCGCTCGGCGTCAGCCTGCTCACCCTGCTCGTCCTGCTCTCCTGGCCACGCCTGCCGGGGCGGGCGGGAGCCCTGCTGCGCAGAATCCCGGCGGCCCTGGCCGCCGTGGCCGCCGCGACCGCGCTCGCCGTGCTGGCCGGACTCACCCTGCCCCGGGTGGACCTGCCCTCCTGGCGCAGCCACGCCCTGCCCGAACTGCCCGAGGGGCCGGTCCTGGGGCTCATCGCGGCCGTCCTGACGATCACCCTGGTCGGCAGCGTGGAATCGCTGCTGTCCGCCGTGGCCACGGACAAGCTGATCGCCTCCGAGCGCGGTACGGAAAACCGTCCCCCGCGCGCCGACCTCGACCGCGAACTGCGCGGCCAGGGCGCGGCGAACATCGTGTCCGGCGCCCTCGGCGGGCTGCCCATCACCGGAGTCGCGGTCCGCAGCGTGGCGAACGTCAAGTCCGGTGCGGCCACCCGGCGGTCGACGATGCTGCACGGGCTGTGGATCGTACTGGCGGCTGCGCTGCTGGTTCCGGTCCTCGACCTGATCCCGCTGGCGGCGCTGGCCGCGCTGGTCATGGCCGTCGGCGTGCAGATGGTCAACATCACGCACATGCGCAACGTCATCCGGCACCGGGAGATCGTCGTCTACCTCACCACCATCGTGGCGGTGGTCCTCGGCGGAGTGCTCGAAGGGGTCGCGATCGGCATCGCCGTCGCAGTGGCCTTGTCCCTGCACCGGCTGGCCCGGACCCGGATCACCCTGGAGGAGCAGGACGGAGTCCACCGGGTGCGGGCCCGCGGCCAGTTGACCTTCCTGGCAGTGCCCCGGCTGAGCCGGGTGCTCAACCAGATCCCGCACCGCGGGCACACGGTGATCGAGCTGGACGGCTCGTTCATGGACCACGCCGCGTACGAGACCCTGCAGGACTGGCAGGACTCCCATGTGGCCCACGGAGGTTCGCTGGAGGTCACCGGCCGGGCTGGTGCCGCGATCGGCGACCACCAGGGCTCCGGTCCGCGCGGGGCACACCAGTGCTGCCGCCCCTGGACGCCCTGGCAGAACCACTGCGACCAGCGGCCCGCCGAACCGGCCGAGCCGTTGCGCGGTGGCGGCCGGCTGGCCAGCGGGATCAGCGCCTTCCAGCGGGACACCGCCCCCCATGTCCGGGACGAGCTGGCCCGGCTGGCCCGCGAGGGGCAGCAGCCTTCGCAGCTGTTCCTGACCTGCGCCGACTCCCGGCTGGTCACCAGCATGATCACCTCAAGCGGGCCCGGCGACCTGTTCACCGTGCGCAATGTGGGCAACCTGGTGCCGCTGCCCGGTGCCGAGTCCGGCGACGACTCCGTCGCGGCGGCCATCGAGTACGCCGTGGACGTGCTCAGGGTGGACAGCATCACGGTGTGCGGGCACTCGGGCTGCGGGGCGATGCAAGCGCTGCTCAACGCCGCGCCCGGGAAGCCGACGACCCCGCTGCGCCGCTGGCTGCGGCACGGGCTGCCCAGTCTGGAGCGGATGGCCAGCCGCCACCACGCCTGGGCGCGGATCTCCGGCCGACTGCCCGCGGACGCCGTGGAGCAGCTCTGCCTGACCAATGTGGTGCAGCAGCTGGAGCACCTGCGGGCGCACGAATCGGTGGCGCGCCGGCTCGCCGAAGGCACCCTGGAGCTGCACGGGATGTACTTCCATGTGGGCGAGGCCCAGGCCTACCTGCTCTCGGAGGGCCGGGACTTCTTCGACTGCCGGGTCTTCGACAGTGTGGTTCCGGCCGATCGCAGCCAGTCGCCCGCGCCGGCGCCCGCCTGAACCGATACGCTCGCGTATCCGTGCCACCGTATGGCCCCTTCCCGCGCCCTGCAGCGGGAGGGGGCCATCCGCGTCTGCGGACCGCCGACGGCCACGGCACGGGCCGGCGGGCATCAAAAGGTCTAAACCAATTTCTTGTTACCCCTTGTCACCCGGGCATCCGCCTGATGAGCTATGCCGGGGACACAACGGACACCCTGGGAAAGGGAGATGTCGTGAGCAACGAGAGCCTGGCCAACCTGCTCAAGGAGGAGCGGCGATTCGCGCCGCCCGCCGCGCTGGCCGCCGCCGCCAATGTGACGGCGCAGGCATACGAGCAGGCGGACAGCGACAGGCTGGGCTTCTGGGCCGAGCAGGCCCGGCGGCTGACCTGGGCCACCGAGCCGACCGAGACGCTCGACTGGACCAACCCGCCCTTCGCGAAGTGGTTCGCGGACGGCAAGCTGAACGTCGCGTACAACTGCGTGGACCGCCATGTCGAAGCCGGCCACGGCGACCGCGTCGCCATCCACTTCGAGGGCGAGCCCGGCGACAGCCGCTCCGTCACCTACGCACAGCTCAAGGACGAGGTCTCGCGGGCCGCGAACGCCCTCACCGAGCTGGGCGTCCAGGCCGGCGACCGGGTCGCCGTATACCTGCCCATGATCCCCGAGGCGGTCGTCGCCATGCTGGCGTGCGCCCGGGTCGGCGCCGCGCACTCGGTGGTCTTCGGAGGGTTCTCCGCCGACGCCGTGGCCTCCCGCATCCAGGACGCCGACGCCAAGCTGGTGATCACCGCGGACGGCGGCTACCGCCGCGGCAAGCCGAGCGCCCTCAAGCCGGCCATCGACGAGGCCGTCGCCAAGTGCCCGCAGGTCAAGAACGTGCTCGTGGTGCAGCGCACCGGCCAGGAGACCGCCTTCACCGAGGGCCGCGACATCTGGTGGCACGAGCTCGTCGGCCGCCAGTCCACCGAGCACACCCCGCAGGCCTTCGACGCCGAGCACCCGCTCTTCATCCTGTACACGTCCGGTACGACGGGTAAGCCGAAGGGCATCCTGCACACCTCCGGCGGCTACCTCACCCAGGCCGCGTACACCCACCACGCCGTCTTCGACCTCAAGCCGGAGACCGACGTCTACTGGTGCACCGCGGACATCGGCTGGGTGACGGGCCACTCGTACATCGTCTACGGGCCGCTCGCCAACGGCGCCACCCAGGTCATGTACGAGGGCACCCCGGACACCCCGCACCAGGGCCGGTTCTGGGAGGTCGTGCAGAAGTACGGGGTCACCATCCTCTACACCGCGCCGACGGCCATCCGGACGTTCATGAAGTGGGGCGACGACATCCCCGCGAAGTTCGACCTGTCCTCGCTGCGTGTGCTGGGCTCGGTCGGCGAGCCGATCAACCCCGAGGCCTGGATCTGGTACCGCAAGCACATCGGCGGCGACCGCTGCCCGATCGTGGACACCTGGTGGCAGACCGAGACCGGCGCCATGATGATCTCCCCGCTGCCGGGGGTCACCGAGACCAAGCCGGGCTCCGCCCAGCGCCCGCTGCCGGGCATCTCCGCCACCGTGGTGGACGACGAGGCGCGCGAGGTGCCCAACGGCGGGGGCGGCTACCTGGTGCTGACCGAGCCGTGGCCGTCGATGCTGCGCACCATCTGGGGCGACGACCAGCGGTTCATCGACACCTACTGGTCCCGCTTCGAGGGCAAGTACTTCGCCGGCGACGGCGCCAAGAAGGACGACGACGGCGACATCTGGCTGCTCGGCCGGGTGGACGACGTGATGCTGGTGTCCGGCCACAACATCTCGACCACCGAGGTGGAATCCGCTCTGGTCTCGCACCCCTCGGTCGCCGAGGCGGCCGTGGTCGGCGCGGCCGACGAGACCACCGGCCAGGCCATCGTCGCGTTCGTCATCCTGCGCGGCAGCGCCTCCGAGAACGACTCGCTGGTCGCCGATCTGCGCAACCACGTGGGCGCCACCCTCGGCCCGATCGCCAAGCCCAAGCGGATCCTGCCGGTGGCCGAGCTGCCGAAGACCCGTTCCGGGAAGATCATGCGCCGCCTGCTGCGCGACGTGGCCGAGAACCGCGAGCTGGGCGATGTCACCACGCTGACCGACTCCTCCGTCATGGACCTGATCCAGACGAAGCTGCCGAGCGCCTCCAGCGAGGACTGACCCACCGCGCACAGCAGCGCACGACCACGCGAAACACCCTTGGAAGGGGCATTCGGCAGGCAACGCGCCGGATGTCCCTTTCGCGCATAAAGTGTGATCACCGCACCATACCGGGCTACATCCTGTAAAGTATTGAACGCGTAAATATTTCACAGGTGTGCCGGGAAGTCTGGTCGGCAAGCTCGTTTGTCGTGCCTTTCGACCGACCGGAGGTGTCCCCCGTGGCCACGCCCAGCCCCACCGACAACCAGAGCCGCAAGCTGCTCGGACGGCTCTCGCTGCCCGAGCGCCGGTTCGTGGCCGACGCCCTGCGCGCCGAGACCGTCGGCGGTGTGGTGCTCCTCGTGGCCGCTGTCACCGCCCTCATCTGGGCGAACACCCCCGGCCTCGCCGAGAGCTACCTCAAGGTCCGCGACTTCCACATAGGCCCGGAGTCCCTCGGTCTGAACCTGTCCATCCAGCACTGGGCAGCCGACGGACTCCTCGCCATCTTCTTCTTCGTGGCGGGCATCGAGCTCAAGCGCGAGCTGGTCGCGGGCGATCTGCGCGACCCCAAGGCAGCCGCCCTCCCCGTCATCGCCGCCATCTGCGGCATGGCCGCCCCGGCCGCGGTCTACGTCCTGGTCAACCAGCTCGGCGGCGGATCCATGGACGGCTGGGCCGTGCCCACCGCCACCGACATCGCCTTCGCCCTCGCCGTGCTCGCCGTCATCGGGACCTCGCTGCCCTCCGCCCTGCGCGCCTTCCTGCTGACCCTGGCCGTGGTCGACGACCTGTTCGCCATCATGATCATCGCGGTGTTCTTCACCAACGAGATCGACTTCCTGGCACTCGGCGGCGCCCTCGTCGGCCTCGCCCTCTTCTGGTTCATGCTCCGCCGCGGCGTCCGCGGCTGGTACATCTACGTCCCGCTCGCCCTCGTCATCTGGGGCCTGATGTACAACAGCGGGGTCCACGCCACCATCGCCGGTGTCGCCATGGGCCTGATGCTCCGCTGCACCCGCAGGGACAACGAGGAGTACTCCCCCGGCGAGCACATCGAACACCTGGTCCGGCCCGTCTCCGCCGGTCTCGCCGTGCCCCTGTTCGCCCTGTTCTCCGCCGGCGTCCTGCTCTCCGACGAGGCGATCGCCCAGGTCTTCAGCCGTCCCGAGACCCTCGGCGTGGTGCTCGGCCTGGTCGTCGGCAAGACCGTAGGGATCTTCGCCGGCACCTGGCTGGCCGCCCGCTTCACCAAGGCCGAACTCAACGAGGACCTCGCCTGGCCCGACGTCCTCGCCGTGGCCTCCCTCGCCGGCATCGGCTTCACCGTCTCGCTGCTGATCGGCGAACTCGCCTTCAAGGGCGACCTCGTCCTCACCGACGAGATCAAGGCGGCCGTCCTGCTCGGCTCGCTGATCGCCGCAATCTGCGCCTGCGTCCTGCTCAAACTCCGCGACCGCACCTACAAGGCGCTGACCGCCGACGAGGACCGCGACGAGGACCTGGACGGCATCCCGGACATCTACGAGGAGAACAACCCCGCGTACCACCTGCGGATGGCGAAGATCTACGAGGAGAAGGCCGCCGAGCACCGCCGCCGGGCCGAAGCGGCAGCCGGGTCCGGCACGGGCCCCTCCCGTCCGGCATCATCTGACTGACGCGCAGGAATGGACGACAGAGGGAGAGAGCGATGAGCGCAGTGGACCAAGGGGCGCAGGGAGCCGAGCGCACGCTCGGCCAGCTGGTCGCCTCGGCCACGGCCGAGATGTCCGCCCTGGTACACGACGAGATCGCACTCGCCAAGGCCGAGATCCGCCAGGACGTCAAGCGAGTGGGCATCGGCAGCGCCGCGTTCGGCATCGCGGGCGTGCTGGCGCTCTTCTCGCTGCCCGTGCTGAGCTTCGCCGCCGCCTACGGGATCCACAACCTGGGGCTGGGCCTGGCCTGGTCGTTCCTGATCGTGGGCGTCGCGTTCCTGGTGATCGCGACCCTGCTGGCGCTCCTGGCCGTCGCCAAGTTCAAGAAGGTCAAGCCTCCGGAGAAGACCATCGCCTCGGTCAAGGAGACCGCAGCCCTGGTCGGGACGGTCAAGCCGCACCCCCGGGCGGTCAGTGACAAGGCTGTGGGTGTGGCACGCTCGACGTCATGACAGCAAGCTCGCCGGACCCCGCCGGCCCGCCCACCGCCGCCTCGGCGGTCCGGATCGGCATCCCCGGCGGCCGAGAAGTGACACACCGGGACGTGGCCGCGAACGGTGCCCGGTTCCATGTGGCCGAACTCGGTGACGGCCCGCTGGTCCTGCTGCTGCACGGGTTCCCCCAGTTCTGGTGGACCTGGCGGCACCAGCTGACCGCGCTCGCCGACGCCGGCTTCCGTGCGGTGGCCATGGACCTGCGCGGGGTCGGCGGCAGCGACCGCACCCCGCGCGGATACGACCCGGCCAACCTGGCCCTGGACATCACCGGTGTCGTACGGTCCCTCGGCGAGCCGGACGCCGCCCTCGTCGGCCACGACCTGGGCGGTTACCTCGCCTGGACGGCCGCCGTGATGCGGCCCAAGCTGGTGCGCCGGCTGGTGGTCTCCTCCATGCCGCACCCGCGGCGCTGGCGTTCGGCCATGCTGTCGGACTTCGCCCAGAGCCGGGCCGGATCGTACGTCTGGGGGTTCCAGCGGCCCTGGATCCCGGAGCGCCGGCTGCAGGCCGACGACGGGGCGCTGGCCGGCGAGCTGATCCGGGACTGGTCCGGCCCGCGGCCCCCCGAGGAGGAGGCGCTGGAGGTCTACCGGCGGGCGATCTGCATCCCGTCCACCGCCCACTGCTCGATCGAGCCCTACCGGTGGATGGTGCGGTCGCTGGCCCGCCCGGACGGCATCCAGTTCAACCGGCGGATGAAGCGCCCGGTCCGGGTCCCGACGCTCCATCTGCACGGCTCCCTGGACCCGGTGATGAGGACCCGGAGCGCGGCCGGATCCGGCGAGTACGTGGAAGCCCCGTACCGCTGGCGGCTGTTCGACGGACTCGGACATTTCCCGCACGAGGAGGACCCGGTGGCCTTCTCCTCGGAGCTCATCAACTGGCTGAAGGACCCGGAACCCGACCGCTGACCGGCTCCTGACGGTTCGTACGCTCACATGAGGATCGTTCAAATGCCCGGCGCATAGGCCAATTGGCCGCCCGGAACGCGGTTACCGACCTTGGGGCCCGGGCAGAGGTCGGAGTATGGGCTGGACGCACGACTACGGTGACTCCGCACGCGAAACCCGCTCGGCAGCAGTGCCGGGCACCCACGAGAGGGCGGGCCGGCAGGGCCACGACCCCCGACTCGGGATCCCGCGCATCCTCCGCCGCAGAGCCCGCTGGGTCTCGGCCCGCCTGCGCCATCAGCGCACGTAGGGCGGCCCGCGGACCCGGGCCGACGTAAGACGGGTCCGCGGACCCGGGCCGGACCCCTCCTAGAGGGCGCAGCCCTGGCTGTCCACCCGCTGCCGCGCCACCGCGCCGTACCGGATGTCGTCGCGGATCTCGTCCACCGTCAGGACGTAGCCGGTGTTCGGGTCGTCCAGGGACTTGGCGAACACCACCCCGTACACCTGGCCCTCGGGCGTGAGCAGCGGGCCGCCGGAGTTGCCCTGGCGGACCGTCGCGTACAGGGAGTAAACGTCACGGCGCACGGTGCCGCGGTGGTAGATGTCCGGTCCGTTGGCGTTGATCCTGCCTCGTACCCGGGCCGCACGGACGTCGTACGCGCCGTTCTCCGGGAAGCCCGCCACGATGGCGTCATCGCCGCCGGCCGCGTCCCTCTCGGTGAACTGCAGCGCCGGGGCCTTCAGCTTGGGCACGTCCAGGACCGCGATGTCGCGCTCCCAGTCGTAGAGCACGACCTTGCCGTCGTACAGCCTGCCCTCGCCGCCGACCTGCACGGTCGGTTCGCCGACCCCGCCGACCACATGGGCATTGGTCATCACCTTGCCGGGGGCGAACACGAACCCGGTGCCTTCGAGGACCTTGCTGCAACTGGGGGCGGTGCCGACCACCTTGACGATGGACTGCTTGGCGCGCGCGGCCACCGGGCTGTTCGCCAGGGCCGGATCGGGCGCCTGCACCTCGGTGATGGGCTCGTTCGAGAACGGGCTGAACACCTGCGGGAAGCCGTTGCGCGCCAAGGTGGAGCTGAAGTCCGAGAACCAGGTGTCGGCCTGCGCCGGGAGCACCCGGGACACGCCGAGCAGCACCTGGGAGTTGCGGACTTCCTTGCCCAGCGTGGGAAGTGACGTCCCGGCGAGTGCGGAGCCGATCAGCCAGGCCACCAGCAGCATCGCCACCACGTTGACCAGCGCGCCGCCGGTGGCATCGACCACGCGCGCCGGCGACCAGGTGATGTGACGGCGGAGCCGGTTGCCGAGGTGGGTGGTGCAGGCCTGCCCGACCGAGGCGCAGACGATGATCACCACCACGGCGGCGATGACCACGGGGGTGGTCACCCGGTTTCCGTTGTCGGTCACCTCGTCCCAGACCAGCGGGAGCAGGGACACGGCGACGAGGCCACCGCCGAGGAAGCCGATCACCGACAGGATGCCGACGACGAACCCCTGGCGGTAGCCCACGATCGCGAACCACACGGCGGCGAGCAGCAACAGGATGTCCAGCACGTTCACGTGGGCCACCGTCTCATGCGCGCCAGTCCAGCGGGACCTCACGTGATCGGTCCCACGGCCGCTCCCACCCGGCGAAGTGCAGCAGCCGGTCGATGACCCCGGCGGTGAAACCCCAGACCAGAGCGGATGCCACGGTGAAGGCAGGGCCGTGGTGGCCGCTCGGGTGGACGACCGTGACCCGGTGTGCCGGGTCCGTGAGATCCGCCACGGGCACCGTGAAGACCCGGGCGGTTTCGGCCGGGTCGACGGCACCGACCGGGCTGGGGGTGTGCCACCAGCCCAGCACCGGGGTGACAACGAACTCGCTGACCGGGATGTAGAGGCTCGGCAGCACCCCGAAGAGCTGGACGCCGGCCGGATCGAGCCCGGTCTCCTCCTCCGCCTCGCGGAGAGCGGCCCGCAGCGGGCCGGTGGTCTGCGGGTCGCCGTCCTCGGGGTCGAGGGCCCCGCCCGGGAAGGACGGCTGTCCGGCATGGGAGCGCAGACTGCCGGACCGCTCCATCAGGAGCAGCTCTGGCCGCCCGTCCGGGCCCTCGCCGAACAGGATCAGGACGGCGGACTGGCGGCCCCGGCCGTCGGACGGCGGCAGGAAGCGGCTGAGCTGGCGGGGCTCGACGGTCCGGGCGGCCCGCTCGACCGGCTCCAGCCAGTCGGGCAGGCCGTGGGCGCTGATCCGGATGCGGTGGTCTCCGCCCGCCCCGGGCCCCGGTTCGGCGGCAGGGTCCGCTGCCGCCCGGACGCGGTGGTACGCCGCTTCGGCGGCGGCCGTGGACCCGCTCTGCTCAGCGCCTGTCATGAACACCCCGTTCTGTCTGGCTGACTTCGTGTCGTACTCGGCGAACCCCGTCAGCCGGCGTCGTCGCCGCCCGGCACCGTGCCGCCCAGCGGCGGGGCCGGCAGGCCCGGGTAGTCCGGGGGCGGGCTGAGCCGCTGGCCCGGCTGGCCGCCCAGCTCGTACCTGAGCAGCTTCTTCGCCTTCTCCGGGTCGGTCTCGCCCTCCCCGTACGCCGGGCAGAGCGGGGCGATCGGGCAGGCCCCGCAGGCGGGCTTGCGGGAGTGGCAGATCCGGCGGCCGTGGAAGACGACCCGGTGGGACAGCATCGTCCACTCGCTCTTCGGGAAGATCGCGCAGATCTCCGCCTCGACCTTCTCCGGGTCCTCCTGCTCGGTCCACTTCCACCGGCGCACCAGCCGGCCGAAGTGGGTGTCCACGGTGATTCCGGGGACTCCGAACGCATTGCCGAGGACCACATTGGCGGTCTTGCGGCCCACTCCCGGCAGTGTGACGAGGTCCTGGAGACGTCCGGGCACATTGCCCCCGAAGTTGTCCCGCAGGGCCGCAGAGAGGCCCAGCAGCGACTTCGCCTTCATCCGGAAGAACCCGGTCGGCCGGATCAGTTCCTCCAGCTCCTCCGGCACGGCCGCGGCCATGTCCTCGGGGGTCGGGTACGCGGCGAACAGCGCCGGGGTGGTCTGGTTCACCCGGAGATCGGTGGTCTGGGCCGACAGAACGGTCGCGACCAGCAGCTCGAAGGGATTCCGGAAATCGAGTTCGGGGTGGGCGTAGGGATAGACCTCGGCCAGCTCACGGTTGATCCGCCGGGCGCGGCGCACCATGGCCAGATGCGATTCCGGCTTGGTCTTTCCCACAGCTTTCTTGGCCGAAGCTTTGCCCGGGGGGCGGGCCGCAGCCGCGCCAACCCCCTGTTCGCCCACAGCTGAATTCAGGGCGGCGGTCACTCCCGCGGACCCCTTGGCCTGTGCTCTCACCGGCTTATTGGACACTCCGCCAGCCTAAGGCCGGGCAGTGACACCCGCCCGGACCTCCGGTAACACCGCACAGCACACCCGTCCGTCCGGCATCCTTGTGATTGATCGCACTGTTTGTAGCGTCCGGCAAAATGGGGAGCACGGTCCCCGGAGCCGGTCGACATAGGAGAGAGACTCGTGGACGACGTTCTGCGGCGCGCCCCGCTCTTCGCGGCGCTCGATGACGAGCAGGCCGCGGAGCTCCGCGCCTCCATGGGCGAGGTGACCCTCGCACGCGGTGACGCCCTGTTCCACG
The DNA here is from genome assembly GCF_008642295.1 of Streptomyces venezuelae. GTDB lineage: Bacteria > Actinomycetota > Actinomycetes > Streptomycetales > Streptomycetaceae > Streptomyces > Streptomyces venezuelae_C. The sequence continues at coordinate 4,008,079 of NZ_CP029190.1, read as the reverse complement.
AGGGCGACCCCGGTGACCGGCTGTACGTGGTCACCGAGGGCAAGGTGAAGCTCCACCGCACCTCCCCCGACGGCCGCGAGAACATGCTCGCGGTGCTCGGCCCCGGCGAGCTGATCGGCGAGCTGTCGCTGTTCGACCCGGGCCCGCGGACGGCCACGGCCACCGCCCTGACCGAGGTCAAGCTGCTCGGCCTGGGCCACGGCGACCTCCAGCCCTGGCTGAACGCCCGCCCCGAGGTGGCCACGGCCCTGCTGCGCGCCGTCGCCCGGCGCCTGCGCAAGACCAACGACCAGATGTCCGACCTGGTCTTCTCCGATGTGCCGGGCCGGGTCGCCCGGGCCCTCCTGGACCTGTCGCGCCGCTTCGGCGTGCAGTCGGAGGAAGGCATTCACGTCGTCCACGACCTGACCCAGGAGGAGCTGGCCCAGCTCGTCGGCGCCTCCCGCGAGACGGTGAACAAGGCGCTGGCCGACTTCGCCGGCCGCGGCTGGCTCCGCCTGGAGGCCCGTGCCGTGATCCTGCTGGACGTGGAGCGGCTGGCGAAGCGCTCGCGCTGAGCGGCGCCCGTGCTGTGAGCGACGGAGGGGTCCTGCCCGGACGGGCGGGGCCCCTCCTCGCGTTCCGGCCCCCGCCGCCACCCCCGCCCCCGCGCCGCGGCCCGCTCCCCCGCCCCGCGACACGCCCGGCGCCGGTGCCCCCGCACCGCCGGAATCGCCGGGCACAGTGATCCGTATGGAGCGCCGAGGCCTGGACGGACAGGGGTACATCGAACGCGAGGGGGACCTGGGCCGGGTACCGCCAGGGTTCCGGGCCGTCGTGGCGGCGGCCCGCTCCCGCACCGCCGAGGCGTACGGACGGCGGCTGCACAGCGCCTACCTGTACGGCTCCGTACCGCGCGGAACCGCCCGGCCCGGCGCATCGGACCTCGACCTGCTGATCGCCCTCCAGCACGAGCCCGCCCAGGACGACCGGGACATCGCCGAGGTGCTCGCCCGGGGGCTCGACGAGGACTTCGACGCGATCGACGGAGCCGGCATCCTGCTGTACTCCAAGGAGCTCCTGCTGAGCGAGCAGGAACGATACGACCTGGGCTGGTTCCTGGCCTGCCGGTGCACCCCGCTGCTCGGCTCCGACCTGGCCGAGCACCTCCCCCGCTACCGCCCGGACGGCCTGCTGGCCCGCGAGACGAACGGCGATCTGGCCGCCGTACTGCCGGTCTGGCGGGCCCGGCTCGCAGCCGCGCACACACCCGACGAGTACCGGAAGCTGAGCCGGCAGTTCGCCCGCCGCCTGGTCCGGACCGGATTCACCCTGGTCATGCCCCGGTGGCGCGGCTGGACCAGTGACCTGCAGGAATCCGCCGAGGTGTTCGGCCGGTACTACCCGGAGCGCGCAGCCCAGATGCGCGCCGCGGCCGGGGTGGCACTGGCGCCCGGCACGGATCCCGGCGTGCTGCGCGGTTACGTCGAAGACCTCGGGCCCTGGCTCGCGGACGAGTACACGGCCCGGCACGGCACCAAGAGCCCGCGCCCGGCCGGAGCCACAGCGCCTCCCGGCTAGGGAGTGGTTGGGGTGGTCATTCGGGCGGTCATTCGGGCCCCCCGGGGATCAGTCCGTGGTCGCGCAGGTACTCCAATTGCGCACGTACGGACCATTCCGCGGCCGGCCAGAGCGACCGGTCGACGTCCGCGTAAACGTGGGCGACCACCTCGGACGGGGTGCTGAAACCGTTCTCCACCGCCGTCTCCACCTGGGCCAGCCGGTGCGCCCGGTGCGCGAGGTAGAACTCCACGGCTCCCTGGGCGTCCTCCAGCACCGGCCCGTGCCCCGGCAGCACCGTGTGCACCCCGTCGTCGACCGTGAGGGAGCGCAGCCGGCGCAGCGAGTCCAGGTAGTCGCCGAGCCGCCCGTCGGGGTGGGCGACCACCGTGGTGCCGCGGCCGAGGATGGTGTCCCCGGTCAGCACGGCACGGTCGGCGGGGATGTGGAAGCAGAGCGAATCGGCGGTGTGGCCGGGGGTGCCGACCACCCGCATCTCCAGACCGCCGACCCGGATGGCCTGGCCGGCGGCCAGCCCCTCGTCCCCCAGGCGCAGGGCCGGGTCCAGGGCCCGCACCTTGGTGCCGGTGAGCTCGGCGAACCGGCCGGCACCCGCCGCGTGGTCGGGGTGGCCGTGCGTGAGCAGGGTCAGCGCGATCCGCTTGCCCGCCTTCTCGGCCGTGGCGATGACCTCGCGCAGGTGTCCCTCGTCCAGCGGGCCGGGGTCGATGACCACCGCGAGCTCGGAATCGGGCTCGGAGACCAGCCAGGTGTTGGTGCCGTCCAGGGTCATGGCGGACGGGTTGGGGGCCAGCACATTGACCGCGCGGGCGGTGGCCGGGCCTGAAGTGACGATTCCGCGGGGCTGTCCCGGCAGAGCGGCTGCACTGGTCATGCGGGGCCTCCGGACGTGCGTACGCGTTTGGTGAACTCGTCGTGGCCGGGCCAGGAGAGCACGATCTCCCCGCCTTCGAGGACCGCCCGGGCCAGCACCGGGGTGAGGTCCTGGGAGCCGGCCGCCGCAACGGCCGCGGCAGCGGTGCCGTACGGCTCCAGGGAGCGCAGGGTGGTGATGGTGGGCGGCATCATCAGCAGCTCGCCCTTGTCGTAGCCGGCCGCGGCGTCCGCGGGACGGATCCACACGGTCCGGTCGGCTTCGGTGGAGGCGTTGCGGGTCCGCTGGCCCTCGGGGAGCGCGGCCACGAAGAACCAGGTGTCGTACCGGCGGGCCTCGAACTCGGGGGTGATCCAGCGGGCCCAGGCACCGAGCAGGTCGGAGCGGAGCACCAGCCCGCGACGGTCGAGGAACTCGGCGAAGGAGAGCTCCCGGGCCACCAGGGCCAGCCGGTCGGCCTCCCAGTCGTCGCCGGTCAGATCCGGGATCAGGGTGCCGTCGGCGGGGCCGGCGAGGAGCACCCCGGCCTCCTCGAAGGTCTCCCGGACCGCCCCGCAGACGATGGCCTGGGCGGTGGGGGCATCGGTGCCGAGCCGGTCGGCCCACTCCTGGCGGGAGGGGCCCGCCCAGCCGGTCCGGTGGTCCTCGTCGCGCGGATCGACCCCGCCGCCGGGGTAGGCGTACGCGCCTCCGGCGAAGGCCATCGAGGCACGGCGCCGCAGCATGTGCACGGCGGGGCCCTCGGGGGTGTCCCGGAGCAGCATCACGGTGGCGGCCCGCTTGGGCGCGACCGGGGTGAGGGACCCCTCGGCCAGGGCCCGGATCCGGTCGGGCCACTCCGGCGGGTACCACTGGCCTCCGGCGGGGGCGGCGGCTGGGGTCTGCTCGCGGTTCGACATGGCCGGATGCTACGACCATCCGGCCCGATGTTCGAGGGGGCCGGGCTGAGCCCGGCCCCGAGCCGTACTCCGGCGGGTCAGGAAGAGATCTCGATCTGGAACTCGACCTCGACCGGCGCGTCCAGCGGCAGGACCGCGACGCCGACCGCGCTGCGGGCGTGCACGCCCTTCTCGCCGAGGACCTCGCCGAGCAGCTCGCTGGCCCCGTTCAGAACGGCCGGCTGGCCGGTGAAATCGGGGGCCGAGGCGACGAAGCCGACGACCTTCACCACGCGCACGATCCGGTCGAGGTCACCGACCACGGACTTGACGGCGGCCAGGCCGTTCAGCGCACAGATCGCGGCGAGCTCCTTCGCCTGCTCCGCGGAGACCTCGGCGCCGACCTTTCCGGTGACCGGCAGCGAGCCCTTCACCATCGGGAGCTGGCCCGCGGTGTAGACGTACTGGCCCGAGCGGACGGCCGGCTGGTACGCGGCGAGCGGCGGCACGACCTCCGGAAGGGTCAGGCCGAGCTCGGCAAGCCTCTCCTCTACGGCGCTCATGCCTTCTCCCGCTTGAGGTAGGCCACGAGCTGCTCGGGGTTGTTCGGCCCGGGCACGACCTGGACGAGCTCCCAGCCGTCCTCGCCCCAGGTGTCCAGGATCTGCTTGGTGGCGTGGACCAGCAGCGGGACCGTCGCGTATTCGAACTTCTTGGTCATGGGGCCGAGCGTAGTGCCTGCGCCCGGTGCCCCCGTGCGGCGCCCGCGGCTCGGGGTGATGCGCGCGACATGTCCGGTCGTGGCCACCCGGCCCGACCGGAGCGGGGGCGGAGGAATTAGGCTCGTCGGTTGTGAGCAGGCTCCAGGTGGTCAGCGGCAAGGGCGGAACCGGGAAGACCACGGTCGCCGCGGCACTCGCGCTGGCCCTCGCGCGCGAGGGCAGGCGGACACTTCTGGTGGAGGTGGAGGGCAGGCAGGGCATCGCGCAGCTCTTCGGGGCGGAGGCGCTCCCGTACGAGGAGCGGAAGATCGCCGTGGTGCCGGGCGGCGGGGAGGTCCATGCACTGGCGATCGACGCGGAGCGGGCGCTGCTGGACTACCTGCAGATGTTCTACAAGCTCGGGTCGGCCGGGCGGGCGCTGAAGAAGCTGGGTGCGATCGACTTCGCCACCACCATCGCGCCGGGTCTGCGGGACGTACTGCTGACCGGCAAGGCCTGTGAGGCGGTCCGGCGGAAGGACAAGTCGGGCCGGTTCGTCTACGACCACGTGGTGATGGACGCGCCGCCGACCGGACGGATCACCCGGTTCCTGAACGTCAACGACGAGGTGGCGGGGCTGGCCCGGTTCGGGCCGATCCACAACCAGGCGCAGGCGGTGATGGGGGTGCTCAAGTCCCCCGAGACGGCGGTGCACCTGGTGACCCTGCTGGAGGAGATGCCGGTCCAGGAGACGGCCGACGGCATTGCGGAACTCCTGGAAGCCGGGCTTCCGGTGGGCCGGGTGGTCGTCAACATGGTGCGCCCCCACCACCTGGACGAGGAGGCCCTGCGGGCCGCGGCCGGGGAGCACCGGGCCGAGGTGGCCGCGGCACTGTCCCGGGCGGGGCTGGGCGGGGCCCGCCGCGGCGGACCGGCCGAGCAACTGGTGGAACCGCTGCTGGAACAGGCCGTGGAACACGCCGAGCGGGTGGGGCTGGAGCGCGAACAGCGCCGGGTCCTGGCCGGACTCGACGTCCCGACGTACGAACTGCCGCTGCTCGGCACGGGCATGGACCTGGCCGGGCTGTACGAGCTGGCGACTGAGCTGCACAAGCAGGCGGGAGAAGAATGACGACCGAGGTCGCGGGGACGGGCATGGACGCTCCGCCGGAGCTTGCGGTGGACGCGCTGCTGGACGATCCGAAGACGCGGATCGTGGTGTGCTGCGGGGCCGGCGGGGTGGGCAAGACGACCACCGCGGCGGCCCTGGGGGTGCGGGCGGCCGAGCGGGGCCGGCGGGTGGTGGTGCTGACCATCGACCCGGCGCGCAGGCTGGCCCAGTCGATGGGGATCGACGAACTGGACAACACCCCGCGGAGGGTCGACGGGGTGGGCTCCGGCGGCGGTGCAGAGGGCGGGGACGCCGGCGGCGGGGAACTGCACGCCATGATGCTCGACATGAAGCGGACCTTCGACGAGATCGTCGAGGCGCACGCGGACGCCGACCGGGCCCGGGCGATCCTGGAGAACCCCTTCTACCAGTCCCTGTCCGCCGGGTTCGCGGGCACGCAGGAATACATGGCCATGGAGAAACTGGGTCAGCTGCGCGCCCGGGACGACTGGGACCTGATCGTGGTGGACACCCCGCCGAGCCGGTCGGCCCTGGACTTCCTGGACGCGCCGAAGCGCCTGGGGTCCTTCCTGGACGGGAAGTTCATCCGGGTGCTGATGGCACCGGCGAAGGTGGGCGGCCGGGCCGGGATGAAGTTCGTGAACCTCGGCATGGCCGGCCTGTCGCTGATGACCGGCACGCTCAGCAAGCTGATGGGCGCCTCGCTGCTGAAGGACGTACAGACCTTCGTGGCCGCGATGGACACCATGTTCGGCGGGTTCCGGACCCGCGCGGATGCCACGTACCGGCTGCTGCAGGCGCCGGGGACGGCCTTCCTGGTGGTCGCGGCCCCCGAGCCGGACGCCCTGCGCGAGGCGGCGTACTTCGTCGAACGGCTGGCCGAGGAGCGGATGCCGCTGGCCGGGCTGGTGCTGAACCGGGTGCACGGCAGCGGTGCCGGACAGCTCTCCGCCGAACGGGCACTGGCGGCTGCGGAGAATCTTGAGGAAGGCGGCATTGTCGATCAGGAGTCCGGGAAAGCTGGACTGCGTGACTCCGACGCCGACACTCCCCCTGACGCGAACGAGCTCACTGTGGACGACATCACCGCGGGGCTGTTGCGCCTGCACGCGGAGCGGATGCAGGTGATCGCGCGCGAGCAGCGCACGCGGGACCGCTTCGCCTCGCTGCATCCCGATGTGGCGGTGGCCGAAGTGGCCGCCCTGCCCGGCGATGTGCACGACCTCGCCGGGCTGCGGGCCATCGGTGAACGACTCGCGGCTGCCGGATCTCGGCCTGCCGGGGGTCGATAGGCGTACGTGTGCCGTACGTGTGGCCGGCCGCGGCGCTACCCGGCCGCGGCGTAGGTCTCGTACGGAACGTCGATGTCCGCGTCGACATCCACGGTCAGGATGCCGGTGCTGCGCTCGTACTCCGTACGGGCGGTTTCGAGCAGCCGTCGCCAGGAGGTGACGGTGGGACGCCTGCGCAGCAGCGCGCGCCGTTCCCGCTCGGTCATGCCGCCCCACACGCCGAACTCGACGCGATTGTCGAGCGCGTCGGCCAGGCATTCGGTCCGCACCGGGCATCCGGTGCACACCGCCTTGGCCCTGTTCTGTGCCGCTCCTTGAACGAACAGTTCATCCGGATCGGTAGTGCGGCAGGCTGCCTGCGCACTCCAGTCGGTAACCCAGCCCATGCCGGCGCCGTCCTCTCCCGAATCGAGGCTCCCCCACGGCGGCAGCGGCATATTCACCGCTGCCAGTTGAGGACGTTACGGAAGGTGGACACAGTGCAACACCCCCGACGGGCCCAATCTTGAATGGTCCGAACGGACTATGGGTAAGCGGCAGATCACCCGACGGAGTGATCGAGCGACATGCCCGACCATTCCGGCAATTCGGGTGCAATCGCCAGAGGGCCAACAGAGGGAGGCGCGAGATTCGGACATCAGTCCACCCCATTCGGGAAGGGTGAAAATCAAGCCGAGGGGTTGATGTGGCACCACACTGCTGTGACAGTTGAGAGCAGCTTAGGCCAAGGCATTCGCGCGTGTCCGGCGAATGAGAACGTAGGCTGCCTCCATGGCAAAGAAGCGCTCGGGCGGAGGGCTCTCGAGGAGTCAGCAGGCCGCCAAGTTCCTCGGAGTGTCCGTTCTCTCCGGACTTGTCCTCGCCGGCATCGCAATCCCGGGCGCGGGCGCCCTGGGTCTCGCCGCAAAGGGAACCGTCGAGGGATTCGACGAGATCCCGGCCAATCTCAAGACCCCGCCGCTGAGTCAGCGCACCACGATCCTGGACGCCGAGGGTGGCCTGATCGCCACCGTCTACTCACGCGACCGGCAGGTGGTCCCGCTCACCGCCATCTCTCCGTACATGCAGAAGGCGATCGTCGCGATCGAGGACTCGCGTTTCTACGAGCACGGCGCGGTGGACCTCAAGGGCATCCTGCGCGCGGTCAACCGGAACGCGCAGGAGGGCGGCGCAGCACAGGGCGCCTCCACGCTGACCCAGCAGTACGTGAAGAACGTATTCGTCGAAGAGGCCGGCGACGACACGACCAAGGTGCGGGAAGCCCAGCAGAAGAGCCTGGGCCGCAAGATCCGCGAGCTGAAGTACGCGATCCAGGTCGAGGAAGAACTCGGGAAGAAGAAGATCCTCGAGAACTACCTCAACATCACGTACTTCGGCCAGCAGGCGTACGGGATCGAGTCCGCGGCGCAGCGCTACTTCAGCAAGCCCGCCAAGGACCTGACGCTGGAGCAGTCGGCACTGCTGGCCGGCCTGGTGCAGTCGCCCAGCCGGTACGACCCGGTGAACGACTCCACCGAGGCGATGAACCGCCGGAACGTGGTGCTCCAGCGGATGGCCGACGTCAGGGACATCTCACAGGCCGAGGCGGACGCCGCCAAGGCCAAGCCGGTCCAGCTGAAGGTGACCAGGCCGCGCAACGGCTGCATCACCGCCGTCAAGGGCGCCGGCTTCTTCTGTGACTACGTCCGCAACACCTTCCTGTCCGACCCGGTGTTCGGCGCGAACCGGGAGGACCGGGCCAAGGTGTGGAACCAGGGCGGCCTGACCATCCGCACCACGCTGGACCCGCAGTCCCAGGACTCGGTCAACGAGTCGATCAAGGACCATGTCGATCAGGACGACAAGGTCGCGACGGCGGTGACCCTGGTCCAGCCGGGCACCGGCCGGGTCATGGCCATGGGCCAGTCCAAGCCGTACGGCTTCGGGAAGAACGAAACCCAGATCAACTTCTCCGTGGACAAGCGGATGGGCGGGTCGAACTACGGCTTCCCGACGGGCTCGACCTTCAAGCCGTTCGTGGCCGCCGCCGCCATCGAGCGGGGCATCCAGCCGTCGAAGACCTATGCCTCCCCGTTCCAGATGGAGTACCCGAGCCCGGTGCAGACCTGCGGCGACAAGCCGTGGGTGAACACCGGCAGGCCCAAGGACAAGGTGGAGAACGAGACCGAGTCCGAGGTCGGCCCGTACGCCATGCGGGAAGCCATGGCGCTGTCGGTCAACACGTACTTCGTCGAGATGATCAGCGAGATGGGCCTGTGCCCGCTGACCGAGATGACCAACAAGCTCAGGGTCATCCCGGCGGACGGCACCAAGCTCAAGCAGGTCCCCGCGATCTCGCTGGGCACCGAGGGCATGTCCCCGCTCACCATGGCCAACGCCTACGCCGCCTTCGCCAACCGCGGTACCTACTGCACGCCGGTCGCCATCGAGTCGATCACCGACTCGCACGGCAAGGCGCTCCAGGTACCGAAGACCAAGTGCGAGTCGGTGATGTCGGAGAGCACCGCGGACACCATCAACACCCTGCTGCTCGGCGTGGTCGACTCCGGCACCGGCCGGCAGTCGGGCCTGACCGACCGGCAGAGCGCGGGCAAGACGGGTACCACGGACGAGCGCTACAACGCCTGGTTCGTCGGGTACACGCCGAACCTGGCGGGTGCCACCTGGGTCGGCTCGGGCGGCTCCAAGCAGGTCTCGATGGAGCGGATCACCATCGGCGGCCAGTACTACGACAAGGTCTTCGGCGGCGGTCTGCCCGGTCCGATCTGGAAGCAGGCGGTCTCGGGCGCACTGGCCGGCCGGTCGGCGGACAACTTCGTCACGGTGGGCCTGCCTCCGGAGACCTCGGTACCGGCCCCCGGCGGGCGCGGCAACCCCAACCGGCCCAACCGGCCCAACCGGCCGGGTGACGGCAAGCCCGGCGACGGCCGGCCGGGCGGGGCGGCGGCCGGAACGAGCACCGGCGCGGACGGCGGGCAGGGCGGCGGCCGGCCGGGCGGCAGCACCGGGAACCCGGGCGGAGCAGGCGGTACCGGTGGCGCGGGCGGCACGGGCGGCAACCCGTTCCCCGGGCTCCCCGGCGTCATCGGCGGCCCGAACAACGGCACCGGCGGCCCGCGCTGAGCACATAGAGCTGAGCAACCAAAGAGGGAGGGCCCCGGCCACACGGCCGGGGCCCTCCCCTTTGATTCTTTGCCTCCCGGCTAGGCGAGCAGCTCCTTGACGGCGGCGGCGACCCGCCCGCCCTCGGCCAGCCCGGCCACCTTCGGGTTCACGATCTTCATGACGGCACCCATGGCGCGCGGCCCCTCGGCCCCCGCCGCCTTGGCCTCCTCGACGGCCTGGGCCACGATCTCCCGCAGCTCCTCGTCGGTGAGCTGCTTCGGCAGGTACTCGTCCAGGACCCGGCCCTCGGCGAGCTCCCGCTCCGCCTGCTCGGGACGACCACCCTTGGCGAAGGCGTCGGCGGCCTCGCGGCGCTTCTTCGCCTCCTTGGCGATCACCTTGAGCACCTCCGCGTCGGAGAGCTCGCGGGCGGTCTTGCCGGCGACCTCCTCGTTGGTGATCGCGGAGAGGGTGAGGCGGAGGGTGGACGAGCGCAGCTCGTCCCGCGCCTTGATGGCGGTGGTGAGGTCGTCCTGCAGCTTGGCCTTGAGCGTGGTCATGGTTCGAGTCTGCCAGGTGGCCCCCCGGTGCCGCCCACTCGTTTTACGCATCCCCGCCATCTGCGACGATGTCCCCATGCGCGCGCGTTACGGAGTTCCCCTGAAGATCACCGCCGGCATCGCGGCGGTCGGGGCGGCCGGAGTGGCCTACGCCGCCGGCTTCGAGGCCAGGTCCTTCCGGCTGCGCCGGGTGACCGTGCCCGTCCTGCCGCGCGGGATGCGTCCTCTGCGGGTCCTGCAGGTCTCGGACATCCACATGGTGCGCGGCCAGCACAAGAAGCGCGCCTGGCTGCAGTCCCTGGCCGGACTCCGTCCGGACTTCGTGGTCAACACCGGTGACAACCTTTCCGACACCGAGGGCATCCCCGACGTGCTCGATGCGCTCGGCCCGCTGATGGCCTTCCCCGGTGTGTACGTGTTCGGCTCGAACGACTACTACGGCCCGCGGCTGCGCAACCCCGCGCTCTACCTGCTGGAGAAGGTGCAGGGCCGGCACGGCCTGAACGGCAACAAGCCGGTGGTCGGAGCCGTCCACAACCGGTGGGAGGAGCTGCGGGACGCCTTCGACGAGGCAGGCTGGCTGAACCTCACCAACACCCGGGGCCGGCTCAAGCTGCAGGACCTGGAGCTGGCCTTCACCGGGCTCGACGACCCGCACATCAAGCGAGACCGGTACGAGCAGGTGGCGGGCGGACCGGAGCCGGACGCGGACTTCTCCATGGCCGTGGTGCACGCGCCGTACCTGCGGAGCCTGGAGTCGTTCACGGCGGACGGCTACCCGCTGATCCTGGCGGGCCACACGCACGGCGGTCAGCTGTGCATCCCCTTCTACGGCGCCCTGGTCACCAACTGCGACCTGGACACGGACCGGGTGAAGGGCCTCTCCACCCACGAGGCCGGCGGAAACCGGTCCTACCTGCACGTCTCGGCCGGCTGCGGCACCAACCGCTTCACCCCGGTCCGCTTCGCCTGCCCCCCGGAGGCGACCCTGCTCACCCTGACGCCGCCAGCCTAGGCGCGCACCGAAACCGGATTTCGTCTACGGGCGAGGGTCCGCTAGAGTAATCGATGTCGCCAGGACAGCGAGCCTGTCAAGGTGGCGATCGGGGTGTAGCGCAGCTTGGCAGCGCGCTTCGTTCGGGACGAAGAGGTCGTGGGTTCAAATCCCGCCACCCCGACTTCGTAAGACCAGGTCAGGCACCTACCAATTTTGGTAGGTGCCTGACCTGTTTCCGTTGAGTGACCAACTGAGCGGCTACGGGTTCGGACTGGTCAGTGCAGGAAAGCCTGCACCGGCTCTCTCTGGGTGACCAACCTGCCTGAAGACCTCTTCGCGCGGACAAGCCCCATTGCGCTGCTTCGCTTCCCGCCCCTCCTGCCGGGTGTTGCGTTGTGCAGCCGCAGTGCTCCCACTGGGGCTCACACGGTCCACCGGCGAGCCCCTCGCAGTCGGCTGCTTCCGCAGGGAGCGATCATGGTGAAGGCGGGCCGCTCGTCGCGACCCAAGCACGGTAAGCCAAGCGCGCGAGCACACCGACGGCCAGCGACACGAGAATCGCGCCCCAGTCGATGACGTGGGGCAGGCCGGGGAAGAACGCGAAGAAGGCCAGGGATACGGCTGCTCCGACGAAGAAGGCGAAAATGCCGCCGCGGCGACGCTTGCCGTCCTGAGCCGAGTCTTCCGGTGTGGGATGCGTGGTCATGCGCTGCTCACTTCGTGATGTGGTGGCACTGGCTGACCCGGCGGACGCCATTGACGTTGAGGTTGGCGCACGCTTTGCCGTAGTGGGGAAGCGCCTGGGGCGCGTTGTCCCGCATGGGATTGATCTTGCACTCGGTGTGGGTCTTGCCGCGCGAGGTCTTGTAGGTCCTGTTGCTCGTGTCGGCGTATGTGAAGTCGATGCGCCAGTTACAGAAGCCCGCGTTGAGGGCTCCGACGAACCCGCAGTCGACTCCGGCGTTCTGGTAGGTGATCTTCTTTCCCTCGCCCCGGATGATGTGGGTGAACATGCAGCCTGTGGGGACCTTCATGGTGACGCCCCCGACCTGGTAGTCGAAGGTGGCCACCGGGGTGGAGCCGATGGCGCCGGCATGCGCCTGCGCTGGGGGTAAGAGCGCGAGCGCAACTGCTGCGGCGATGGCTGTCGTGACGCGTACGGCGAGTTGGCCGGCCATGTCCGTTGCCCTTCCTGTGGAGTGTTCCTTCAGAAGGCGGAACTCCTCCGGAGCTCTCTTGTGATCAAAGAGGCCGGTGTGAGGATTACACCGTTCGGGCACCTGGGGGCAGGCGTTGGGGAGGCCGCGCGATCTGCCGGTGCAGGGGTCGTAGGATAAAATTTCGCCTCCCCGGCTCCGTACGTCAGGCCCTTCCTGCGTCTCCGGTCGTTCTTTGCGCCCCCGACAGGACAGGTCCGCTCCGCCATGCCCTCCTCCTCCGCGCTCCGCGCGTTGCCGTGGCCGCGTGCTCCTCGCCGTCCGTCCTGGCTCGCGCCGAAGGTGCTGCGGACCGAGGTGCTCGGTGGGCTCGTGGTGGCGTTGGCGCTGATACCCGAGGCCATCTCGTTCTCGATCATCGCGGGGGTGGATCCGGCGATCGGGCTGTTCGCCTCGTTCACCATGGCCGTGACGATCGCGGTCGTCGGTGGCCGACCGGCCATGATCTCCGCCGCGACCGGGGCGGTGGCGCTGGTCATCGCACCGCTGAACCGGGAGCACGGCTTCGGCTACCTGGTGGCGGCCGTCATCCTGGCCGGGGTCTTCCAGATTCTGCTCGGCGCGCTCGGGCTGGCCCGGCTGCTGCGTTTCGTGCCGCGCTCGGTCATGGTCGGCTTCGTCAACTCCCTCGCCGTCCTGGTGTTCATGGCGCAGGTGCGGGAGCTGGCGGGCGTGCCGTGGGCCGTGTACCCGCTCTTCGTGGCCGGGCTGGGGCTGATGGTTTTCTTCCCCAAGGTCACCGCCGTCGTCCCCGCGCCGCTGGTGTCGATCGTCGTCCTCACCACCGTCACCGTCGCCGCCGGGATCGCGGTGCCGACCGTCGGCGACAAGGGGGAGCTGCCGTCGGCGCTGCCGGTTCCCGGGCTCCCGGACGTGCCGTTCACCGTGGACACGCTGGCGACGATCGCGCCGTACGCCTTCGCCATGGCGCTGGTCGGGCTGATGGAGTCGCTGATGACCGCGAAGCTCGTCGACGAGATCACCGATACCCGGTCCTGCAAGACGCGCGAGTCGGTGGGCCAGGGCATCGCGAACATCGTCACCGGGTTCTTCGGCGGCATGGGCGGCTGCGCGATGATCGGCCAGACGATGGTCAACGTGAAGGTTTCCCGGGCCCGTACCCGGCTGTCGACGTTCCTCTCCGGTGTGTTCCTGATGGTGCTGTGCATCGTGTGCGGGCCGGTGGTCTCGGAGATTCCGATGGCCGCGCTGGTCGCCGTGATGGTGATGGTCTGCTTCGCGACCTTCGACTGGCACTCGGTCGCGCCGCGCACCTGGAAGCGGATGCCGGCCGGGGAGACCGCCGTCATGGTGATCACCGTGGTGTGTGTGGTGGCGACCCACAACCTGGCTGTCGGAGTCATCGCCGGCTCCCTGACGGCGATGGCCGTCTTCGCCCGGCGGGTGGCGCACCGTGCCCGCGTCACCGCCGTGACCGACCCGGACGGGACCCGGGTCGTCTACTCCGTGAGCGGGGAGCTGTTCTTCGCCTCGTCGAACGAGCTGGCCGGGCGGTTCGACTATGCGGGGGACCCGGACAGGGTCGTGATCGACCTGTCGGCGGCCCACATCTGGGACGCCTCTTCCGTCGCGGCCCTGGACTCCGTCCAGGAGAAGTACGCGCAACGCGGCAAGAGCGTGGAGATCACCGGGCTGAACGAGCCCAGCGCCCGGCTCCACCGGACGCTCAGCGGCGAGCTCTCCGCAGGTCACTGACCTCCGGTGGGCGGTCCGCGGCCGGGACCGGGGTGAGGGTGAGGACCATGGTGAGGCCGCCGCCCGGGGTGTCCTCGGCGGTGAGGGTGGCGCCGATGGCTTCGGCGAAACCCCGGGCCACGGCCAGGCCGAGGCCGACTCCGGCGCCCCGGGGGGCGTCGCCGTGGCGCTGGAACGGCGCGAAGATACGTTCCTTCGCCTCGTCCGGGACCCCGGGCCCGCGGTCGACCACACGGAGCTCGACCCGGTCCCGCAGGGCGCTGGCCGCGACCAGGACGGGGGTGTCCTCCGGGCTGTACTTGACCGCGTTCTCCACGATGTTGGCCACCGTCCGCTCCAGCAGGCCGGGGTCCACCGTGACCATGGGCAGGTCCTCCGGGATGTCCAGGTCCACGCTGCCTTCCGGTACGCCGCCCAGGGCCATCGGGACGACCTCGTCCAGGTCGATCTCGCGGAGCACCGGGGTGACCGTGCCCGTCTGGAGGCGGGACATGTCGAGCAGGTTGTCCACCAGGTTCCCCAGCCGGTCCGCGCCCGCTTCGATGCCGGCCAGCAGTTCGGCGCGGTCCTCTTCGGACCAGTCGACGTCATCGGAGCGGAGCGAGCTGACGGAGGCCTTGATACCGGCCAGCGGGGTGCGCAGGTCGTGGCTGACCGCGGCCAGCAGGGCCGTACGGATCTTGTTGCCCTCGGCGAGACTGCGGGCCTCCTGGGCCTCGCCGACCAGTCGCTGCCGGTCGAGCAGCGCCATGGCCTGGGCGGCGAAGGCGCCGAGGACGCGGCGGTCCTCGGCCGGCAGGACCCGGCCGGTCAGGGCCAACGCCATATGGTCGCCGATGGGCATGTCCACGTCCGCGTCCTCGGGGCGTTCGGCCGGGTCGGGGCCGACGCTGCCGGAGGAGATCCACGGTTCGACCTCGCTGCCGCGCTCGAGCAGGGCCACGGATTCCATGGCGAAGGTCTCCCGAACGCGTTCCAGCAGTGCGTCGAGGGTGGTTTCGCCGCGCAGCAGGCTGCCGGCGAGCAGGGTGAGGATCTCGGACTCGGCGCGCAGCCGGGCCGCCTGGTGGGTGCGGCGGGCGGCCAGGTCCACCACCGAGGCCACCGACACCGCCACCGCGAAGAACACCGAGATCGCGACGATGTTCTCGGGGTCGGAGATGGTGAGGGTGTGGAGGGGTGGGGTGAAGTAGTAGTTCAGGAGCAAGGAGCCGACGGCCGCGCCGGCGAGCGCCGGGCGCAGCCCGCCGAGCAGGGCGGCGGCGACGGTGAGGCCGAGGAAGAGCAGGACGTCGTTGGCGAGCCCCGGCCCCGGCTCCAGGCTGGTCAGGAGGAGGGTGAGGACGGCGGGTCCGAGGACCCCGACCAGCCAGCCGGCCAGGATCCGGGAGCGGCCCAGGCGAGCTCCGCGGGCCACCGGCAGCCCGCGGCCCTTGGCCGCCTCGTCGTGGGTGACGATGTGGACGTCGAGGTCGGACCCGGATTCGCGGGCGACGGTGGCACCGACGCCGGGCCCGAGAACGTACTGCCAGCTCTTGCGGCGGCTGGAACCCAGCACGATCTGGGTGGCGTTGACTCCGCGGGCGAACTCCAGGAGGGCGCTGGGGACGTCGTCGCCGATGACGTGGTGGAAGCTGCCGCCGAGGTCTTCGACCAGGGTGCGCTGGACGGCGAGTTCCTTGGGGGAGGCGGAGGAGAGGCCGTCGCTGCGGGAGATGTAGACGGCCAGGAGTTCGCCGCCGGCGCCCTTCTCGGCCAGCCGGGCGGCCCGCCGGATCAGGGTGCGGCCCTCGGGGCCGCCGGTCAGGCCGACCACGATGCGTTCGCGGGCCTGCCAGGTGGTGCGGATGTCGTGCTCGCCGCGGTACTCGCGCAGGTACTCGTCGACCCGGTCGGCGGTCCACAGCAGGGCCAGCTCGCGCAGCGCGGTGAGGTTGCCGGGCCGGAAGTAGTTGGACAGGGCGGCGTCGACCCGGTCGGGCTTGTAGATGTTGCCGTGGGCCATCCGGCGGCGCAGGGCCTGCGGGGACATGTCGACCAGCTCGATCTGGTCCGCCCGCCGCACCACCTCGTCCGGCACCGTCTCGCGCTGACGCACCCCCGTTATCGACTCGACCACGTCGCCGAGGGATTCCAGGTGCTGGATGTTGACCGTGGACACCACATCGATACCGGCCTGGAGGAGCTCCTCCACGTCCTGCCAGCGCTTGGCATTGCGGGACCCGGGGATGTTGGTGTGGGCCAGCTCGTCCACCAGCGCCACCGCCGGCCGCCGCCGCAGCACCGCATCCACGTCCATCTCGGCGAACACGGTGCCGCGGTAGTCGAGATCGCGGCGCGGGACCTGTTCCAGACCGTGCAGCATCACGACGGTGCGCGGGCGGTTGTGGTGCTCGACGAAGCCGGCGACGACATCGGAGCCCCGTTCCACCCGGCGGTGCGCCTCGGAGAGCATCGCGTACGTCTTGCCCACACCGGGCGCCGCGCCGAGGTAGATCCGGAGCTTGCCGCGTCCCATCGATAAAGCCGTTCCTATGCGTCGAACCGGTAGCCCATGCCCGGGGTGGTGATCAGGTACCGGGGGTGGGCGGGGTCCGCTTCGAGTTTGCGCCGGAGCTGGGCCATGTAGACCCGCAGGTAGTTGGTCTGGGTGCCGTAGCTGGAGCCCCAGACCTCCTGGAGGAGCCCGCGCTGGGTGACAAGCCGGCCGCGGTTGCGGATCAGCACCTCCAGCAGATGCCATTCGGTCGGCGTGAGCCGGACCTCCTTGCCCTGCCGCTTGGCCTTCTTGGCGAGCAGGTCGATGGTGAACTCATCGGTTTCCACGATGACGTCCTCACCGACCGCTTCCTTGGACTCCAGGGTCCGCCGGGAGGAGGCCCGCAGCCGGGCAAGGAGTTCGTCCATGCTGAACGGCTTGGTGATGTAGTCGTCGGCGCCCGCGTCGAGCGCCTCGACCTTCTCGTCGCTGCTGTGCCGGGCCGAGACCACCAGGATCGGCACCCGCGACCAGCCGCGCAGCCGTCGGATGACCTCGATCCCGTCCATGTCGGGCAGGCCGAGGTCCAGCAGGACGACGTCCGGCCGACGGGCGGCGGCGGTCGCCAGGGCCCTGGTGCCGTCCGGCGCGGAATCCACTTCGTAGTGGCGCGCCTTCAGGTTGATCTCCAGGGCCCTCACCAGTTGCGGCTCGTCGTCGACCACCAGCACTCTGGTCACCGCGCGAGCGCCTTCAGGGCCACGTTGAGCTCCAGGACGTTCACGCGGGGCTCGCCCATGAAGCCGAGGACGCGGCCGGAGGTGTGGTCGGCGACCAGCTTCTCGACCTGCTTGACGTCGAGGTTGTTCTGCTCGGCGACCCGGTTGACCTGGAGCTTCGCGTACTCGGGCGAGATGTGCGGGTCGAGGCCGGAACCGGAGGAGGTGACGGCGTCGGCGGGCACGTCCTCCGGCTTGACCTTGTAGGTGGCGGTGGAGTTGTCCGCGACGACCGCGGCCTTGGCATCGGTGACCCACTTGATGAGGTCCTCGTTGTCACCGGCCCGGTTGGTGGCGCCGGAGAGGATCAGCGAGTACTGGGTGTTGACGCTGTTGGAGCCGAGGCCGTTGGAGGGGCGCGGCTGGAACCACTTGAGGTCCGGCTTGGCCGCCTCCTCCGGGTCGTCAGGGTTCTGCTTGGGGAGGTTGTACGTCTGGCCGATCAGGGAGGAGCCGACGACCTGCCCGCTCTTGTCCTTGATCTCGGAGCCGTTGGCCTTGTCGTTGAACAGGGCCTGGGCGATTCCGGTCACGGCCAGCGGGTAGAGCACGCCGCAGACCAGGGTCAGGACGAGCAGGGCCCGCAGGCCCGCGCCGAGCAGCCGCGCTGTGTTGCCTACTGAGTTGTTCATGGGAGTCAGCACGTTCCTAATTCAGGCGAGCCCGGGGATGAGGGAGATGACCAGGTCGATGAGCTTGATGCCGATGAACGGGGCGATCAGGCCGCCGAGACCGTAGAGGCCCAGGTTGCGGCGGAGCATCTTGTCCGCGCTGGTCGGCCGGTACTGCACGCCCTTCAGCGCCAGCGGCACCAGCGCGATGATGATCAGCGCGTTGAAGATGACCGCGGAGAGGATCGCCGACTCCGGGGAGGCCAGGCCCATGATGTTGAGCTTGTCCAGGCCCGGGTAGACCACCGCGAACATGGCCGGGATGATCGCGAAGTACTTCGCGACGTCGTTGGCGATGGAGAAGGTGGTCAGGGCGCCGCGGGTGATCAGGAGCTGTTTGCCGATCTCCACGATCTCGATGAGCTTGGTGGGGTTGGAGTCCAGGTCCACCATGTTCCCGGCCTCCTTGGCGGCCGAGGTGCCCGTGTTCATCGCCACGCCGACGTCGGCCTGCGCAAGCGCCGGGGCGTCGTTGGTGCCGTCACCGGTCATCGCAACCAGCTTGCCGCCCGCCTGCTCCCGCTTGATGAGGGCCATCTTGTCCTCGGGGGTGGCCTCGGCGAGGAAGTCGTCGACTCCCGCCTCCTCGGCGATGGCGCGCGCGGTCAGCGGGTTGTCACCCGTGATCATGACCGTCTTGATGCCCATCCGGCGCAGCTCGTCGAACCGCTCGCGCATGCCTTCCTTGACGACGTCCTTGAGGTGGATGACGCCCAGGACACGGGCACCGTCCTCGTCCTCCACCGCTACCAGCAGCGGAGTGCCGCCGGCCTCGGAGATCCGGCTCGCGAGGGCGTCGGCGTCCTCGGACACCTGGCCGCCCTGCTCGGTGACCCAGGCGATGACCGAGCCGGCCGCGCCCTTGCGGATCTTCTTGCCGTCCACGTCCACGCCCGACATACGGGTCTGGGCGGTGAAGGCGATCCAGCTGGCGTGGGCGAGCTCGCCCTGGTGGCGCTCGCGCAGTCCGTACTTCTCCTTCGCCAGGACGACGATGGAGCGGCCCTCGGGGGTCTCGTCGGCCAGCGAGGACAGCTGGGCCGCGTCCGCGACCTGGGCCTCGGTGGTGCCCTTGACCGGGACGAACTCGGCGGCCTGGCGGTTGCCGAGGGTGATGGTGCCGGTCTTGTCGAGCAGCAGGGTGGAGACGTCGCCGGCGGCCTCGACGGCCCGGCCGGACATGGCCAGGACGTTGCGCTGGACCAGGCGGTCCATACCGGCGATGCCGATCGCGGAGAGCAGTGCACCGATGGTGGTCGGGATCAGGCAGACCAGCAGTGCGGTCAGCACGATCATCGACTGCTCGGCGCCGGCGTAGATGGCGAAGGGCTGGAGGGTGACGACGGCCAGCAGGAAGACGATGGTGAGGGACGCCAGCAGGATGTTGAGGGCGATCTCGTTCGGGGTCTTCTGCCGGGCGGCGCCCTCGACCAGGCTGATCATCCGGTCGATGAAGGTCTCGCCCGGCTTGGTGGTGATCTTGACGACGATACGGTCGGAGAGGACCTTGGTGCCGCCGGTCACGGCCGAGCGGTCGCCGCCCGACTCGCGGATGACCGGGGCGGACTCACCGGTGATCGCCGACTCGTCCACCGAGGCCACGCCCTCGACGACGTCACCGTCGCCGGGGATGATGTCGCCGGCCTCGCAGACCACCAGGTCGCCGATCTTCAGATCGGTGCCCGGCACCCGCTCCTCGTCCCCGCCGACCAGGCGGCGGGCGACCGTGTCGGTCTTGGCCTTACGCAGGGTGTCCGCCTGCGCCTTGCCGCGGCCCTCGGCCACCGCCTCCGCGAGGTTGGCGAAGATCGTGGTCAGCCACAGCCAGGCGGTGATGGCCCAGCCGAACCAGTCGCCCGGGTCCTTCAGCGCCAGCACCGTGGTGACCACCGAGCCGATGAGGACCACGAACATGACCGGCGACTTGATCATCACGCGCGGGTCGAGCTTGCGGACCGCGTCCGGGAAGGACTTGACCAGCTGCTTCGGGTCGAACAGGCCGCCGCCGACGCGCCCCTGTTCCGGCTTGTGGCCGGTGGGAACGTCGGAGTGGGGAGCACGGGTGGGGGTGGCTGTGGACATGGCGTCCTGCTTCTTTACGTCGATGGTCATGACGCCAGCCCTTCGGCAAGCGGACCCAGCGCCAGCGCCGGGAAGTAGGTCAGACCGGTGATGATCATGATCGTTCCGACCAGCAGCCCGGTGTAGAGGGGCTTGTCGGTGCGCAGCGTGCCCGCCGTCTCGGGGACGGGCTTCTGCTCGGCCAGCGAGCCGGCCAGCGCCAGGACGAACACCATGGGCAGGAAGCGGCCCAGCAGCATGGCGATGCCGATGGTCGAGTTGAACCACTGGGTGTCGGCGTTCAGGCCCGCGAAGGCGGAACCGTTGTTGTTGGCTCCGGAGGTGTAGGCGTAGAGGATCTCGGAGAAGCCGTGCGCCCCGCTGTTGGTCATCGAGTTCGCCGGGGTGTCCAGCGCCATGGCGGCGGCCGTGAAGCCGAGCACCAGCGCCGGGGTGATCAGGATGTAGCAGGCCGCGAACTTGATCTCGCGGGTGCCGATCTTCTTGCCCAGGTATTCGGGCGTACGGCCGACCATCAGGCCGGCGATGAACACCGCGATGATCGCCATGATCAGCATGCCGTAGAGGCCGGAGCCGACACCGCCGGGCGCGATCTCGCCCAGCTGCATGCCCAGCAGCTGGATACCGCCGCCGAAACCGGTGTACGAGGAGTGGAAGGAGTTCACCGCACCGGTCGAGGTCAGCGTGGTGGAGACCGAGAAGATCGCCGACGCGCCGATCCCGAAGCGGGTCTCCTTGCCCTCCATCGCCCCGCCCGCGACCTCGAAGGCCGGGCCCTTGCCCGCGAACTCGGTCCACATCATCAGCGCGACGAAGCCGACCCAGATGACGGCCATGGTCGCGAGGATCGCGTAGCCCTGCTTCACGCTGCCGACCATCTTGCCGAAGGTCCGGGTCAGCGAGAACGGGATGACCAGGATCAGGAAGATCTCGAACAGGTTCGAGAACGGGTTGGGGTTCTCGAAGGGGTGGGCGGAGTTGGCGTTGAAGTAACCGCCACCGTTGGTGCCCAGCTCCTTGATGACCTCCTGCGAGGCCACCGCGCCGCCGTTCCACTGCTGCGTACCGCCCATGAACTGGCCGACCTCGTGGATGCCGGCGAAGTTCTGGATGGCACCGCAGGCGACCAGGATGATCGCGCCGACCACCGAGATGGGCAGCAGGATGCGGACCACACCGCGGACCAGGTCGGCCCAGAAGTTGCCCAGCTCACCGGTACGGGAACGGGCGAAGCCCCGGACGAGGGCCACGGCCACGGCCATGCCGACCGCCGCCGAGACGAAGTTCTGCACCGCCAGGCCGCCGGTCTGCACGACGTGGCCCATGGCCTGCTCGCCGTAGTACGACTGCCAGTTGGTGTTGGCGACGAAGGACGCGGCCGTGTTGAAGGCCTGGTCGGGGTCGATGGACGCAAAGCCCAGCGAGCCGGGCAGCGAGCCCTGCAGGCGCTGGAGGCCGTAGAGGAAGAGGACGCTCACCGCGGAGAAGGCCAGGACACCGCGCAGGTAGGCGGGCCAGCGCATTTCAGCGGTCGGGTTGGCGCCGATGGCCTTGTAGACCCACTTCTCGGGAGCGTAGTGCTTCTCCGAGGAGTAGACCCTGGCCATGTAGTCGCCCAGCGGGCGGTAGACCAGTGCCAGCACCACCATGAGGGCGAGGAGCTGGAGCACACCGGAAAGAACAGGACTCATCGGGGCTCAGAACCTCTCCGGGTACACGAGGGCGAGGACGAGATAGCCCAGCAGGGAGACGGCGACCACCAGGCCGACGATGTTCTCGACAGTCACAGCTTGGTCACCCCCTTGGCGACGAGTGCCACCAGCGCGAAGACCGCGATCGTGATGGCGACGAAGGCCAGGTCGGCCATCGTGAGCTCCCGAAGAAGTAGAGAGGTATTGGGACAGCTAGAGGAAAGCGCGGATTCCGTCAGGTAAGGGGGTCCTTGACGGGGCCCATACGGCCGGGCGCTCGACTTTGACGGGTCTCTTACGCCGCCGTGCCTCGGTTGTGATCCGGCGAGAATCAGCCACCTCCGGCGCGGCTGTGGGGGTTCTCGTGCGGGTGTCCCGGCGGGCCGGTGAGCGGGCCTGGCCCGGCCGGGCCGGCGGGCGGCATCAGAGGGTTGTCAGGGGGGTGTCAATTGCCCGCCGACTTCCTTGAGCAGGGGCGCCCCGGACGGTTGTATGGCGGGCGTGAACAGCGGTCTGCGCCATGACGACCGGCCCCCTCATACGGTGCCGCCGGTTCCGCACGCGCCCGCTGCTTCCGCACCGGCGGTGTAGCGCCTACCGGCCGCACCCGCCGTGTGCCACGGCGCGCCCCCGTCCGGGCCCGCCCCGTGCCCACGGCCGCCGCCTGCCCGTACGGCGGCCGTTCCTCCCCCGTGCACGTCCCGACCCCGCGGTCGGGACGTGCACGGGGCCATTCGTCCTCGTCGTCGGCGGGGCGGTCCCCCGTCCGGGACCGCCCCGCCGACGCCTCTTCAGGGGGTGTCACCCCGCATGATCGAAATCCTTTCCCACGACCGGCTGCCCACCCTTGCAGCCCGGTTCCCCACGGCTGCGGCCGGCCCGGGCGCGCTGGTCGAGCACGTACTGGAGACCGGCACCGGGCGCTGGTGGGCCGACCGGGCCGAGGGTCCCCGGGTCCTCGCGGTGTCCTGCGGGGACCAGGTCCTGCTGCGGGGCGATCCGGGGGCGCTGGCTCCGGGGGCCTTGGCCCCCTTCGCGCTGAGCTATGTCGAGGCGCCGTCCCGGTTCGGCGGGGCCCTGTGGTCCGCGTTCGACCGGGTGACCCCGTGGGAGCGGATGGTCTACGTCCACCAGCAGCCGGCCGCCTCGCACCGGGTGCCGCGCGGGGTGACCGTACGGCGGCTCACGGCGGCGGACACCGCGGCGCTCGCCGCCTTCACCGGCACGGGCGCAGCGGCCGGCACGGGGGCGGCGTCCGGCGCAGGGGCGGCGGCCGGCACGGGGGCGGCGTCCGGCGCAGCGACGGGGACGGGGGCGGCGTCCGGCTCACGGGCGGGGACGGGGGTCGACGGGTCCTGGATCCTCGGCAGCTGGGGCGGTCCGGAGCGGCTCGCCGCCACCGGCTGCGCCTGGGCCGCCTTCGCCGAGGGCCGCATCGCGGCCCTGGCCTGCACCCGCTTCCGCGGGAGCGCGTACGACGACGTCGCCGTACTCACCCACCCCGACCACCGGCGCCGGCACCTCGCCCTGGCCTGCGTAGCCGGCCTGACCGGTGACATCGCCGCACGCGGCCGGACTGCCAGCTGGTGCTGCTCGCGGGACAACCGGGCGAGCCGGCTGCTCGCCTGGACCGCCGGATTCCGGCTCGTCCGCGAGTACGTGCACCATGTCACGGGCCGCCCGGCCCTCCGCGGGGTCTCCGGTTCCAGGATCCCCGCGTGAGCGGCCGGGCGATCTCGGCTAGTCCGCAGCGGACAGCCGGAAACGGAGCCGGCAGATCACCGCGTCCGTGTCGCGCCGGACGGCGTGGGCCACGACGGCCCCGCGCTGGTTCTGAAGGATCCGCTGCCACAGGCGGGCCGGTTCCGCTTCCGGAATGAGCACGGTGACCCGGGTGCCGGGCTCGGTCTGGGCCAGCTTCTGTACGTACGCGGCCACCGGGCGGCCGACACTGCGCCGCTCGGACGGCAGCCGGACCAGCTCCACACCCGGGTTCCACAGCGCCCAGTCCCGGGCCAGCGCCTCGGTCTGCGCCCGGTCCTCGGGGTCGGAGTGGACCACGGTCACCGCGCGCACCTCGTCGCCCAGCGACACGGCCGCCGTCAGGGCCTCGCTGGTGAGCCGGGTGAGGGAGGAGACCGGGACGATGACCAGCGAGCGGTCCCGGTGCGGGGGTTCGGGGATGCGGCCGATGCCGAGCCGGACGCCGATCCGCCCGTACGCCCGGTGTACCGCCTCGAACGCGGCGACCAGCAGCGGAAGGGCGACGACGATCAGCCAGGCGCCGTCGTGGAATTTGGTCGCGGTGACGACGATGGCGCTGACGCCGGTGAGCAGCGCGCCGAGGCCGTTGAGCGCCGTCTTGCCGGCCCAGCGGGGGCCGCGCTCCTGCAGCCAGTGCAGGACCATGCCGGTCTGGGCGATGGTGAAGCCGAGGAACACGCCGATGGCGAAGAGCGGAACGAGCGTGTTTGTGTCGCCTCCGGAGAAGAGCAGCAGCGCGGCGGAGACGGCGGCGAGGGCGAGCACCCCGTGGCGGTGGACCTGGCGGTCGGCCTTGAGGCCGAAGACGTGCGGCAGGAAGTTGTCGCGGGCCAGCAGCTTCAGCAGCACGGGAAGACCGCCGAAGGAGGTGTTGGCGGACAGCGCCAGCAGCACCATCGTGGCGAACTGGACGACGTAGAAGCCGAGTCCGTGGCCGAGCGAGGCGTCGGCGAGCTGCGCGAGGACGGTGACGCCCTCGACCGGCTGCAGGCCGAAGCGGGAGATCAGCACCGCCAGGCCGATGAGCATCACGCCGAGCACGGCACCCAGGGCCACCTCTGCGCGCTGGGCGCGGCGGGTGGCGGGGGACCGGAAGGACGGGACGGCGTTGGCGATCGCCTCGACGCCGGTCAGGGCGGAGCAGCCGGATGCGAAGGCCTTGAGCAGGAGCAGGGCACCGACGGTGGTGGCGTTGTCGGCGAGGACGGAGGCGTGGCCGGCCGCCGCCTCGACCGAGACCGGGGCGTCCCGGAACAGTCCGACGCCGATCAGCACCAGGATCGAGGCGATGAAGACGACGGTGGGAACGATGAACGCCTTCGCCGAGTCGACGATGCCGCGCAGGTTGACGGCGGTGATCAGCACCAGGACGGCGAGGCATATCCACAGCCGCTCGCCGTGCAGCTCCGGGAAGGCCGAGGTCAGCGCGGCGACACCGGCGGTGACGGCGACCGCCACGTTGAGGACGTAGTCCAGGACCAGGGAGGCGGCGGCGACCAGGCTGGTGCGCCGCCCGAGGTGCGCCTTGGCGACCGCGTAGCTGCCGCCGCCGTCCGGGAAGGCCGCGATGACCTGCCGGTACGAGGCCACCAGCACGGCCAGCAGGGCGGCGATCGCAAAGGTGACGGGGAGCGTGAAGCCCAGCCCGTGCGCGCCTGCCGCGGCCAGGACCAGCACGATGGCCTCGGGTCCGTAGGCGACCGATGCCATGGCGTCCAGCGACAGGGCGGCCAGACCGGTGACGGCGGTCAGCTTGTGGCGCGCTCCGGTATCGGGGGGTTCCTCGGCGGTGGGGTTCTCAGCCGCAGGCTCAGTCGTCAGGACGGACATCTCCGGTGTTCCCTTTCGTGGCAGGTCCGCCCAGGGTGCTCCGGGGATTGCGTCCTACGGCCGTTCCACGCGCTTTCTTGACGCGGAACCGCCTGGTCGTGACGGGTCTTTGACGCGGCATCCGGGAGTCGTCAGGAACGCATCAACGAGCCGTAAGGATCACCGGACCGGTCCGCTGGGAGCTTCTAGCGTCCATATCCATGGAACGAGGCTGCGAAGTTCCGGGTCCGGACGAGGCGGACGAACCTCCCGAACCCGTCGTGTACGACGCCCACTGGCGGGGCGAGCGGCGGACCGCGATCGGGGTGGCGGCGCTCTTGCTCGCCCTGCTCCTGGTCGTCGACGCCGGGTTGGGGCGGCTGACCGTGGTCCGCGGCCTCGCCTGGACCGGTCTGGCCTTCCTGCTGTTCGTGGTGCTACTGCCGCCGCGGGTCTCGGCGGCGCCCGGCCGGCTGAGCTCGCGCGGGCTGTTCACCCGGCGCACCGTCCGGACCGACCGGCTGATCTCCGTACGGTGGGTGGACGGTGTCGCCCAGCGGATGATCGTGTGCGACGACGACGGCCACCATGTGGAGGTGGACCCGAACGTGATGGTGCGCAATCCGGCTCTCTGGCGCCGGTTCGACCGCGATGCCCGCGGTTCCCTGGAGCGTGGTCTGCTGCTGTGCGGGGGGACCGCGATCGCCCAGCTCGCCGGCCGGGTCGGCCTGCGGGAGACGGATGAGTCCCCGTCTCCGGGGGAGACCAGACCCGTCTCGTAGGCCAGCACCACCGCCTGGGCCCGCTCGCGGAGGTTCAGTTTGGCGAAGATGCGGGCCACGTGGGTCTTCACCGTGGCCTCGCTGAGGGTCAGGGCCCGGGCCAGCTCGGCATTGGACAGACCGCGGCCCATCAGCGTCAGGACCTCGTGTTCACGGGGGGTCAGACCGGCCAGGTCCCGGTGCACCCGGGCGGACGCGGCGGCGCGCGGCCTCGGGGCGGCGGACCCCGGTCCGAGTACGGATCCGGGTGCGGCTGCGGCCCCCGGGTCCGATCCGGCGTAGCGCTCCACCAGGCGGCGGGTGATGGACGGGGCCAGCAGGGCGTCTCCGGTACCCACCAGGCGGATGGCTGCGGCCAGATGGTCGGAGGTGACGTCCTTGAGCAGGAAGCCGCCGGCGCCGGCCGCGAGCGCGGCATAGACGTACTGGTCGAGGTCGAAGGTGGTCAGCATGATCACCCGGCAGGCCGGGTTCTGGGCGAGCGCGCGTCGTGAAGGGCAGATATGTGCAGGGCGCCGGCGAGGCAGTGGCCGGGCCGCCGTTCCTGACCCGGCACGGCCTGAAGGTCGGCGACCGGATCACCCTGGACGTGGCTGGCCGACGGGCCGAGGTGACCCTCGTCGGACAGCTCATATCGGGGAACCAGCGTGCCCTGACCGTCTCCTGGGAGACCCTGGCGGCCCTGGCTCCCGGGCTGCGCCCGCCCCATCAGCGCCCGGCGTCCACCGACCGGTGGACACCGGGTTCCACCGGCCGAGCCTGTCGGCGGACAGGCCTCGTTGACCAGCATGTTCGGTATGACGAATCTTCCTGTACGCATGGCTCGTTGGAGCGCCGAACGCCCCTGGCGGGCGATCGTCGGATGGCTCCTCTTCGTGACGCTCTGCCTGGGCACCGGCATCGCGATCGGCGGAAACCCGGCCACCAGCGCGGACTACCGGATCGGCGAGGCCGGCCGGGCCGAGGCCATCGCGGCCGAGGGCGGCCTCCAGCAGCGGCCCCTGGAGCGGGTCCTGATCCACGCCCGCCCCGGCGGCGGCCCGCTCGACCGGGCCGCCGCCGACGCCGCCGCCCGGGACACCGTCCAGCGGATGCGGAAGCTGCCCGAGGTGCTGTCGGTGGCCGACCCGGTGCCGGCCGCCGACGGCTCCGCCGTCCGGGTCGACGTCACCATGAAGGGCGCCGAGCTCGACGGCAAGAAGAGCGTCGACCCACTGCTCGCCCAGACCGCCGCGGTCCAGGCGGCTCACCCCGGGCTGTGGGTGGAGGAGGTGGGCAGCCCCTCCATCGGCAAGGGCGTCGACAAGCTGCGCGGCGACGACCTCGCCCGCACCGAGATCATCGCCCTGCCGGTCACCCTGATCACCCTGCTGCTCGTGTTCAGCTCCGTGGCCATGGCCATCGTGCCGCTGCTGCTGGCGCTCACCTCGATCATCGCCGCCGTGGGTCTGTCGATGCTCGCCTCGCACCTCTTCCCCGACGCCGGCGTCGGCACCAACATCATCCTGCTGATCGGTCTCGCCGTCGGTGTCGACTACACGCTCTTCTACCTCAAGCGGGAGCGTGAGGAGCGGGCGCGGGCCGGCGGCCGGCTCAGCTCCCGGGCCCTGGTCGAGCTCGCCGCCGCCACCTCCGGCCGGGCCGTGGTCGTCTCCGGTCTCGCCGTCGCCGCCTCCAGCGCCACCCTCTACCTCGCCGACGACGTGATCTTCTCCTCCATCGCCACCGGCGCGATCGTCGTCACCCTGGTCGCCGTGGTCAGCTCCCTCACCGTGCTCCCCGCCCTGCTCGCCAAGCTCGGCGAGCGCTCCGAGCGCCGCAAGGCCCGCAAGGAGGCCCGGGCCGCCGCCCGCGGCACGACCCCCAAGGTCCGGCGCCCGAAGACCGGCGGCAACCGGATCACCGACGCCGTCCTGCGCCCCACCCGCAGGCACCCGCTCGCCGCCCTCGTCGTCACCAGCCTCGCGATGCTCGCCCTGGCCCTGCCGCTGCTGAACCTGAACCTGACCGAGATGAGCCGCGAGACCCACTCCCGCGCCATCCCCGCCATGCAGACCTACGACCGGCTGCTGGCCTCCTACCCCGAGCTCAAGGCCATGCACCAGGTCGTCGTACGGGCCGACGCCGAGCGCACCGAGGAGGTGGCGGCCGAACTCCGCCGGCTCGCCGACCGCGCCCGGGCCGATGCGGCCGTCACCGGCACCCCGGTCCTGCGGAGCTCCCCCGACGGCCGGATCACCCTGCTGGAACTGAAGGTCCCGCACCTCATCAGCTCCGACACCTCCATGGCCTCGCTGAAGTCCCTGCGCGAGACGCACATACCGGCCACCGTCGGCCGGCTGCCCGGCACCGAGACCGCCGTGACCGGCGACATCGCCCGCAGCCAGGACTACCCGGCCCACCAGAAGCAGAAGCTCCCGCTGATCATCGCCGCGCTGCTGCTGGTCACCTTCGCCATGACCGTATGGGCCTTCCGCTCCGTGGTCCTCGGCCTCGTCGGCATCGCACTGAACCTGCTCTCCGCCGCCGCCTCGCTCGGCGTGCTGGTGCTGGTCTTCCAGTACGAATGGGCCGAAGGAATCCTCGGCTTCGACTCCACCGGTTCGATCGGCTCCCGTGTCCCGCTGTTCCTCTTCGTGATCCTCTTCGGGCTGTCGATGGACTACCAGGTGTTCGTGATCAGCCGGATCCGGGAGGCCGCGCTGAACGGCGTGCCCACCCGGCAGGCGGTCATCGACGGCATCCGCAGCTCGGCCGGGGTGGTCACCAGCGCCGCCGCGGTGATGGTGACGGTGTTCGCCAGCTTCGCCGCCCTGCATCTGATCGAGATGAAGCAGATCGGCTTCAGCCTGGCCGTGGCCGTCCTCCTCGACGCCTTCGTCATCCGGGTCCTGATCCTGCCCTCCCTGATGCTGCTGCTCGGCGAGGCCAACTGGTGGCCGTCCCGAGGTGTACGCCGGGCCCGCCGGAAGGCCGTGGCCACGGAGCCCGGCCGCCCCGGAGCCCTCGGGGACGGCGCCCACGACGGCGCCGACGCCGGCCGGGCCGTGAACGTAGGCTGACCGCATGGAGCAACGGCCGCAGCACACCGCCCGATTGACCGTCCGTAAGTTCCACCTCTGGTACTCGGCGGTCTGGGTGCTGCTCGGTCTCGCCCCCTCGGCGATCAGCCTGCGCAACGACCACGGTCCGGCCCTCTACGCCTCGATGACCGTCCTGGCCGTACTGGCCGCCGGATACGCCGCGGTCCGGCTCCGCCTCGCGGAGCCGGTGCTGCCGCCCGGGGCCTGGCTGGTGCTGCTGGCCCTCGGCGTGGGGGCGATGGCCGCCCTGCCCGGCGGCGGAGCGGCCCTGTTCATCGTCTCGCTCCCGCAGTTCTGGATCCACGCCCCGTCCCCGCGGGCCGCGATCGGCCTCAGCGGGGCCGCCGCCGGGGCCACCGTGGCCGGCACCCTCCTGCACCCCATCGACTCCCCCACCGGGAACACGGTCTTCACCGTGGCCGGCTTCCTCGCCGGGGTGCTGCTGGGTCTGCTGGTGCACCGCTTGCAGGAGGACGGCGAGGAACGCGCGGGCCGGCTCGGCGCCGAACTGGAAGGCGCCCGGCAGCGGTTGGCCGAGGCGCACCGGCAGCAGGGCGCGGCGGACGAGCGGGAGCGGATGGCCCGGGAGATCCACGACACCCTGGCACAGGGCTTCGCCTCGATCATCGTGCTGGCGGAGGCGGCCCGTTCGGCCCTGGATTCCGACCCGGAGCGGACCGCGCATCAGCTCCGGTCGATCGAGCAGACCGCCCGGGAGAACTTCGCCGAGGCCCGGGTGCTGGTCGGCTCCGCCCCGCAGAGCGGGCTCACCCCCGGCCCGGTGGTCGGCACCCTGCGCCGCACGCTGGAACGTTTCGCCCAGGACACCGGGCTCACCGTCGACGCCGACCTCCCACCGGACGTGGACTGCGACCAGCAGACCCGGATCGCCCTGCTGCGCTGCACCCAGGAATCCCTGGCGAACGTACGCAAGCACGCCGACGCAAGCACGGTGGGCGTGGTCCTCACCCAGCACCCGTACGCCATCGAGCTGGAAATCACCGACGACGGGCGGGGGTTCACGGTCGGGGACTCGCCCGGCTTCGGCCTCGACGGGATGCGGAAGCGGCTGGCCGAACTGGGCGGCGAGCTCACCGTCACCAGCTCCCTCGGCGACGGCACCCGGATCCTCGCCACCTTCCACACCGCCCCCGCCGCCATGACCACTCCGGCCACACCCGCCACCACAGCCACCACGAGCACCACCGTCACCACGAGCACCACCGCCACCGAAGCCGCCACCACCGCCACGCGAAAGGAACACTGACATGACGACCGGAAGCCCCGACCAGCCCCTGCGGGTCGTCGTGGCCGACGACCACACCGTGATGCGGGCCGGAGTCGTCGCCCTCCTCGCCTCCGAACCCTCCATCACGGTGGTCGCCGAGGCGGACAACGGCCGGGAAGCGGTTGCACTCGTCGCCGCCCTGGCCCCCGACGTGGTCCTGATGGACCTCCGGATGCCGGTCATGGACGGGGTCGCCGCCACCGCCGAGATCATGGCCGGCCCGGCAGGACCGGGGACCCGGCCGGCCGGCACCCGTGTACTGATCCTCACCACCTACGACACCGACGCCGAGATCGAGCGGGCCGTCGAGGCCGGCGCGATCGGCTACCTCCTCAAGGACACCACCCGCGAGCAGCTCGTCGAGGCGATCCGCTCGGCCGCCCGCGGCGAGACCGTGCTGGCCCCGCGCGTCGCGGAACGCCTGGTCGCCCGGATGCGCCGGCCCGCACCGGTGGTACTGACCGCCCGCGAGGTGGATGTCCTGACCGCGGTCGCGGACGGCCTGTCCAACGCGGACATCGGCAGGCGCCTGGTGATCGCGGAGGCCACCGTGAAGACCCATCTGCTGCGCGTCTTCGCCAAACTCGACGTCAGCGACCGCACCCATGCGGTGGTCGTGGCCATGGACCACGGCCTGCTCCCCCGCCACGGCCGGCAGTGATCACTGCGGGCGCGGGCCTGCCGAGCGGCTGAAGTCCACGTTCGCCGGCTCCTCCCCCGGCCAGCTCAACCGCGTCGGCACGTCCGGGGTCCGCGCCAGCACCCGGCCCCGCGAGACCACGTACCGCGGCCGGACCTGCCGGCGGATCGCCTCGGCCGGCGACGGGGCGGGCAGCAGCACGAAGTCGGCCGGACTGCCCGGCCGGATGCCGTACTCCTCCGTGATGCCCAGCACCGCCGCCGCCCGGTCGGTGACCATCGAGAACGCCGTCGGGATCTCGTCCGCCCCCGTCAGCTGCGCCGCGTACAGGCCGACCAGGGCCGTCTGCAGCGGATTGCCGGTCCCCAGGGCGTTCCACGGGTCCATCACATCGTCGTGCCCGAAGGCCACGTTCACCCCCGCCGCCAGCATCTCCTTCACCTGGGTGAGCCCGCGCCGCTTGGGATAACCGTCGAAACGGCCCTGCA
The DNA here is from genome assembly GCF_008642295.1 of Streptomyces venezuelae. Lineage (GTDB taxonomy): Bacteria > Actinomycetota > Actinomycetes > Streptomycetales > Streptomycetaceae > Streptomyces > Streptomyces venezuelae_C. The sequence goes on along the minus strand of NZ_CP029190.1, from coordinate 3,976,491 downwards.
GGTTGAGGTTGGCGAACGGATTGGCCACCAGGTTGACGCCCGAACGGGCCAGCATCCGCTCCAGCTTGCGGCTGTAGGCGCCGTTGTACGAGCCCATGGCCGTGGTGTGCGAGGCCGTCACCCGCTCCCGCAGCCCGGACCGCAGCGCCAGCGCGGCCACCACCTCCACGAACCGGGACTGCTCGTCGTCGGTCTCGTCGCAGTGCGCGTCCACCCGCAGCCCGTGCTGCTCGGCCAGCGCGAACGCCAGGTGCAGCGAGGCCACCCCGTCCTCCCGGGTGTCCTCGAAGTGCGGGATGGCCCCCACCACGTCCGCGCCCCGGGCCACCGCCTCCCGCAGCAGCTTCTCGCCCCCCGGGAACGACACGATGCCCTCCTGCGGGAAGGCCACGATCTGCAGGGTCATCACGTCCCGGACCCGGTCCCGGACCTCCGCCAGCGCATCCAGGGCGACCAGCCGGGGATCCGTCACATCGCAGTGCGTACGGACGTACAGCACCCCCTGCGCCGCCTGCCAGCGCAGCACCTCCGTGGCCCGGGCGACCACGTCCTCCCGGGTCAGGGTCTGCTTCCGCTCGCTCCAGCAGGCGATGCCCTCCCACAGCGTCCCGGACTCGTTCGGGCGCGGCTCGCCTGCCGTCAGGGCCGTGTCCAGATGGATGTGCGGCTCCACGAAAGGCGCGCTGAGCAGCGCCCCGCGCGCCTCGATCAGGGTCCCGGTGGAAGGCGGCTCACGCTCGTCGTCATGCGGGATCACCTGCGCCACATGCCCGCCCTCGGCCACCTCCACATCGACCAGGCCGGGCGCGACCCGGCCGTCCCCTGCGTACAGCCGGGCGCCTCGGACGATCAGCAGCATGCCACCACGATACGGCGGCACACCCGGTCCGCAGCCGCATCACACCGCCACAGACCGGGTGGACCGGTGCCGGACTCAGCCGCGTTTGGCCTGAGCCTTCTGCTGCATGCCCCTCGTCTTCGCGGAGAGCGACTGCACATCTCTGACCGCAGCCTTGGCACGCGCCTCGGCCGCCGTGTTCTTCGCCATCGCACGCTCTGAATCCTGGTGGCCTGACTTGCCGGTACGAGCCTTCTTGGCCATGATCACTCCTCCTCGGAGCACTCGAGGGGCGTACCCGTCCACTCTCCCCCCGTTCGGCCCAGTCGGCATCCCGACACAATGGAGGGCATGACCACCCACGAGATGACCGACTCCGCGATGCCCGACTGGGAGAAGCGCTTCCGCGCCCCGCGGGTGAGCCTGCCCGAATGGGCGGAAGACGCCCCGGACCGCTCGCTCTTCGTCTCGAACGCGACCGGCACCTACGAGCTCTACGCCTGGGACCGCACCACCGGCACCCGCCGGCAGGCCACCGACCGCCCCAACGGCACCACCGACGGCACCCTCTCCCCCGACGGGGAGTGGATCTGGTGGTTCTCCGACACCGACGGCGACGAATTCGGCACCTGGGTGCGTCAGCCCTTCGAGGGCGGCGAGGACCTGCCCGCCACCCCCGGGCTGGAGCCCTCCTACCCCGCCGGCCTCGCCATCGGCCGCGACGGCACGGCGGTCGTCGGCCGCTCCACCGACGAGGAGGGCACCACCCTCCACGTCTGCCGCGCAGACGGCACCGCACCCGTCGAGATCTACCGGCACCGCGAATCCGCCGGCGTCGGCGACCTCAGCCACGACGGCACCCTGATCGCCATCGAGCACACCGAGCACGGCGACGCCATGCACTCCGCGCTCCGCGTCGTCACCCTCGACGGCGCCACCGTCGCCGAACTCGACGACTCCAAGGACGGCACCGAGGAGCTCGGGCTGGAAGTCCTCGGCTTCGCACCCGTCGCCGGTGACACCCGCCTCCTCATCGGCCACCAGCGCCGGGGCCGCTGGGAGCCGATGATCTGGGACGTGGCCGACGGCACCGAAGAGGACCTCGCCGTCGACCTGCCCGGTGACGTCGCCGCCGAGTGGTACCCGGACGGCAGCGCCCTGCTCATCGCCCACAGCCACGAGGCGCGCAGCGAGCTGTGGCGGTACGACCTCACCGCGCGCTCCCTGGAGCGGGTCGACACGCCGGCCGGCACCGTCTCCGGTGCCACCGCCCGGCCCGACGGCACCGTCGAGTACCTGTGGTCCTCGGCCGCCGAGCCCTCCTCCGTACGGTCCACCGCCGGCGGCCTGGTGCTCGACGCGCCCGGAATGACCGCCCCCGGCTCGGTCCCGGTCGAGGACGCCTGGGTGGACGGCCCCGGCGGGCGCATCCACGCCCTCACCCAGCGGCCGGTCGGCCACGGCGACGGCCCCTTCCCCACGATCTTCGAGATCCACGGCGGGCCGACCTGGCACGACAGCGACGCTTTCACCGCCTCCCCCGCCGCCTGGCTCGACCACGGATTCGCCGTGGTCCGCGTGAACTACCGCGGCTCCACCGGTTACGGCCGCGAATGGACCGATGCGCTCAAGCACCGGGTCGGCCTGATCGAGCTGGAGGACATCGCGGCCGTCCGGGAATGGGCGGTCTCCTCCGGGCTGGCCGACCCGGCACGGCTGGTGCTGTCCGGCGGCTCCTGGGGCGGCTACCTCACCCTGCTCGGGCTCGGCACCCAGCCCGATGCCTGGGCCGTCGGCCTCGCCGCCGTACCCGTCGCCGACTACGTCACCGCGTACCACGACGAGATGGAGGCGCTCAAGGCGCTGGACCGCACGCTGTTCGGCGGCACCCCCGAGGAGGTCCCCGACCGGTTCAGGGCCTCCTCCCCGCTCACCTACGTGGACGCGGTCCGTGCGCCCGTGTACATCGCGGCCGGGGTGAACGACCCGCGCTGCCCGATCCGGCAGATCGACAACTACGTGGACCGCCTCGCCGCCCGCGGTGCGGTCCACCAGGTCTACCGCTACGACGCGGGGCACGGCTCGCTGGTGGTGGAGGAGCGGATCAAGCAGGTCCGCATGGAGCTCGACTTCGCCCTCACGCACCTTTCTCTTTAGGGCTCGGTTCGCCTCCGGGGCGCTGCTGTCGGCTCCAGGAGGGCGTGCGTCCTCGAAAACCGCTCGTGCTCCCCCAGACTTCGTCCGGGGGGACCCCCACGCGGTTTTCTCCGGGCGCTCGCCCTCCTTCGCCGACGCGCCCCTTCGGCTCACTCGCCCGTGCCGGCTTCGGCGGGGCGGGACGGGACGGGCAGTGGGGCTGCAGGACCCGGGAGCCCGGGTCGTGGGGTCGGCCCGTACCGTGGAGGGGTGCACCGGTTTCTGCTGACCCCGCGGTGGTGGGGGATCAACGTCTTCGTCGTGCTGGCCGTCCCCGTCTGTCTGTTCATGGGGTCGTGGCAGCTCGGCCGCTTCGAGGACCGTGTCGACACCCACCGGGAGGCCACCGCCGAGCGGCCGGCCGGCCAGGCCGCGGCGCCGCTGGACTCGCTGCTGCCGGTGGACAAGAAGACCTCCGGCCGGCTGGCCGCCGCCTCCGGGGAGTACGCCGAGCAGTTCCTGGTCCCCGAGCGGCGGCTGGACGGCAAGACCGGCCACTATGTGCTGACCCTGCTCAAGACCGACGGCGGCAAGGTGCTGCCCGTGGTCCGCGGCTGGCTGCCCGGACCTGCCGGCGCCAAGGCCGCCCCGGCCCCGCCCGCCGGCCGGGTCGAGGTCACCGGAGCCCTGCAGTCCGCCGAGAACTCCGGAACCAAGGGGGTCCACGCGGCCGGCGGCCTGCCGGCCGGTCAGCTCGGGGTGATCGGTGCGGCCTCGCTGGTGAACCTGGTGCCGTACGACCTGTACGACGCCTGGGTGACCGTACAGACGGGCACGGACGGCTTGACTCCGGTCCCGGCCGCCGCACCCGCCAACACCGGCCTCGACCTGAAGGCCTTCCAGAACCTCGGCTACACCGGCGAGTGGTTCGTCTTCGCCGCGTTCGTCCTGTTCATGTGGTTCCGGCTGTACCGGCGCGAGGTGGAGGCCATCCGCGATGCGGAGGCCGGCCTGGTCCCGGCGGAGCAGATCCCGGCGGAGCCGACCCCGGCCGCGGAAGCCCCGGCCGAGGGATCCGCCGCCGGGGCCGCCGCCGCTTCGGCTACTGCGCCGAGTCGACCGGAATGACGCCGGTCGTGTAGACCGTCCCGCTGCCGCAGGCGGAGGGGATCGAGGTCTGCGCCACCGGAGCCCCAGGCTCCGCGGTGTGCGTGACCTCCAGGCCCGTGGACCCCGGTGTCGCACCGCCGTCCAGCGGATCCGAGTCCGTCACTCCGTCCGCGCCGCCGGTCGCGCCCGTCGGGGTCTCCGCCGGGGCCTGCGCGCCGGACTGGTCCGACGGGCCGTTGGTGGGGGGCACGGCCGGACAGCCCTCGGTGGCCGGCACCCAGGCGAACTGCACCTCGTACGCGGTGTTCGGCGTCAGCATCAGCGAGGCCGCCGCGGCCGAAGCCGGCGGCAGGCCGGTCGCCGGGTCGTCCTCCGTGTGCTCCACCACCGGGACCAGGGGCTGGCCGGGCGAACCGGGCGCCGGGGCCACCGTCAGGCTGCCCGCGGCGCTCACCACACAGCCCTGCCCGGACAGGTTGGTGACCCGGAAGGTGCCGTAGACCTTGCCGTCCGCGTCCGGGGTGCGGGTGTCCGCGACCGCGCCCAGCTGGCCGGCGCTGCACGCGGGTGCCGAAGCCCCCGCCGCCGGGGGCTTCGGGCGCTTGCCCTTGGCCTTGCCGGTCGGGGCGTCCCCGGCGGAGGCCCCCGCGGAACCGGAGGCTCCGCCCGTTGGGGCGCTCCCGGGCTCCGGCGCTTCCGGCCGGCCCTTGCCGCGGTCCGGCTTGTCCTCCCCGGCTTCCTCGTCCTCCGCGTCCCTGCCGCCCTTGCCCTTGTCGGCCGGCTTCGGGCTCTTGGACTTGCCGAGGCCGGGCCGGGCGAGGTTCGGGTCGCCGGCGGTGCCGGCGGTCTGGCCGGAGCTGTCCTGGCCGTGCCCGGCGACGGCCGCGGTGTCCCGGGCCTGGTCCGGGCTCCCCGTGAGGTGCATCAGCGTCGGAACGCCGACCCCGGCCAGCACCACCATGGCCGCGGCGCCGACGAGCGCCTGACGCTTGCGGGCCCGCCGCCGCGGGACGGCGATCCGCAGCCGCTCCAGCGCGTCCTCGGCGGGCTCCAGTCCGCCGACGGCCCCCTGGAACATGGACCGCAGCGCGAGCTCCTCGGCCGCGGCACCGCCGGCACCGTCGGCACAGCCGCCCGGTGCGCCGCCCGGTTCGTCGCCGGCGCCGGTCCTCTTGGTCGGTTCCGTCGTCATGCCTGGGCCTCCATCGCCACCCGCAGCGCGGCAATGCCCCGCGATCCGTACGCCTTCACCGAGCCCAGGGATATCCCGAGCGTCTCGGCGACCTGGGCCTCCGTCATGTCCGCGAAGTACCGGAGCACCAGGACCTCGCGCTGGCGGCGCTGCAACCCGCGCATCGCCTTGATCAAGTCGTCCCGCTCCAGCTGGTCGTACGCCCCCTCCTCCGCGCTCGCCATGTTCGGCATCGGCTTGGAGAGCAGCTTCAGGCCGAGGATGCGGCGGCGCAGCGCGGAGCGCGAGAGGTTGACCACCGTCTGGCGCAGGTAGGCGAGGGTCTTCTCCCGGTCGCGCACCCGGTTGCGGGCGGAGTGGACCCGGATGAACGCCTCCTGGACCACGTCCTCGCAGGATGCGGTGTCGTCCAGGAGCAGCGCGGCCAGACCGAGCAGCGAGCGGTAGTGCGTGCGGTAGGTCTCGGTGAGGTGGTCGACCGTGGTGCCCGCGACCACGTCTCCGTCAGCGGCCACTGCTGCCGCGGGTCCGGTGCCGTCGAGCCGGTCCGTCCGGTCTGCGCCCGCCCTCGGAGCCGGCACCCGGCCGCCCCGGGTCGTTGAAGTTCCGGCTGTCGCCTCGGGCACGATCACCGGGAAGCCGCCGGGCGTGCGTGAGCGCGGGCGCGCCGGAACGAATCCGGCGCGCAGGGGAGTTCCCCCGGCGAAGCCGGGTGGAACAACAGCGAAGTCGAGTAGTGCCTCTGCCACGCCCGTTGGACACGCGTCCCCCCGTCAGGGTTGTACGCGCGAGGCATCCTCACCAGCAATTCACCTATTGCCCTCATGCGTACCCGCTCTTCCCGATTGCCCCATCCGTCCAGGCGGCAGTCGGGCCATCACCTTGATCAAGGGATCGGTGATGATCCTACAAAGCGATTTACGCGAGTTCACCCACGATCAGTTCCGCAATCTGGGCGGCATTCAGTGCGGCCCCCTTGCGCAGATTGTCGGCGCACACGAAGAACTCCAGCGCGTACCGGTCGTCCAGCGATCCGCGCAGCCGCCCCACCCACGCCGGATCGGTGCCCGCCGCGTCCGCCGGGGTCGGGAACTCGCCCGCGGCCGGGTCGTCGACCAGCACCACCCCGGGCGCGGCCTCCAGGACCTCGCGGGCGGTCCGCGCGTCCACCCGCTGCTCGAACCGGGCCCGGACGGTGAGCGAATGCCCGGTCACCACCGGCACCTGCACACAGGTCACGGAGACCTTCAGGGAGGCCAGGTCCAGGATCCGGCGGGTTTCGGCCCGTACCGCCAGCTCGTGCGAGGACCATCCGTCCTCCCGCAAGTCACCGGACCAGGGCACCACGTTGAGGGCCAGCGGAGCGGCGAACGGCCCGGTGTCCTCGCCCACGGCCCGCCGTACGTCCCCGGGCGCCTCGCCCAGCGCGGTGCCCGCGACCAGCGACAGCTGACGGCGCAGCGCCTGGCTGCCGGCCCGGCCGGCCGCGCCCGCCGCCTGGTAGGAGGAGACGGTCAGCTCGACCAGGGAGAACCCGGCGTGCAGCGCGCCGACCGCGGCGATCATCGCCGCGGTCACACAGTCCGGTCCGGCCACGATCCCGCGCGGCCGGATCCGCGCCGCGTACCCGTTGACCTCGGGCACCACCAGGGGCACCTCGGGGTCCTGCCGGAAGGCGGCGGACTGGTCGACGACCACCGCGCCGCGGGCGGTGGCCACCGGAGCCCAGCGGGCCGAGACCTCCGCCGGTGTGAGGAACAGCACCACGTCGCCCGGACCGAGGCCGTCGAAGGCGTCCTCGGTGAGGGCGAGCACCTCGGCCTCCTCCCCGCGCACGGCCAGCCGGCGGCCGGCCGAGCGCTGGGAGGCGATCAGGCGTATGTCACCCCAGACGTCCGCCCTGGTCGGCAGGATCTGGAGCAGTGTGGACCCGACTGCTCCGGTCGCCCCCACCACGGCGAGCGCCGGGGCGGACGACCGGTTCGCGGTCATCGGCCGGTGCCTCCGTAGACGACGGCCTCGTCGCTGTCGGAGTCCAGTCCGAAGGCCGTGTGCACGGCGCGGACGGCCTCGTTGACGTCGTCCTGGCGGGTCACCACCGAGATGCGAATCTCCGAGGTGGAGATCAGCTCGATGTTGACGCCCGCGTCGGACAGCGCCTGGAAGAAGGAGGCGGTGACCCCCGGGTTGGTCTTCATGCCCGCGCCGACCAGGGAGATCTTGCCGATCTGGTCGTCGTAGCGGAGGGAGTCGAAGCCGATCGCGGTCTTCGCCTTCTCCAGGGCGTCGATGGCCTTGTGGCCCTCGGCCTTGGGGAGGGTGAAGGAGATGTCCGTCAGGCCGGTGGAGGCCGCCGAGACGTTCTGCACGATCATGTCGATGTTGATCTCGGCGTCCGCAATGGCGCGGAAGATCGCCGCGGCCTCGCCCGGCTTGTCCGGGACCCCGACGACGGTGATCTTGGCTTCGGAGACGTCGTGGGCGACTCCGGAGATGATGGCGTGCTCCACCTGCTCGTCCCCTTGCGACTCGGGCTTTTCGTTGCTGACCCAGGTGCCCGGCAGTCCGGAGAAGGACGAGCGTACGTGGATCGGAATGTTGTAGCGGCGCGCGTATTCCACGCAGCGGTGCAGGAGCACCTTGGAGCCGGAGGCGGCGAGCTCCAGCATGTCCTCGGAGGAGATCCAGTCGATCTTCCGGGCCTTCTTCACCACACGCGGGTCGGCGGTGAACACGCCGTCCACGTCGGTGTAGATCTCGCACACCTCGGCGTCCAGCGCAGCCGCCAGGGCCACCGCGGTGGTGTCGGAACCACCGCGCCCGAGGGTGGTGATGTCCTTGCTGTCCGCCGACACGCCCTGGAAGCCGGCCACGATGGCGATGTTGCCCTCGTCCAGCGCGGTGCGGATCCGGCCCGGCGTGACATCGATGATGCGCGCTTTGTTGTGGACCGAGTCGGTGATGACGCCTGCCTGGCTGCCGGTGAACGACTGGGCCTCGTGGCCCAGGTTTTTGATCGCCATGGCCAGCAGGGCCATGGAGATCCGCTCTCCCGCGGTCAGCAGCATGTCGAATTCACGTCCGGCAGGCATCGGGGATACCTGCTCGGCGAGATCGATCAGCTCGTCCGTCGTGTCGCCCATCGCCGACACCACGACGACCACCTGGTGGCCGTTCTTCTTGGCATCGACGATCCGCTTGGCGACGCGCTTGATGCCCTCGGCATCGGCTACGGAGGAGCCTCCGTACTTCTGCACGACAAGGCCCACGTGCGCTCCTCGCTCAATCCAGTACTGCGGTCGCGGGCCAGTCTAACGAGCGCCCGGAATCCGACCTTCGCGTACCACATCATGAGACGTTCCGTTCATCCCATGATCACGAAGAGTACGCGCTCCCTACCCCCGCGGGTGGCCCAGGCCGCCGAGTTCCTCGGCCATCACCCGCCCGGCCTGCTCGGCGAGGTCGTCCTCGGCCAGGTCCTCGTCCGTGTCCAGCCCGTGCAGATCCTCCAGCGGCTGGTCCAGCCGCACATGCGCCACCAGCGACTGCAGGGCCCGCAGGGTGGCCGAGGCGGTGGAGCCCCAGTTGGAGAAGTACGAGAACTGCCACCACCACAGCGCCTCGGTGGTCCGCCCGGCCCGGTAGTGGGCCAGCCCGTGCCTGAGGTCCGCCACCACGTCCGCGAGGTCGTCCGAGATCCGGTGCGCGACCGGCGCCTTGCGCGGCTCGTACGGGTCGAAGACCTCCGAGTACACGTCCACCGGGTCCAGCAGGTACGCGAACCGCTCCCGGAGCTCGTCCACGTCCGGCTCCGGGCCGAGGTCCGGCTCGTACCGCTCGTCGGGCAGGACGTCCTCGTACGCGCCCAGCCGGCCGCCCGCCAGCAGCAGCTGGGAGACCTCCAGCAGCAGGAACGGCACCGCGCTGTCCGGGTCCTCGCCCTTGGCCACCTCGGTGACCGCGACGATGAAGGACTCGATCTGGTCGGCGATCTGGACGGCGAAGTCGTCCGGATCCTGGCCCAGGGCGTGCAGCGTTGCGTCAGACATCGAGAAGTCGCCTTCCTTCAAAGGCCCGCCCGAGCGTGACCTCGTCCGCGTACTCCAGGTCTCCCCCGACGGGGAGCCCGCTGGCCAGGCGGGTGACCTTCAGGCCCATGGGCTTGATCATGCGGGCGAGGTAGGTGGCGGTGGCCTCGCCCTCCAGGTTCGGATCCGTGGCCAGGATCAGCTCGGTGACCGTGCCGTCCGCGAGCCGCGCCAGCAGCTCCCGGATCCGCAGGTCGTCCGGGCCCACCCCCTCGATCGGGCTGATCGCCCCGCCGAGCACGTGGTACTTGCCCCGGAACTCACGCGTCCGCTCGATCGCGACCACGTCCTTGGGCTCCTCCACCACACAGATCACCGTGGCATCGCGGCGCGGATCACGGCAGATGCCGCACCGCTCCTCCTGCGCCACGTTCCCGCAGACCGCACAGAACCGGACCTTCTCCTTGACCTCCAGCAGCGCGTGCGCCAGCCGGCGCACGTCCGTGGGCTCGGCCTGGAGGATGTGGAAGGCGATCCGCTGCGCGCTCTTGGGCCCGACGCCGGGCAGCCTGCCCAGCTCGTCGATCAGGTCCTGAACCACGCCTTCGTACAACGGACTGCCTTCTTCCTACGGGTATGGGGTACGGGGTCAGGGGTCAGAACGGGAGGCCGGGGATGCCCGACCCGCCGCCCAGACCCTGGGCCAGCGGACCCAGCTTCTGCTGCTGGAGCTGCTGCGCATTCTCGTTGGCCGCCTGGACGGCCGCCACCACCAGGTCGGCCAGGGTTTCCGTGTCCTCCGGATCGACCGCCTTCGGGTCGATCACCAGGGCCCGGAGCTCGCCGGAACCGGTGACGGTCGCCTTCACCAGCCCACCGCCGGACTGCCCCTCGACCTCGGCCGCCGCCAGCGCCTCCTGGGCCGCGGCGAGATCCTGCTGCATCTTCTGGGCCTGCTGGAGCAGCTGCTGCATGTTGGGCTGGCCACCACCGGGAATCACGGTTCACTCCTACGTTTCACTGCCGGGTCGGTCTGGGTCGCTCTGGGTCGCTCTGGGTCGGTCAAACCGAGCCTACGGCTTCACCGCCCCCTGCGCCCTACGCCGTGAGGACCAACTCTTTCGAGTGAGAGACCCGGCGCGCATGTACCTGATCAAGACCTCCTTGCGGGCGGTAATCCCGGGATTCCATGCCCACGGCCCACCATTCGGAGGTAGGAAGAGCATGGACGAGCATGCGCACCATTGCGCACACGCGCACCACCACACGTCAGCGCAGGCAGAGGGAGTGCCGGGTGAGCCAGCCGGAGATGCAGCCCGAGGGGCCACCCCGGGATCCCCGGGATGAAGGCAACAGCGAAGGCGCCAGCAGAGCGCGGCCGGCGGGCGACCTCACCGGCCGGCCGTTCCCCCTCGGGGACTGGGGCGAGCCCGCGGAGCGGCTGGACGAGCTCTACCGGCGGGTCGAGGCCGATGCCCTGCGCACCGCGGAGTGGTACCTGTCCGACCGTGCCTGGAAGCGGCGCGGGGCCCGGCTGCTGCGCGCCGGAGCCGCCCTCGGCGCGGTCACCGGGGCCGCGATGCCGCTGCTGGAGCTGACCGATTCGGTGCCGGGGGCCTCGGCGTACGGCTATCTCGCGCTGCTGCTGGGTGCGGCCTGCCTGGCCTGTGACCGGTTCTTCGGCCTGACCTCCGGCTGGATGCGGGACGTGGCCACGGCCCAGGCGGTCCAGCGCAGACTGCAGACCCTCCAGTTCGACTGGGCCTCGGAGAACGTCCGGGAGGTGCTGGGTCCGACCGAGGGCACGGCGAGCGAGGCGGCGGAACGGTGCCTCACCGTGCTGCGCCGGTTCTCGGAGGACATCACCGAGCTGGTCCGCTCCGAGACCGCCGACTGGATGGTCGAATTCCGCTCCGGTCCGGCCCCGCTGGTCATGCAGTCCCTGGCCGCCACCACGGCGCGCGGCCCGGAGCCGGGCGCCCACCCGAGCCGGTTCCCGCTCCCCCCGGGCACCCGCCCGAACATGCCGAGGCAGCGCCCCCCGGAGCAGCCCCGCTGACCCGGCTGCGGCCGGGGCCGGGGCCGGGCCCCGGCGGCCGGTCAGTGCCGTGTGTGGGTGCCGTGGGGGACGCCCGCCTCGGTCAGCTGAAGATGATCATCGAGCCCTGGCCCAGGCTCCGGGTGGCGGCGGCATGCAGCCCCAGCCACACGTGCCGCTCCCGGGCGAACGGACTGTCGTCGTACGGAATAGGGCCCGCCGGTTCCTCCAGCGAGGTCGGCCGGCCCGGAGGTCTCGGCGCCGCCGGCGGATTCGCCGGATCGATCCCGATCGCCGGCGCCACGAACGCCAGCTCCCGCAGCAGCCCCTGCGCCGATCCCAGCGGGCCGCCCCCGGCCAGCAGCTCCTCGTTGGCCAGCGGAGCCGGGAAGTCCACCGGCACATAGGCGCCCGCGTGGTCGTAGTGCCACACCAGGTGCGACTGCTGGGCCGTGGCCTCGAACATCTCCAGCAGCTGCTCGTAGTCGCCGCCCAGCTCGTCCACCGGGGTCACCGGCAGCCCGCACAGCTGGAGCAGATAGGCCCGGCGCAGGAAGTGCAGGGCGTCGTAGTCGAACCCGGCCACCGGTGCCACGTCCCCCGACAGGCCCGGCATATAGGCGAAGACGGGCACGGACGGCAGCCCGGCCTCGCCGAGCGCCTTGTCATACGCGGCGATCTCCTCCGCGAAGGGGTTGTCGGGGCTGTGGCACAGCACGTCGACAAGGGGGACCAGCCACAGGTCACAGGCCACGCGGGCTCCGATCGGTCGTCGAGTCAGTCGTCGAGTCAGCCGTTGTCCGCCGATCGGGCCAGCGTAGTCCGCCGAACACGCTCAGCGAAGAGGTCGACGGCTCCCGGCCGCTGCCGCGCGGTCAGTCCCCCACCCGCCAGACCCACACGTCGGCCTCCTTCACCGGAGCCCGCCCCAGCAGCCTGGTCAGGGTGTCCCGCAGCTCCAGACCGCGGTCCTGGAAGGGCAGCACCACCGCGCCGGCCTTCCAGTACTCCAGGTCGGCGCGGGCCTGCGCCTGCCATTCCGGGGTGATCTCCGGCGGCTCCGCCCCGTAGCGGATGTCCCGCAGCAGGTTCGACAGGTGCCGCGGCGTGGCCCCGTAGATCCCGATCCGCTCGGGCCCCCACGGGCCGTTGAAATAGCCCCCGGCCAGCCGGAAGCCGAAGTCCGCCGCCACCTGCCAGTGCAGCGCGTCGGCCGCCGCCGGGTCCGGCAGCGGTACCGGAACGAGTGCTTCGCCTTCCTTGACGTACGGCTTCCAGAGACCCTCCGCGATGAACACCGGCACCGGCTCCCGGTCCCGGACCTCCAGCGGCACCGGCAGCACCGGGATCAGCGCCGCGGCCACCGCCAGCCCGCCCAGCACCCGCTGCTCGCGCGTCCGCAGCCGCCGGATCCGGTCCAGTGCCAAGGCCAGCAGCATGCCCAGCACGGGGGCGCACACCATCGCCACCCGCCCCTCGATGACCGACTCGAAGAGCGGCTGGTGGGCCAGCAGCCGCCACGGCCCGGGGATGACGGTCTCGGTGTGCGGGATCCGGATCCGCGGCCCCAGGGAGAGCAGCGCGGCAGCCGCACAGGTGACCGCCAGGGCCCGGACCGCCGTGTGCCGCCACAGCCAGACCACCACGGCCGCGGCCAGCGCGAGGAGGGGCCAGCCGAAGAAGGCGTTCTGCTCGGTGGGGTTCAGCGACAGCCGCTCGGCCGTCTCCCGGTCCCCGAAGAAGGACTGGGAGGCGTACTCGACCAGGGCGCGCGGGCTGTTCCCGGCGCCGTCCCCGTGCAGCACCGAGTGGTAGCTCTGCGGGCCGAAGAACTGCCAGTAGAGCGGGAAGGCCACCAGCGGTACGGACACGGCCGCGGCGATCCCCAGACCCTTGGCCAGGGGCTTCCAGGCCGCCCGGGCCCGTTCGCGGTCGAAGGCGGCGTACGCCCCGGCGAAGATCAGCATGGCCATGGCGGCGAGCAGGAAGGGCTCCTCGCCGAGGAAGACCTGGTAGGCGGAGAACAGGCCGAGCAGTACCCCGTCCCGGACCACCCGCCGCCCCTCGCAGAGCCGCAGCGCCCGGTCGATGATCACCGGGATCATGAACAGCACCACGAAGTTCGGGTGCGCATTGGCGTGCGAGACCATCGGCGGGGCGAAGGCCGCGAACGCGCCGCCGACGGCCGCGGCCCACCGGCCGGCCGCCAGCCGGCGGCGGATCAGCCGGTACCAGGCCCAGGCCGTGCCGGCCATGCCCAGGGTGAAGACCAGCATGAGCGTGATCTCCGGGCCGGCCAGCAGGGTCAGCGGGGTGAGCGGCACGGACAGCCCGAGCATGACCGTGTTGCCCATCAGGTTCACCCCGTCGGGCATCCCCTGGTACAGCGTGAACAGCGGATTGCGCAGCTGGGAGACGTTCTCGGCGGTGACCGCGAAGAACCACTCCCACTGGTTCTGGTCCTGGCCCGAGTCGGCCAGATAGGTCCCCTGCAGATCGGCCCACCGGTGCCGGTACAGGAACAGCGCACCGAGCAGGTAGAGCGCGGCGACGGCGAGCGCTCCCGCGTTCAGCCGGGCGAGCTCGCCGAGCACCCTCAGGTAGTCGAGCGGGCGGACCTTGGAGCCCTCCTGGTGCGACCAGCGCACCGGAACCTCCGCCACCGCCCAGCCCTGCTTCCGGAAGTACTGCAGGATCTCCACGTCCACGCCCCAGCCGTCGAGCCGGGAGGCCGCGAACGCGGCCCGCGCCCGGTCGCCGTCGAAGAGCTTGAACCCGCACTGGGTGTCCCGGATGCCGGGCACGGCCACGGCGCGGACGAGGCCGTTCCCGGCCCGGCCCAGCAGCTCCCGCGGCCGGCTCTGGCGGCGTTCGATCCGGGAGTCGGGGTGGGCGCGGGAGCCGATCGCGGCCTGGATGTCCGGGCCCTGGGCCAGGGCCTTCTCCAGGTGCTCCAGATCCTCGACGGGGGTGGCGAGGTCGGCGTCGGTGAGCAGCACCCGCTGTCCGGCGGAGGCCAGTACGCCCAGCCGCAGGGCGGAGCCCTTGCCCCGGTTGCGGTCGGACCGGATCAGCCGGATCCGCGGTTCGCCGACCGCGGCGGCCTCGGCGACGGCGGCCGTGCCGTCCGTCGAACCGTCGTCGACGACCACCACCTCCCAGTCGCCGGGGGCGGTGCCCAGATGCAGGTCGAGGTGGCGGCGGAGGGCCTCCAGGGTGGGGCCGAGCCGCTCCTCCTCGTGGTAGGCGGGGACGACCACGCTGAGCCCGACGGGCCCGAGCCAGGTCTGCGGCGGAACGGTGGTGCCGGTCATTCGCCGGCCGCCCGCAGGTCGGCCGCCCAGTCCAGTCCGTGCTGGTTGTAGGCGTGGACGAGGCGGCGCACCTCGTCCGCATCGGCCCGGGTCACCGCGTTCAGCAGTTCGGTGTGGCCGCACCACAGCAGGCTCCGCAACTGTGGCTCGCTCTTCAGATAGGGCACCGCGAAGACCCAGCACTGCACCCGGATGCGGTGCAGGAACTCGGAGATGTAGGCATTGCCGACCAGCCCGCCCAGCTCCCGCCAGAACCGCAGGTCATAGCCGATCAGCACTTCCAGGGAACCGCTCTCGGCGGCCCGCTGGGCCTCCTCGGCCCGGCGGCGTACGGAAACCAGCTGCTCGCCGCATCCGGGGGCCGTGCCGCGCTCGACGAGCCGCCGGAAGATGCCGTCCACGATGAGGGTGCGGGCCTCGATCATGCCGCGGAAGTCGTCGACCGTGAACACCTTGACCCGGAAGCCGCGGTGCTGGACGGATTCGAGCAGTCCCTGGGCCGACAGGTCGACCAGTGCCTCGCGGACCGGGGTCGCGGAGACCTCGTACTGCTCGGCGATCTGCTTGACCGTGAACTCCTGGCCCGGGGGCAGGCGGCCCGCCAGCACCTCGTCGCGCAGCGCGTCCGCGATCTGCTGACGAAGGGTGTTGCGGGTGACAGCTCCGCTGCCTGGCATGGGGTCCGTCTCCTTTGTAGGGCTTCGGACACCTTAGGCCAGGCAGCGGAACGGACGTGCGGCTGCCGTGTGACCGCTGTGCGGGCGCGGTGCGGGAGCTATGCGGAGGTGGTGTGGCGGTCTGCGACCGTCAGCGCCTCGTCGAGGAGCGCGAGGCCTTCCTTGGCCTCGGTCTCGGAGATGTTGCAGGCGGGCACGACATGGGTCCGGTTCATGTTGACGAAGGGCCACAGTCCGGACTTCTTGCAGGCGGCGGCGAACTCGGCCATGGGCGCGTTGTCGGCTCCGGCCGCGTTGTACGGGACGAGCGGCTCGCGCGTCTCCTTGTCCCGTACGAGGTCCAGTGCCCAGAAGGTGCCCAGGCCGCGGACCTCGCCCACGGAGGGGTGGCGTTCGGCGATCTCGGCGAGGGCCGGGCCGATGACGTTCTCGGCGAGGTGGGCGGCGTGCTGGACGATGCCCTCCTCCTCCATGGTGGTGATGGTGGCCACGGCCGCGGCGCAGGCGAGCGGGTGGCCGGAGTAGGTGAGTCCGCCGGGGTAGGGGCGGTTGGCGAAGGTCTCGGCGATGGCGGCGGAGATCGCCACGCCGCCGAGGGGCACGTAGCCGCTGTTGACGCCCTTGGCGAAGGTGAGCAGGTCCGGGGTGATGTCCCAGTGCTCGGCGGCGAACCACTTGCCGGTGCGGCCGAAGCCGGCCATGACCTCGTCGAGGATGAAGACGATGCCGTACCGGTCGCAGAGTTCGCGGACCCCGGCCAGGTACCCGGCCGGCGGGACCATGATCCCGGCGGTGCCGGGGACGGTCTCCAGGATGATCGCGGCGATGGACTGCGGGCCCTCGAAGGCGATGGTGTCGGCGAGGTGGCGCAGGGCGCGCTCGCACTCCTCGGCCTCGGTGGTCGCGTGGAACGGGGACCGGTAGAGGAAGGGGCCCCAGAAATGCACGAC
Organism: Streptomyces venezuelae; assembly: GCF_008642295.1. Taxonomy (GTDB): domain Bacteria; phylum Actinomycetota; class Actinomycetes; order Streptomycetales; family Streptomycetaceae; genus Streptomyces; species Streptomyces venezuelae_C. The sequence continues at coordinate 3,960,208 of NZ_CP029190.1, read as the reverse complement.
GCCGGCCGAGGCGGTGTCGGAGGGCCAGCGGCGCGGGTCGCCGGTCAGGTTGATGGCCGCTGCGGTGGCGCCGTGGTACGAGCGGTAGGCGCTGAGCACCTTGGAGCGGCCCGTGTGCAGCCGGGCCATCCGGACGGCGTTCTCGACGGCCTCGGCGCCGCCGTTGGTGAAGAAGATCTTGTCGAGGTCGCCGGGGGTGCGCTCGGCGATGAGGCGTGCGGCCTCGGAGCGCGCGTCCACGGCGAAGCCGGGGGCGAGGGTGCAGAGCTTGGCGGCCTGCTCCTGGATCGCGGCGACGACCTTGGGGTGCTGGTGGCCGATGTTGGTGTTGACCAGCTGGGAGGAGAAGTCGAGGTACCGGTTGCCCTCGTAGTCCCAGAAGTACGACCCCTCGGCCCCGGCGACGGCGAGCGGATCGATCAGGGCCTGGGCGGACCAGGAGTGGAAGACGTGGGCACGGTCGGCAGCCTTGACGGCGGCGCCGGCCGCGGGGTCGGTCTGCGGGTGAGGGGTCATGCGGGCCAGGCTAGAAGTGCGCAGGTGGGAGGGGATATCGGCGCCTTGTATGAGGGTGGCGCTCCGGCCTCGGCAGTCTGTCCGCTCGGCCGTCGGCTCGACTGTGGGCGCGGGGGTGATTGACAGGATGCTGTCGTCATGACAGTCTCTTGTCATAAGCGAGACCAGGGAACGACGGAGGAGAGCACGATGACCAGCAACGTGAACACCGCCCCGCGCAAGCCGGTCCACCTCGCGGTGTACGACACGTACGCGGACTGGGAGACCGGTCACACCACCGCACACCTCGCCCAGCGCGGCTACGAGATCCGCACGGTCGCGCTCGCCGACGACAAGCCGGTCACCACGATGGCCGGCATCCGCATCCAGCCGGACTCGGCGCTCGCCGACCTGGACCCGGCGGAGTCCTCCCTGCTGATCCTGACCGGCGCGGAACTGTGGGACACCGGGGACTCGCTGGCCCCCTTCGCGGCCAAGGCCCGCGAGTTCCTCGCGGCCGGCGTACCGGTCGCGGCGATCTGCGGCGCCACGGCGGGCCTGGCCCGCGAGGGCCTGCTGGACGACCGCGCCCACACCAGCGCCGTCTCCTTCTACCTGGCGGAGACCGGCTACGCGGGCGCCGACCGGTACGTCGAGGCGGACGCGGTCACGGACGGCGACCTGATCACGGCGGGGCCGACGGAGCCGGTGGCCTTCGCCCGCGAGGTGTTCGCGCGCCTCGGGGTGTACGGCCCCGAGGTTCTGGACGCCTGGTACCGGCTCTTCCACGACTCGGACGCGAGCGCGTACCCGGTCCTGATGGCGGCGGAGGCGTCGGGCGATGCGTGATGCTTCGCCGACGCGCGATGCTTCGCCGGCGCGCGACCACGGGGCGTCGGGCGGTACGGCTCCGGCGGGCGGTACGGCTGACGCGGGGACGCCGGAGGTCCAGGCGCTGCTCAGCCGCACGGCGATCGGCGTGTTCCGGCTGAACGGGCAGTTCCTCGCCGTCTCCGAGGAGCTGGCCCGCCCGGCCGGGCTGACCGCCGCCTGGTGGCAGGTGCTCGGCGCGGTCCTGCACGAGCCGCTGCCGGTCGCGGGCATCGCCCGCGCCATGGGCATCACCCGGCAGAGCGTCCAGCGCATCGCGGACCTGCTCACGGAACGCGGCCTCACCGAGTACCTCCCCAACCCGGCCCACCGCCGGGCCAAGCTCCTCCACCCGACCCCGGCCGGCCGCGAGGCCATCAGCCGGATCGAGCCGGGGCACGCCGACCTGGCGGCCCGGCTCGCGGCGGAGCTCGGCGAGGAGGCCTTCGCCGAAACCGCGCGCGTACTGGAGCGGCTGGCCGCAGCCATGGACACCCTCACCCCGCCCAAGGCCTGACCCGCGGACGCCCTCGATCCCCCTCGATCCCCCAGCGGGCCTCCGGGGGCCGGGGGTGTCCGCAACCGGAACGGAACCGTCACCGTCCATCCCCCTGCGGGCCGCGGCAACGGCCCACTATCCTCGGCCCGTTCGGCCGGCCCAGGGGGAGGGGATCACATGGCCATGGAACACCTGCATCCGGGCGATCCGCAGCGCATCGGGCCCTACCGTCTCCTGTCCCGGCTCGGCGCCGGCGGCATGGGCCAGGTCTACCTCGCCCGGTCCGACCGCGGACGCACCGTCACCGTCAAACTCGTCCACCGCGAGCTCGCCCGCCGCGAGGAGTTCCGCACCCGGTTCCGCCAGGAGGTGTCCGCCGCCCGCCGGGTCGGCGGCGAGTGGACCGCTCCGGTCCTCGACGCCGACACCGAAGCCGATACGCCCTGGCTGGCCACCGGTTACGTCGCCGGCCCGAGCCTCCGTCAGATCGTGGCCCGCGACTTCGGGCCCCTGCCCACCCGTTCCGTACGGATCCTCGCCGCCGGCCTCGCCCATGCCCTCCGCGACATCCACAGCGCCGGCCTGATCCACCGCGATCTGAAGCCGTCGAACGTCCTGCTCACCATCGACGGCCCCCGGGTCATCGACTTCGGCATCGCCCGCGCCCTCGAGGACACCGGAAGCGGAAGCGGTGCCGGCAGCGGAGCCGGTGCCCTGGGCCTGACCCGGACCGGCGAACTCGTCGGTTCCCCCGGCTTCATGGCCCCCGAGCAGATCCGCGGCGAGCCGGTCACCCCGGCCTGCGATGTGTTCTGCCTCGGTGCGGTGCTGATGTACGCCGCCACCGGAGCGCTGCCCTTCGGAGATCCGGAGACCGCCGGGGGGCTCGCGCCGCTGCTCCTGCGCATCACCGGGGCGGAACCGAATCTCGCGGCCGTCCCCGCGGAGCTCCGTACGCTGGTGGCCGGCTGCCTGCGCAAGCAGCCGGCGGACCGCCCGACTCCGGCGGAGCTGCTGGCCCTGGTCGGCGCGGGTGACACCGTCGCGGACGGCAGGGCCCTGGAACCCTGGCTTCCGGGCGCGCTGGTGGCCCAGTTGGGGCGGCATGCGGTCCAGCTGCTGGACCGCGAGGACGCCGGCCCGGACCGCCCGCGCGCGGACCCGCCCACCCTGCCCGCCCCGACCGGCCACGCACCGGCTCCGGTCCCCGCTCCGGTCCCCGCGTACCCGAGTTACGGCCCGGCACCGAGCTATGGCCCGGCCCCGGCCCCGACTGTGGTTCCGCCGGGTCCGGTCTTCTCGTACGCCCCGGCGCCCGTGGCCCCGGCCCCGCCGCACCCGCGGCCCCGCACCGCTTCGACCGTGTTCCTGGTGGCCGTGGCCACGGTCGTGGCGATCGCCGCGGGCGGCACCGTGTACGCCGTGATGAGCGCCGACGGCGACCCCGTTGCGGGCGGCCCGGCCACGCGGACCTCCGCCGGCACCACCCCCACGGCCACGGCCCCCGGCACCGCCCCGAACTCCCCGGCAGGCGCCGCCTCGGGCAGCGGCGGATCGGGCAGCACCGCCTCGAGCAGCGGCGGTTCGACACCGGGCACCACCGCGCCCTCGGTGCCCGGCACCGGCGGCATCCCGGCCGGCTACCTCGGCACCTGGACGGCCACCTCCGGTACCCAGACCTGGCGGCTCACCCTCACCCAGGGCGCCGTGGGCGAACCGGTGATGAGGCTGGAGGTCCGCTCCGCCGCCCTCGAGTGCGGCTGGTCGGCCACCCTGCAGTCGGCCGGCCCGCCGGTCGAACTGAGCCCGTCGAGCGTCTCGTACGGCCCCACGGCCAGCTGCAACCCCGGCCAGTGGAGCCGCCTCACCCTCCAGGGGGACGGCAGTCTCGTCCGTGAGCTGGTCGGGGGCCAGAATCCGCCGCTCACCTATCGCCGTTGAGCATTGATTGTGTCGGGACGGAGTGGCCCGGATACGTCGAACCCCTCTCGGCTCACCCTCGTCATACCTGAGAGCTACGCGCAAAGCCCGCTCCGCAGTGTGACGCCGACCAGGGGTGCCGGTTTCTAGCTTCGGTACCGGAGAGAGCAGATGCCTCTCCGGGGACACCGACCGAAGTGGGGAACAACGCCGATGAGCAGCAAGTCCGAGCGAGTCCGGCCGGTCCGCCTTCCCGGACGCCTGCGGCGCACGCTGCTCGCGGGTCTGATCGCCGCCGCCGTCGCAATTCCCGTGTCGGCCGCCGCCTCCCCGGCGGTGCCCGCGCCCGCCGCCGTCTCCTTCGCCGAGGGCGCCGGCCTCTCCGAGCGGTACGCCGCCAACCGCGCCAACCTCGCCGAGGCCGTACGGATGGCGGAGGAGGCCGGGCGGACCGGGCGGGCCGCCCGGCTTCGGGCCATGGAGGCCGGCGGGACGGCCCGCTTCCTCGCCTTCGACGGGCGGGGCAGCGGCCGGGCCGTCGAGGTGTTCGGCGATCTCGGCACCGCCGACCGGGTGGCCGTCCTGGTCCCCGGGTCGGACACGACGCTCGACACCTATCAGAGATTCCGTGCCGGGGCCGTTGCGCTCGGGCAGCGCCTGCGGGCGGAGCATCCGCACTCCGCGGTGGTGGCCTGGCTCGGCTATGACACCCCCGGCACGATCAGCCCGGCCGTCCTCACCGGAAGCCGCGCCGAGGAGGCCGCCCGGGCACTGGGGCCCTTCACCGGCCGGCTCCGGCAGCTGGCCGGACCCGGGGCGCGGCTCTCCCTGCTCTGCCATTCGTACGGCTCCGTGGTCTGCGCCCGCACCGAGACCGGCCCGGCCGTCACGGACCTCGTGCTGTTCGGCAGTCCGGGGACGGGCGCCGAAAGCGCCGCGGCTCTGCCGACGGCCGCCCGCGTCTGGGCCGGGCGGGGCGGGGCCGACTGGATCGGCCGGGTGCCGCATCTGCGGCTGGCCGGCCTCGGGTTCGGCACCGACCCGGTGGACCCCGCCTTCGGAGCACTGCCCTTCGCCGCCGGGAGCGGCGGCCACAGCGACTACCTCACGCCGGGCAGCCGCTCCCTCGACAGCCTCGCCCGCATAGTCCTCGGTACCGACCGGAAGGCCGGCCATGCCTGAGATCCGTGGTCTGCGCACCCGCTGGGCGGCCGTGGCCGACCGGATCGACTCCGGCACCCCGGCCGGCCGCGACCGCAGCGTGGACGCGCTGCGGGCCCTCGCCATCCTGGGCGTGATCCTGGGCCACTGGCTGGTCACCTCACTGACCGACCACGACGGCGGTCTGAGCGGCACCAGCCCGCTGGTGCACATGCCGTGGCTGGCCCCGGTCTCCTGGGTGTTCCAGACCCTGGCCGTGTTCTTCCTCGTCGGCGGGCATGTGGCCACCCGCAGCCTCGCCTCGGCCCGGGCGCGGGGGACGACGTACCGGGAATGGGTCGGGCGGCGGCTGGGCCGGCTGTTCCGGCCGGTGGCGGCAGTCCTCGGGCTGTGGGCGGTGACCACGGCCGGGATGCTGCTCGGCGGCGCCGGGCCGGACACCGTGCGGACCTTGCTGAACCTGGTGCTCTCCCCGCTGTGGTTCCTGCTGGTGTTCGCCGCGCTGACCGCCGTGACCCCGCTGGTGGCCCGGCTGCATCCGCTGTGGCCGCTCGCCGTGGTCGCGCATGTCGACCTGGCCCGGTTCGGGTTCGGCGCGCCCGAGTGGACCGGCTGGGTCAATGTGGCCGCCGGCTGGCTCGTCCCCTACACCGTGGGCGCCGCCTGGGCCCGGGGCGCGTTCGCCGGCCGACGGGCCGCGGCCTGGCTGCTGGGCGTCGGGACGGCCGGGACGGCGGCGCTGGTCCTGTGGGGCGGCTATCCGGCGTCGATGGTGGGCGTGCCGGGTGCCGCGGTGTCGAACCTGAACCCGCCGACGCTGGCCGCCGTGTCCTTCGGCCTCGCCCAGTGCGGGCTGGCCCTGCTGCTGCGGGGGCCGCTGGGCCGGGCGATGAGCCGTCCCCGGATCTGGGCCGCGGTGGCCCTGGCCAACCTGTCCGCGATGACCCTCTTCCTGTGGCACCAGACCGCGATGATGGCCGTCACCGCCCTCGGTCTGGCGTCGGGGACGGATCTGCCGGGCCTGCACACGGTCCCGGACGGCCCGGGGTGGATAGCCGCCCGGCTGCTGTGGCTGCCGGTGTTCGCGGCGGCGCTGCTGGTCTGCCGGACCGCGTTCGGTACATACGAGCAGCCCCGCCACCCGAACGGCCGCAGGACCGGGGCCGCTTGCGCGCGGCCGGCCGCGACCCGGGAGATCACCCATGCATAGGCTGGACGATGTGAGCGAGCACAGCACCCGGCCTCCGGCCACCGTTCCGGCACGGCTGCGCGGGGCGGTGTGGACCGTTGTCCGGGATCTGCTCACCGTCGAACGGGACCCGCTGCCGAGGATGCGCAGGCCGCGCTGGCTGGCGTGGCTGCCCCATGTCCTGGTCGGGTATGCGGCGGTGTTCTTCGCCTTCCTCACCACGGAACAGATCGGCTCGCACTACGGCATCAAGGGCGGCGCCCCGGCCGGACTGGGCCTGCTGACCGGGCTGTCCATCATGATCGCCCTGTTCAGCCCGCTGGCCGGGTTCTGGCTGGGGCTGATCACGGCCGGCTGGACGGCCGCCGTCATCGCGCACGGCGCGGACGGCGGACAGCCCTGGCTCTGGATGCCCTCCGGCCTGCCCGCCTTCGCACTGGTGATCCTGCTGCTCGCCCTGCGCGTACCGGCGCGGGTCACCACCGAGGCGGTCGTCCTGACGGTGGTCCTGACCTGGCTGGCCGAGAACCTCGCGGCCCCGCCGGGCAGCGATGACACCCTGCTCTCGGCCGTGCTCCTGTTCGGGTTCGCCGCCGTCCTCGGCTATGCGCTGCGGGCGGTGCGGCTGGCCCGCGGCAAGCTGGCGGAACAGGAGACCCTCACCGAGGCCGAGCGGGCGCAGCGGGCGCTGCTGGAGGAGCGCAGCCGGATCGCCCGCGAACTGCACGACGTCGTCGCCCACCACATGTCGGTGATCTCGATCCAGGCCCAGGTCGCCCCGCACCTGGTGGAGAACCCCTCCGAGGAGCTGAAGGAGAACCTGGCGGGCATCCGGGAGAACGCCCTGGAGGCCCTCACCGAACTGCGGCGGGTCCTCGGAGTGCTGCGCTCCGAGGACCCCGAGGATCCCGCGAACCCACACCATCCGCAGCCCACCCTCGCCGATCTGGACGGGCTGGTGGAGAACGTGCGGGGCGCCGGCCTGGAAGTCAGCACCGAGATCGCGGGCGTCCGCCGGCCGCTCACCCCCGGCGTGGAGCTCACCGCCTACCGGATCGTCCAGGAGGCCCTCAGCAACTGCCTCCGGCACGCGCCGGGCTCCCGGGTCGAGGTGGGCATCGCGTACGGGCCGCGCGAACTGCACCTGTGCGTCGCGAACTCCGCCCCGACCCGCCCCGTGCAGCCGTCCCCCGGTGCCGGGCACGGCCTGCTGGGAATGCGCGAGCGGGCGGGCATGCTGGGGGGCGAGCTGGCCGCCGGCCCCCGCCCCGGCGGGGGGTACGAGGTGACGGCGCTGCTCCCGATGGATCCACCGACCGAGAAGGACTCATGACCACGCCGATCCGGGTGATGATCGCCGACGACCAGATGATGGTCCGGCAGGGCTTCACCGTGCTGCTCAACGCCCAGCCCGACATCGAGGTGGTCGGCCAGGCGGTGGACGGCGCCGATGCCGTCGCCAAAGTCGCCGAACTCGATCCGGACGTGGTCCTGATGGACATCCGTATGCCCGGGGTCAGCGGCATCGAGGCGACCGCCGCGATCACCCGGGCACCGGAGGCACGGGTGAAGGTGCTGGTGCTGACCACCTTCGACCTGGACGAGTACGTGTACGAGGCGTTGCGGGCCGGAGCCTCCGGGTTCCTCCTCAAGGACGCCTCCGCGGACCAGCTCGCCGAGGCGGTCCGGGTGATCGCGGCGGGTGAGGCCCTCCTCTCGCCGAACATCACCAAACGGCTGATCACCGAGTTCTCCCGGCTGGGGGCTCCGCGTGCGCCTTCCCGGGACCGGATCGGGGAGCTGACCGAGCGGGAGACGGAGGTGCTGTCGCTGATCGCGCAGGGGCTGTCGAACGCGGAGATCGCGGAACACCTGGTGGTGGCCGAGCAGACGGTGAAGACCCATGTGAGCCGCATCCTGGTGAAGCTGGGCCTGCGCGACCGCACCCAGGCGGCGGTGTTCGCGTACGAGACGGGTCTGGTCCGTCCGACGGGCTACTGAGGGGGCCGGGTAGTACTTGAGGGGGACCCTGAGAGATCCCCATCGGCGGCGACGCGGACGAGGGTGCGGCGGACCTACGGTTTGTACGTGACCAAGACAGCCGCCGGGGGGACCCCCCGGACCCCCGAATTCCAGATTCTCCAGGCCCTGCGCCAGGACCTGTTCGTCAACGCCTTTGTCTACCGGCCGCTGCCCCCGATGCGGACGGACGGCCCACTGACCCGGCGGCTGCCGGAGGGGATACGTCTGCTGGCACCGCACGCCCCGCACGCGGCGGTGGGGCTGGCCGCTTTCGTCGTGGTCGTCCTCGGCGGCATGGACGGCTGGGGGATGTGGTTCTCGAATCCGCTGTCGTCCCTGTTCATGGGCCTGATCGCCGGTGTCCCGGTGCTGATGACGCTGATGCGGCCGATTGCCGCGTTCTGGGCGAGCGTGGCGAGCACCCTGCTGCTGTCCGTGTTCGATGCCGGGTACATGACCTGGCCGTGGTCGCCCAGCTCCTTCCTCGCGTACCTCACGGTGTTGGCAGTGGTCGCGATGCGGACCGGTCCTCGCGTGTCCGCCTGGATGTGGGCCATCACCGTAGGGCTCGGCGCCGTCATGGTCAGCCTGCTCGGCCGGGGGCAGCCGCTCAACGTGGTCAACATGATGGTGGTGTCGGCGTTCGTACTGCTCGCCATCAGCATGCGGCACATCCGGGTGGAGGCCGTACAGGAGGTCACCGCGCAGCAGGAGGTGACGGCTGTGGAGCGGGACCGGCGGACGCTGCTCGAGGAGCGGACCACCATCGCCCGGGAGTTGCACGATGTGGTCGCCCACCACATGTCGGTGGTGGCGATCCAGGCCGAGGCGGCGCCCTACCGGGTGGAGAACCCGCCGCCGGAACTGGAGGCGGCGTTCGCCACGATCCGGGAGAACGCGGTGGCCGCGCTCACCGAGCTGCGGCGGGTGCTCGGGGTGGTGCGGTCCGCGGACTACGAGGCTCCGGAGGCCCCGCAGCCGACCCTGGCCGCGCTGGACGGCCTGCTGGCCAATGTCCGGGAGGCCGGGCTGAGCGTGGAGAAGACGGTGACCGGGTCGGTGCGGGAGCTCCCGCAGGGGGTGGAGCTGTCGGCGTACCGGATCATCCAGGAGGCGCTGAGCAACACCCTGCGGCATGCGCCGGGGGCGGCGGCCGGGGTGGAGGTGTCCTATGTGCTGGGCGGGCTCGGGGTGCGGGTGGTCAACGACCCGCCGAGCGGGGACGTACGGCCTTCTTCGGGCGCCGGGCACGGGATCACGGGGATGCGCGAGCGGGTGGCCATGCTGGAGGGGGAGATGACGGCGGGCGAGACGGCCGAAGGGGGCTACGAGGTGGCGGTGTTCATACCGGTACGCAGCGTGCCGGTCGAGGACGCGGCATGACCGAGCCGGCGATCAGAGTGCTGATCGTGGACGACCAGATGATGGTCCGGGAGGGATTCTCCGTCCTGCTGAACGCCATGCCGGGCATCGAGGTGGTCGGCGAGGCGGTGGACGGCCGGGAGGCCATCGCCCAGGTGGCGGCGCTGCGTCCGGATGTGGTGCTGATGGACATCCGGATGCCGGAGATGAACGGGCTGGAGGCGACCCGGCAGATCGTGGCGGCGGACGCGGATGCGAAGGTGCTGGTCCTGACGACCTTCGACCTCGACGAGTACGTGTACCAGGCGCTGCGGGCCGGAGCCTCTGGATTCCTGCTCAAGGATGCGTCGGCCCGTCAGCTGGCGGACGGTGTCCGGGTGGTGGCGGCCGGGGAGGCCCTGCTGGCCCCGTCGGTGACCCGGCGGCTGCTGTCGGAGTTCTCCCGGCTGTCGGACGTGCCCAGACCCGCGGACCGGGTGGCGGTGGAGGAGCTGACGGACCGGGAGACGGAGGTGCTGGTCCTGATCGCCCAGGGCCTGTCCAATGCGGAGATAGCCGAGCGGCTGGTCATAGCGGAGTCCACGATCAAAACGCATGTGAGCCGGATTCTGGTGAAGCTGGGTCTGCGGGACCGGACCCAGGCCGCGGTGTACGCCTACGAGACGCGTCTGGTCACCCCGTCGTAGCGGGCACCCCGTCGCAGCGGTCCGGAGGCCGGGTCAGCGCCTAGGGTGCGGTCATGGACTTCGATCCGTGGGACCCCTCGTTCGTTGCCGATCCGTACCCCGCCTACCGGGAGTTGCGGGCGCGGGGGAGGGCCGTGTGGTGCGAGGCGACCGGGCAGTGGCTGGTGCCGCACCATGCGGACGTGAGTGCGCTGCTGCGGGACCGGCGGCTGGGGCGGACCTATCTGCACCGGTTCTCCTACGAGGAGTTCGGGCAGACCCCGCCGCCCGCCGCACACGAGCCGTTCCACGTCCTGAACGGGAACGGGCTGCTGGATCTGGAGGATCCCGCCCATGCGCGGGTGCGGAAGCTGGTGTCCAAGGCGTTCACGCCGCGGACGGTGGAGCGGCTGGCGCCCACCGTCCGGCGGATGGCGCAGGATCTGGTGGCCGCGTTCGTCGCCGAGGGCGGCGGGGATCTGCTGACGGCGGTCGCCGAGCCGCTGCCGGTGGCGGTGATCGCCGAGCTGCTGGGGGTGCCGGAGGCGGACCGGGGGCTGTTGCGGCCGTGGTCGGCGGCCATCTGCGGGATGTTCGAGCTGCGGCCGGACGAGGACACGGCGGCACGGGCCGTGGCGGCGTCGGTGGAGTTCAGTTCCTACCTGCACGGCCTGATCGGTGAGCGGCGCGCGAAACCCGGGGAAGATCTGATCTCCGCGCTGATCGCCGCCCACGACGAGGAGGGCCGGCTCAGCGAACAGGAGATGATCTCCACCTGTGTGCTGCTGCTGAACGCGGGCCACGAGGCCACCGTGAACACGACGGTGAACGGCTGGTGGGCGCTGTTCCGCAATCCGGAGCAACTGCGGGAGCTGCGGGAGCGCCCTGCCGAAATGTTGTCCACAGCTGTGGATGAACTCATGCGGTACGACACCCCGCTGCAGATGTTCGAGCGGTGGGTGCTGGACGAGGTGAGCATCGGGGACACCGTCCTCCCACGCGGCGCCGAGGTGGCCCTGCTGTTCGGGTCCGCCAACCGGGACCCGGCCCGGTTCGAACGTCCCGACGAGCTGGATCTCCTGCGCCGGGACAATCCCCACCTCAGCTTCGGGGCCGGGATCCACTACTGCCTCGGGGCTCCGCTGGCCCGGCTGGAACTCATGGCCTCTTTCGGAGCCTTCCTGGACCCGCACGTCCCGCCCATCCGGCTGCTCCGCGAGCCGGAGTGGCAGGACGGGTACGTGATCCGCGGCCTGCGGGAGCTCCTCGTGGACTGCTAGTGCGGCGGCCGGACACGTCCTAGGACACCATGTCCCTGCGGCGCAGGGCCGCGAGGCCGGCGCCGGCCAGGGCCGCCGCCAGGGCGGCCAGCAGCAGGACCGCAGCCCCCTCCGCCCCCGCAAGCCCCTCGGACCCCGGCAGTTTCGGCAGGTGGGCGAAGGGCGACAGGTTCAGCACCCCCTGCGGCAGGTTCAGCGCCGGGCCGATCCAGCCCAGGGCCAGCGCGGTCCCGGCCACCGCCCAGGCCGCCCCCGCATACCGCGGCGCCACACCGTACAGCAGCACCGCCAGTGCCCCGATCACCCACACCGCCGGCAGCTGCACCAGGGTCGCCCCCAAGGCCGCGCCCACTCCCCTGCCGTGCCCGATGCCGAGCCCGAGCCCGCCCAGTGCCAGGATCAGCGCGGCACCGCCGAAGGCGATCACCAGGTGCCCGCCCGCCCAGGCCGGCCGGCCGACCGGGCCGGCCAGCAGCGGTTCGGCACGCTGCCCCGTCTCCTCACCGTGCAGCCGCAGCACCGAGGCCACGATGTAGAGCGCGGCCACCATGCCGAGCAGCCCGGCGATCGCCGCAAGGAACGCATCGGTCAGTTCGCTCTGCCCGCCCATCCGCTCGAAGATCTCGCGGGTCCGCTCGTTGTCGCCGACCAGGTCGGCGGCCCCGTCCGCCATCCCGCCGAACACGACTCCGGCCAGCAGGAACCCCACGCTCCAGCCGAGCACGGCGCCCCGCTGCAGCCGCCAGGCCAGCGCACCCGCCGACCCGAGCCGGCCCTCGGCCGGCCCCGGCCGGGTCGGCAGGAAGCTCATGCCCAGATCACGCCGCCCGGCCAGCACATATGCGAGCACCGCCTGCCCGGCGACCACCCCGGCCATCAGCCCCAGCACCCACCAGCGTTCGGCGGCGAAGGGACGTACGTTCTCCAGCCAGCCGAGCGGCGAGGCCCAGGTCAGTACCGAACTCCCGCCCCGCTCCCCCGCATCGCCCGCCGCCCTCAGTACGAAGGCCGCACCCAGCACGGCCACCGCCAGGCCCTTGGCGAACCGCGCACTCTCGGTCAGCTGGGCCGCCAGGGCGGCCGTGGTCGCGAACAGCATCCCGGTGGCCGCGATCCCGAGACCGAGTGCGAGCGCCCCGCCCGCACCCCGGCCGGCCAGGCCGCCCGCGATGAGCAGGCCCAGCAGCCCATTGGCCACCAGGGCGGCCAGCAGCGCCGCGGTCAGCGGGGCCCGCCGCCCCACCATCGCCGCGGACAACAGCTCCTGACGTCCCGTCTCCTCTTCCTCCCGGGTGTGCCGGACCACGATGACCAGACTCATGACCGCGGCCAGCACCGCGGCAAAGCCGCCGATCCGCCAGGCCGTCAGGGCTCCGAGGGAATCCCCGAACACCGGCCCGTACAGGGCGCGCATCGAGCCGTTCGCATTCATGGTGGCGGCGATCCCGGCCCGCTCGGCGGCCGTGGCGTAGATGTTCCCCAGCGATCCCGGCATGCTGACCACGATCAGCCCGGTGGCCAGGATCCAGACCGGCATCATGACGCGGTCACGGCGCAGGGCCAGCCGCAGCAGGATCCCGGTTCCGGCCAGTTGGCGGTGGCTGCTGTTGCTGCCGCTCATCGTGCGTTCGCTTCCTCTGCCGTGTAGTGGCGGAGGAAGAGCTCCTCCAGGGTGGGCGGGGTCGAAGTGAGCGACCGCACGCCCGAGTCGGTGAGCGCCCGCAGCACCGCATCCAGCTTGTCGGTGTCCACCTGGAGCCGGACCCGGTGGCCGGTGATGTCCACGTCGTACACACCGGGCAGGTGCGCGACCCCGTTGGGCGGGCCGGCGAGCTCGGCACTGACCGACGTACGGGTGAGGTGCCGCAGGTCGGCAAGGGTGCCGGTCTCGACGGTGCGCCCCTTGCGGATGATGCTGACCCGGTCGCAGAGGGTCTCCACCTCGCTCAGGATGTGCGAGCTGAGCAGCACGGTCCGGCCGGCGGCACGCGCCTCGGTGACGCAGCTCCGGAAGACCTCCTCCATCAGCGGGTCGAGACCGGAGGTGGGCTCGTCCAGGATGAGCAGCTCGGCGTCGGAGGCGAATGCGGCGACCAGGGCGACCTTCTGCCGGTTGCCCTTGGAGTAGGTGCGGCCCTTTTTCGTGGGGTCGAGCTCGAAGCGTTCGATCAGGGAGGCCCGGCGGGCCCGGTCGAGGCCGCCGCGCAGCCGGCCGTAGAGGTCGATGACCTCACCGCCCGAGAGGTTGCGCCACAGGGTGACGTCCCCGGGGACGTAGGCGATGCGGCGGTGCAGGGCGACGGCGTCGGCCCACGGGTCGCCGCCGAGCAGTTCGGCGGTGCCGGAGTCGGCGCGCAGCAGGCCGAGCAGGACCCGGATGGTGGTGGACTTGCCGGCTCCGTTGGGGCCGAGGAAGCCGTGGACCTCGCCGGTGGCCACCGAGAGGTCGAGGCCGTCCAGTGCATGCGTGCGGCCGAACGCCTTGTGAAGTCCGGCGACGCTGATTGCCTTCGTCATGTTTCTGAACGTACGCTACTTTCACAAAGTTGTGAAGTTAGAGAAACATCAAAAGGGTCGCGTAGAGTCGGCGGTGTGGCGGAGATGGGTGTGACGCAGGAGAACGACGGCGAGCGGCGGGACCGGGAGGCGGTGTCGCGTTTCGTCGAGCGGTTCGCGGGCCAGCTGACCGACGCCGGCATGCAACGGATGGCAGCGCGGGTCTTCGCCTGCCTGCTGGCCAGCGACAAGGGCAGCATGACCTCGGCGGAGCTCGGCAAGGCCCTGCAGGTCAGCCCGGCGGCGGTCTCAGGCGCGATCGGCTACCTGAGCCAGGTCGACATGGTCAGCCGGGAACGCGAGCCGGGCTCCCGCCGGGACCGGTACGTGCTGCACAACGAGCTCTGGTACGAGACCTTCACCCGCCGCGACCAGGTGCTGAGCAGCTGGGAGCGGACGCTGCGCGAGGGCGCGGTCAGCCTCGGCCCGCACTCCCCGGCCGGCACCCGGGTCGCGGAAACCGCCGCGTTCTTCGAATTCCTCCAGGGGGAGATGCTCTCCATGCTGGACCGCTGGCGCACGCACAGGGCGACGCTGGACCTCGACCGGGACCTGGCGGAGGGGCTGAGCGGGGGCGCCCCGGAGTCCGGCGGACGGAACCCGGCGGACCGGGCCTGAGCCGGGCCTGAGCCGGACCTCGGCCCGGCGGAGGCCCGCCCGGGCCGCGCTCCGGCGTCAGGCCGGGTCGGCCGGGTCCCGGGCCACCGTCAAGCCGGGTCGGCCGGGTCCCGGGCCACCGTCAGGCTCCAGGCCGACGGATACAGCGTCCACGTCCGGCGCCGCACCGGCCCTGCCACCGCATGGTCAGCCCGGTAGCGGAAATCCGCCCCCGAGACCGTCACCGTACGGGCCAACGCCGTCACCGTGCCGGCGGCGCCGCCACCCGTACGGACGACCACCTCGGCCAGCCCGTCCCGGCCCACCACCGACACGTCCTCCACCGACCGGTCCAGATCGGCCAGCAGCACCCCGTCCGCCTCCACCCGCAGCCGGTGCGCCGCCCGCGCCGCGGACACGCCGGACGCCGCCACCCCGGCAGCCCCCGCACCCCTGCCTGCACCGGCACCCACGTCCGCGCCCGCCGAACCGCCCGAACCGGCCGAACCGGCCACCGGCGGGCGCCCCAGCGTCCGTACCAGCGACCTGCACGCACTCCACACCGACCGCGCCGCCGCCGGCCGCCGGCCACGGGCACCCGCACCCGCACCCGGCCCCGCCGCCGACACCGGCGGGATCCGCAGCCCGCCCAGCACCACCCCGTCGCTGTCGTCGACCAGCAGGTCGTACGTCCGCACCGCGCCGTCCAGCACCGCCCGCGCCGCCGCCACCGTCCCGGTCGGAACGCCCAGCGCATGCGCCAGCGGCAGCGCCGACAGCGGCCCCACCGGCACCAGCGACAGCGCCCCGGCCGCGGCCAGGGCCCGCTCCCGGTGCAGCAGCCCCACCGCCCGCACCAGCGCCCGGTCGTCCCCCACGATCACCGGGCGCCGATGACCCCGGCGGGCGAGCGCCCGCGCGAACTCCTCAGGGGTCTCGGGGAGGCAGATTTTCGCCGCCGCCCCCGCACTCAGCACATCCTTCGCGATCCGCACGGACTCGCCGTCAAGACGGCGGGCGACCGGGTCGACGAGCACAAGCAGGGCACCTACCGGCGCGCCCGCCTCGCTCATGGTGGGCTCTGGAGCCGACACCTCGGTCCTTCCTCGGGTAGCATCTTTGTGCAAGAGCCCCTTGCGCTATTGCGCCAGGGGCTTCGTCTATTCCGGGGTACCGGTCCGACGGCTCAGCCTGCGGTGTACATCGTCGTACGCCCCCTGACCTTGGACATGCCCCATCCGGAAGAGGTGTACGCCTGTGCCCGCTCTTGTGCTGCTCGGAGCTCAGTGGGGTGACGAGGGCAAGGGAAAGGCCACCGACCTGCTCGGTGGATCCGTTGATTATGTAGTGCGCTACCAGGGCGGCAACAACGCCGGCCACACGGTCGTCGTAGGCGACCAGAAGTACGCACTCCACCTTCTCCCTTCCGGAATCCTGTCCCCCGGCTGCACGCCGGTGATCGGCAACGGCGTCGTCGTCGACCCGTCCGTGCTCCTGTCCGAGCTGCGCGGGCTCAACGACCGTGGGATCGACACCTCGAAGCTGCTGATCAGCGGTAACGCGCACCTGATCACGCCGTACAACGTCACCCTCGACAAGGTCGGCGAGCGCTTCCTCGGCAAGCGCAAGATCGGCACCACCGGCCGCGGCATCGGCCCGACCTACGCTGACAAGATCAACCGCGTCGGTATCCGGGTCCAGGACCTGTACGACGAGTCGATCCTCACCCAGAAGGTCGAAGCGGCGCTGGAGGGCAAGAACCAGCTGCTCGCCAAGCTCTACAACCGGCGGGCCATCGAGCCGGAGCAGATCGTCGCGGAGATGCTCCAGTACGCGGAGCAGATCCGCCCGTACGTCGCCGACACCACCCTGATCCTGAACAACGCGCTCGACGAGGACAAGGTCGTGCTGTTCGAGGGCGGCCAGGGCACCCTGCTCGACGTCGACCACGGCACGTACCCGTTCGTGACCTCGTCGAACCCGACCGCGGGCGGCGCGTGCACCGGTACGGGCGTCGGCCCGACCAAGATCAGCCGGGTCATCGGCATCCTGAAGGCGTACACCACCCGTGTCGGCGCCGGCCCGTTCCCGACCGAGCTGTTCGACCAGGACGGCGAGGACCTGCGCCGCATCGGCGGCGAGCGCGGCGTCACCACCGGCCGCGACCGCCGCTGCGGCTGGTTCGACGCGGTGATCGCGCGTTACGCCACCCGGGTGAACGGCCTCACCGACTTCTTCCTCACCAAGCTGGACGTGCTGACCGGCTGGGAGGAGATCCCGGTGTGCGTCGCGTACGAGATCGACGGCAAGCGGGTCGAGGAGCTGCCGTACTCGCAGACCGACTTCCACCACGCGAAGCCGGTCTACGAGATGCTGCCGGGCTGGTCCGAGGACATCACCAAGGCGAAGACCTTCGCGGACCTGCCGAAGAACGCGCAGGCGTACGTGAAGGCGCTGGAGGAGATGTCCGGCGCGCCGATCTCCGCGATCGGTGTGGGCCCGGGCCGCACGGAGACCATCGAGATCAACTCGTTCCTGTAGCAGGAACGGCTGTACGACGAACCGGAGGCGGGTCACGCAGATGCTGCGCGACCCGCCTCCGGCACAGGCGGAGCCGCGTGGAGCCCGGGTCAGGGGGTCAGGCGCCGGGAGAGGACCTGGCCCGGCCAGGAGCCGGACAGGAAGCCGACGGTGGGCGTAAAGCCGTTGCGTTCGTAGAACGCGACCAGTTCGCCGCCACCGCCCGCCCAGCAGTCGACCCGCAGCAGGCCCACACCGGCCCGCCGGGTTTCTTCGGCCGCATGGGCCAGCAGGGCCGCGCCGATGCCCAGGCCGGCATGGCGGCGGGAGGAGACCAGGAGGCGGACGTACCGTTCGGGCTCCTCGGCCGGCGCGATCGGCATCTGCGGGCTGGGCCCGGAGTCCAGCACCAACGCCCCGACGGGTGCGCCGTCCAACTCCGCGACGTAGGGGGTGTTCTCGGTCGTGTACCGCTCGACCCGCGCCACCCCGCCCGGCTTCTGCGAGTACGGTGTCGTGCCCCATTGCTCGGTGTTGCCGCGCTCGTTCATCCAGGCCACCGCGGAGTCGAGCATGTCCAGGATGGCGGGTGCGTCGGCGAGACCGCCCGGTCTGATCCGTATGCCGTGCGTGGTGTTGTCGTTCACAGCGGAAGCCTATGAGGCGTCATGCGCCCGAGTGGTGGTGCTCCTGCCGCGCGGGCGTTCCGGGGGGAGGGAGCGGAAGGTGATGCCGTGGCGGGTGCGGAGGCGGAAGAGTTCGAAGGCGGCAATGGCCATCGTGGCGATCGCTCCGCCGAGGGGCAGCAGGGTGGAGTCCGCGATCTGGTCGCCGAGGGGAAAGAAGATGTCCTGGAGGGCGAGTTCCCAGGCGAGGACGACGGTGAGACAGGCCGGGAGCGCCTGGTGGACCTCCACCGTGCGGAACATGTGCCGGGATATCGCCGGGACGGCGAAGAAGACGAAGCCGACCGCCCGGGCCAGGAGGTAGATGCCGATGACCACGGCGATGGCCCATAGCAGCGGGTGGTTGAAGCTGGACACGACCCAGATCGGCAGGACCACCGCGGTGGCTCCCAGCAGGAAGTGCCCGAGGAACGCGGCCACGGAGGTGAGCGGCCCCGGTAATCGGCTGATCATCCGCCGCCGGTACCCGGGCCGGGCCGCGGCGATGTACAGCGCAAGGACCACGGGGACGGAGAGCAGGAGGAGGACCGGAGTCAGGGCGATCCTGAGGGCGCCGTCCCGGACCCAGTAGACCAGCCCTTGCGGGTCCTGCATCACCACGGGCAGCTTCACGACGAGCGCGATCCCGATCCCGCACCAGAAACGGACCTCCTGAAGGATCCGGACCGGCCGGTCGTCCAGGATCGCGTCCTCCGGCGGCTCCATGAAGCGCTCGACGAGGTTCCGGTCCTTGTTGTCCCCCATCCGGTGAGCGTGACAGCCCGGAGGCACGGAAGACAGGCTTCCGTCCCGGTCCGGCGGCGCCTGAGCCTGCGCCTGCGCCTGCGCCGAACCACATCCGGGAGCGCGTCCCGTGCCCGGCTCCCTGGCCCCGAGCCTCACCAGGCCAGTTGAGCGATCTCCTCCGCCACCACCGCGCATGCGTCCGCCGACGGGTCGATCAGGGGGAAGTGGCCGACGTCGGCCAGCAGCGTCAGGCCCACCGTCTCGCCCGCCTTCGCCGCCGCCGCCACATACGCCTCGGACACCGCCGCCGGGACCACCAGGTCCGCGCGGCCGTGGACGATCGCCGTCGCGATCCCGGTCGGCAGCAGGGCGGCCGGATCGGCGTACGGCAGACGGGAGGCGAAGAACTCCTCGCCGCCCAGCAGCTGCGCCGACGCGCCCCCGCACACCCCCAGCTCCTCCGCCACCACGAAATCCGCGATCGGGGCCAGGGCCACCACGCCCCGCAGCTGCGGCGGCGCAGGCAACCGCCACGCACCCGCGGGATCCACCGCACTCGCACCCGCACCCGCGTCCCCCGCCGGCAGGACATGCCGCCCCGCCGCCCACAGCGCGAGCTGCCCGCCCGCCGAGTGGCCGGTGAGGACCATGCGGCGGACGTCCGCCTGCGGGAGGTGTGCCGGTACCAGGTCCGGCAGGGCGTCCAGGGCGGCGGCGACGTCGTCGAAGGTGTCGGGCCAACGGCCCGCCACGGGGCCGGCCGCGCCCTGGCGGGGCAGCGCACTGCCGCGCCGGTACTCGATGTTGGCCACTGCGAAGCCCTGGCGGGCCAGGAAGTCCACGAACGGGGTGATGTGCTGCCGGTCGTACGGGGCGCGCCAGGCGCCGCCATGCAGAACGACCACCAGAGGGGCCGGGCCGAGGGCGGTTGCCCCGGCCGGCCGGGCTGCCATCCCTGTCTTCCCCGCGTCGCCCCGCGGGGCGTAGAAGTCCACCACCTGGTCCGGGTGTTCGCCATAGGACGCAGTCGCGTCCGGGGCCACCGCCGGGTGGGAGAAGGCCGAGGCTTCCTCGGCGGCGTCCCGTTCCACTGCGGGGTCCGTCATCGGCTCGACACCTCTCGGTACGTCGGTACGGGGGAGACACCCGGGACATGGGACACATGTTCCGGGCAGCGGGACGCTATCAGGCCGGAGCGAGGGGTTCCGCTCCGCCCGGAGCCGGCTCCTCGCCCACTCGGGCCCGGTCCGGACCCGCCTCGGAGGTGTTCCGGACCCGCTCCGGCCCCCGTCCGGATCCGGTCCGGACCCGCCCCAGACCCGGCTCGGGGTACGGCCGGGGCGGCGCGGCGAGCCCATGGCCCCGACCGCACCGCCCCGGTGTGACGTTCCGCCACACCCGCGTGATCATCACCCGTAGATGTGACCCAGCGTCCGTGCCGCACGCTCCGCATCGGCGAATCCGACGTACAGCGGAGTGAACCCGAACCGGAGCACGTCCGGGGCCCGGAAATCGCCCACCACCCCGCGTGCGATGAGCTCGCGCATCACCGCGGACGCGTTCTCGGTGCGCAGCGAGACCTGGCTGCCGCGCTCCGCATGGGCGGCCGGGGTCACCGTCTCGACCTTCCCGCCCGGGACGTACGCCTCGACGCACTCCAGGAAGAAGTCCGTCAGCGCGAGGGACTTGCGCCGGACGTCCGCCACCGACACGCCCTCCCAGACGTCCAGCGCCGCTTCGAGGGCGAGCATGGACAGGATGTCCGGGGTGCCGACCCGGCCGCGGCGGGCACCGTCGGCCGGGACGTAGCCGGGGGTCATCGCGAACGGGTCCGCGTGCGAGTTCCAGCCCGGCAGCGGGGAGTCGAAGCCCGCCTGGTGGCGTCCGGCGACGTACAGGTACGCGGGCGAGCCGGGGCCGCCGTTGAGGTACTTGTACGTGCAGCCGACGGCCAGGTCGACCCCGTGCTCCTCCAGGTCCACCGGCAGCGCGCCCGCACTGTGGCAGAGGTCCCAGACCGACAGGGCGCCCGCCGCGCGGATCGCCGCCGTCAGGCCCGGCAGGTCGTGCAGCCGGCCCGTCCGGTAGTCCACGTGGTTGAGGAGTACGGCGGCGGTGCGCGGTCCGAGGGCCGCGGGGACGGCCGCCGGCTCCACCGGAACCACCTTCAGGCCGGTCATCCGGGCCGCCGAGGCGGCGATGTAGCCGTCGGTGGGGAAGGTGGTGGCGTCGACCAGGAGTTCGTCCCGGCCGCCGTCCGTCGTGGCGGCGGCCAGGCGGGCGGCGCCGACCAGCGCCTTGAAGAGGTTCACGCTGGTCGAGTCGCCGACCACGATCCGGCCGGGGGCCGCGCCCACCAGCGGGGCGATCCGGTCGCCGATCCGCTCGGGGGCCGTCCACCAGCCGCTCTCGTCCCAGGAGCGGATCAGCAGTTCGCCCCATTCGCGGGCGACCACGTCCGCGACCCGGCCCGGAACGGCCGCCGGAAGGGCACCCAGCGAATTCCCGTCCAGGTAGACCAGGCCGGGCGGGAGGCTGAACCGGTCGCGGAGCTTGCCGAGTCCGTCCTCGGTGTCACGTGCGTCGAGCGCTTCGGCGCGTATGGAGAGCGGGGTCTCGGACAGCGGGGTCTCGGACAGCGGGGTCTCAGACATGGCTGCGCGCCGTCCACAGCTCGGGGAACACGTTCTTCGAGGCGCGCTTCTCCAGCCAGGCGACGCCGGCGGAGCCGCCCGTGCCGGTCTTCGCACCCATCGCGCGGCGGGTGGCGACCAGGTGGTCGTTGCGCCAGCGCCAGACGAGCTCGGCGACGTCGGTGAGGGCCTCGCCGAGCCGGACCAGGTCGTCGCCGTGCCGGTCGTCGGCGGCGTAGAGGGCGGACCAGACCGCCTCCACCGCCGGCGAGGGCTCGTACCGCTGCGAGAGATCGCGGGTCAGGACCGCTTCGGGGACGGCGTGGCCGCGGCGGGCCAGCAGGCGCAGCACCTCGTCGTACAGGCTGGGCTCGTGCAGGGCCTTCTCCAGTTCGGAGTGCACCCGGGGCGCGCCGCGGTGCGGGACCAGCATGGACGCGGACTTCTCGCCGAGCAGGAACTCCATCCGCCGGTACATCGCGGACTGGAAACCGGAACCTTCGCCGAGGGCGGCGCGGTAGGCGTTGAACTGGCCGGGGGTGAGCTGGGCCAGCGGACGCCAGGAGGCGTTGAGCGACTCCAGCTCATAGGTGGAACGTTTCAGCGCGTCCATCGCGACATCGATCCGGTCCTCGCGCAGGGCGCGGGCGGCGGTCTCCCACTCGTGGACGATGACCGTGAACCACAGCTCCATCACCTGGGTGGTGACCAGGAAGACCATCTCGCCCGGATCGTCCGAACGGGGGTGCTGGAGGTGGGTGAGGACATCCGCCTGGACGTAGTCCTCGTAGGGGGTGGTGCCGGCGAAGTCGAGGTTCGGGGTGTCCGAACCGCTCGCTCCGGAGGCATCAAGGGTGTGCGACATCGCTGTCTCCTCGACACGAACTTCCGGGTAGCGGTCCGCTCCTTCCTGCTGGGAAAAGTGGAGCCCCGGTCCCCTGCCCGCATCATAAACCCGGCTTCCGGAGTACGGCTGGTGTGAGCGTGGCCACTGCGACCGCGGTGCCGGCCGGGCCGGCGGTCTCGCGCCCGGGCCGTACCGCCGGTCCCGCCCGCCTGCCGGGGCCCGGCTGGCAGACTGCGTCCATGAGCATTCACCAGAACCTTCTCGGCGGCCCGGAGCCCACCCGCCTGCGCGAGAACGACGAGGCGGCCCGGCTGCTCGGCACGGAGTCGAAGACCCCGGCCGAGGTGGCCGCCGCTCACCCGACCTACTCGCTGGCCTGGGCGCTGCTGGCCGAGGACGCCTTCGCGGGCGGCCGGGTCGTGGAGTCCTACGCGTACGCCCGCACCGGCTACCACCGCGGCCTGGATGCACTGCGCCGGGCCGGCTGGAAGGGCCACGGGCCGATCCCGTGGGAGCACGAGGCCAACCGCGGCTTCCTGCGCTGCCTTGCCGCGCTGGCGGCGGCGGCCGGGGCGATCGAGGAGACGGAAGAGGCCGAGCGCTGCCGCCAGTTCCTGAAGGACAGCAGCGAAACGGCGTACACGGAACTGATGCACTGACCCCCGCCACCGGGCCGCCCCCGGCCCGGGCCGGCGGCCCAGCCATGCCACCGGCACCAGAGCCCCGGGCACCACGCGCCCGGGGCTCTACCCCTCCAGCACAACCGCGCGGGCACGACCGGCCCGGCCCCGTAGCCCCCGGCGCGGGCGCGGGACAGTTCAGGTGTCGTCTCGCCACCTAGTGGCCGGGGTTTCGTGCGGGCCCGGAGGCCGCCCCGCGGCGCCGGCCCGTCGAGGTGTGTGGGCTCCCCACCACCCGGGCCGTCAGGTGTGTGCTTGGCGCACCTCCCCTCGTACCACCCCTCCCCACGACGGTGGAAGGGCAGTCGAACTAGGGGGAGTTTCGTGAGCACACTGACCGCCGAGAACCTCGTCGTCCAACGCAGCCGCACCGGGCGCCGAGATCCCGTGCACGAAGTCGCCGACGAGCTGTGCTCGGCGGTCTTCGGGTCGCTGCGGCGGCGCGACCAGCGGGAGAAGGGCCGCCAGTACGTCTTCGGGCTGCTGGAGGCTCCGGGCCGCAAGTCGATCCGCAACATCGCGGCGCAGACCGGCGGAGTGGGTGCCGAGCAGAGCCTGCACCACTTCATCTCCGACTCCACCTGGGAATGGCAGCCCATTCGGAGCGCCCTCGCCCAGTACCTCGACCAGACCACCCCGCTCACCACCTGGACCGCCCAGCCCATGGCGATCCCCCGCGGCGGCGAGCAGTCGGTGGGCGCCGGCCACCGCTTCGATCCGCACCGCGGGCGGATGTTCCGCGGACAGCAGGCCTTCGGGGTCTGGTTCACCTCCGTGGACGTGGCCACTCCGGTCGGCTGGCGGCTGTACCTGCCGCAGGACTCCGCCGGCTCCCTGACCGCCGACCGGTCCTACGAGGACTGCGCGGTCACCGCCGCCCTGGAAAGCGTGCTCCAGATGGGGCTGGCCCCGCGCCCGGTGCTGCTCGACATCCGCGGTATCGGCACCCGGCCCACCCTGCACCGGTTCGCGCAGGTCGGACTGCCGGTGCTGGCCCGGATCTCCCCCGCCACCCGGCTGCTGGTCACCGATCCGGCGCTGCCCGGCCACGGCGCGGGCACCCTCGCCGCCCAGGACGTACTGCGCAATGTCCGGGCCCTGCGCAGCCCGGTGGAGTGGACCGACCCGCTCCGCCCGGGTATGCGGCGGACCTCCTGGGTGTCCGCGGTACGCGTGATGATGCCGGACCCGTCCCCGGAAAGGCGCCGCCACCTGCGTCTGGTCGGCGAGTGGAACGACCCCAACCTCCCGCCCACCGAGCTGTGGATCACCGACCTGCTGCGGCCGGCCCCCGCCGTGCTGCTGCGCATGACCAAGCAGGCGCGGCGGGTGTCCGTGGCCTCCCGGCACAGCGTCCAGGAGGTCGGGCTGCGCGACTTCTCCGGCCGCTCGCTGTCCGGCTGGCACCGGCACGTGACCATGGCCTCGGTGGCGCACGCGGCACGCGCCCTGGCCGAGTTCCGGTAGGCCCGCGGAGCCTGTGCCGGGCTACAAGGGCCAAGGGCCAAGGGCCAAGGGCTCAGCGGACCGCGGGCCCGGTACGGCTCGTCCGGCTCCCCCGGAGCACCTCACGGGTCCGGTACAGCCGCAGCGCCATCTGGATCTCCAGCGCCCGGGCCGGCTTCTGCCAGCCGTCGCCGAGCAGCTCCGTGATCCGCTCCAGCCGCCGCGAGACGGTGTTGGCGTGGACGTGGAGCGCCTCGGCCGAGTGCATGGGGCTGCCGCCGGACTGGAAGTACGCCTCCAGGGTGCGCCCCAGCTCGGTCAGCCGGGCCGCGTCGTAGTCCAGCACCGGCCCGATCGCCGAACGGACGAAGGCGTCCACGTCGTGGTCGGCGGAGAGCAGCAGTCCGACGAAGCCGAGATCGCTCAGCGATGCCGTCCCGCCCGCCCCGTCGAGCGCGGTCAGCGCGTCCAGGCAGCGCGCGGCCTCCTCGTACACCCGGGCCAGTGCCGACAGGTCCGCGGCCGGGCCGGCCGCCCCGGTGGACACGGGGTGGCCGAGCAGCGGCGACAGCTCCGCCGACACCTGCCGGGCCGCCGCGGAGGCGTCCGTACCGGGCAGCAGCAGCACGATGCGCCCGCGGCGGACGGCCCGCAGGCCGCCCATCCGGTACGTGTACGAGCTCGCCCAGGCCACCGCCTTGCCCAGGTCCCCGCCCTCCGGCCGGGCCACCACCACCACGTGCGGGGCTGCCGGGTCGATGCCGAGCCGCCGGGCGCGGTCCAGCAGGAGCCGGTCGCCGTACTCGCCGGAGATGGCCTCCGCGTAGGCGGAACGGTCCAGCAGCTCCTGGAGGAGTTCGTCACGGACCGGACCGCTCTCGGCGGCGGCCGTGCCGCGCTGGATCAGGGTCAGCGAGGCGACCGACAGCGCCGTCGCCCGGAGCAGGCGTACGTCCTCCGCGGTCAGCGGTGCCGCCGCGCGCAGCACCAGCACGCCCAGGTTCTCGGCTCCCGCCGTCACCGCCGCCACCCATACGTTGCCGGGCAGTTCGACGGGCCGGAAGGCGGTGTGGGCCCGGAGGGTGGCGCGGGCGACGGCCGGCTCGTCCAGGTCCGGCAGTTCGTCGGCGGCCGTCAGCGGGTGCCCGCCCGGATCCCGGACCTGGAGTACGCCGTCCAGCGCGTCGGCGGCGGCCCGCGCGACGGTGGCGAGACCGGCCCCGTCCAGCACCAACCGGGCCAGCCGGGTGTGGCAGTCCCAGAGGTGGCGGACCCGGGTGAGGGTGGTGGTCGCCTCGGAGCTGAGGTGCTCCAGCTCGGTGACCTCGTCCCGGGTGCGCTCCTGCCGGCCGGCCTTCTCGATGGCCACCGCCGCCAGATCGGCCAGCGGGAGCAGCACTCCGAGCTCGTCGGGGGTGAACCGGCGTACCGCGCGCACCGCCCCGTAGAGGGTGCCGAGCGCGGTGTCGCCGTGCCGGAGCGGGACGGCGACCACCGCGCGCAGGGCCTCGGCGCGGAACACCTCGTCGGTCCGGGGGCTGCGCGGTACGGCCGGGTCGGCCGGGTGGTCGGCGGTCCAGACGGGGACCCGGCGCTCGTGGGCGAGCGCGGCCAGCCCGCCGCCGTGGCCGGGTCCCAGGTCCAGGCCGAGGTGGTAGGGGACGGTCTCGCCCTCGGAGGTGCGGATGTAGGAGGTGCCGTCGGGGCGGGTGAAGACGATGCAGACCAGATGCAGGTCCAGCAGGCGGCGGGCCCGGCGGCCGATCACCCGGAGCAGGGTGTCCAGGTCGTAGGGGGTGACCAGATCGTGCACGGTGTCCACGAGGGCGGCCAGAGTGGCATCCCGGTCGGCGAGCAGACTCCGCATCAGATCATGGCCGTGCCCATGGCCGTGCCCATGCAGGTGCCCGTGCCCGGCGCTCGCGCCGAGGCCTGCCGGGCTGTGGCCGGCACCTTGGCCGGAGCCATCGGCGGGGCCAACGACACGGCCAAGGCCCGGTTCCGGGCCGAGACCAGTGCCCGCGTTCGCGCCGGCGCCAGCGCCGAGGCCGACGCCGGCACCCTGGCCAAAGCCGTCGGCCGGGCCGAGGACACGGCCAAGGCCCGGTTCCGGACCGAGACCAGCCCCCACGCATGGGCCGGCACCGGCGCCGGAGCCGACGCCCGGGCTACGGCCAGGGCCGGAGCTGTTGGCCAGGTCGAGGGCAAGGCCGGGGCTTGGCTCCGGGACGAGGCCGGTGCCCGCGCACGGGCCGCCGCCCGCGCCGAGACCAGGCCTGTGACCAGCGCCGGAGCCGGAGCTGTGGCCGACGCCGACAGCGGTACGGCCGGAACCCGGGCCGGGGCCCGGGAAGTGTTGCGGTGCGTGAACCGGGCGTTGGGCCGGGACACGTTCCGGCCGTTCCGCCGGCCCCGGCCCGTCGGCCGTGGTTCCGCTTCCTTCGGCCCCCCGTGCCGCCTCCATGCCCCCCTGCTCCCCGTTCTGCTCCCCTGATTTCCTGCTTCCCCGTTGCGAACCTAGGTTCCCGGCCGGTTCGGGTCAAGCGATCTTCGTACGCCGTGAGTTGAGGCGTCGGAATCCGGCCAGACGCCGGTCAGGGTTTCCCCGTACAAGGCGGGGAGGGTGTATACGGCACGCAGGGTCAGGGCGGGCCAGGGCCTCGTACCCGTCGTACAGGCGACGGGCGACCGGAGTCACGGCTGGGCCGAGGGGCCGCCCCGGCCGGCGCGCGGCGGAGCCGCCCTGCGCACCGGTCGGCGAAGCTCGGCTCCGGCTCGTACCGCTCGGCTACCGGTCGGCCAGGCCCGCCAGGTCCGGCGGGCCGGCGGTCTGAGCGGCGTGCCGGCCGAGGCCGGCGAGGTCGTGGGCCAGGTCCATGGCCAGGCCGTGCGCGAGTCCGTCGCAAAGGGTCCGGGCCACCAGCCCCCCGAGCTGGCGTACGGAGTCCAGCGCGGCCTCGTTCCCGCAGGCCGAGTACCAACTGGGCAGGACCTGCGGCACGATCCAGCGCATCCCGAGTCCGGTCGCGAAGGCCTCCAGTCGGCGCTGCCGTGCGTACGGGCCCGGCTCGGGACCCTCGCGCACGGACTCGGCGAAGCCGCCCGCCGGCTTGCCCGACCAGCCGTTACGCCGGGCCGCCGCCCATTCCGGCAGCGGCGCGCCGAACATGTAACCGCCGGCCGCCTCCAGCAGGGCCCACTGGGCCTCGCCGAGGCTCTCGGCACCGATCAGCACACTGCGTACGCCGGCTTCGGCGACTCCGTCGCGGACCGCGAAGGCCTGCGCGGAGGCCCGGCCCTGCGGGCCGCGGTGGACGACCGCGATCAGGGGCGTCTTGCTTGCCATTCGTCCCATTCCTCGCCACGTCGGCCGAGGTCATGGACACCCCACCCCGAATCGGTTGCGACGCTTCCCATACCGCATGCACCTCATCTCGCATAGAAAAGTATCCGCCGAAATCCTTGGATTCCAGGTGGCCGGAACGGATACGTCAACTCACTTCACCCCTCCAACTGACGGATGAACAGGCCGGGTTGTGACCGCTGTGGCGGCCCCGCGGGGGCGGCCGGTCAGGCCGCCCCGCCCAGGAGCGTGCGGCGCACGGCCCGGGTGGTGTCCGCCGGGCTGCGCCCGGAGCCGGACCCGAGCACCGCCGCGAGCTCCGGGTACGTTTCCAGCGCCCGGCCGGCGCCGGCCGCCCGCAGTTCGGTCAGCAGTTCCCGGTGCCGCCCCAGGGCGAGTTGGGCCTCCACCCACTGGGCGAGCACGGAGCGCCGGGTCCGCTCCAGGCCGGCGATGCGGTCCGATAACCGGGGGCCGGCCGCTATCCCGTCGAAGGCCGGCCCCCGCCACAGCCCGAGCGCGCCGCTCAGGCGCCGGGCCGCGGTCTCGAAATCCCGCCGGGACATGGCCCGGTAGCCCGCCCCGGCCTCCCGGGCGAACTCGTGCAGGTCGCTCCGGCCGCCGCCGGAGTCCAGCAGATATCCACCGGGAACCGAGACCAGGACGGTCTCGGGGGTGCGCCGGCCGGTCGGGCCGGTCGCCCCGGCCAGCAGGCCGCGCAGCTGCTGGACGGCGTCGAGCAGCGCGGTCCGGGTGTGCTCGACCGGGGTGTGGACCGCCAGTTCACCGGTCAGCACTGTGGCCGGAACCAGTTGGTCGGCGTAGGCGGCGAGCACTGCGAGGATCTGCCGCGCGGTCGGCGCGGCAGGAACCACGGGCAGACCGTTCTCACGGACATGGAGCCCTCCGAGCACTTCGATGTCCACAGACCTCTCCCCGGGATGCGCGGGCAGGACGCATCCTGCCCAAAAAATAATACCGCTATCTTTTTTCGAGGAACATACCCACGCCCCGTCCGTCGTCGGCAGCACGGAAAAATCCCCCGCACAGGGCGGGGGACCGGAGGGGACGCGGGAGTGAAAGGGCAGGTAAGAGCAGGTAAAGGTGGGTCAGGCCGCGGCATGTGGTGCGGCGTCGGAATCGGCCGTGGCCTCGGCGGCAACCGCCGCCCGAAGACCCGCGCACGCACAGTCCCGGGGGTCTCCGGACCCGTGCAGCGCTCTCGCGCCCCGCCCCGGTGCCGTATCGAGCCGGACGGCCACGGCCGGGATCACCAGGCTCGGCAGCACGCTGCTGTAGAGCACCGACACCTCCCGGTCCAGTTCCAGTCCGAGGGTCTGCGACATGACGTTGAGGCCGGCGAAGGCGCCGACGATCAGCCGGGACGGCTCGGCCGGGTCCACGTGCGCGAGCAGTTCGCCCCGGGCCTTGGCCTCCGTCATCAGCGCGATGTGCAGGTCGATCCAGCCCTGGTAGGGCGCCGCCCGGTCCAGGCCGCGGCCGGCGTTCTCCAGGGTGAGCCGGGCGCTGCCGCGCATCAGCACGTCGTGCCGCAGCCGGTGCGAGAAGATCATGCCGACGTCGACGAACTCCTGGGACCTGAACTCCTGGGGGAGGTAGACGGGCTCCATGGCCACCTGGGCGTCGATGACGGCCTGCGCCAGGTCTTCCTTGGAGTCGAAGTGGAAGTAGAGCGCGCCCTTGGTGACCTTGGCGAGGCGGACGATGTCCGCGAGCTTCGCCGCCTCGTATCCGCAGCCCTCGAAGACCACGGCCGCCGCCTCCAGGATGGCCTGCCGGGTCCGCACGGCCCGGTCCTGCTTCACCTGCGGTCGTTCCGTCCCCATGCCGCCCCGCCCCTCTCCATGCCCCGGTCACATACTTCCGGGTACGATTCCACACCGCCGCGGAGCCATGAACCCCCCGGGTTCACCCGAAGGTCCCCGACCGGCCGCACCGCGGGCCCCACCACCCCTGCCTGCACGGCCCCGCCTGCCCGGTACGGCCGAACCGACCGGTCCGGCCCTGAAAAGTACCCAGGGGTACGTCACCCCGATCCGAGGCGAGGACACCCGACGCATTCTGGTGGTACAGACACGGCCAATCCCGGCCGAAACGGCGGAGGATGCGGCTGGTTCCGGCCGCCTCCCCGGCAACAACGGCCCAGAGACGGCTAGTTCCCAACCGGCAAGTATGTTTCACTACGCATCGTGCGTGCAGGTATCGGCCGCCAGGCGGTGCCTCGACTTGCCGAGAAGAAACGCAAAGGGCCCCGTCCCGCCCGTCGGGGGACAGGCGGGGCAGGGCCCCTTCGCGACAGCGGCACCACCGGCCGCGGAGACCGGTTGTTGCCTCAGCTGGTTACCTCAGCTGATTACTTCAGTCGGGTACCGGTGGAGCGCAGGTTGGCGCAGGCCTCGGTGACGCGCTTGGCCATGCTCGCCTCGGCCAGCTTGCCCCAGGTGCGCGGGTCGTAGGTGGACTTCTTGCCGACCTCGCCGTCGACCTTCAGGACACCGTCGTAGTTGCGGAACATGTGGTCCGCGACCGGGCGGGTGAAGGCGTACTGGGTGTCGGTGTCGAGGTTCATCTTCACGACGCCGTTCTCCAGTGCGGTGGCGATCTCCTGCTCGGTGGAGCCGGAGCCGCCGTGGAAGACGAAGTCGAACGGGGAGGTCTTGCCGTACTTCTCGCCGACGCCCTGCTGGAGGTCCTTGAGCAGCTCGGGGCGCAGGACCACGTTGCCCGGCTTGTAGACGCCGTGCACGTTGCCGAAGGAGGCGGCGAGCAGGTAGCGGCCCTTCTCGCCCAGGCCCAGGGCCTCGGCGGTGCGGATCGCGTCCTCGACGGTGGTGTACAGCTCGTCGTTGATCTCGTGGCTGACGCCGTCCTCCTCGCCACCGGTCGGGGTGATCTCGACCTCGAGGATGATCTTGGCGGCGGCGGCCTTCGCGAGCAGCTCCTGGCCGATGGCCAGGTTGTCGGCGAGGGTCTCGGCGGAGCCGTCCCACATGTGCGACTGGAAGAGCGGGTTCTGGCCCTTCGCCACGCGCTCGGCGGAGATGTCGAGCAGCGGGCGGACGTAACCGTCCAGCTTGTCCTTGGGGCAGTGGTCCGTGTGCAGCGCGACGGTGATGCCGTACTTGCCGGCGACCACGTGCGCGAACTCGGCCAGGGCGACCGCGCCGGTGACCATGTCCTTGCTGTACTGGCCACCCAGGAACTCCGCACCACCGGTGGAGATCTGGATGATGCCGTCGCTCTCGGCCTCCGCGAAGCCGCGCAGGGCAGCGTGCAGGGTCTGGGTCGAGGTCACGTTGATGGCCGGGTAGGCGAACTTGCCTGCCTTCGCCCGGTCGAGCATCTCGTTGTAGACCTCGGGGGTTGCGATGGGCATCTGTCCGCTCCTTGGATGTGCGGGAGTGTCTGGTTACTGGCCCTGACCTGGGGGCGACGTCACCGTCGCCCCCATCTTTCCAGACTCCGGCACACACTCCACCCCCCTGGTCGGCACGGGGCCGGAGCGTTTCACGTGAAACACTCCAGGCCTCCGGAAAAGGGCAGGTCAGGGGCCCATTGCCTGGGCATCGGGGACCTAAGTCACCAGTTGCCGGGGCCGAGCGGCCCCCATCGCATGCCCTCGGTTCAGGACAGACCGAGGTCTTCCAGCCGGTAGCCGGTGAGGTACGGAAGGCCGGCCTCGGCGATCGCCCCGGCGGCTCCGCGGTCCACGATCGTTGCGACGGCGACGACCTCGCCGCCGGCCTCGCGGACGGCCTCGACCGCGGTCAGCGGGGAGCCGCCGGTGGTGGAGGTGTCCTCGACGACCAGGCAGCGACGGCCCTTGACGTCGGTGCCCTCGATACGGCGCTGCATGCCGTGAGCCTTCTGCGCCTTGCGGACGACAAAGGCGTCCAGTCGGGAGCCGCGCGCGGCGGAGGCGTGCAGCATGGCGGTTGCGACCGGGTCGGCGCCCAGGGTCAGGCCGCCGACGCAGTCGAAGTCGAGCTCCTGGGTCAGGTCGAGCATGACCTGGCCGACCAGCGGGGCGGCCTCACCGTCGAGGGTGATCCGGCGGAGGTCGATGTAGTAGTCGGCCTCGCGCCCCGAGGAGAGAATCACCTTGCCGTGGACCACGGCCTTGTCCTTGATCTGCTGCAGCAGGTCACCACGCACGTCACTCATGCCCACGAGCTTAAGGGCTGGCTCAGGGGCTGAGCTCAGAGGCGGCGCCAGCTCCAGGTGGTCGCGACCTCCAGCGGGTCGACCGGGGTGATCAGCCGGGGCAGCGTGTTCAGCCCGTTCGGCGGTCCGCTCTGCGGCTCGACGCACACGGCCTCGGCCTGCTCGTCGTACACGACCACCCATTCCGACCGGCTGGTGATCTTCAATTCCAGCTCGCCGGGCCAGGTGAGGGTGACATCGACCCCGTAGGGCATGCCGAAGCAGTCGTCCCACGGGCCGGGCTTCGGATCGATCCGGCGGCCGGTGGGCAGGTGGTCCTCGCCGCGTTCCTCCTGCCAGTCGGCCTGGAAGCCGATCTGCACCTCTTCCCCGCCCGGGCCGAGACGGCGCAGGAACCAGGGGTGCCAGCCGGCCTGGGCCGGGAACGAGTCCCCATAGGTCTCGATGCCCATGCCCAGGGTGAGGGAGGACTCGGCGAGCTCGACGGTCTGGGTGACCCGGCCGGAGTAGGGCCAGGGATCGGCGAGGTCGTAGACGAACGCAGCCTCGGCCGGGCCGGTCCGGACCGGCTTCCAGGCGGCGTCCCAACCGAGGCCGTGGAGGGCGTGGGGAGCGGCGTTGACCGGCATCTGGTGGCGCACCCCGCCGTTGCGGAACTGCCCCAGCTCGATCCGCCCGCACCAGGGCACCATGGGGAAGCAGCCGTACGCCTGACCCTGGCGCAGCAGCTCCGTGCCGTCGATGCGCAGGCTGCTGATCCGGCCGCCGTTCTGCTGGTCGATGGTCAGCTCGGCACCACCGGCGCTCAGTTGCGTAGTCATGATCCGACTGTAGGGGGTGGCCCCGCTAACGGCGGCGGCGGAGCGCGCGGCCGAAGACCACGACCCCGGCAAGGGCGAGGGCGGCGGCGGGGGCGAGCCAGCGCAGGTTCCCGCCGGAGGCCCCGGAGTCGGGGGCCGGTACCGGTGCGTAGCGACCGCGCGGCGGCGCGTGGTCGACCTCCTCGGCGCTTCGCCCGATCATGGTGCGGCGGGCGTGTGCGGCCTCGGCGGGCGGCCGGGACTGATCACCGAACTCGCTGTCGAACTCGGCATCGAGGAACGGGTCCAGCGAGGGCGGCGGTACGTCGGCCTCGTAGACGGAACCAAAGCCGCGGTCGGCTTCACCGTCGCTTTCGGTGTCGCTGTCGGTGTCGGCTTCGTCGGACAGCATCCCCGCCTCAGCCTCGGCCCCACCGAAGCCGTGGTCATGATCGTGATCACGGTCATGATCGCGATCGGCGGCGGTGCGGTCCGGCAGGCCGCGGGCCGCGCCCGTCAGCTGGACCGCGGCCCGGTCCAGCAGCCGCCGGACGGCGGTGACCGTGGCCTCCGGCTCGAAGGCGGCGGCCCGGCCGTCGGCGCCGGCACCGGCCGTGAACCGCAGCCGGGTACCGCCGTCCGCCGGTTCCAGCTGCAAGGTGACGGCGAACTTCACGGCACCGCTGCCGCGGACCTCGGTGCCCTCGCCGTCGATCCGGAAGATGTCCTCCGCGGTCTCGCTGACGGCCAGCGCGCCCCGGTAGGTCACCGTGTGCCCGCCGACCCGCAGCTTGAGCCGCCCGGCCAGCGGTCCGGAGGCGTCGTCGGCGTCCTGCTGGAGCCCGGGCACGCAGCGGGCCACGCGCACGGGGTCGCGCAGCACGGCGCGGAGATCGTCTGCGGCTGCCGGGACGAACACCTGATGCTCCATGAGGTCGAGCGTAGCGGGGCTCGCCGCGCTTGTACCCGTCCGTGCCCGAGCCCGGCGAGCCCCGTTCGGGACGCTCCTGCTCAGGACGCACCTGCTCAGGACACTCCCGCATAGCGCGGGTGCGACAGGGTGGACGGCGGCAGCCCCCGGATGCGCAGGCGCTCGGCATCGCGGGCGGCGGCCCGCAGGCTGGTGGTGGAGAGGAAGCGCAGCCCGGTCTCCTGCCCGACCGCGAGTTCCGGGGCCCGGCCGGACCCGGCCAGCACGAATCCCCAGTCCTGGGGGAAGGCCCCGGACCCGCCCGCCGCACCGGGCGTCCGGTCCGGGCCGGCCGCGAACCCGGAGAGGCGCCCGCTCGCCGAGTAGGGAGCGGTGCGCAGTCCGGCCGCGCGCAGCGTGGCCTCGACCGTCCAGTAGGTGCGCGGCCGGGTGGAGAGGGTCCCCGCGTGCACCGCGATCCGGCCGCCCGGACGCAGGGCCCGCGCCGCCAGACCGTAGAACTCCTGGGAGTAGAGCTTGGTGCTGGCGGTGATGCCCGGGTCCGGCAGGTCCGAGATGATCACGTCGTAGCGCCCGGACAGGGCGGGATCGCGGAGCCAGCGGAACGCATCGGAGAAGACCACCGCGATCCGCGGATCGGCGTACACCTCCCCGTTGAGCCGGGACAGCATCGGGTCGGTGCGGGCAAGGCGGACCAGGCCGGGGTCCAGCTCCACCACGGTCACCGATTCCACGTCCGGGTGGCGGAGCACCTCCCGGGTGGCCAGCCCGTCCCCGCCGCCGAGGACCAGGACCCGTTCGTGCCGCCCGTGCATCGCGGGATGGACCAGTGCCTCGTGGTAGCGGTACTCGTCATAGCCGCTGACGCGCAGCCGCCCGTCGAGGTACAGGTCCAGGGAGCGGGGCGAGCCGCTGCCGGGGCCGGTGAGCACGAGTTCCTGCACTCCGGTCTGTACGGCCACCCGCACCTGCCCGCCGTACACCGCGGTGCGTGCGATCCGCTCGAAGTCGTCGGCCAGGATGCCGGCGGTGGCGAGCAGCGCCAGCACGGTGATGTTGCCGGCCAGCAGCAGCCAGCGGGCCCGCCGGGTGAGGTCCCGGCGGAACAGCCAGAGCACCAGGGCCCCGCCGGCCGCCGCGTTGACCATGCCGGTGAGCATGGCGCCGGTCAGCTGGCCGAGCACCGGGAGCAGCAGGAAGGGGAAGGCGAGCCCGCCGACCAGGGCGCCGACGTAGTCCGCGGCGAACAGGTCGGCCACCGCGCCGCCCGCGTCCTGTCTGCGGACCCGCTGGATAAGGGTCATCAACAGGGGGATCTCGGCGCCGATGAGGATGCCGATGGCCAGGGAGAAGCCCACCAGGACGGGCCGGGACTCCCCCAGCCAGGCGAAGCTCGCGTAGAGGGCGGTCGCCGAGAGCCCGCCCACCAGGGCGAGGACGGCCTCGACGGCGCCGAAGCCGGCGGCCGGTGCGGCGCGCATCCGTTTGGCGAGCAGCGAGCCGATGCCCATGGCGAAGACCATGACGGACAGCACGACGGAGGCCTGGGTGACGGAGTCGCCGATCAGGTAGGAGGCGAGTGCGAGCAGCTCGAGCTCGTATACGAGCCCACAGGCGGCGCAGACGAACACGGTGGCCAGGACCAGCAGTCGGCCGGTCCCGGGTCGTACCGGCAGGGCGGCCGGGGCGGCCACCGGGTTCGTCTGCGCCGCCTGTGGCTCCGACTCGTGCGGCTCCGGCGCCGCCGGGAGCACCCTGCCGGGGGCGGAACGGTCGATCATGGAGCGAACGGTACGTCACTGCACGCCCACACCCGGTCACCCACATGGGTGCAACTGGAGTACCCGTTGGGGCAGTTGGCCCAATGCTGCAGAAACGATCGCCGCCACGAGCCGCCGGGGCACCCCTAGAGCGCCGCGGCGGCCATCCGCACGCCCACCCGGGTGCGGGTGGCCACCAACTGGCCTTCCTGCGGGTACGCGTGCCAGGTGCGCCAGCGCACCTGACCCTCGTACCGTTGGGCGAGCATCGCGGTGAACGCGTGCGGACTGCCGGGAAAGGTGCCGGCCAACCCGTTCGGGTGATCGGCCACCAGTGCAAGCAATTCCTGCGCCCGTCCCGCGAACGAGCCGCGCGAGAGGGTCTCGACCCGCGCCGCGAACTCGTACTCCCAGTCGCCCACCCGCTTGGCGACGCCGAGCGGCAGCGGCGTACTGCTGCCGGGGATGCAGGCGACCGTCTCCGAGCAGAGCACCTCGCCCTCCTCGAGCAGCACCTGGTGGGAGGCCCCGAGCAGGCGCAACTCCACCTTCGCGCTCGCCAGTTCGAGGTTCAGTACGGCCAGGGCGGGCAGCGGGTCACGGCCCAGGGCCCAGGCGAGATCGGCGGCACGCGTGTCGGTGTAGGTGGTCTGGAGGGTCGTGAGCATGAGTCGGCTCCGCAAACGCGCGAGGGAGAGGGGCCGGTCCCCGCCCCAGCCGGAAACGCGTGGGTGGGGGGTGCGGGACACCGGCTCGGGTCCACAGGAAGTCCCGGGAGGCCCGGGGACTGGTCTACTCAACCGAGGGAATCATGAAGGGCACGGCACTCACCGCGTTTTTACCCAACTTGACGGGGTTTACATCCCTCCGGGGGCTACCCGGTTCACGTGTTCACCAGACCGGGGCCATCCAGGGCCAACGCAAGGGCGCCCGACGGAAGTTGCCCCGTCGGGCGCCCCTGTCCGCGCGGCGGCACGCTGCCCCGTGTCAGCTGCCGCCGCCGCAGCCCCCGCCACCGCCACCGCAGGAGGACGAGGAGGAGCCGCAGGACGAGCCGCTGTCGCCTGCCCACCAGCTCGAGCCCTCGCGCCGGGACGAGCGGCGGGACGTACGGCGCGGCCGGCTGTCCCGGCTCGCGGTCACCACTGCTCCGATGACGATCACGAACAAGATCGGAAGTCCGAACACAAGAGCCTCGAACACGATCCCCACCTCCTTCGATACACCTCGGTCCCCCGAGTGGCGGGATACCCCCGTCCCGCGTGCCGGTGAAATTCCCGCACCACGCCGGGCCCAAAGCACACTTGAGCAAGTCCAGAGGTTCCGCGCAGGATGGCGGTCATGAGCGCACCCGCGGGCGGCAGCCGCCCCTTCCTGAACCGGCGACTGGCCGCCTTCGGTACGACGATCTTCGCGGAGATGTCCGCACTGGCGGCCCGGACCGGATCGATCAACCTGGGCCAGGGCTTCCCCGACACCGACGGCCCGGCCGAGATCGCCGAGGCCGCCTCGCGCGCGGTGCTCTCGGGCCGGGGCAACCAGTACCCGCCCGGTCCCGGCATCCCCGAGCTCCGCACCGCGATCGCGGCCCACCAGCAGCGCTTCTACGGCCTGACATACGACCCGGACAGCGAGGTGCTGGTCACCGCGGGCGCCACCGAGGCCATCGCGGCCTCCCTGCTCGCCCTGCTCGAACCGGGCGACGAGGTGATCGCCCTCGAACCCTTCTACGACTCCTACGCCGCCTGCATCGCGATGGCAGGTGCCACCCGGATCCCGGTCACCCTCCGCCCCTCGGCCGACGGGATCTTCTCCCTCGACCTGGACGAGCTCCGCAACGCCGTCACCCCGCGCACCCGGCTGCTGCTCCTGAACACCCCGCACAACCCGACCGGCGCCGTGCTGACCGGCGCCGAACTGGCCGCGATCGCGGAGCTCGCCGTCGACCGCGACCTCCTGGTGGTCACCGACGAGGTCTACGAGCACCTGGTCTTCGAGGGGAGCCACATCCCGCTGGCGGGCCTGCCCGGTATGCGCGAGCGCACGGTCGCCATCTCCTCCGCCGGCAAGACCTTCTCCTTCACGGGCTGGAAGGTCGGCTGGGTAACCGCCGCCCCCGCCCTGGTCTCGGCGGTCCGCTCGGCGAAGCAGTTCCTGACCTATGTCTCCTCGGGCCCGTTCCAGTACGCGATCGCCGAGGCGCTCGCCCTCCCGGACGACTATTACGCCTCCTTCCGCGCCGACCTGGCCCGCAAGCGGGACATCCTCACGGCCGGCCTCACCGCGGCGGGCTTCGAGGTCTACCGCCCCCAGGGCACGTACTTCATCACCACCGACATCGCCCCCCTCGGCGAAAAGGACGGCCTCTCCTTCTGCCGCGCCCTCCCGGAGCGCTGCGGGGTCGTGGCCATCCCCAACGCCGTCTTCTACGACGACCAGGAGGCCGGCCGCACCCAGGTCCGCTGGGCCTTCTGCAAGCGGACGGCGGTTTTGCAAGAGGCAGTAGAACGCCTCGGGCGGCTGGCTCGCTGAAAGGCGCGCCAGATGGCAGTGCGGGAACAGGGCCTGACTTCAGCTGGGCCCCGTTCTCCGCGGGGTGAACTACTCAGTGTCCTTGGGATGCCGAGTGGATGCGTAGACCAGAATGACGGTCGAAGTCTCCGGACTGACGAGGTAGCGGACCCTGCCACCACTCGTGATCTCGTACTCCCACTGCTCCAGCTCGGAACCCTTCCACTCCTTGGTGGCGAGCCGCCCGCGAAGCTGGTGCTGACGATTCCAGTTCTCACGCGACAGCGGGTCGGTGCGGAGCGCCTCCAGGCAACGGTGAGCGCTTGAAAGGGCCACCCGGCACAGTTCCTCCCAGCCTGTCACCGCCTCTGTGGCCCCGAACACCACGTTCCACCCGTTCAAGGGTGGGACGCTGACGCGATCGCCCTTCTTCGGACTCACCCACTCACCTCTACCGGGCCCAGATCGTCACCCGCAAGAGGCCGAAGGGCTTCCTGAAGCTGCTCCGGATCCGCATTGATGCGCGCAGTCGCCCGCCAGGACACCAGGGTGCGATGCACCGCCTCCCTGGCCCCCAGCTCAGCCGCATCGGACAGCGCTTCGAGCAAGTCCACGGTGAACGCGCGCATCTCTTCGTCATCCAGATGCCGCACCCACGGAAAGACCTCTGGCAGCGCCACCAGTAGGGACCGGACTCCGTCATCGTGCTTCATGAGTGCGAGGAAGAGCCGCGACGCCGTCGTGAGGTTCTCCTCGGTGCGCTCCGCATGCGCTGCGGTCGACAGCACCATGTCGGGTGCATCCCGATGCGTGACGCGCAGACAACCAAGGGCAGCCGCGCGCGCGGCTACGGCCTTCGGATTGCGGGACAGATCGGTGAAGGAGACCGATTCAGGGTCGGCCCCCAGGTAAGCAAGGCTCATACTCAGACTGTACTCAGATTATGCTCTGAGTACGAGTGTCGAGGTCCATTCTCAGAAGACGCTCAAACCGGCAGTACGGGAAGCATGCGCGGTGCACCATCGCGCCATGTCGACAGTCACGCCACCCTCGACCGCAGAGACCGCCATCTCCCCCGGTCCTGGCAAGAAGGACGCGCTCCAGGCGATCGTCACCGTTCTCGGACTCAGTGGCGTCCTCCTCACAGGGATCCAATACTGGGCCGTGGACCGTTACCTCGCCCAGTTCGGCGTAACACCGGAAGAGGTCGGGCTGGACACAGCGGTCCTTCTGACGCGAGTCGCCACGGCACTGGCATCCCTTGGATTCTTGATCCTCCCGATGCTGCTCTTCGGGCCTGGCGTGTTCGCCATGGAAGCGGCTGAAGGTTCGAACCGGCGGCAGGCCTCACGCTTCGTGTTGAAAACATTCAGGAAACACCCAGGACTCCGGACGTTGGCACTGTCCGCACTGGTGGGGTTGGGCTGGACAGCCATGGCCCTGGTCGAAGGCCCCACCGCCCTACTCGCGGAAGGTACCTGGATGGTCATCTGGGCCGCCGGGACGCTCGTCGCAGCACCGGCGCTGCACCTTGCTGGCAAGCACCGGACGCTGGGCCCGCTGCTGCGGCTCTGCCTCGTAGTCTTCTTCATGACCGCGCTCTGCCTGATCTCCCTGGGTGATGCCATGGAGAAACGCGGTAAGCAGACCGTTGAAGCGGCTCAGCTGGGCGGCTTGGAGTACGTGCTCGGAGTCCGCCCCCAGTACGTCCGTGCCGACTTTGCCGAAGTGCCAGGGAGCACCGAACCAGCGGACGGCCCGATGCTCTACCTCGGCCAAGCCGGCGGGGTCCACGTCCTCTACGACTGCGCATCTTCGCACGTGATCCGCAAAGCAGCCGCACAAGTGCATTTGACCAGCCAGGTCGGCCCAGCTCAGGAACGTCTCGCCCTTGAAGTGGAAGGTTCGTGTCGATGATGCCCGGGTGCTGAAAATTCCCGTAGGTGCTCCTACCTTGCCCTTCTGCAAGCGGACGGACGTCCTGGAGGAAGCGGCCGGCCGGCTCGCCCGGCTGTAGCACCGGCGGCGCGGGCGAGGGGAGGGCGGGCGAGGGGAGGGCGGACAGGGCGGCGGGATGCGTGCGGGCGTTCGGAAACGCTTTGGGCTCCGGGCACGTTCATCTGGTGACCTTGGACGGGGGAACGCCCATCCGTTGGGCGTATGAGGCCGGGGGGATTCCGGGAGATGGCCGCAAGCAGTGTGACCGCTGCCGTGAGGCGGAGCGGGGAGACGGACGGGGACGACGGAACCCGGGGCGGGGTGCCGGTCGGGGTGGTGGCCGTCGCCGCGTTCGTCGCGGTGCGGGTCGTCGGGGTGGCCGTGGTGGCCGCCTGCGCCTGGT
The DNA here is from genome assembly GCF_008642295.1 of Streptomyces venezuelae. Taxonomy (GTDB): domain Bacteria; phylum Actinomycetota; class Actinomycetes; order Streptomycetales; family Streptomycetaceae; genus Streptomyces; species Streptomyces venezuelae_C. Next base: position 3,920,183 of record NZ_CP029190.1, on the reverse strand, counting down.
GGAGCGGGAAGGATCCCGTCGCCGTGCTCGGCGCGTCCTGGGATTCCGTCTGGTACATCGGGATAGCCGAGGAGGGGTACGGCCGGACGCAGGTGTGGCCGGAGATCGGCTCCGTACAGAGCGACCTCGCGTTCTTCCCCCTGTACCCCGGGCTGATGCGGGGCGTCTGCGCGCTGCTCCCGTGGGTGGGGCCGGCCGGGGCCGGGCTGCTGGTGGCCTGGGGGGCCGCCGTGGCGGGTGCGGTCGGGGTGTACCGGGTCGGGGAGCTGGTCGCCGGGGCCCGGGCCGGGCTGCTGCTGGTGGTGCTCTGGGGGGTGCTGCCGCATTCGGTGGTGCTCGGCATCGCCTACACCGAGGCCCTGCTGGCCGCCCTCGCCGCCTGGACGCTGTACGCGGTGCTGCGCGGCCGGTGGCTGTGGGCGGCGGCGCTGGCGGTGCTCGCCGGACTGACCCGGCCGACCGGCATAGCGGTCGCGGCTGCCGTCTCGGTGGCCGCGGTCTACGAACTGCTGCTGAAGCCGAGGGCCCCGCTGCGGGTGTGGGCCGCCGCGCTGCTGGCACCCGCCGGCTGGGCGGCCCACCTGCTGGCCGTGGGCATCCGGCGCGGGGATCCGCTCGGCGGCTATTTCGCGGTGCAGCGCGACTGGGGGTCGTACTTCGACTTCGGCCACGGGGTCGCGGGGTCCGTGGCACGGGTGCTGGCCCGCGGGCCCGGCGGGACCCCGCTGGTCACCGCGGTGGTCCCGGTGGTGATCGTGGCGGCGCTGGTGCTGGCGGTGCTGCTGGCGCGCGGCTGGGCGCCCCTGCCGCTGCTGGTGTACTGCGGCACCCTGCTGGTGATCACGCTCGGCGGGGCCGGGTTCTTCGAGTCCAAACCCCGGTTCCTGCTGCCGGCCTTCCCCCTGCTGCTGCCCGCCGCAGCCGCAATGGCGCGAGCCCGGCCCCGGACGGCGGTCGCGGTGACCGCCGCCCTGGCCGGGCTCTCCTTCGGCTACGGGACGTATCTGCTGATCAGCGCCCCACTGCCGTTGTGATCACAGCCTGTGTGATCACCGCCTCCGTACTCGCTGCTGGTTACTCGTCTTCGCCCTTGTCCTCGCCCTCGGCGGAGTCGATCTCCTGCTCCAGGCCGAGCTGCTCCACGAGCCACTTGTCGAACTCGATGGAGGCGCGGACCCAGCTGACCGTGGAGGACACGAAGTGCTCCAGGGAGACGCCGGTGCCGATCAGCATCTGCGCCTCACCGATCAGACGGACCGAGCCGTCATCGTGGGTGTGGCTGTACACCTTGGGCCACAGGGTGCGGCGGTTCCAGTCGTCGATCGACTCGAGAAGCTGGGGCTTCTCGTCGATCGCGTGCGGGCGGTCGTAGAACGTCCGCACCGAGAAGACCTGCTGCTCGCCCTCTCCGCGGAACATGAAGTAGGTGCGGAACTCCTCCCACGGCGCCGCGAGGTCACCCTCGTCGTCGACGACGTACTTGAGCTCCATCTGCTCCAGCAGCTGCTTGACCAGATCCTGGTCAGGGACGACGGGGCCCGCCGGTCCTGAGGCCTGCGGTTCGGGCTGTCCCCCGAAATTCGGAATCGAGGCCGGGTCGATGCTCACCGTGTATTTCCCTTCGTGCGGATGCTGTCATCCTCCCCCATCGCGCCTACCCCGTGGCAAGCCCCGGCACCGCTATCCGCTCCCGGCGGAAAGCAGTGCCTCGGCTGCACCGCCCGGCACCGCCCGGCACCGGGCGGCACCGGGCGGCACGGTGCCCGGTGTCACAGCGCCCGGCCGACCAGCAGGTCGTCCCCGGCGACGTCCACCCGGACGGTGTCACCGTCCTTGACCTCGCCGGCCAGGATCTCCCGGGCCAGCCGGTCGCCCACGGCCGTCTGGATCAGCCGCCGCAGCGGGCGGGCACCGTACGCCGGGTCGTTGCCCTTGTCCGCCAGCCAGCCCAGGGCCTCCGGGGTGACGTCCAGGGTGAGCCGGCGCTCCGCCAGCCGCTTCGCCAGCCGGCCGATCTGGAGCTCGGCGATCCGGCCCAGCTCGTCCCGGTCCAGCGCGGAGAAGACCACGATGTCGTCCAGGCGGTTGAGGAACTCCGGCTTGAAGCTCGCCCGGACCACGTCCAGAACCTGCTGCTTCTTCTGTTCCGCGGGGGTCACCGGATCCACCAGGAACTGGGATCCCAGGTTCGAGGTCAGGATCAGGATGGCGTTGCGGAAGTCCACCGTCCGGCCCTGGCCGTCGGTGAGCCGGCCGTCGTCCAGCACCTGCAGCAGGACGTCGAAGACCTCGGGATGGGCCTTCTCGACCTCGTCCAGCAGCACCACGCTGTACGGGCGCCGGCGGACCGCCTCGGTGAGCTGGCCGCCCTCCTCGTAGCCCACGTAGCCGGGCGGGGCGCCGACCAGCCGGGCCACGCTGTGCTTCTCCCCGTACTCCGACATGTCGATCCGGACCATGGCCCGCTCGTCGTCGAAGAGGAAGTCGGCCAGCGCCTTGGCCAGCTCGGTCTTGCCGACCCCGGTCGGGCCGAGGAACAGGAAGGAGCCGGTCGGACGGTCCGGGTCGGCGATGCCCGCGCGGGTGCGGCGGACCGCGTCCGATACGGCGCGTACCGCCTCCGACTGGCCGATCAGCCGGCGGCCCAGCTCCTGCTCCATGCGCAGCAGCTTCTGGGTCTCGCCCTCCAGCAGCCGGCCGGCCGGGATGCCGGTCCAGGAGCCGACGACCTCGGCGATGTCGTCCGGGCCGACCTCCTCCTTGACCATGGTGTCCTTGGCCGTGGTGTCCCTGGCGGCCTCCTCCTCGGCCTCGGTGGCCTCGGCCAGCTCGCGCTCCAGCGCGGGGATCTCCCCGTACAGAAGCTTGGAGGCGGTGTCGAAATCGCCGTCGCGCTGGGCGCGCTCGGCCTGGCCGCGCAGCTCGTCCAGCCGCTCCTTGAGCTCGCCGAGCCGGTTGAGCCCCTGCTTCTCCTTCTCCCAGCGGGCGGTCAGGCCGCGCAGCTCCTCCTCCTTGTCGGCGAGGTCCTTGCGCAGCTTCTCCAGGCGTTCCTTCGAGGCCGGGTCGGACTCGTTCTTGAGCGCCAGCTCCTCCATCCGGAGCCGGTCCACGGCGCGCTGCAGCTCGTCGATCTCCACCGGGGAGGAGTCGATCTCCATACGCAGCCGGGAGGCGGCCTCGTCGACCAGGTCGATCGCCTTGTCGGGGAGGAAGCGGGAGGTGATGTAGCGGTCGGAGAGGGTGGCGGCGGCGACCAGCGCGCTGTCGTTGATGACGACCTTGTGGTGGGCCTCGTAGCGGCCCTTGAGACCGCGGAGGATCGCGATGGTGTCCTCCACCGTCGGCTCGGCGACCAGCACCTGCTGGAAGCGCCGCTCCAGGGCGGGGTCCTTCTCGATCCGCTCCCGGTACTCGTCGAGGGTGGTCGCGCCGACCATCCGGAGTTCACCGCGGGCCAGCATGGGCTTGAGCATGTTGCCGGCGTCCATGGCGGAGTCGCCGCCGGCGCCCGCGCCCACGACCGTGTGCAGCTCGTCGATGAAGGTGATGATCTGGCCGTCGCTGGACTTGATCTCGGCGAGGACGCTCTTGAGGCGCTCCTCGAACTCGCCCCGGTACTTGGCGCCGGCCACCATCGCGCCGAGGTCCAGGGAGACCAGCCGCTTGTTCTTCAGGGATTCCGGGACGTCGCCCTTGACGATGCGCTGGGCCAGGCCCTCGACCACGGCGGTCTTGCCGACGCCGGGCTCGCCGATGAGCACCGGGTTGTTCTTCGTACGGCGCGAGAGGACCTGGACGACGCGCCGGATCTCGTGGTCGCGGCCGATGACCGGGTCGAGCTTCCCCTCGCGGGCGGCGGCCGTGAAGTCGGTGCCGAACTTCTCCAGGGCCTTGTACTGGCCCTCGGGGTCGGGGGTGGTCACCCGCCGTCCTCCTCGTACGTTCTCGAAGGCCGCGAGCAGCTTCTTCGCGCTCGCGCCCTGCTGGTCCATGACCTCACCGGCGGCGCCGCCCTTGGCGGCGACGGCGATGAGGAGGTGTTCGGTGGAGAGGTATTCGTCGCCGAGGCGGCCCGCCTGGGCGTCGGCCTCGGCGAGGACGGCGAGCAGGTCGCGGCTGGGCTGCGGGGGCGCGACGGTGGATCCGGTGACGCTGGGCAGGCCGGCGAGGATCCGCTCCGCGCCGGAGCGGACGGCAGCCTGGTCGGCGTCGACGGCGGCCAGCAGGTCGACGAGGTTCTCGTTGTCCTGGCCGGCGAGCAGGGCCAGCAGCAGGTGCGCCGGGGTCAGGTCCGGGTGGCCGTCCTTGACGGCCCTGCTGGTGGCGGCGTTCAGTGCGGCGCGGCTCCTGTTGGTCAGCTCGGCGTCCACGTGCGGCTTCTCCTCTCCGTCTCGGTATGCGTCTGCGTACAGATACTGACAAGGTCAACGTGCACAAAGTTGAGTCTATTCCACTCAAGCCAGTGGGACGTACGCTCGGCGCATGTCCCACGACGTACTCAACCCGACGCCGGAGTACCTCGCCTTCTGGCGGGAGCGGCACGTGTGCACCCTGACCACCCCGCGGCCGAACGGCACCCCGCACGTGGTCCCGGTGGGCGTGACCTACGACCCCGCGGCCGGACTGGCACGGGTGATCAGCAACAAGAACAGCAAGAAGGTCCGCAATGTGCTGGCGGCGGAGCCGGGCCGGCCGGCCCGGGTCGCGGTCTGCCAGATGGAGGGGCGTCGCTGGGCCACGCTGGAGGGGCACGCGACGGTCCGCACGGACGAGGCCTCGGTGGCCGAGGCGGTGGCGCGCTACGCGGAGCGCTATGGGCGGACCCCGTCGCCCAACCCCGACCGGGTGGTCATCGAGATCACGCTGGACCGGGCCATGGGCCGGGCCTGAGATCCGGCTTGTCCGGTTCCGGTACTGGACGCGGACATCACAACGGCGCCATCGTGTTCAGGTCCACGATGGCGCCGTTGTGTGGGGGAAGCACCTGAGCGATCTTCGACGACGGGGGAATCGCTTCAGGCACTGCGGGGGGTGGCGGTGGTGATATCGGGCTCGAAGAGCTGGTGGTCACGCTGATCCAGATTGACGAAGACCATGCCGTACCGGACCTCGCAACGAACGGGTTGCGGGGCGCCTCGGGGGCGGCGCAGGCAGCGGTAGGCGCGGACGTCTTCGTCCTCCTCGCGCACGATGACAATGGGCTGGCCGAAGAGGGTGACCATCAAGGAGTCGCCGGCGTGGGGGATCGCCGTGACAAGATCGATGAACTGCCACCCGGAGCGGTATGCGGAGGCCATTTCCCGCCGGAAGTCGCGGTCGTCGGGGGTCATGCGTCGACCTCCCCGTTCAGCGGAGCGCTGCCCCAGCCGCTGTCCCAGCCGTCCAGCGGGGCACTGCCCCAGCCACTGTCGGTGGGACCACTGCCCCAGCCGCTGTCGGTGGTTCCGAGGTCGCCCCCCGCCACCCCATAGGCCACAACCGTGGAGAGAGCAACGGCAACCACCGAGCGAAGCAATTTCTTGTACATGGTCGACTTCGTCCTCACTGGATGGATTCCTCTCCCCCGCATGACAGACGATGACTTATCGAGCCACGTCGATGCCACTGTGGCGATGCATCATGTTCCTGTAGATGCAGGACCCTGGGGGTGGGAGATTAGGTGGTAAAGAGTGCTAACCAGACACATCCCCACCCAGTCACCGAACTCTGCGACCTGGGTGCGGAGCTCTACGCCAGCGCGCTGAGCTCGGGCCGGCTCGCCCGCGCAGAAGTCGAGCAGACGCCCTGCCTGCTGGAATTCGCGCTGCTTCATCCCGACCCGGATGACGCCAACTGGCTGCGCCCGGTTCCCCCTTCGGTGGCCCTGGCACAGCGGCTCCACCCGCTCGAACGGGAGATCCTGCAGAGCCGGCGGGCATCCATCGAGCTCACCGAAGCATTTGAGCCATTCATGGCCATCAGCGCGCTCAGTCCCGCGCCCACCCACGCGATCACCGTGTTGGAGGGATTCAACCGGATCAACGCCGCTCTGAACGTCGCGACCGCCGAGTGCCACACCGAAATGCTGACCATCCAGCCCGGTGGGGGCCGCGCGGAGCACATTCTGAACCAGGCGATCGAACGCGATCAGCCGCTGATCCGGCGGGGTGTCAGCATGCGCACCCTCTACCAGCACACCGTCCGGCACAGCCGGGGCACCATGGCCTACATCGACCGGGTCGCGGGCGGGAAGGTCGAGTTCCGCACCCTGGAGGAGCTGGTCGAGCGCCTCATCATCTGCGACGAGTCGGTGGCCTTCATCCCGGCCCGGGACGACCAGCAGGTCGCCCTGGAACTGCGGCACCCCGCCCTGGTCCGCTACCTCATCAAGGTGTTCGAGCAGCTCTGGCACCGGGCCGTGCCGCTGCGCGAGGAGGTCAGTTACGGGCCCACTCCCGAGGGCATCACCGGGGTGCAGCGCTCCATCGCCCAACTCCTGGTCGAGGGGCATGTGGACGAGGCCATCGCGCGCCGCCTCGGCATGAACGTACGGACCTGCCGGGCGCACATCGCCAAGCTGGCCACCACCCTCGGCAGCGGCAGCCGGGCCCAGCTCGGCTTCCTCATCGCCCGGTCGGGCATCCTCAACGGCCCGGAGAAGTGAGAAGGCTCCTGCCCGTGAACCGGGCAGGAGCCTTCACTCAGCTGTGCTGCGGCGTCAGTCCTGTGGCCGCTTGGGCCGCCACACGACCAGCGCACTGGTCTGCTGCACGTCCGTGTACGGGACCAGGTCGCGCCGGTACGAGGCATGGACCTGCGCCTCGCGCTGCTGCATGGCCACGGCCGCACCGTCCACGGCCGCCGACAGCTCGGCGACCCGCTGCTGGAGTGCGGCGACCTGGTTCTCCAGTTCGATGATGCGCTTGATGCCGGCCAGGTTGATGCCCTCGTCCTGGGACAGCGCCTGCACCGTGCGGAGCAGTTCGATGTCACGGGCCGAGTAGCGCCGGCCGCGGCCGGCCGTCCGGTCCGGGGACACCAGGCCGAGCCGGTCGTACTGGCGGAGGGTCTGCGGGTGCAGACCGGAGAGCTGAGCGGCGACCGAGATAACGTAGACCGGGGTCTCATCCGTCAGTTGGTACGCACCGCTGCCGAACTTCGACTGGCGTCGTCGGCCGTCCATCTCATGCTCCCTTCGCTGCCTCGAACAGGGCGCCCCGGGGATCCTCGTCCACCGTGGCCTCCCGGTACGTCTCCAGCGCCTCGCGGGCCTTGTCCGGCAGGCTGACGGGCACCGCCACCTCCACCGTCACCAGCAGGTCGCCGCGGGTGCCGTCCTTGCGGACCGCCCCCTTGCCGCGTGCGCGCATGGTACGGCCGTTGGGCGTGCCCGGGGGCAGCTTCAGCGTCACCGGCGGCCCGCCCAGAGTGGGCACCCGGATCTCGCCGCCCAGCGCGGCCTCGGCGAAGGTCACCGGGACGGTCACCGTCAGGTTGTCGTCCCGGCGGCCGAACACGGGGTGGCTGTCCACATGGACCACCACGTACAGGTCACCGGCCGGGCCGCCGCGCTCGCCCGGGCCGCCCTTGCCGCGCAGCCGGATCCGCTGGGCGTCGGTGACGCCCGCCGGGATCCGCACCTGCATGGTGCGGGAGGACCGGGCCCGGCCGCTGCCCTTGCAGATCTCGCAGGGGTTCTCGGCGATCAGGCCGCGGCCCTTGCAGTCGGCGCACGGGTCGGTCAGCGAGAAGCCGCCACCGCTGCCCCGGGAGACCTGCCCGGTACCGACACAGGTCGGGCACACCCGGGGCGTGCCGTTCTTGTCTCCGGTGCCGGAGCAGGCCTTGCAGGGGGCCTGGGAGGACATCCGCAGCGGGACCGTGGCCCCTTCCACCGCCTCGGTGAAGCTGAGCGTCACCTCGGACTCGATGTCCTGGCCGCGGCGCGGCTGGGTACGGGTCCCCGTGCCGGCGCCGCCCCGGTTGAACAGCCCGCCGAACATGTCGCCGATGCCGCCGCCGCCGAAACCGCCGCCCGCCCCGCCCTGGGCGCCTCCGAAGAGGTCACCCAGGTCGAAGTTGAACGTGCCGCCGCCGGCGCCCGGCCCGGGGCGGAAGCCGCCGTTGCCGAAGAGGGCGCGCGCCTCGTCGTACTCCTTGCGCTTCTTGGGGTCGCCGAGGATGTCGTTCGCCTCGGAGATCTCCTTGAAGCGCTCCTCCGCCGAGGCGTCGCCCTTGTTGGCGTCCGGGTGGAACTCGCGGGCGAGCTTCCGGTACGCCTTCTTGATCTCGGCCTCGGTGGCGTCCTTGGGGACGCCGAGAACCTTGTAGTAGTCCTTCTCCACGAAGTCCTTCGTGCTCATCGACGTCCCTCCTCCCAGGTACTGCCGGCCCTGCCGCTGTTACTGATCACTGTCCTTCTGGTCGGCGGACTCCTCGGAGTCCTCCGACTTGGGGGCCGCGGCCCCGGGCTGGGGCTCGGCCACCGCGACCCGCGCGGGGCGGATCGTGCGCTCGCCGATCCGGTACCCCGGCTGCAGGATCGCCACGCAGGTCGTCTCGGTGACGTCCGGCGCGTACGAGTGCATCAGGGCCTCGTGGATCGTCGGGTCGAAGGGCTCGCCCTCCTTGCCGAACTGCTGGAGCCCCATCTTGGCGGCGACCGTCTCCAGCGATTCGGCCACCGACTTGAACCCGCCGACCAGCTCGCCGTGTTCCCGGGCGCGGCCGATGTCGTCCAGCGTCGGGAGGAGCTCGGTCAGGAGGCTCGCGACAGCGATCTCCTTGACCGTGACCCGGTCCCGGTCGACCCGGCGGCGGTAGTTCTGGTACTCGGCCTGGAGCCGCTGGAGGTCCGCGGTGCGCTCACCGAGCGCGGTACGGGCCTGGTCCAGCTGCGCCAGCAGAGCCGTTTCACGGCCGGTGGCCGCTGCGCTGTCCCCGGCCGGGGCCGCCTCGTCCGCCGTGTCGGCGGAGTCGGCGGCCTTCGGCTCCTCGGGCGTGCCCTCGGCGGGGACTTCGGGCTTCTCCTCGAAGCCCGGGGTCTCCTCCGACATCAGACAGCGCCGCCCTTCGGCTTGTCCTCGTCGACGATCTCGGCGTCGACGACGTCGTCGTCGGCACCGGCCTTGGCCTCGCCGGCCTCGGCGCCCGCGGCACCCTGGGCGGCCTGCGCGTCGGCGTAGATCGCCTGGCCCAGCTTCTGCGAGACGGCCGCGACCTTCTCGGTGGCGGTGCGGATCTCGGAGGTGTCCTCGCCCTTGAGCTTCTCCTTCAGCTCGGCGACGGCGCTCTCGACCTCGGTCTTGACCTCGGCCGGGACCTTGTCCTCGTTGTCCTTGACGAACTTCTCCGTCTGGTACACGAGCTGCTCGGCCTGGTTGCGGGTCTCGGCGGCCTCGCGGCGGCGGGTGTCCTCCTCCGCGTACTGCTCGGCCTCCTGGCGCATCCGGTCGACCTCGTCCTTGGCGAGCGAAGAACCGCCGGTGACGGTCATCTTCTGCTCCTTGCCCGTGCCGAGGTCCTTCGCGGTCACGTGCATGATGCCGTTGGCGTCGATGTCGAAGGAGACCTCGATCTGCGGGACCCCGCGCGGGGCCGGCGGCAGGCCGGTCAGCTCGAACATGCCGAGCTTCTTGTTGTACGCCGCGATCTCGCGCTCGCCCTGGTAGACCTGGATCTGCACGGACGGCTGGTTGTCCTCGGCCGTGGTGAAGATCTCCGACCGCTTGGTCGGGATGGTCGTGTTGCGCTCGATGAGCTTGGTCATGATGCCGCCCTTGGTCTCGATGCCGAGGGACAGCGGGGTCACGTCGAGGAGCAGGACGTCCTTGACCTCACCCTTGAGGACACCGGCCTGGAGGGTGGCGCCGATGGCGACGACCTCGTCCGGGTTCACACCCTTGTTGGCCTCCTTGCCGCCGGTCAGCTCCTTGACGAGCTCGGCGACGGCGGGCATGCGGGTGGAACCGCCGACCAGGACCACGTGGTCGATCTCGGACAGCGCGATGCCGGCGTCCTTGATGACGTTGTGGAACGGGGTCTTGCAGCGGTCCAGGAGGTCCGCGGTCAGCTGCTGGAACTGGGCGCGGGTGAGCTTCTCGTCCAGGTGCAGCGGGCCCTCGGCGGAGGCCGTGATGTAGGGCAGGTTGATCGTGGTCTCCGTGGAGGAGGACAGCTCGATCTTCGCCTTCTCGGCGGCCTCGCGCAGACGCTGGAGGGCCATCTTGTCCTTGGCCAGGTCGACGCCGTGGCCGTTCAGGAACTGCTTGACCAGGTAGTCGACGACGCGCTGGTCCCAGTCGTCACCACCGAGGTGGTTGTCACCGTTGGTGGCCTTCACCTCGACGACGCCGTCGCCGATCTCCAGGAGGGACACGTCGAAGGTGCCGCCACCGAGGTCGAAGACGAGGATGGTCTGGTCGTCCTTGTCGAGGCCGTAGGCCAGCGCGGCGGCGGTCGGCTCGTTGACGATGCGCAGGACGTTCAGGCCCGCGATCTCGCCGGCCTCCTTGGTGGCCTGGCGCTCGGAGTCGTTGAAGTACGCCGGGACGGTGATGACCGCATCGGTGACCTTCTCGCCCAGGTACGCCTCGGCGTCGCGCTTGAGCTTCTGCAGGATGAAGGCGCTCATCTGCTGCGGGTTGAAGCTCTTGCCGTCGATCTCGATCTTCCAGTCGGTGCCCATGTGGCGCTTGACCGACCGGATGGTGCGGTCCACGTTGGTGACCGCCTGGCGCTTGGCGACCTCGCCGACGAGGACCTCGCCGTTCTTGGCGAAGGCGACGACGGACGGCGTGGTCCTGGCGCCCTCGGCGTTGGTGATGACGGTGGGCTCGCCGCCTTCGAGAACGCTGACGACGGAGTTAGTGGTGCCCAGGTCGATGCCGACCGCACGAGCCATTTTGATTTCCTCCAGCTGACTTGAGTGGAACAGACTCAACCATGCCTCATCGGCGCCCGGCCGTCAACAGACCTGAGCCTTGGGGGCTCAACCTTTAGGCTCCCCTTACGCGCAAGGGGCGATGCCGCCGGGGCTGAGGGGGGCCGAGCGGGGGACGGTACCGCGCGCCGGACCCCGGCCCGGACCGGGCGGGCGGCAGGCTGCCGGTATGCGGCTCCCGCTCACCCCGCCCCCGGCCAAGCGGGTCTTCGACCTGTTCGGCGCCCTGGCGCTGCTGGGGGTGCTCGCCCTCCCCCTGCTCGCGACCTGCGCCGCCCTGTACGCCGCCCGCGGCGGCCGGGTCTTCCTGCGCGAGCCGGCCGCGGGGCTCGGCGGCCGGCCGTTCCGGACCTGGAGGTTCCGTACAGCTCCGGACGGACTGCTGGGCCGCCACGCGCTGGACCGCCTGCCACAGCTGGTCAATGTGGTGCGGGGGGAGATGTCCCTCGTCGGGCCGCGCCCGCAGCCGCCCGGCGTCACCGGACGCCTCAGTTCCGCCGACCGGCTGTTCGTACGCCCCGGAATCACCGGGCTCTGGCAGGTCGGCGACCGGTCCGACATGCCCTGGGAGGAGATGGAACTCCTCGACCGCCACTACGTCGAGAACCACTGGCTCGGCATGGACCTGCGCATCCTCGCGCGGACCCCGCGCGCCGCCGTGGGCCCGCGAAGGGTCACCTGAGCGACACAGATCACCGGGCACACAACTACAGTGCGGCCCTAGAACTGGGTAACCTCAGCTTGACTGAATAAGTTACCGCTTAGTAGCGCCATACTGGACTGTACCGGCGCTCCCCCTCGCAGGCCCGCCCGAGGAGCCCCTCATGCAACTCGCCGCGATCATCGTGTCGCTGGTCATCACGGTGGTAGCCGTCGCGCTGTTCGGCCGTGCCATCGCGCAGATCTACCACTTCGTGAAGCTCGGCCAGCCCGTGCCCGCCGGCACGCGCACCGGCGACCCCAAGCAGCGCACCATCACGCTGGCCAAGGAATTCTTCGGCCACACCCGCATGAACCGCTGGGGCGTCATCGGCGTGGCGCACTGGTTCGTGGCGATCGGCTTCTTCTCACTGCTCCTCACGATCGTCAACGCCTTCGGCCAGCTCTTCCAGGCCGACTGGCTGATCCCGATCATCGGCGACTTCCTGCCGTACGAGGTGTTCACCGAGTTCCTCGGCCTGATGACGGTCCTCGGCATCCTGACCCTGATCGTGATCCGGCAGCTGAGCCGGCCGGGCGCGGCGGGCCGCAAGTCCCGCTTCACGGGCTCCAAGACCGGCCAGGCGTACTTCGTCGAGGCCGTCATCCTGACCGTCGGCATCTGCATCATGACGCTGCGCGCCCTCGAAGGCGTCCAGCACCACGTGACGAGCTGGGAACCGGGCTTCTTCGCCTCCTACCCGCTGATCGCGCTGCTCGACGGCCTGGACCTGAGCACGATCCAGAACCTCACCTACTTCTTCGCGGCACTGAAGATCGCCACGTCCTTCACCTGGATGATCGTGGTCTCGCTGAACACGAACATGGGTGTGGCCTGGCACCGCTTCCTCGGCTTCCCGAACATCTGGTTCAAGCGGAACGCCGACGGCTCCACCGCGCTGGGCGCGCTCCAGCCGATGACCAGCGGCGGCAAGGAGATCGACTTCGAGGACCCGGGCGAGGACGACGTCTTCGGCGTCTCCCAGGTCGAGCAGTTCTCCTGGAAGGGCATCCTCGACTTCTCCACCTGCACCGAGTGCGGTCGCTGCCAGTCGCAGTGCCCCGCCTGGAACACCGGCAAGCCGCTCTCCCCGAAGCTCCTGATCATGTCGCTGCGCGACCACGCGCACGCCAAGGCCCCGTACCTGCTGGCCGGCGGCGGCAAGACCATGGAGGGCGAGGAGAAGGCCTCCGAGGAGCAGCTCAAGGACGTCCCGGCCGCCGCCCTGGCGGAGGCCGAGCGCCCGCTGATCGGGACGGTCGAGGAGAACGGCGTCATCGACCCGGACGTGCTGTGGTCGTGCACCACCTGCGGTGCGTGCGTGGAGCAGTGCCCGGTCGACATCGAGCACATCGACCACATCGTCGACATGCGCCGCTACCAGGTGATGATCGAGTCCGCGTTCCCATCCGAGGCGGGCACGATGCTCAAGAACCTGGAGAAGAAGGGCAACCCCTGGGGCCTGGCCAAGAAGCAGCGGGTGGAGTGGACCAAGGAGGTCGACTTCGAGGTCCCGATCGTCGGCAAGGACGTCGAGGACCTCACCGAGGTCGACTACCTCTACTGGGTCGGCTGCGCCGGCGCCCTGGAGGACCGCGCCAAGAAGACCACCAAGGCCTTCGCGGAGCTGCTGCACATGGCGGGCGTCAAGTTCGCGATCATGGGCGGCGAGGAGAAGTGCACCGGTGACTCGCCGCGCCGCCTGGGCAACGAGCCGCTGTTCCAGCAGCTGGGCCAGGAGAACGTCGCGATGCTGAACCTGGCGTTCGGTGAGGACGACGAGGACGAGTCGACGAAGAAGCCGAAGTCGGCCAAGAAGATCGTCTCGACCTGCCCGCACTGCTTCAACACCATCGCGAACGAGTACCCGCAGCTGGGCGGCGAGTACGAGGTCATCCACCACACCCAGCTGCTCCAGCACCTCATCGACGAGGGCAAGCTGATCCCGGTGACCCCGGTGGACGGGCTCATCACCTACCACGACCCGTGCTACCTGGGCCGGCACAACAAGGTCTACACGCCGCCGCGCGAGATCATGAACGCCGTCCCGGGCCTGCGCCAGCAGGAGATGCACCGCCACAAGGAGCGCGGCTTCTGCTGTGGCGCCGGTGGCGCGCGGATGTGGATGGAGGAGCGGATCGGCAAGCGCATCAACAACGAGCGCGTGGACGAAGCCCTCTCCCTGAACCCGGACATCGTGTCCACCGCCTGCCCGTTCTGCCTGGTCATGCTGACCGACTCGGTCAACGGCAAGAAGAACGACGGGGAGGCGAAGGAGTCGGTCCAGGTCGTGGACGTGGCGCAGCTGCTGCTGGAGTCGGTGAAGACTCCGGTGGCGGACGCTCCGGAGGTCCCGGCGGAGGAGCCGGAGCCCGCGAAGTAGTCCCGTACGGCGCTCTGCACACGAAAGCGGCCGGCCCCCTCGGCGAGAGGGGGCCGGCCGCTTTCGTGGACCCGGCCGTGGCCGCAAACAGCCACATGGACTGCCCAATAGCCTGATACCGGGACAGAACACACGGGAGGAAACCCCCGAGGGTTCCCCTAAGGGATGTCACAGGTCAGCCGCAAAGGGGGCCGGTTCCCGCCGGGTGTCACCCGCTGCCCGCCGGACCGGGTACGTTCGATCACGTGGCTGGATTCAGGATCGGACGCGGCCGGGACAACAACCGCGGCCCTCAACAACCCCCGCGGCAGCAGCCGTACGGTCAGCAGCACCCGCAGGCGCCGTACGGCGGACAGCCGTACCCGCAGGCTGCCCCGCCCCCGCAGCAGACGTGGCAGCAGCATGCCGGTGGCCACGGCGAGCCGGAGTACTTCGACCCGCACGCCCACCCGGGCCCGGGCGGCCCCGGCGGCGGCCCGGCGTACGGCTACCAGCCCGGGCCGGGTCCCGCGCCGGGGGCGGCGTACGCGAACAACCCCGGCCACACCCAGGCCTTCTCCGTCGGCGAGGACCCGTACAACCAGGGCGCGGTCTACCAGGCGGGCGGGCCGGCGGCCCCGCCGGCCGGGCCCAGGCTGGGCTGGAAGGACCTGCTCCGGGGCATCGTGACGCAGCCCGGGCACACCTTCCTGCGGATGCGGGACCACGCCGTCTGGGCTCCGGCTCTGATCGTCACCTTCCTCTACGGCATGCTCGCCGTTTTCGGCTTCGACAAGGCCCGCGAGGACGCGATCAACGCGACCCTCAGCAGCGCCGTCCCGATCGTCCTGTCGACCGGTGTGGCCTTCGTGATCTGCGGGCTGATCCTGGGAGCCGTCACCCACACGCTGGCCCGCCAGCTGGGCGGCGACGGAACCTGGCAGCCCACGGTGGGCCTGTCCATGCTGATCATGTCGCTGACGGACGCGCCGCGCCTGCTCTTCGCCATGTTCCTGGGCGGTGACCACACCCTGGTCCAGGCCCTGGGCTGGCTGACCTGGCTGGCGGCCGGCTTCCTCTTCACCACGCTGATCGCGAAGTCGCACGACCTGCCCTGGCCGAAGGCGCTGGGCGCCTCGGCGATCCAGCTGATCGCCCTGCTCTCTCTCATCAAGCTCGGCATGCTCTGACGAACCACACAGACCTGACGGATTGGGAAGGGGTGGCCCGCGACTTCGCGCGCCGCCCCTTCCGGCACGTCCGCCCCTATGTTGTGGAGCGGGTCGAGCGGGTCGAGTGGGGCTGGGTGGCCGGGATGCGCTGGAGGAAGAACAGCGCGACCACCGTGGCGAGCGCGAGGATCGCGAGCGCGGCGCGCAGCCCGTCGAGCCGCGCTTCGGCGTTCGCATCGAGGGCGGCCCGGGTGACCTCCTCGCTGGTACCGGCGGCTTCCAGGGCCTCCGTGAGTTCGGCGTCCGAGAGGAACGGCACCCCGCTCTGCAGCTGCACCGTGGCCTGGCTCTTCACCTCGGCGGGGACCGCCGGGTTCCGCTCGACGGCGGTCAGGAAGGAGGAGGTCAGCGCGGCGATCATGATCGAACCGGCGAGCGCCGTACCGACCGAGGCGCCGAGGTTGGTGATGGCGTTCTGTACGCCGCCGACCTCGGTGCTCTGCTCGTCCGGGACCGCGGACACGGTGACCGACCCGAGCTGGGAGGCGAGGGCGCCCATGCCCAGCCCGATGAACAGCAGCGGGACGGTGACGATCTCCGGGCCGGCGCCCAGGTCGAGCGCAGCCATCAGGGCCACCGCACCGATGAGCAGCGCCAGCAGCCCGAGCCGCACCACCCGCCGCGGTGAGATGTCCGGGAGGAAGCGCGGGATCAGCACCGCCGCCGCGAGCAGGGTGAGGGAGAGGGGCGTGATGCGCACGCCGGTCTCGATCGCGGAGAGTCCGAGGGCGACGGACAGGTACAGCGGTACGACGAAGAACACGCCCATCATGACGAGGTACTGGAAGAAGAACATCGTCAGCCCGCCGGTCAGCTGCCGGTTCCCCAGCATGGCCGGGTCCAGGAGCGGCTCCCGGCCCCGTGCCACGAGCCGGGCCTCCCAGCGGAGGAACAGCCAGACGAGCAGCAGGCCGGCCAGCATCAGCCAGCAGACCAGCGAGATCCCGAGCCAGGCGGGCGCCTCGGCCTTGGGCCGGAACCAGCCCCATTCGTCCGTGCGGAGCACGCCGTAGACGAAGAGCCCGAGCCCGAGGGCGGAGAGCAGGGCTCCGAGGAGGTCGATGCGCGGGCGGGGGCCGAGTTCGGCGTCGGCGATGCGGCGGCAGAGGACGAGGATGGCGAGCACGATCACGACCTCGCCGGCGAACACCCAGCGCCAGGAGAAGTACGTCGTCGCAATCCCGCCGACGAGCGGACCGATCCCGATCGCGATGGCCCCGGCCGCCGCGACGAGCCCATAGGCGGCCGGGCGGCGCTCGGTGGTGAAGTTGCTCGCCACGAGCGCCACGATGGAGGGCAGGATGAGCGCCGCGCCGAGGCCTTCGAGGAGCGACCAGCCGAGCAGCAGCACGGTCAGGTTCGGGGCGAGCGCGGTGGTCAGCGAACCGGCTCCGTAGATACAGCAGCCGATCATGAGGGCGCGCTTGCGGCCGATCAGACCCCCGGCCTTGCCGCCGGGGATCATGAACATGGCCATCACCAGGGTGTAGGCCGTGATGGCGCCCTGGATGCCCGTCACGGTGGTGCCCACGTCGTCGGCCACCGTCGCGATCGAGACGTTCATGACCGAGCTGTCGAGCGCCATCAGGAACTGGCCGGACGCGAGGGTCAGCAGAACGAGTCCCGCCGATGCCGACGCCGGCGCCGCCGCGCGGCCCGCAGAGGATCCTGCCCCGGAATTCACCAGCACATCATCACAGATGCACCAATTGTCCGATTCAGCGACCCGCCGCGGCGACGGCGGTCGGGCCGTCGGCGGAACATCCCGCTACAGCGCGTCCTTGGAGGGCGTGATGGCCTGTCCGGCCTTGCGTACGGGCGGCAGGACGCTCCACGGGAAGTTGATCCAGTCGTCGGTCTTCTTCCACACGTACTCGCACTTCACCAGGGAGTGCGACTTCTCGTAGATGACCGCGGAACGGACCTCGGCCACCGTCCCCAGACAGAAGTCGTGGACCAGCTTGAGCGTCTTCCCGGTGTCGGCGACATCGTCGGCGATCAGGACCTTCTTGTCGGAGAAGTCGATCGCGTCCGGCACCGGCGCCAGCATGACGGGCATTTCCAGGGTGGTGCCCACGCCGGTGTAGAACTCCACGTTGACCAGATGGATGTTCTTGCAGTCGAGCGCGTAGGCCAGGCCGCCGGCGACGAAAACGCCGCCGCGGGCGATGCTCAGAATGATGTCGGGCTCATAGCCGTCATCGGCAATGGTCTGCGCGAGCTCCTGCACGGCCTGCCCGAACGCCGTGTAGTCGAGGTTCTCGGGTACCACGTCACTCATGCCGGTCGCCTACCTGGGTGCGGTGGAAGTTCTGGAAGGAGCGCGAGGCGGTCGGGCCGCGCTGGCCCTGGTACCTCGAGCCGTACCGCTCACTCCCGTACGGGAACTCCGCGGGCGAGCTCAGCCGGAACATGCACAGCTGCCCGATCTTCATCCCGGGCCACAGCTTGATCGGGAGCGTCGCGAGGTTGGACAGCTCCAGGGTCACGTGTCCGGAGAATCCCGGATCGATGAAGCCCGCCGTGGAATGCGTGACCAGCCCCAGCCGGCCGAGGCTCGACTTCCCCTCCAGTCTGGAGGCAATGTCCTCGGGCAGCGAGATGACCTCGTACGTCGAGGCGAGCACGAACTCCCCGGGGTGGAGGATGAAGGCCTCGTCCCCCTCCGGCTCGACCATCCTGGTCAGATCCGGCTGCTCGATGGCAGGGTCGATGTGTGCGTAACGGTGGTTCTCGAACACCCGGAAGAACCGGTCGAGCCGCACGTCGATGCTGGAGGGCTGAACCATCGACTCCTCGAACGGGTCGATGCGAACCCGTCCGCTGTCGATCTCGGCCCGGATGTCCTTGTCTGAGAGAAGCACGTCCCGAGGATACGCAGAGCGCGCGGGCCACCCCCAATCGAGAGCCGCCGCGCGCGTCCCCGCCCCGCCGCTGCTACCGCTTCACGGCCCCCACGGGCACGGCATGCCGCAACCGCGCGCACCGCGGACACCGGATGAGCCGCCCGGGCCCGATCCGGCCGGCACCGAGCTGCCGCAGCGGGAACGCAGCGGTGCTGAAAACATGCCCTTCGGCACAACGGACGACGGTGTGCTCCATCGAGTCCCTTTCCCCAAACCGTACGGCGACGAATCGCCACATTAGGGGATGATCGGGACCCGCTCCAGCCGCCACTCCAGCCACCGCTCCGCTCCCACGGTACGCCCCCAACTCCGGCCGCCACAGGCGCTCCTACGACCCGGACAACACAACGACCCCACGACGCGCACGCCGGGGGCCGAGCATGGGGTAAAGTGTGCAACGATGCGGCATCGAGCAACGAGCCGCTCTGCGGATGTAGTTTAATGGTAGAACATGAGCTTCCCAAGCTTATAGCGCGGGTTCGATTCCCGTCATCCGCTCCATGACAAAGCCCCAGGTCACAGACCTGGGGCTTGTTTGTTGTCTCAACCTATCCGGACCCGCGTGCCATTCGCGTGCCCCAACTCGCAGGAATGTCCCACCCAGAGGGCCTTTCGCGTGCCACCGGCACCCGCACTCCGCGAGCCGCCCAAGGTGCCGCTTGACCTCGACAGAGAGGAAGGACGGCAGGTCGCCCGCGCACACACCAGCCGCTGGACTCGGAGTCGCCCTCGATGGGAGATCTTCGCTTTCAAGCAGGGCTCTTAACGACAAGTAATCCTTGCGATTTACCGGCGTGGGGCCCACACTCTTCCCATGACCGACAAACCCCGCACCCGAGCTCCGCAGGCCGCCCTGACCGACAGGCAGAAGCTCGAACTGGACCGGGCGAAGAAGGCCGCCGACGACGCCGTCGCGCACTTCCGTGAGACCGCGGGGCGTATCGCCGTAGACCTCGGCCGCGGCGGAGCTCCGGCCGTCGCCAGGCACATGGAGTGGACACCCCAGTACGCGTCCGCCCTCGCCGCCGCCTACAAGGCCAAGCAGGCCGCCCAGGGCAGCGGGAGCGAGGAGGTGGCGGCCTGACGACCGCCCCCAGGCCGTCAGGCATCCCGCCCATGCCCGAGCGGAACACGAAGGCGTTGCGCGCCGCGATCGCCGAGCACACACCGCAGCTCCTCACCGACTTCGATACCCACTGGAAGTGGGCCATCGGCGACGCTCACGACATCGCCCCGGTACCGGCGTTCCTCGCCCAGTGGTGGGCCGAGTTCGCCATCGCCCGCGATCCCGCGCTCGACCGGCACATCCACGATCTGGAAAACCGGGCAGCCGACGCGACGACGAACGCCGAAGCCACGCAGTTGCTCACGCAGGCCGCTGCCCAAGCCGGTCCGCGACCTGATCGACAGCATCCGAGCCGAACTGGTCACCGCCGAGGACCCCTATTTCCGTGGCATCGACAACATCCCGGATCTCCCGCCCGGCTGCCGTATCGCGCCGCTTCGGTCGACGGTGCCGAACGGGCTGTACGTCTGCTAATTCGATCACGGCCGGGGCTGGATCCACTACACGTTCACCCGACGCACCGCCGACCCTCAGATCATCGTCAGGAGGTGTTCTGGCAGTGACCTGCCGCTTTCCCGTACACCTGTCCGCTCGGTGGACCAGACAACAGCACCCTCGGGAATCCAGCCCGCGCGAAAGCCGTGCCACAACGTGCCAGTAGGGGCGGTGAACAGCGGTCAGCAAAAAGGCCAACGAGGCGGCCAGATCCGAGCAGGAAGGGATTGTTTCCGCAGGTCAGGGCATACGCGCACCCCAGGGCCGAGGGGAGCGCATTGCGGCCACCGTGGGCAGCGGGCTCGAACGGCGCTACGGCTTGATGTTCTGGTTCACATGGAACAGATTGCCAGGGTCGTACACCTTCTTGACCTCGACAAGGCGTTCGTAGTTGCCACGGTAGTTGGCCCTGGTCCGGTCCTGGTCGTCTTCGGCCATGAAGTTGATGTACCCGCCCTCCTCCGAGTGCGGGGCGGTCGCCTGGTAGTAGTCGCGCACCCAGGCGATGTTGGCCTCGTTGTCGGCGGGGTCCGGCCACATTCCGGCGATGACAGTGGCGAACGTGGCGTTCCGGTAGGCGAAGGCCGTCGCGTCCGATGCCACGCGGTGGCAGGCGCCGTTGATCGGGTAGATGTGCACGGTCGAGCTGACGGCGGGTAGCAGAGGCCCGTGCTCAAGATGCGCCGTGATCGCCGCGTCACTCAGTTCGGTGACGAAGTTGGCCTTCCAGTAGTGCTGCAGGCCGGGTGGTACCAGCGCGTCGAACGCGCTGTTGAGCGCCGGATACGGCATCGGGCCGACGTGCTCGGCGACCACCGGCGCGATGTCGCGGAACCACTGGACCGCGCGCTCTCCCTCGTCCATCGGTCCGGCCCAGCACGCCACGATCAGGATGAAGGTGTCGCCGTGCCGGTTCTCTGGGATGAAGGGCAGTGGAGGGGCGATCTGGAAGGCGGGGAACCCGCCCAGTTCCTCCGGGGCGTCGGCGATGAGTTCACGGAACGCGCGCAGAACCGTGCCGGCGTCCTCCAACTCGTAGAGGAGGGGCCCACCGTAGATGTCCTTGACCGGACTGAGCTGGAACTCGAACGAGGTCACCGCGCCGAAGTTGCCGCCGCCACCCCGGATGGCCCAGAACAGGTCGTCGTGTTCCTTCTCGCTCGCGACGAGGAGCGTGCCGTCCGCGGTCACCACATCGGCCGAGATCAGGTTGTCGCAGCTCAGACCCAGGCCGCGGGCGAGATAGCCGATGCCGCCACCGAGGGTGAGCCCCGCGACACCGGTCGTGGAGATGATCCCGCCCGTGGTCGCCAGACCGAACGCGTGCGCCGCCGCGTTGAAGTCGCCCCAGGTCGCTCCGCCATCCACACGCGCGGTCCGCCGCTCGGGATCAACGCGCACGCCTCGCATACCGGACAGGTCGGCAACCACGCCGTCGTCGCAGGTCCCGAAGCCGGGCACGCTGTGCCCACCGCCACGCACCGCGAGATCCAGCTCGTTGTCCCTCGCGAAGCCGACCGTGGCCATGACATCGCCCGCGTTGACGCAGTGCACGACCGCAGCCGGGCGCCGGTCGACCATGGCGTTGTAGACCTTGCGTGCCTCGTCATAGCCGTCGCTGTCAGGGGTGACCACTGCCCCCCGTACTCGTTCCCGCAGCTGTTCGATCGATGAGTTGCCCATAGTCACTCCTCGCGAGTCACTCCTCGCGCGCGTCATTGCCGCGTGATCCGGAGGGCACGGCCCTACCCACCGGTCGGCCTTCACTCCCGGCCAAGCCGTGCGCCCATTTGCCTCTCGGGCTGATCTGATTCCACGCTACGCCGCTGAGACGGAGCCTCAACTCGGCGGCCTCGGGAGGTGGCGGAGGACATCCGGGGCGGCGGCGCCCAGACGCCGGCCTGCTCCCCGGCCGTGACACCGCTCCAACCCGGCGTGCCCCAACCGTGCCCTTCAGAGCGGTGAACAACGGTCACCGCTGGCGCCAGGCGCACCCTCGGAAACCGACCCCGGCGGGCGAAGTGGCAGGTCAGCGCCTTACACGGCGCTATGGCGTCGTTGATTCCCAAGCTTATAGCGCGGGTTCGATTCCCGTCATCCGCTCCACGACAAAGCCCCAGGTCACAGACCTGGGGCTTGTTTTTGTTGTCCAGATCCCTCTGGGCTCTCATGCCATTCGCGTGCCGCAAGTGCCCTCGTAGGGCTTCAGGTTGGGCCCCGGGCGCTACTCGATGTCGAGTGGCCGCCCTCCGGTCAGTCGCCTTTCACGCTGAGGCCGACGGGCGGGGTGCGGATCGCGTCCCCCTCGGCGCTGGAGGGATGGCCAGCCTTCCGACGCTGCCACTGGGGAGGGACGTCATCCGTCTGCCTCGCGTCGCAGTCGACATGATGCGGGCCGTCGCTCTGCGTGTCAGCGTGATCCGAGAGGAATCCGTACCCCAGTTATCAAGAGGAGTCGCCGTCATGGACGGTAGGCAGGACAAGCGTCAGGAGTCGGGCAAGGGCCGCGAGGCGCAGGAACACCATCGCCCCGGAGACCCCGCGCAGCCCCGGCCGGACAAGTCGTCCCGCGAGAAGGGACAGAAGCCCGGCCCGAAGGAGACCTCGCGCCGCCGTGAGGACGACCTGCTGCGCGAAGAGGACCTGCACGACGAGGGGCTCTGACCAGCGCACGACTCGCCCACACGCCCAGCGCCCGGCCGGTTCACAGTCACTTCGGCCGGGCTCTGTGGCATCCCGCCCGACACCGGAGGAGACCGGGCCGCCCGCCACGGTCGCGCCGCGCTCTCGGCTCGGCCGCTGAGGATTCGCGGTCAGCCTGCCGCATCGGCGCTGTCCTCAGGTTCGGGTGTGGTGGCGATGAGGATCTGAGCGGCCTGCGTGATGTTGTCGGCGCGGACGGCGCGGGCCATGGCTTCGCGGGCGGCGTCGGCGGTGGTGTCCGGGGGAACCACCAGCAGGGCGAAGTGGTCGTTGGGGCCGCGCGTGACAAGGACGGTGTCGTCGCCGACCGGGTCGGAGTCGACATGCACGACCTGGTCGTCGATGACCAGCCGGGTCGGGAGGCCGTTCCAGGCGGACGCGTCCAAGCCCACGCGGGTAATCGGGCCGAGATGCCCGGTCAACACGCTGATCAGCGCGGGCAGCTCGGTCTCGATGGCGCGGGTGCGCGGCCACCACGCGCCGTCCAGGAGTCCTTCCCGGGACCGCGTGGTCTCCAGCCGCAGCAGTGCCGTACCCGGTTTGATCGCCTGGTGGATCGCATCCGGCAGGAGCAGTGGGGGCGTGTGGGGGGTGTCGGAGTCAGCCATGTGGGTCCGCCCGTCTACGGGGTGCGGCCGTACTGTGTTGCAGGTCGGCACCAATGCGGTGCGGTCGGGCGACGTGCGTGGGCCTGCCGTCCTTTCACGGTACTCCCGCCGCCCGCTCCACCGCCCGCCGCAAAATACCTGCTCAGGCCGGTCACAGTCCGCCGAACAGGCGTACAGTGAAAGCACCGGAAGTACTTCGCACACCGGCTTTCACGCGGGTGTCATTTCCGGCGATCGCCTAAAAACCGGGCTGCCGACGGGCAGTCCGGGGGCAGGTCCACATCATGACCACGACCCTCGACCGGACCGCGCCCCGCGACCTCGCCGCAGAGCTTCCGGCTCGTTTGTCCCTCACCCCGAAGAGCACGCTCGCCGGCCAGTTGGACGGTGCCTGGTGGCCCTACTCCCGAGACCTCGAAGCCGAGCTCCCGGTGCTGCTGGCTGCCCTGGACGAGCCGTGGGGCCGCATCACCCGCGTCACCGTGAACCCCACCCGCTGGCCCGTCGTACCGCACACCGTGCCCATGGTCGGGCGCACGCTGCACGTGGGCTGGTTCACCGAACAGGACCCCGACAAGCTGATCCTGCTCTCCTACACCGTCGGCCGCTGGGACCTCCTCGTCATCCCGCCCGAGACCGCACCCGCAGCTGCGGCCCGCCTGATGGCCGCCGCGACGATACCGGGCAGCGTCCTCACTCCGGGCGTGCTGATGGCCAACGAAGCCGCCATCGGGCGCGGCATCCGCGATGCCCGCCTCCGGGAAGACACCTGGGATGGCGAAGGCGGGGCATGCGTGTACCCCTTCGGGAACCCGATGGACCGAAGCACCCTCCCACTGCCCGGAAACGGCTGGAGGTGAGCTTCGTGGAGACCGTCGTCCTCATCGCGGTGATCATCCTCGCGATCGCCATCGGAATGCGCTGGATCCACCTGCTGAACGCCCAGCACGACGCGCGGATCGAGGCCTACCGCTTCAGTGCCCCCCTGCCGAGACCTGCCGGTCTGCCGGACGACACCGGTCGTCGAGCCCACCACACGGGTGCCGACCGGTGAGGAACAGACCTTCCTCCGACCGGGGGCAGCGGTCGGGGCGCCACGGTGCCCCGACCTGCCGACCTCTCGCCCACCCTGAAGGGAATACGCCCACGTGAAGTACATCGAGACCCAGGCACTGCCGTCGCCCGGACACGCCGAGGTACGGATCATCGCGCACACGCCCGAAGCCGCCCGAGCGGTCGCGGAAGCCCTTCGCCGCTGCTTCGCCGGAGCGGAACAGCGCAGCTACCCCGGCCTCGACGGCGACACCCGCCTCCACCTCACCGTGGACACGGCAAAACCCGCCGGCTCCGCCCGCTCGTGGCTGGCCGCCAGTAGGCCCCCCGCCGGCACCGGCGCCCACTCCGACGAGGTCTGAGAAGCCCCGGCGGGCCCCGGAGCGCACCCCTCACGCGAGAGGACGCGGTCATGGCCACACTGCGCGAACGCAAGACCTACCGCGAACAGGTGCTCCGGGTCCTGTACGAAGCCGTCGAGGGCAACCGCCTCCTCGGCATCACCGGAGCGCAGCTGCGGCGCGACCTCCACGTGCCGGAACAGGACCTGGCCGCCGCCTGCACCTACCTGGCGGGCGAAAGGCTGATCAACGTCGACTGGGGGCCGGGCAACACCCCCCGCGATGGTCACCCTTACCCACGAGGGAATCCGGCGCATGGAGGCCGAGGAGGAAGGGACGGCCACGGGCCCGGCCTGATCCGGAAGAGAAGGCCTGCAGTCACGGATCGTTTGGGAGTGCGCCCAGAGTGGTCACCACGTCCCGGTGTTCCGAGGAAGATCACCGACGCGGATGTCGAGCGGGTGATCGTCAAGACCCGCTGGCGCATCCGCGGTTCCACCTGCACTTCACGTCACTAGAACTAGATGCGGGCGAACTCCTCGGTCTGGTGGGCGAACTCCTGGGCCATGGCCGCGCTGACCGTGGGCCTGGTGTCGCCGATGGTGCCCAGGTAGTCCTCGGTGGTGGGGCGGACCCGGGTTCCGGTGTCGAAGGTGCGCTCGAACTGGACCTGGGAAACGGTACGCGCCACATGGGCGATGTCGGCAGGGGTGAACCCCTCGCTGGCGGCTGCCAGCACAGCGCTGTCGGCCTCCGCGCCCGCTCGGGCCAGGTAGCTCTCCCACAGTGCGGTCCTGGCGCGGTCGTCGGGCGGGCCGATCGGCAGCACGTAGTCGAAACGGCCGTGCCGCAGGAACGCGGAATCGAGCGTGGTCACGTCGTTCGTGGCGCAGACGAGCAGCCGCCCGTCCTGGCCCCGGAACCGGACGATCGCCTTGAGCAGTTCGTTGACGACACCGACCGCGGTCGCGTCCGCACCGCTCCGGGCCCCCGCGATCTCCTCGACCTCGTCGATGAAGACCAGCACGTGGTCGAGCCGGGCGATCTCGTCGAAGCGCCGGTTCAGCCCGGTGGCCAGCCCGTACTCGGCGGCCAGCCGGGCGGGGAACAGTTCGAGGAACGGCCATCCCAGACGGCTGGCGATCGCGTGCGCGAACGTGCTCTTCCCCGTCCCTGGCGGCCCGAACAGCATCACCGCCCGCGGCAGCTCCACTCCGTGCTGGGCGGCCATTTCGGGATGGGCCAGGGGCAGGACCAGGCGCCGCTCGATGAGCTCCTTCTCCTTCTGCATGCCCGCGACCTTCTGCCACAGTCCCCCGCGCGGCAGCTCCGCTCCCAGCGACGCGAGCATGCTGACCGCATGAGGGGCCACTCGCCCGCGCTTCTCGAAGAAGACCAGGCCCGGACGGGCGCCGAAGCCGCAGTTGTGCAGGGCAGTGGCACCGGTCTCACCTTCGGGCAGGACCGCGTGCACCGCGCGGACACCACCGGAGAACAGCCGGTGCTCCAGGGCCGTGATGAGATCGCTGCCCAGCCCCTGGTGCCGCCAGGCAGGGGCCATGCTGATGCGCAGGATCCACGCCCGGTCTCCGTCCACCCTGCTCACGGCAGCGCCGACCACCTCCTCGTCCGCGGTGGCCACCACCGCCGGGTGGAGGGCTTGGAGGGCCGCCACGGCGTCCGAGAGCGGAAAGAGCGGTGATTCTTCGGCCGTACCGCTCTCCGCGTCGACTCGGATCACCGCTTCGAAATCGTCCTGGGTGTAGTCCCTGACACGCAAACCCGTCATGGTCAGCTCCGCGTGTTCGGTCGTACTCCCATCATCGGCCGTTGTCCGCCGGACCCGCACATCGGCCCCTTCAGGCCAGCGGCACTGGACGGCACGGCGACACCTCACGGCAGCAGAGCCCGCCTCGGTTGCCGTCCTCCGCTCCATGGCGAAGCCCCGGGTCAGCGACATCGGGCTGGTTTGTCGCCAGACGGCTCCCTTCACCACCGCCGGCCGGAAAGATGCATCCTGGAGGCAACGCCGCCCGTGCAGCCGGACGCCGGCCCGCCGCCCGGTTGGAGGCAACAGGATGACCGTCGGAAGGCGCGGAGACGCCGGAGACCCGGACCGATCGGAGAGCTTCGGGGAGGAACTGCTCGGGGTGCTCCTGGACGGGGCGCACGAGCTGCCGCCGGCCATGGTCGGCCCGCTCGTCGCCGAGACGGTGGCCCGGATGGGGGGCCGCGAACCACAGATCCTGCTCCAGGACTACGGACAGCAACAGCTGGTCCCGCTATCCACTGGCAGCGTGGCCGCCGGCGATCCGCAGCCCATCGACCGGTCCGAAGCCGGCCGGTGCTTCCTGGAGTCACGTCCCGTCGAAGTCCTGACGCCCGACGGCATACGGGTTCACCTGCCCCTGCTGGACGGCGGCGACCAGGTGGGGGTCCTCGCGGTCACCCTGGACGGGCTCGACTACGACGCCCGCCGCCTCCTGCGCAGGATCGCGGTCCTGACGGCCGACCTGCTGCAGACCAAGAACGGCTACACCGACCTCTTCTTCCGGACCCGCCGCAGTGAACCGATGAGCGTGGCCGCGGAGATCCAGTGGTCCCTGCTGCCCCCGCTGTCGATGGTGATGCCGCGCGTCGCGGTCGCCGGAGTCCTGGAGCCCGCCTACGCCGTGGCGGGGGACAGCTTCGACTACGCCCTGAACGGCGACGTCCTGCACCTCGCCATGGTCGACGCCATGGGGCACGGCCTGGACGCGGCCACGATGGCCACGGTGGCCATCGGCGCGTACCGCCACGCCCGCCGGATCAGCATCGAACTGTCCGAGATCTACCTCTTCATGGACCGGGCCGTCGCCGAGCAGTTCGACGCGGACCATTTCGTGACCGCGCAGATGACGCGCCTGGACACGGACACGGGACGCCTCCAGTGGGTCAACGCGGGGCATCCTGCGCCGATGCTGATCCGCGCACACCGCGTCGTACGCCGTCTGGACAGCCCCACAACCCTCCCCGTCGGCTTCGGAGGGGACCAGCCACAGGTCAGCGCGGTGGCGCTGGAGCCGGGCGACCGCGTGCTCTGCTTCACCGACGGCCTGATCGAAGAACACGAAATCGGGCAGGAACAGTTCGGCGAGGAGCAGCTGATCGACTGGGTGAATCAGCTGGAGCAGGCTGACCAGGGGATCCGCGCGGTGGCCCGGGACCTGTCCCACACCCTCATGCGGGCACGCGGCGAAACCACCTCGGACGACGCGACGCTCGTCCTGTTCGAGTGGCGCGGATGACGGAAGGCCGTGACCCAACGTGCCAGCGTCCCCGCCGTGGTCACACTGACCCACCATGGCATCCGGCTCATGGAGGCCGAGGAGGAGAAACGCGGCTGGATCGGGGTTCGGATCCGTACGACGTAGAGCTTGGCGAGCTGATAGTGCCCGGTTTCCCTGTACGCCGTTGGGGCGAAGCCGCCGGCCGGCGGGATTCCGGGGCCGGCCCGACAACAGAGACCCAACATCGTGGCAAACCGTGGAGCAGCAATCGTCGTTCCGTACGAGGTCCAGGGCAGCGGTCCGGAGCAGGTCATCGCACTCCACCACTGGCTCAGCGACAGGTCGAGTTTCGGCGATCTGCGGCAGCACCTGGACGGAGGCGCGTTCAGCTACGCGTTCGTGGACTGCCGTGGGTACGGCGAGGCGATGGACACCCCCGGCACGTACACGATGGAGGAAATCGCGGCGGACGCCCTCGCCGTGGCCGACGACCTCGGCTGGGACACCTTCGCGGTCATCGGTCACTCCATGGGCGGCAAGGCGGCCCAGCAGCTGTTGCTGGACGCTCCCTCGCGGATCCGCTCGATCATCGGCATCTCGCCCGTGCCCGCGTCCGGGTTCCCGCTCGAAGGGGAGATGTGGGAGCTGTTCGTCGGGGCCGTGGAGGATTCCGGCAACCGCAGGACGATCTTCGACGCCCTCACCGGCAGTCGGCACGACGACGCGTGGCTGGACGCCAGGGTGAACGGCTCGGAACGCTCCTCGCAGACGGCCCTGCGCTCGTACCTCGAATCCTGGACGCGCGGCCCCGATATCCACGAGCTGGTCAAGGGAAACCCGACGCCAGTGCTTGTAGTGGCCGGTGCGAGCGACCCGGCGATGGGCCCCGACACCATGCGATCCACGTGGCTGCAGTGGTATCCGAACGCCGAGCTCGAGGTCTTCGACGACGCCGGTCACTTCGCCCCCGACGAAAGTCCGCAGGCCCTGGCGAGGGCGGTCGAGAGGTTCCTCGGCCGCTGGATGGCCAGGGCGGCCAAGCACTCTGAGGCAGCCGTTCTGGGCTGCAGGCCACAACCCAGAACGCCCTGTACCGTCCCGTTCTGGCGACGGTCGTGCAGGATCTGGCCAAGGGGACCAATCTTCCCGTCATGCTCCCAGCGGTGCGGTACATGGCCCGGATCGGGCATGCGGTTCAACCTGCCGCACAGTTTCATCGAAGGGCGGAGCACCGGGCCCGGCACACGGTCGAGCCATAGGCCCTCAGATCGCGGGACCCTTGCCCTTCAGCCCCGGAGCGGCCACTGCCCCGGTCGGCCGACGGCTCGGGCCGCACTGAAGCCTCCACCTCGGCTCCTCGGTACGCCGACATCGTCGTGGTGCCGTTTCCCCTGTGCACTCCACGGAAGGCCCGTGCCACAACGTGCCAGTAGGGGCGGTAAACAGCGGTCAGCAAGGGCTCATCGGAGCCACCCCGAGCAGGGACCATCGGCAGCCGTTTCCGCAGGTCAGATGCCGCGTGAAGGCTCAAGTGCCGGGTGATTCCCAAGCTTATAGCGCGGGTTCGATTCCCGTCATCCGCTCTTGAACGAAGGCCCTGGTCAGAGACCAGGGCCTTCGTCATTGTCTAGACCTCTCGGGGCCCGCGCGCCATTCGCGTGCCACAACTTCCCTAATGGGGCGTCAGGTTGTTGTCGTGCCCCGTGTGGGGATCACCTCGCCCGAGAAGTCCGGCCGGGCGTCGGCGACGGGAGCGGCGACACGCTCGCGCGAGTGGCGCCGGGAACCTGCCCGCGCAGCCCGCGGTCGGCGGGCACGCGCTGGAGCCGGACGGTGGCGTCGATATCGGCGGCGAGCCTGCGCTGGTGCTCCCTCGTGGAGTGCTGGTAGATCAGCTGGGCCCGCTCCGAGGACTGGCCCGCGCGGACCACGAGGTCCCGCCCTCGACCTGCGCGTAAAGCAAGCCGGCGACCGCACCCCCGACAAGCACGTCTGGCACTGCTCGGTCCGGGCAGCCCCCGAGGACCGGACGCTCTCGGACGAGGACTGGGCGGTGATCGCCCGCCGCGTCCTGAACGCCACCGGCATCGCCCCCGCAGGCGACCCCGACGCCTGCCGCTGGGTCGCCGTCCGCCACGCCGAGGACCACATCCCGACAAGGAACTCGCCGCCATCGAGAAGGAGTACGGCCTGCGGCAGCTCGTCCGTGGCGACCGCACCGCCGACGTACGCGGCTACAAGGTCGCCCTCCCGGGCGACGCCAACGCCAAGGGCGAGCCGGTCTGGTTCTCCGGCTCCACCCTCGCCCCCGACCTCTCCACGGGGCCGCGGCCCGCGTCGAACTCACCCTCCCCGAAACGGGCGTCCGCGGCGGCGCCGGCCCTTACGAGCCCGCGGCTGCTGCTCGGCCCCCGCCACCCTCACCATCGGCGCCCCTCCGCAGCCCGCAGCAGCGGCAACTCCTGAACCACCGCACCACCGGCCGAAAATAACCGAACTCGATCACGGCAGCCCCTGCGCTGTCCACGGAGCTACGCCCGGACCGTTGCGGTGGTTCGAGGGCAGCTCCGTCATGAATACCTGTGCTCGCGGCCTGAGGTTTTGACGACTATCGCGGAGAGGCTTTTTGCTGGCGACACCCGGGGAAAATATTCGACGCACAAATAATACGGAGACGTGCTACTGTCTATCTCAGTTGCAGTTTTGGTACCCAAAAACTTCGAGCACTCCCGTCGGCCGCGTGCCGCACGGAGGTGCTCTGTATTTTCCGGTCATTTTCCGGGCAGGGCATCATCGCGGCGACACGGCGTCCGTACGGTACGGACGCCGGTGTACTGCCCCAAGGAGATACGACATGGCTACTGGCACCGTGAAGTGGTTCAACGCGGAAAAGGGTTTCGGCTTCATCGAGCAGGACGGTGGCGGCGCTGACGTGTTCGCCCACTTCTCGAACATCGCCGCCTCGGGCTTCCGCGAGCTGCAGGAGGGTCAGAAGGTCACGTTCGACATCGCGCAGGGCCAGAAGGGCCCGACGGCCGAGAACATCGTCACCGTCTGACGCTGACGCGCATCTTGCAGCTGGGGCCCGCATCCCTCGGGGTGCGGGCCCCAGCTGCATTCATTTCCGCAGTGATTTCCCCTGCGGGAACACCGCCTCAAGGTACGCCACCCCCCTCTTCGGATCCGTACCCCTCGACGCCTCGGGTTCGATTTCACGCACATCCCTTTTCCGCCTGCGTCTCCACGAATTTACCGTGAGCCGCGTTCGCCGTAGCTTCTCGAATTCAATTCGGTCCGTACCCGCGATTCCGCATACTGCTCTCGTGCTGCGGAACTCCTCGATACGTGCCGTATCAAGGAAGGTTCTTCATGAACCGCACACGTACGAACAGCCGCTCCTCCCACGCCCGCCGCAGCAGCCCGCCCGCCGTCGGCGCCCCCTCCGGTTCGACCCGCGGCGGTCGCTTCGGTGGGTCGTCCGCCCCGAGCCGTTCGAGTGCTCCCCGCCCCTCGGGAGCTCAGGGCCGACGGTCCGCCCCGGTGCAGGGCGAGTTCGCCCTGCCGAAGACGATCACTCCGGCGCTGCCCGCCGTCGAGGCATTCGCCGATCTCGACATGCCGAGGACCCTGCTGGCCGCGCTCACCGCGCAGGGCGTGTCCGTACCGTTCCCCATCCAGGGGGCGACACTGCCCAACTCCCTGGCCGGCCGTGACGTCCTCGGCCGCGGCCGGACCGGCTCCGGAAAGACCCTCGCTTTCGGCCTGGCACTGCTTGCCCGCACCTCCGGACAGTTCGCCGAGCCCCGACAGCCGCTGGCCCTGGTCCTGGTCCCGACGCGGGAGCTCGCCCAGCAGGTCACGGATGCCCTCACCCCGTACGCCCGCGCCGTGAAGCTGCGCCTGGCCACCGTCGTCGGGGGCATGCCGATCAGCAGGCAGGCGAAGGCGCTGCGGAACGGCGTCGAGGTCGTCGTGGCCACCCCGGGGCGCCTCACAGACCTCATCGAGCGCGGCGACTGCCAGCTGAACCAGGTCGGGATCACCGTCCTGGACGAGGCCGACCAGATGACCGACATGGGCTTCATGCCGCAGGTCACCGCGCTGCTCAACCAGGTCAGGCCCGAGGGCCAGCGGATGCTGTTCTCCGCGACCCTGGACCGCAACGTCGACCTCCTGGTCCGCCGCTACCTCACCGACCCGGTCGTCCACTCCGTGGACCCCTCCCGGGGCGGGGTCACGACGATGGAGCACCACGTCCTGCACGTGCATGGCACTGACAAGCAGCGGCTGACCACGGAGATCGCGGCGCGCGACGGCCGGGTGATCATGTTCCTGGACACCAAGCACGCCGTGGACCGTCTCACCGAAGACCTCCTCGGCAGCGGCGTGCGGGCCGCCGCCCTGCACGGCGGGAAGACGCAGCCGCAGCGCGCCCGCACCCTGGCCTGGTTCAAGACCGGGCACGTCACCGTGCTGGTCGCCACGAACGTCGCGGCCCGCGGCATCCACGTCGACAACCTCGACCTCGTCGTCAACGTGGATCCGCCGACCGACCACAAGGACTATCTCCACCGCGGCGGGCGTACCGCCCGCGCGGGCGAGTCCGGCAGCGTCGTCACCCTCGTCACGCCCCAGCAGCGCCGCGCCATGAACCGTCTCATGCAGGACGCAGGCATCGTGCCCGAGACCAGCCGGGTCCGCTCGGGTGAGGCAGAGCTGATCCGCATCACCGGCGCCCGAGCCCCCTCCGGCATCCCGGTCACCATCACGGCACCGGCGCCCGAGCGCCCCAAGCGCAGCACGTCCTCCTCCCGCGGCCGTCGCGGCCCCGCCCCGGCCGCCCGGCGCACCGGCGCGCGTCGGCCCGCCTTCGCCGCGGCGGCCTGAGAACCACGTGATCCGGAGATTCGCCCATCTGTGCAGGAGGCATATTGTGACGCTGGTCCGGATGCAGCCCAACTCGACGAGCACCAGTACGGGACCCCAGACGGTCAACGACGTCATGGAGGTGGCCGGACCGCAGGTCTGCGATGACATGACGGTCGAAGTGGCCCTGGCCGTGATGGCCGGTGCGCGCACCGGCCATCTCCTCGTCTGCGACGAGCACGGCCTGTGCACCGGGCTGGTCACTCGGGCCCAGCTCATCGCCGTCCGTGACAGCGCCGCCTACAGCGACCGGATCCGGTTGCGAGCCGTACCCGGCGACCGCGGGTTCTTCACCTCACCCCTGACCACGACGGCCGAAGCCGAACGCGCGATGCGCCACCGCCGGCTCGACGTGCTGCCTGTCATCGACGAACAGGGCAGCGCCCTGGGCGTCCTCGCCCTGGCCCGCTGAACCGCCTCACCACGGCAGAACCCGCCCGCCCTCTCCCTGTGAGGCACCATGCGCTGTGTCATCGCCCGCTTCCCCTTCGACCTCACCAAGAGCGGCGTCCTGCAGTCCATGCAGGGCGTCAAGCCCGAGCCGGCCGTCGGCGAGACCGTGATCATCGGCCGCCGCACATACCCCGCCAAGCAGGTCGGCCAGGTCATCACCCGCCAGGACCGACGTGACTTCAGCGCCGGTGAAGTCCTCCGCGCCATGGCCAAGCTCGGCTTCACCTGCCGCACCCTCCCCCTGGACACCGGGCCCGCCCGCGGCCTCGACCCCCTCCGGCATGCTTCCGCGGCGCTCGGCTCCCCGGACGTCTGACCGGGGACAAGCAGGCGGGCGGTACCGCCGTGACGAGGGAGGGGCCCGACCGGCGCGTATGCCGGTCGGGCCCCTTCTCTTGTCGCACGGGGTTTCAGAAACGGTTCGGACGCCGGGTGGGACTCTCCCGCCGGGTGGAGCCGGCGCACGGTGCGGTCCGTCTCCTGCGCCACCGCTGGGGATCGATTACCTCGTCGCGGGACACGCGGAAATCTACATCGGCTGGAGTAGACATTAGCCAGTGGCGTCGCTATGGTTTCTTACGTAGCCGAGAAGGACAGCAGGGCCTGGCAGAGACGAACTGCCGGCAAGCAGTAGTTGCAGTACGCAGGACGGTGCGGCGGTGGAGTTCCGAAGCCAGGGTTGTTGCAGGACGGCGACGGGACTGGCGGCCGGACCGGGCGGCCCGCAGTGATCAGGGGACGCCACACCGGAATCGCGGTCATGGCAGATGCGGTACCGGTGAGTGCAGTGCGCGGTACACCGCAGTGAAGTCATCGAGCAGTGCCCCTGGTGAAGGCGTCGGCTGCGGACGCGCGCACCGGGAAGTTAGAGCGGCGCTGGCACAGGCCGCTGGGCAGTTCGCATCACCAGCAGTACACAGTAAAAGCAGTTCAGCAGTAAGCAGTACCCCGAAGTAGGCAGTTGATCACTGAGGGAAGAACGGAGGAACGGTCACCATAAGGATCGCCTGGACGGAAGTCTCGAGTCCGGGTACCGCAGGACATCGATAGTGAGGTGGTCTCCGGTCAAGCAACCGCGATCCCCGCACACCCGACAGCAATCAGGCCGGGTACGCGGACACAGAGGGCCGACGCGTTATCAGGGTCGGCACGTGGTGTAGAAGTTCCTTCGGGGCCCTGGTGCCGTACGGCACCAGGGCCCCTCCGCGCGTTCCAGAGAGAGGTGCAGATGACAGCAGACGACTCCTACGGCCGTCTCGACGACGACGACTACCCCGCCTACACGATGGGCCGGGCCGCCGAGATGCTCGGCACCACCCCCGCCTTCCTGCGAGCCCTGGGCGAACACCGTCTGATCACCCCGCTGCGTTCCGAGGGCGGCCATCGCCGCTACTCCCGCTACCAGCTGCGCATCGCCGCCCGGGCCCGTGAGATGGTCGACCAGGGCACCCCCATCGAAGCCGCCTGCCGCATCATCGTCCTCGAAGACCAGCTCGAGGAAGCCCAGCGCATCAACGCGGAGTACCGCCGCGCCGCCGAAACGCCCCGCCCGCCGACCGGGGCCTGAGGCGGTTCCGACCGCCGCCGGCATCGACCGGCGGGTGCGACTCGAGGGCATGGCAGAGGGTCGACCCACCTGCTCCGGGTGTTGTCCGGGCTTACGGCGAGGGTTTGGTTCCCGCCCTCCGCTCCACAGCGAAGCCCCAGGTCAGCGGCCTGGGGCTGTTGCCTGAACGAGACCTTCCCAGCTACTGCGCTGCGGACGTGAGCGGCGTAGAGGAGGTGCGTGGGCGCATACTGGCAGCAATGACAAAGCCCAGTGCACCGAAGCGCTATTTGCCCACCAGCCCCTTCAAGACCCCGGTCACGCTGCCTCCCAAGCAGTTCGCCGTAGGCGACCAGGTCACACACGACGTGCACGGCCTCGGCCGGGTCACCGGCATCGAGGACGGGATAGCGGTGAGCGTGGATTTCGGCTCGACGCAGCAACGGATCCTGAGTCCGTACGCCAAGATGAGCAAGCTGTAGGACCACCGCACCCGGTCACGTCACACCAGATCCGTTCACGGACCGCCAGGAAGAGGACCGCTCTCATCGACCCGACCGCCTGCGGGCTGGGTGGTCGGATGCGGGGATGCTGCGGCGGCGCTTAGGGCGCGGGTTCGATTCCCGTCATCCGCTCGTGAACGAAGGCCCTGGTCGGAGACCAGGGCCTTCGTCGTTGTCCGGGCCTCTCCGGACGTCCCCCGCCCGGGGCGGCCGGGGGCGGTCAAAACTCCAGCACCTCGCGGTCCAGCGGATACCGGGCGTGGTGGGGGCCGTCGTACGGGAAAGGCGTGATCGGGAGGACGCCGGTCGGCTGGGTGCCCAGGTTGTCGTCCCAGAGACGGGGTTCGACCTGGCCGACGACGCGGAACGTCCGGAAGGTGAACGGCGGGCTGTCGGTCGGGAAGGGCTCGGGCGTGGTCATCACCTGGAAGTGCAGGTGCGGCGTGGTCGAGTTGCCGCTGTTGCCGATCAGCCCGAGCACCCGGCCGGGTTCGACGTGGTCGCCTTCCCGGACCCTGAGCGAGCCGGGCGTCAGGTGGGCGTAGAGCAGGTAGCGGCCCGGCGCGACCTCCACGGTGACGTGGTTGCCGACGGTCTCCTCGATCGGCGGGACCGGCGGCGTGACGGGCGGCGTGTTGTCCGGGATCCCGTCCTGGACCTCCACCACCCTGCCGCCGGCCGCCGCCACGACGGGCTGCCGGTAGCTCAGGTAGCTGGTGAGCCGTGCGGGGTCGCCCTCCCAGGTCTGTCCCTGCTCGCCGACCTTGTACCAGTCGATCGCGAAGCGCTGCGGCACGTAGAAGCGGCCGTTGATCGGGCCGAGGCCGCGGCGGTGGTGCGTGTTGCCGCAGCACGACTCGCTGGAGTACCAGGTGCCGGGGCGGACCGGCGCCTCCAGGTTCAGCGGCGCGGTGCGATCGGTCGGGGTGATCTGGACCGTCTCCTCGAAGGGGGAGGAACCGGAGCAGTGAGGACGGCACCCGAGAGGTGGTGCTCGAGGACCCTGGGCACCCGCTGACCGCGGTCGAGGACCAGGTCGAGCCAGACGACCCACTGCTGGGAGCCCGGGATGACGGTCGGGGTCGGTCCCGGCGGCGCCGGCGTGTACCCGTCCGCACCCGGCAGGGGGTCGCCCACCGGGTTGGCGGCATCGGCCAGCGCCTGCCCGCTCAGCGAGCCCACCACCCGGTGCGTTCGGGCGTCCCGGACCTCGACACGGTCCAGCCGCACCCGAGCGCTGCTGGGCAGCGCGTTCGTGGTGAGGAGTTCGTACGAGAGGTGCGTCTTGCCGTCCGTGGCGCGGAACGGCGCCGGTTCGGTCATCACGGCCGCCGTCAACGGCGTGAACTGGGGGCCGGGCACCGGCGTGGTCGGGCCGGTCCCGTATCCGGGTGCCATTGAAGCCGTCAGCATGCCGACTGCGAGCACGGCGACGGCGAGCCCGCGACGTAGCGGGCTGCGGCCGGTGCGGTTGCGAGGGTGGCGCTCTGCCATGGTGCTCTTCCAGCCGTCGGGGCCGGGACCGTGAAGGGCACCGGCACGCCCCACGCCGAGGCGCAGGCCCATGTAATCCGGCCGAGCGGGGCCGGCACGTGCCCCATCCATGCCCTCCGGGGCGGTGAAAAGCGGTCACCACGGGTGGGAACAGAGCCTCCCTACAGGACCAGCGAAGGGGCTTGTCCGCAGGTCAGAGGCCGTATGAACGGCCAAAGCAGCGGTGATTCCCAAGCTTGTGGCGCGGGTTCGATTGGCACCCGGAGACCTGCCCACTTCCCGGCGATGGGTCGGCGCCGGCTGGGGTGGCTGGTGGGGACGGCCGAGGGGCTCCTACGGTGGTGATTGCTCGACCCACCGTTTGCAGGCGGGCGCAGGCCACCAGGGTTCGCAACGCGTGAGAGGGGGGTGGGGTTGGAGCCCCATCGGGATCCCGAAGCCGAGGCTCGGGGACCCCTGTCCGGCCACCCCCCTTGGCCGCCGTGTTCCCCAGTGGGGACATCGAACCGGCCCATCACGTAGTCGGAGGCTAGCGCCAGCCACTGACACCGGCTGACAGTTGCTCCCACGCGTGCCAGGTAGTGGCCCACACGTGCAGGCCGCCCGGCCATGGACACTCCCCATACGTATCGTTACCGCACGTCGGCCAGGGGGCCGACGCCGCGCGGACGGAGGGGCGGGGCATGCCGGACACTGTGGCGCAGGAGACGACGGACAGACTTGAGGAGTTCCGGGGTGAACTGACCCGGTACTGCTACCGGATGCTGGGGTCGTACGCCGAGGCCGAGGACGCCGTCCAGGGGACGATGGTCCGGGCCTGGCGGAACGTCGAGCAGTTCGAGGGACGCTCGTCGTTGCGGTCGTGGGTCTACCGCATCGCCACCCACGTGTGTCTGGACGCCGTGGCCGCGGGCAGGCGGCGGGCTCTGCCGATGCACCTCTCAGAGCCTTCGTCCGGAGCCTCGTCCCCAGGAGCCCCGGAGGACGGCGCCGTGTGGATCGGTCCCTGTCCCGGCGGGAACCCCGAGGAGGCGGCGACGGCGGGCGAATCGGTACGGCTGGCGTTCGTCGCCGCGCTCCAGCACCTGCCGCCGAAACAGCGGGCCACGCTGATCCTCCGGGACGTGCTGACCTTCTCGGCCCGCGAAGTCGCCGAGCTGCACGGCTCGACCGTCGCCTCGGTCAACAGCGCTCTGCAGCGGGCCAGAGCCACGCTCGCCCTGCACCGTGGCCCCGTCGACGGCCTCGGTACCCGGCCGTCCGACTCCGTCCGCCGAATGCTGGCCGAGCGGTACGCCAGGGCGTTCTCCCGCTACGACATGGAGGAGCTGAACATGCTGCTCCACGTCGACGCCACGCTGTGCCTGCCCCCGTACGCGAAGTGGATGCGCGGGGTCTCCGACATCCAGGCCTGGCTGACCGGCCCCGCCGTCGGCTGTCGCGGCTCCCGTCTGATCCCGACCGTGGCGAACGACACCCCCGCCTTCGGCCAGTACCGGCCCAGTCCCGCCGGGACGGGCTACGAAGCCTGGGCACTCCAGGTCATCGAGTTCTCCGGCGACCGCATCACCGGCATCAACGCCTTTCGCGACACCGATCGCCTGTTCCCGCTCTTCGGCCTGCCCGCCCGTATCGAGCCGGACACCTCCGCCGCCACCAGCGCCCCTGCCCACTCCACCACCTGAAGGGCGTTGTAATGACCTGGTCAGAGCACATCGTCATCCGTGGGGGCGTCCGTCTTTCCTGCCGCGACTGGGGCGGATCGGGGGGGCCTGTCGTCCTGCTGCACGGGCTGGCCGGGCATGCGGGCGAATGGGACGCCATCGCCCGGGACCTGAGCCCCCGGTACCGGGTCGTCGCCGTCGACCAGCGCGGCCACGGTGCCAGCGAGCGCCGCCCGCGGGATGTCTCTCGTGCCGCGTACGTCGCGGAAGTCATCGCCGTACTCGAACAGTTCGGCCTCCAACAGCCCGTCCTGGTGGGTCAGTCACTGGGTGGCCACACGGCCATGCTCGCCGCTGCCGCACACCCCGGGCTCTTCCGTGCGCTCGACCTGGTGGAAGCCGGGCCGGGTGGGCCGAACCGGAACGTGCAGGCAGAGATCGCGGGTTGGCTCGATTCGCGGCCCAGGCCGTTCCCGTCGCAGGAGGTTGCCGTCGCATTCCTCGGCGGCGGTCCGGTCGGCGAGGGCTGGGCGGCCGGTCTGGTGGAACGCGACGGCGGCTGGTGGCTACGCTTCGACGACGTGATGACCGGGTCGCTGGCGGAGAACGCCCAGCGGTCCTTCTGGGACGAGTGGTCGAACGTGACCTGCCCGGTCCTGGCCGTTCTCGGCCAGTCCGGCACCATCCCGCCCAGGGAGATCGACGAGATGCTCCGGCGGCGGCCGGAGACCGTGGCCTTGAGCGTCCCCGGGACGGGACACGACGTTCACCTGGAGCGACCGGACGTCCTGCGGCACGTACTCCATGGGTTCCTTGAAGACGTCACATGATCTTCCGCCGGCCGGTCGGCGGAACGGCCGGAGGCGATCCGCTAGCGGTTCGCTGGGGTGCCGGCCACCCGGGCCGTGACCGTCGCCAGCCACAGCAGGCCGAGGCCCGCGCCGGCGGTGAATGCCAGGACGGAGGCGGCCGAGGCCATGAAGCCGGCGAGGACGACCACCGGTACCAGGCGGGTGGCGACGGCCCAGCCCCGCAGGCCGCGGGCGGCGAGCGGGCGCGCCAGTACGACGAACGCGGCGCACAGGGCGAGGTAGCCGACCATCCCGCCGAGCATGTGGACGGCGCCGTGCCCGCTCATCACGGTCGCCTCAGGGGCGTTGGTGGGGAAGCCCGCCCCAGCGTCGGCCGGGAAAGCCGCGGCGACCCAGAAGGAGACGGCGAAGACGCCGACCAGGACCGGACCCCAGGTCCCGCCCGGCCCGCCGCGCAGCACCTGCCGCAGTCCCGTCGCACCCACACACAGCAGCGCGCCGGCGAGCATGAAGTTCACCGTCTGGATCCAGCCCGACTCGCCAAGGGCGAGCTGACTGATCGCGTTCCGGGTGAAGTCGAAGCCGTCTCGCGCAAAGCCCTGGGCGAGTCCGACCGTCAGGAACAGCGGGCCCGCCACCATGCCGCCGGTCACCGCCCACCGCGCTGCCGGGCGCCGTGCGGGCACGCGGGAGACGAGGTCGTGCGGGGCGGTCAGCGTGTCGGTCATGGCGGGTCTTCCTTCCGTCG
The DNA here is from genome assembly GCF_008642295.1 of Streptomyces venezuelae. Classification (GTDB taxonomy): domain Bacteria; phylum Actinomycetota; class Actinomycetes; order Streptomycetales; family Streptomycetaceae; genus Streptomyces; species Streptomyces venezuelae_C. The sequence continues at coordinate 3,880,381 of NZ_CP029190.1, read as the reverse complement.
GTGGTGTTGCTCGTATGACCGACGGCAAGGGGCAAAGTCATCGCTCCCGGCGATATGCACTGGATCACACGCAGCCCGGGACGGCTTCCCCCATGCTCGCGCCAGAAGGGCAGGCCGCCGCCCCGAATCGCGAGACGCACTTTGGGTGGCCTGCGTCACACGGCGCTGCCAATGGCCATCCCGGACGCGTCAGTTGATGACGCCCTGCTGATGGCCCGCTCACGCGGCTGCTGCGATCCCGAGCTCTGCGAGCAGGCCGCGGACGCGCTGCTCGATCTGGTCGCGGATGGGCCGGACCGAGGCGACGCCCTGGCCGGCGGGGTCTTCGAGGGTCCAGTCGAGGTAGCGCTTGCCGGGGAAGTAGGGGCAGGCGTCGCCGCAGCCCATGGTGATCACGACGTCCGACGCCTGGACGGCTTCCACGGTCAGCACCTTGGGAGTCTCGGCGGAGATGTCGATGCCGACCTCCGCCATGGCCTCGACCACTGCGGGGTTGACGGTGTCGGCCGGGGCGGAGCCGGCGGAGCGGACCTCGACACGGCCTTGGCCGAGGTGGGTGAGGAAGGCGGCGCCCATCTGCGAGCGGCCGGCGTTGTGGACACAGACGAACAGCACAGATGGACGGGAGGGGGACGGGGTCATGGCAGGGGCTCCAGAGGTTCAGCGGGCGGCGGGAACGGCGGTGATCGGGACGGATTCGTCGGCGGTCTGCCGGGCGGACGGGCCGAAGACGAGGAAGAGCAGGCCGAGGCCGGCGGCGGCACCGAGGATCTGGGCGGCGACGAACGCGGGGACGGAGGCGGGGGCGATCCCGGCGAAGGAGTCGGTGAAGGCCCGGCCGATGGTGACCGCGGGATTCGCGAAGGAGGTGGAGGAGGTGAACCAGTACGCCGCGCCGATGAACGCGGCCACCACCGCCGGGGCAAGGTTCGCCCGGCCGGTCCGGTTCAGACCGAAGGCCACCAGCAGCAGCCCCGCCGTGGCGACGACCTCGCCCAGCCACAGGTGGGGAGCCGAGCGGTCATGGGCGGAGAAGGACAGCACCGGCTGGCCGAAGACGGCATTGGCCAGGAGCGAGCCGGTGATCGCGCCGGTGATCTGGGCGGGTACGTACGCGGCCACGTCCCTCAGGGACGGGCCGTCGCCGGAGCGGCGGCCGGTGAGGTGGGCGGCGAGGGTGACGACGGGGTTGAAGTGGGCGCCTGAGACCGGCCCGAACACCGCGATCAGCACGCCGAGGCCGAACACGGTCGCCAGGCAGTTGGCCAGCAGCTGGATGCCGACGTCGTTTGACAGTTCGGTGGCCTGGATGCCGGAGCCGACCACGATCGCCACCAGCAGCGCGGTCCCCACCGTCTCCGCCGCCACGCGGCGTCTGAGCGGCACCGGGTCCGCGCTCACGCCTTCACCTCGGCGGCCTGCGGGGCCTTCAGGACGGCGGCAAGCCGGTCCAAAGTGGCGGGCAGCACCCAGTAGTAGACCCAGGTGCCACGGCGTTCGCAGTCGACGAGGCCGGCCTGCCGCAGCAGCTTGAGGTGGTGGGAGATCGTCGGCTGGGACAGCTCGAAGGCCGGGGTCAGCTCACACACGCAGACCTCGCCGCCGTCCCGGGAGGCGATCATCGACAGCAGGCGCAGCCGGACCGGGTCGCCCAGGGCCTTGAACACCTTCGCCAAGTCGGTGGCCTGGTCCTCGTCCAGCGGGGCAGCCGCGAGCTGGCCGCAGCAACCGTCGGCTTCCTGTCCGAGGACGACGAGCTCTTGTTTCGACATGCCTCTATGTTGACGTCCTTCGATTCAAGGCGCAAGGTTGAATCGAAGAACATCGAAACAGTTCGATCCTGTCCTCTCCGGGCAGGGCCTTCGCCCGTTGGGAGTCAGCGTCATGAACGAGCAGTCCACCGACCTGCGCGAGACCGTCCGCCGCCGCTACGCCGCAGCAGCCGTCCAGGTCACCGAAGGCGGGACCGCCTGTTGCGGGCCCGAGCCCGTCGAGGTTGACACGAACTTCGGCTCCACCCTCTACGCCTCCGACGAACGCGAGGCCCTGCCCGCCGAGGCCGTCGCCGCCTCCCTGGGCTGCGGCAACCCCACCGCCGTCGCGGACCTGAACGAAGGCGAGCGCGTACTGGATCTGGGCTCAGGCGGGGGCATCGACGTCCTCCTGTCCGCCCGCCGCGTCGGCCCCACCGGCAAGGCGTACGGCCTGGACATGACCGAGGAGATGCTCGCTCTCGCCCTGGCCAACGCCGCGAAGGCCGGGGCGACGAACGTGGAGTTCCTCAAGGGCACCATCGAGGCCATCCCGCTCCCGGCTGCCACGATCGACGTGGTGATCTCCAACTGCGTGATCAACCTGTCCACCGACAAGTCCGCCGTCTTCGCCGAGACCTTCCGCGTCCTCAGGCCGGGCGGCCGGATCGGCGTCTCCGACGTCATCGCCGACGACACCCTCAGGCCGGAACAGCGGGCCGAGCGGGGGGACTACGTCGGCTGCATCGCCGGCGCCCTCTCCTTCGCCGAATACCGGGAAGGACTGGAGGCCGCCGGGTTCACCGGCATCGAGATCACCCCGACTCACACGGTCGCCGACGGTATGCACTCCGCCATCGTCCGAGCCGTCAAGCCCGCCGCCGTGGCCGACCCGGCCGCCGATGCGGGCACCTGCTGCGGGGTCATCGCCTGCTGTACCCCGGCCGAGGAAGCCGCCGACGCGGGCACGACCGTCAGCGAGGCCAAAACCGCCGCGGGGTGCGGCTGTGGGAGCTGAGGCCCGCCACAGACCGCACCCGACACGCCCCATCAGGCTCTGCGGATCTGCCTCGGCTGGACCTTCGCCTTGTCGCGGGCGGCGGTGACCGAGTTCCGGCGCAGGGCCGCCTGCTCTTCCGGGCGCATCGGCCCGTAGGCGCAGAAGTAGACCATCAGCCGCGCCTCAGAAGCGTCCCCGCTGTATGCAAGCGCGAGGACCCTGGAGGCGGTGAGAGCGGGTAGTAGAGGCGGCTCGATAAGGGGAATGACTCTTGCGATGCCAGCAAGGATTCTTTCCAAAGATCGAGACATCAACGCAATGGTGCAGTTAGTGTGCGCAGCCATGGAAGATCTCGTACACCCTCGGGCTTGGGCGGAACGATCAACAGGTATGCCAGTGCTGCCGGGCTCACGGTCTACCTGGCTCAACACACTGCGCGCCCTCATCAAAGAGCTGTCCAGCGACAGGGGACCGTCTTCTGGCGATCAAGTGTCGTTGCCCGAGGTCGGCCGGTTGACGCGACATCAGCTCCAGCGGTTCGTCCGAGCCGGACTGCTCTCCCGCGAGGAGTCAGCGTTCCTACCGAGCGCTGCTGCCCTCGCATGGCATCAAAATGACGATGCGACAGTGCTGGTGGGCGCTCTCCACTGCAACGTCAGGTTCGTGGGCGAGGTGTTGGACGCCCTCACCGCCGGTCCGCGCACGCATGAACAACTACTCGACCTGGCCCGTGAAGAATTCAGCCTTCAATGGGACACTCCAGCCCCTGTACGCGATCGAACCTCCTGGCTTGCAGTCACGGGGATGGTCGAGCTCTTCGACCGGCATGTTCACGTGACAGACGCCGGCCGACGTCTCTTGGCGGGAATCACTCTGGGTAGGCCCGAGCCTGATGGCACCGACGCAGTCGTACAGCTCGTTCCCCCTGCCAGAGCCGTCGCCCGCCTCATCGAACAGCTCGATGAGGCGGCTCTCCGGGCAAGGGGCGATGGCGCGAATCTCTACATACCTGGCACCTCTGCCAATGGCGGGGCGCTGGACTCACTTCAGGTGCTCATTGAGGCGTCCATTCCGTCGATCAGTGACGCGGAGTTCGTGCGTTTCGTGCAGAGCACCTTTCCCAAGGCCCAAACGGTAGCCACAGCACGTACCGCGAAGGACGCGCTGAAGGCTCTCGGTCTCATCCAACGGACGTCGTCACAGAGCTGGACCGCCACGCCGGCCGCGGTTGCCTGGGTTGAATCGGGCGAGCCTCTGGACCTTGCACGCACTGTTCACGCTGCCATCGCATTCTTCGGTGAGGTGCTGGGCGAGCTTGACACGTCGGATCGGCCTACAACCGGGACGCTGGCGGAGCGGAGCGTGCACTACCTGCCCAACCGTGAGAAGCCTCTGTCACGGAGCGCGGTCAATACCCGGCTGAACCTGCTGGAGTCCTGTGGCCTCGTCACCCGGCTTTCGCAGACTGCCTACCGTACGACGGCGCTCGGGCGAGCGTTCGTAGCGTCGTTGCCCTGCTTTCAGGCGGACGATTCCATGTCTCGTACGCCGGCGAACACCATCGGTGGGCCAAACCTCGACGGCGGAAGCACTTCTGGCACTACACCGGAGATCACCGCACCGGCGTCAAACATCGCGATGGAACTCACGAGTGCAGCACGGGACAGTGGGAACTGGAAGCGTTTGGAGAAGGCCGCGGTGGTTGCATTGGGCTACCTCGGTATGCCCGGCAAGCATGTGGGCGGCAGCGGAGCGGTGGACGGTCAGGTTCGATTCGGCGTCGGCGCGAACTCTCGGATCCTGGCCATCGAGGCAAAGACATCAGCCTCAGGCCGTGTTGTGGAGCAATCGTTGTTTGGGTTGGCGGAACACCGGGCGGAGATCGGGGCACACGTTCACCTCCTCATCGGTCCGGGATTCGAACGTCGCATCCTCAAGGAGGCCGACGACGACCCTCAGATCGCCGTCATCGAGACCGGACTACTCGCCGAGGTCGTCCGCCGACAGGAACAGACTCCACTCACCCTGGCCCAACTAGAGCTCCTCGTCGATCCTGCCCTGCATGCAGCTGAGCGAGAGGATGCCCTGCGAGGGCATTGGGAGGCGCAGGAGCTCCGTGGTCAGCTCGAGTACGCGCTTGTCGACATCCTGAACGTGGAGGCTGAGGACCCGCTCGAGGAGGGTGGCTGGCTCGATCTCACCTCGATCCGCCGCGAGCTTCGCACGCGCGGTTACCGTGTCGGGTCAGACGCGGTCGTGGAAGCCCTTGAGTTTCTTGCCTCAGACCGAATCGGAGTGCTTCAACGCTCTGAGCAGCGCTACCGCTGTACTGCCAGTGTCCACACAGCCGGACAGCGTATCCGAGCTCTCGGGCACCAGTGGGCAGCAGCCGCAGAACTCCATCAGCGCACACGCTCCAGTGGAGAGGCTGCCCGGAGATAGATGGCCCACGCTGTCCGCGAGACGCTCAAGCCCTGCATCCCAAGGACGCTGAACGAAGGCCCGGGTCAACGACGACCTGGGCCTTCGTCGTTGACCAGACCTACGGGCTGAGCTGCCTGCTGTATGAGGCCATGTTCAAGGGGAACCACCCCGCTGGGCACAATGGGTACCGTCGACGAAGGAATCCGAGAGCCGACGGCACCCCTGATGCCCGTGGACCTGGGTACTGCAGTCGCCGTGCTCGCGCAGTTCCTCGACCACCAGCCGCTGACAGAGGCGATCGCCGCCCTGGAGCACCGACTTCACGGGGCCGATACCCGGCGCGCAACTGCCGCCGCCGCTGACGGCGGTGTCAACACCGATCTTCTGGTCTCCGCACTTGCCGTCCGAGAGAGCTTCGGCCGACTCAACGACCTCATCCACGCGGCAGGGATCATGCTTGCCGTCCCCCATGTTCTCAACGAAGGCGAGACGATCACCAAGCGACCGTCACTGGGAGCGGGCAACGACCCAGGTCGGCCGTACGATCTCGAAACCGACCAACGGGTGGCAGAGTTCAAACTCGCCCGGTGGCGCGGCGCGGACGCCACCCGCAAGCGCCAGACCTTCAAGGACCTGGTGATGCTCGCGGCCGACCGCTCCGAGCGGCAAGCCGATCTTTACGTCGTCGGCCCCGAACCCGCCCGGTTCCTGCGCTCCAGCACCTCCACCGCTGCCTGGGCCCTGGACCGCTCACCCGGGGCGCTCCGCACTTTCCAGAGCGTCTTCGGGTCACCAGACGTCCCGATCCGCGAATTCACGGCCACCCACGCCCGGCACGTCCGCATCACCGACCTGTGCGGCATTCTCCCTCCAGCGGTCACGAACCTGCTCCAGTACCCGCACACCGGAACGGGGGCGTAGCGATGGGCCGCCTATGGGACAAGTTCACCGGCACCATGTACCCGGACAGCGGTGTCGCGCCGTTGTCATCGACGGAGGTCCGGACCGCGCTGTTTTCGGTCAACGGGCCGGACGTACCGTTCCGCGTGCGCAACGCCCTCCCCGCGGAAAAGGCCGACCTGGTGGCGGAATGGCAGGTCCGCGAGCTGAAGATGACCCTCAGGACACGGATGTGGCTGATCCCGGAGAACCACGAGGTACGCACGCTCGACGAGCGGTGGGAGGCGTCGACGCCCGATTCTCCCGGCAAGCGGTACGGTCGCGGGCCGGCCCCTCACGTCGCCCGGCGGTGGACGTACGAGCAGGGGCCCGACGGCCGTCGGCAGAAGGTCGAGACGCTCCGCTTCGATTCGCGTGACATGAGGAATCCTCTGCGGGAAGCGGTCCTCGGCGCGGGATGGACCTGGCGCGGCGTGTTGTCCCGCCTCTGACCGGGCCTGGCCTGGCCTGGCCTGGCCATTCGACGGCGTATGCCTCGGTGAGGGTATGGAGGGCAACCACGAGACCGCCGACATCGGCAGCGAGCATGAGCACGTTCCCCGTCACCCTCGCTGGTCAGGCGTGCTCGTCCGATGGCTGTTGGGCAGGCTGGACCGACCAGCTCGGCGGCTCGTCGTTGCCTGAGTCCTCGTCGCGCTCCGCGTCCGCGGCTGTCGTATGGATCCTGCCCGACGCGTGGTGGACCGGCGCGTATACGGCGTAGAGCTGCAGGGGCTCGTCACCGATGTTGGTGACGTTGTGCCAAGTGCCGGCCGGTACGAAGACCGCCCAGCCATCCTCGACCTCCCGGTCGAAGTCGAGCCGATCCTTCGCACTGCCCATCTGGACGCGACCCCGGCCTGCGTCGAGTCGCAGGAACTGGTCAGTCTCCGGGTGCGCCTCCAAGCCGATGTCCTCACCCACCGGGATCGACATGAGGGTCAGCTGAAGGTACTTCCCGGACCAGCCGACCGCGCGATAGTCCGTGTTTTCGAGCGTCGCCTTCTCGAGGTCGAAGCTTTGAGGTTCCGGCCCGATGTCCTTGATGGTCATACTTCTCTCCCGGTCAACGAAGGCGGTACACGGTCGCGGTCTTGCGTCAGCCCACGTCAACCATCTCAGAGCCCTGGGCTCTTCTGGCGACAAGCACGCGAGCCGGTCGCCATCCGGCTGCGAACCTGATCGGCCGGGGTCGCATCGTGATCCGGACGAGATTCAGCGGAGCTGGTACCGGATGCCCACGGTCCGAGAACTGGTACTGGGAGGTTGGGTGGTGGCTGGTTCTCGTCTTTGGGCAGGGCACCTTTGTCGCCCTGGGACGGTTGGCCTTCGAACTCAGCCCGCTCGGCGTCCGCCACCACCGCGCGGCACCGCGACCCCAGGGGAGCGACCTCGTGGCGGCCCGGCCCGAGTCGTGAGTCAGGCCACGCGCTCCACCCATCCCGGCCCGAGCATGCCCGGCCGCGAAGATCCTCGACGCCGGGCCACGTTTCCACAGGTCAGCAGCCTTGAGTGCACCCAAGTAGGGGCGATTCCCGGGGCTTGTGGCGCGGTCTGCTCCGTCGCCGGTGCTGTCGCCTCTGAGCGCCGCACGACCTCGGCGATCGCGGCCCTTCGCCACCCCTCGAAGAACAGGTCCGGATCGTCCGGCGCATCCCCGAGCCCACTCCCCCCAGGGATGCGGCTACACGTCGCTGATGACTCGACCGGTCGCGAAGATCCGGTCCAGGTGGTGACGGAGCACCGCGATCGCCGACTCCGGGCTCCGCTGGCCCACGATGATGCTGGTGCCCATGGTCGCCGCCATCGCGAGCAGGCTGATCGCCTCCGTGCGCGCGTCGGCGCCCGGGTCGGCCAGGCCTGACGCCTGCGCCTGTTCGAGCAGTCCGGTCAGAGCGTTCTCCGCGGCGTCGGGGTTGTCGATGAAGGGCTGCGCGGCCAGCGCCTCGTCGGTCACCGACAGGATCGCGTAGGAGCTGTAGAGGAGGTGGAAGGTGCGGCTCTCCTCGTCGGTCGGCAGGGAGGCCAGCAGCAGCGCCTCCACCGTGGCGCGGGGGCCCGGGTCCGGGCCGGCGGCGGCGAGGCGGGCGCCCACTCGCGCGGTGAAGCGGTCGGTCAGGTGCCGGAGGCCGTAGAAGAGCAGCTTCTCCTTGGTCTCGAAGTAGTACTGCACGAGCCGGAGTGACACCCCGGCCTCCGCGGCCACGTCGCGCATCCCGACGGCGTGCAGCCCTCGCCGGCCCGCGACCCGGATGAGCGCCTCGGCGATCTGGGCGCGCCGCTCCTCGTGATCCACACGCTTCGGCATGTTCCCGTGTCTCCGCCCGTCGGTGGTGGGGTCGTGGTTCGGTGCCCGGACGCCTTCATGGTACCGGCGTACCATATTAGTGGTACGGTCGTATCACGAAGAACGGATCTTCCCAGGAGGTGCCGCCGTGCCCGAGAACACCACCCGCGTACGCCGCGATGTCGGCCGCTACGTCAACGACACCCTGCGCGACCGCTACTTCGCCGCCGCCGACGTGCTCTACGCGATGGGGGCGCCCGCCCGCTCCGAGACCGATGTGGAGACCGCCTTCGGCACCACGCACGTCTACCGGTACGGGCCCACGGACCCCGCCGCCGAAGCCCGTACGCCGATCGTCCTGATCCACGGCGCCGGCTACAGCTCGGCCATGTGGTACCCCAACACCCCCGGCCTCAGCCTCGATCGCCCCGTGTACGCCCTCGACACCCCCGGCGACGCTAACCGCAGCATCCACCGCGAGCCCATGTGGCAGCCCGAGCGCGCCGCGCAGTGGATGGACGAGGCCCTCGACGCGCTCGGCCTCGACCGGGTCCACCTCGTCGGCTCCTCCTACGGCGGCTGGCTGGTGCTCAACCAGGCCCACCTGCGGCCCGGGCGGCTCGCCTCCGTCACCGCCCTCGACCCCGGCGGCCTGGAGAAGGTCGGCCTGCGCTTCTTCGCCTGGGTCTTCGTGAGCCTGTTCGCCACCCTCGCACCGAAGGCGCTGCGCCCCCGGCTCGCCAAGTGGCTGGACCAGCCGGTCCTCGCCGTCCCCGAGATGCGCAAGTGGATCCAGCTCGGCGCCCGCGCGTACCGGGTCCGCCGCCCCGCGCCCCTGCCGCTGACCGAGGACGAACTGCGGTCCATCGGGACCCCGCTCTACGTCATCATGGGCAAGCACAGCCTGCTCGTGCACCCGAAGCGGCAGCTGGCACGCGTACCGCGCCTCGTCCCCGGAGCCCGCGCCGAGATCATCACCGCGACCGGGCACGGCCCGCAGATCGACCACCCGGACGTGGTCAACGCCCGGATGCTGTCCTTCATGGAGGACGTCGACTCCCTCGACCCTGCCGCTGGCGCTGCCGACGCCTAGTAGACCTGGGGCTGTTGTTCGGGCCGAGGAGCCAACACCGTGCGGTTATCGAAGCGCGCGGAAGATTACATTGATCATGATCGCGATCCGCGCGAAGGTTGAGGCATGCACATGTTCGGCTGCCGAACCACTGGTGTCCGTGAACCGGCCCTCACGTCATGGAGCCGATGCCGGCCATGAGCGACGACAGCATCGGCCTCACCCCGCTCCATGACGTCTCGGCCGCCGACGCCGCCGCCTGGCACCGGGTCGTCGCCGCCTCGATGACCCACGACCTGCCCGCCGTACCGCCTCCCGGCCCCGAGCAGATCCACGCCCAGCTCACCCAGCCCAGCCTGAACAGCCGCCGGCTGGCCTGGCTGGCCACCGGGCCGGACGACGACGGCGGCGGCCCGGTCGGCGTCGCGGGCCTGCGGCTGTTCACCTCCCCCGGGCGGGATCACCTGGCCGAACTGGAACTCCACGTCGACCCCGCGCACCGGCGGCTGGGCACCGGCTCCCTCCTGCTGTCGGCGGTCGTGGCGGCCTGCCGCGCCGAGAACCGGCGCAGCCTGATCGTGGAAACGGCGGCCGACAGCCCGGGGCAGGCCTTCTGTGAACAGCGGAAGTTCCGGCAGGTGCTCGCCCTCGACCATCTCCTGCTGCGTCTGGGGGAGTTGGACGAGGACGCGGTACGCCACATCGCCCACACCGCCGACGCCGAGCACCCCGGCTACCGGCTGACGGGCTGGACCGGCACGGTGCCCGAGGACCTCGCCACCGCCTTCGCCGCCGCCAAGAACGCGATGAACGACATGCCCGTCGGAGACCTGGACTACGGCACCGAGCACTGGGACGCCGAGCGCGTACGGACCATGGCCCAGGTGGTCGCCGACCGCGGCGACACCCTGCTGACCCTGGCCGCCGTCCACGATGACGGCACCATGGCGGGATACACCGAGATCGTCCTCCCGCAGGGCGTGCCGCTCCGGGCGCAGCAGTACGACACCGCCGTCGTGCCCGCGCACCGCGGCCACGGCCTGGGACTGTGGCTCAAGACCGCCATGGTGCACCGGCTGCGGGCCGGGTACCCCGGTGTCATCGAGATCGTGACCGACAACGCCGAGGACAACGTCCACATGCTGGCCGTCAACCACCGGCTGGGGTTCCGCTCCTTCCGGCGCACGCGGGAGTTCCAGCTCGACGTGTCCGCGGGCTAGTCCCCGTATCCGTCCGGTCCCGTCCCGTCCGGTCCCGTCCCGTCTACGTCCCCGTACATACACAGAAACGAGAATGACGAAATGCGCGTGCTGATCACGGCCTACGGGTCGCGCGGCGACATCATGCCGCCGGCCGCCCTCGCGGCACAGCTGCGGAAGCTCGGCGCGGAGGTACGGGTGTGCGCCCCTCCGGACGAGGAGTTCGCCCGGCTGCTGGCCGATGTCGGGGTGGAGCACGTGCCGTTCGGCCGTGCGGTGCGCCCCCTGGTGACCGGCGCGCCGCCGTCGCCCGACTTCGCCACCGAGTTCGCGGCCGAGCTGGTCGCAGGGCACTTCGGCACGATCGCCGAGGCTGCCGAGGGATGCGATGTGCTGGTGGCGACCGGCCTGATGCCGGCGGGCGCCCGGTCGGTGGCCGAGAAGCTGGGCATCCGGTACGTATACGCCTGCTTCCACCCGTTCGAGATGCCCTCGACGCACTACCTCCCGTCGCCGCGGCCGGGCCCGGGGATCTCCGCCGAGGGGATCGACCCGTCCGACAACCGGGCCCTGTGGGACCTGGACGTCCGGAAGGTCAACGCGCTGTACCTGGCGCCGCTCAACGCCCACCGGGCGGAGCTCGGGCTGCCGCCGGTGGACAACGTCCGCGACCACGTCTTCGGCGACCGGCCGTGGCTGGCGGCGGACCCGGTCCTGGGGCCGTGGCAGGAGCTGACCGACCTCGACCTCGTACAGACCGGCGCATGGATCCTGCCCGACGAACGCCCGCTGCCGGCCGACCTGGAGGCGTTCCTGGACGCCGGCACACCGCCGGTGTACGTGGGCTTCGGCAGCATGCCCATGCGCGCGGCGACGGATGTCGCCAAGGTGACCGTCGAGGCGGTCCGGGCGCAGGGCCGGCGGGTCCTCGTCTCGCGCGGCTGGGCCGACCTGGGTCTGGTCGACGACGCGGACGACTGCTTCGCCGTCGGCGACGTCAGCCACCAGGTGCTCTTCCGCCGGGTGGCCGCCGTCGTGCACCACGGCGGCGCGGGCACGACGACCACGGCCGCCCGGGCCGGCGCGCCGCAGGTGGTGGTCCCCCAGTTCGTGGACCAGCCGCACTGGGCCGCCCGCGTCGCCGAACTGGGCATCGGAGCGGCTCACGACGGGCCGGTACCGACCTTCGAGTCCCTGTCGGCCGCGCTGCGAACGGCGCTCGCCCCCGAGACCGCGGCCCGGGCGGAGGCCGTCGCGGGCACGGTCCGGGGCGACGGGACGGCGGTGGCCGCGAAGCTGCTCCTCGGCACGGGCGAGACGCACCGGTGAACCGCGAGCAGATCTCCGGCATCGCGCACACCGGCCACCCGATCAAGGCTCCGCTCGACGACGACTCGGTCGGCCGGCTGCTCGAACACGCCCTCCCGCGGGGCGACGGGCGGGGCGGCGGGCGGGGCAGTGCGCCGGGCAACGGGCAGCGCGGCGAGCGGGTGCTCGACCTCGGATGCGGCACGGCGGAGTGGCTTCTGCGAGCTCTGTCGACGCGCCCTCACCTGCATGCCGAGGGCGTCGACGTCTCCGAGGTCGCCCTGATCCAGGCCCGCCGGGAAGCGAGCAGACTCGGCGTCGACGAGCGCCTGGTCCTCCACCACCGGGAAGCCGCGGACTTCGTCGCGGTGGAGCCGTTCGACCTGGTGATCAGCGTCGGCGCCACACACGCCTTCGGCGGTCTGCTGCCCACCCTCGCGGCGGCGCGCAAGCACCTTGCCCCCGGCGGGCGCGTGCTGATCGGTGAGTCGTTCTGGGACCGCACCCCTTCACCGGCGGCCGTCGGGATGTTCGGTGACCTCGACGACCTGGCGACCACGGTGGACCGCGTCGTCGCCGACGGCTGGACCCCCGTCCACGGCCATGTCAGCACCCGCGGTGAGCTGGACGCGTACGAGTGGGCCTGCTGGGGCTCGCTGGCCTCATGGGCTCTGGACCACCCGGCCGATCCGGCCGCCGCCCAGGTGCTGGAGACGGCCGGCACCCAGCGTTCGCAGTGGCTGCACGGGTACCGGGACAGCTTCGGCTTCCTCTGCCTGGTCCTGCGTGAGACCCCCGAAACCTCTGGAATACGAGTATCCGGAAATGAGTAACCGGCACGTGAGTACACAGATGCAGCCGACGTTCGTACTGGTCCACGGGGCCTTCGCGAACTCCTTCTCCTTCGCGCCCCTCCAGGCGGAACTGGGCCTCCTCGGCCACCGTTCCGTCGCCGTCGACCTGCCCGGCCACGGCTTCCAGGCGACCTTCACCCCCGCCTACCAGTCCCCCCAGGACCCCGCGGGGCTGGCCACCGCGCCCGGCTCGATCAAGGGCGTCACGCTCGCCGACAACACCGCGCACCTGATCGGGATCCTCGAACGGGCCAAGCAGCACGGCCCCGTGATCCTCGTCGCCCACAGCCGCGGCGGTGTCACCGTCACGGCCGCGGCCAACGCCCGCCCGGATCTGATCGACCGCCTCGTCTACGTCTCGGCCTGGTGCCCTGTCGGCCTCGACGTCAACGGCTATTACGCCGAGCCGGAGATGGCCACGGTCGACCCCGCCGCCTTCGCTTCGGCGCTGGCCGGGAACCCGGCCGAGCTCGGCCTGCTCCGCGTCAACTTCCGTACGGCGGACCCGGATGCGCTCGCGGCGTTCAAGGCGGCCTTCTTCGCCGACGGCACCGACGAGCAGTTCCTCACCTTCCTGAACACCTTCCAGCCGGACGAGAACCTGGACGTCGGCGGCTCCGCCGACCGCGCGCAGGCCGCGACCTGGGGCCGCATCCCCAAGACGTACATCCGCCTGGCCGACGACACGAGCCTGCCCCTCGCCCTGCAGGACCGGCTGATCCGCGAGGGCAACGAGCTGACGCCGGAGAACCCGTACGACGTCCGCACGCTGGCGGGCAGCCACCTGAAGTGGCTGGCCGACCCGGCACCGGCGGCCCGCACCCTGGCGGACCTCGCCACCCCGGCCGAACGCGTCTGAGCCCCGGCATCCGTCCATGACGCAGCCCCAGGCCGATGGCCTGGGGCGGTGGCCTGGGGCCGACGGCTTGGGCCCAGCGCGCCGTGGGAAGGTGCCCGTCGGGTCATGGCTGTCACGAGCGTGCCCCGACTGTCATGGGCCCGTACCGGTCGGCACCGGCCGCCTCAACAAGGCGATGAGCCCGCCCTACGGTGTGCGCACGAGACACTGGACACTCCAGGGGGGTTCTCCCATGCGCAGACCCGTCACCGCCACCCTCGCCATCGCCGTTGCAGCCCTCACGCTCTTCGCCGCACCCACCGCGGCTCGGGCCGATCGCGCCATCCCGCCGCGCATCCTGTCCGGCACCATCCACCCCTCGGTCGTGCCGGTGGGCCCGGAGGGATCCCGGACCTTCAGCGCCTCGTTCGTCGCCGAGGACGACTCCGGCATCCGGCCCGACGGCGCCGAGGCGATCCTGGACGGCCCCGGTCCGACCGATCTCACGTCCGACCGCCCCCCGTCCGGCACCAGCATCTGCACACCGACCAGCCCCACCCGCGCGACCTGCCGGTTCACCTTCACCGTGAACAGCGGCAGGCTGACCAACGCCGACGCCGGCACCTTTCGCCTCTGGGCCCTGGTCACCTCCAACGACTTCGATCCGCACACCGGCTCCGGGGGCCTGGTCACCGCCGGCGACCTCGACTCCGTCCGCATCCAGAGGCTGTCCCAGCTCACCATCGACGTGTTCCCCAAACGCCCCCGCCCCGGCTACCCGCACGGGGTGGTCGGCCGCCTGACCCTCGCCGACTGGGACAACGGCGGGTACATCGGAGCCCCCGCCGGACTCGGGGTCCGGCTGGAGTACATCCCGTACGGCGGCTCGACCTGGCAGCCCGTCGCCGACCTGACGACCGGCCGGGGCGGTGTGGTCCTGACCTCCACCCCGCCCCGCGCGCCCGGCGAGTGGACCCTCGTCCACGAGGGCACAGAGACCACGTCCTTTGGCAGCGCCCCCGCCTTCGACGTGCCCTAGAGGGTGCCTAGGATCGCGGGCATGGCCTTGATCACGCGTGACGTGGACCGGTTCGAGACTGCCAGGCCCCGGCTGGAGGCCATCGCCTACCGGCTGCTCGGCTCGGCGAGTGAGGCGGAGGACGCCGTGCAGGAGACGTTCCTGCGGTGGCAGGCGGCCGACGTCGGGCGGATCGAGGTGCCCGAGGCATGGCTGACGAAGGTCCTCACCAACTGGTGCCTCAACCAGCTCACTTCGGCACGCGCCCGACGCGAGACGTACGTCGGGAGGTGGCTGCCCGAGCCGCTGCTCGCCGGGGACCCGATGCTCGGCCCGGCCGACACCGCCGAGCAGCGCGAGTCGGTGTCGTACGCCGTCCTCGTCCTGCTGGAGCGCCTGTCGCCGGGCGAACGGGCGGTGTACGTACTGCGTGAGGCCTTCGACTACCCGCACCGGGAGATCGCCGAGATCCTCGACATCACCGAGGCCGCCGGCCAGCAGATCTACCACCGGGCCAAGAAGCACATCTCGGACGGCAAGGTGCGCACCGAGATCGACGAGGCCGCCGCCCAGAGGATCGTCGAGGAGTTCCTGGCCGCGGCGACCAGCGGCCGTACCGAACCCCTCGTACGCCTGCTCACCCAGGACGCCGTCTCGGTCGGCGACGGCGGCGGGAAGGTCCCGGCCCGCACCAAGGCGTTCGAGGGCGCGCTCGCGGTGGCGAAGTTCATGCGGGGCCTGTTCAAGCCCAGCGCGGCCAAGCGCGCCCATGTCGGCGGCGTGCCCGAGATCTACGCCACGACCGCGAACGGCGGGCCCGCCATCGTGGCGGTCGTGGACGGCCGGGTCGTCGGGATCACCTGCCTGGAGATCACCGCGGAAGGCATCGCCGCATTCCGCACCCAGGCCAACCCCGACAAGCTCGGCCGCGCGAACGGGCAATGGGCGGCCACGGACCACGGGGAGGGCCCGCTCCACACCCTCTGAAAGAGAGTGGCGCAGGTCACACTCCGATCCTGTCAGGAAATGCGGGGCTGCCCGGTTCAAGGGGCGACACCACACACCACGCCGGACCACGGCAGCCCCGCCCAGACAGGAGCACGGACATGCAGCACCGCATCGTCGTCCTCGGAGCCGGCTACACCGGTGCCATCGCCGCCGGCCGCCTCGCCAGGCGGCTGCACCGCGAGGACGTCACCATCACCCTCGTCAACCCCGAGCCCGACTTCGTCGAGCGCGTCCGGCTGCACCAGCTCGCCGCCGGCCAGGACCTCACGCCCCGGCCGTTCGGCGAGATGTTCGCGGGCACGGGCGTGGAACTGAAGCTCGCGCAGGTCACCGCCGTGGATGTGGACCGCAAGGCGGTGACGGTCGCCGCCCCGAACGGCCCCGGCCGGGAGGACCTGAAGTACGACACGCTGGAGTACGACACTCTGGTGTACGCCCTCGGCAGCGGCTGGAACCACGGGGGTGTCCCCGGCACCGCCGCATACGCCCACGAGGTCTCCAGCCGCCCCGGCGCCCTCCGCCTCCGCGACCGGCTGGCCGCCCTGGACGCCGGCCGCCCGGTGGTCGTGGTCGGCGGCGGCCTGACCGGCCTGGAGGCCGCGACCGAGATCGCCGAGGCCCGCCCGGACCTCGATGTCGCCCTGGCCGCCCACGGCGCCCTCGGCGACTGGCTCTCGGAGAAGGGCCGCTCCCACCTGCGGAAGGTGGTGGACGGGCTCGGCATCACCGTCCACGAACACGCCGCGGTCGACGCGGTGGAGGCGGACGGCGTCACCACCGCCGACGGCCGGACCATCCCCTCCGCGGCCACGGTCTGGACCACCGGTTTCGCCGTCCACCCGATCGCCCGGGCCACCGCCCTGGAGCTCACCGACAGCGGCCGGATCGCGGTCGACACCACCATGCGCTCGCTCTCGCACCCGGACGTGTACGCCGTGGGGGACGCCGCGATGGCCATCGGCCCGGGCGGCAAGCCCCTCCGCATGTCCTGCGCCTCGGGCGTCCCCATGGCCTGGCAGGCCGCCGACGCCATCGCCGCCCGTCTCGCCGGCACCAAGGTCCCCCACGTCGGCATCCGTTACTACCAGCAGTGCATCTCCCTCGGCCGCAGGGAGGGCCTGATCCAGTTCGTCACCGCCGACGACCGGGCAGTCGACAGGGCCCTGACCGGCCGGGTGGCCGCCGTCTACAAGGAACTGATCTGCAAGGGCGCGGCCTGGGGCGTCGCCAACCCGACCGTGGGCATGCCGTCCCGGCGCCGGCGCGTCGTACGAGAGGAGACCCGCAGCAGCCGCACTCGGACGGAGGCGGCGGCCTGACCCCGCCCCCGCCCTGCCCCGCCATCGGCTCCCGCACGCAGGCCCGGGTCAGCGGCCCGGGCCTGCCTCGTGGTCCGCAGCCATCTCGGCGAGGACCTCGCCCAGCGGGCTCGGGGTGATGCCCAGGGCCCGTGCGGTGGCGGCGGCGTCGAGGATGCTGGGCCGGTCGTACAGGTAGAGCATCTCCGGGAACTCCGCCATGACCGAGTCCGTCCGGCCGACCCGTTCCAGCTCCTCGCGCGTCATACGGATCAGCCTCGGCCCGGGTGCGGCAGCCGCCGCGGCCAGCTGCGCGGCCAGCTCGCGCACCGGCGATTCGGACGTGGAGGGCACGTGCCAGGCCCGGCCCCAGGAGCGCTCGCTGCCCGCTGCAGCGACGAGGGTACGGGCCGCATCGCCGGTGTAGGTCCAGCTGTGCGGGGCGTCGAGATCACCGGGGTAGGAGGCGGGCGAACCGGCCAGGACCTGCGCCCCGACCATGAGCGTGAACGGCGAGAGCGCGCCCGCACCGAGGTAGTCACTGGCCCGGACCTCCGTCACCCGGACCCGGCCGGCGTCGTGGGCGGCCAGGGCCTCCTCCCACATCCGGGCCCGGACCGCGCCCTTGGTGCTGCTCGGTGCCATGGGAAGGCCTTCGGTGACGGGTCCCTCGACGGGGCCGTAGCCGTACGTGTTGCCGAGCATGACGTAGTCCGCGCCCACGCGTTCGGCCGCGGCCAGCACGGCGGCTCCCAGCGGCGGGAACTCGGCGGGCCAGCGGTCGTAGGGCGGCATCGCGCAGTTGAACACCACCGCTGCGCCGCGGGCCAGTTCGACGAGCCGCGCCGTGTCGGTGGCGTCGGCGGCGACCCGTTCGATCAGCTCGTGCTCCGGGCCGCCGCCGCGGCGGCTGACGAGCCGGACCCGCTCACCGGCGGCGGCCAGCAAGCGGGCGGTGGCCGATCCGGTGGCTCCGGCTCCGACGATGACGTGCAAGGACACGGGTGGTCTCCCTGGGTGCGGTGGTGGACGGTGGTGCTGAGGTGTGCTCCCTACCTTCGGTCCCGCGTGATCCGTAAGGTAGTGGCCCGAATGCCAACTCTCCGGAGGTTCGGGCCATGCACCGCATCGCGGTCGTCGTCGTCCCGCCGGCGACCACCTTCGACCTGTCCATCCCCGAGCTGGTGTTCGGTGCGACCTCGGTCGACGGTGCCCCCGGCTACGAGGTGCGCATCTGCGCCGCCCGGCCCGGGGCGGTCGCCACCGGCGGAAGCCTGGCCATCACGGTCCCGCACGGCCTGGAGGCCGTCGACGGTGCCGACACCGTCATCGTCACCGGCACCTCTGCCCGCGAGGACATCGATCCGCGCGTCCTCACCGCACTGCGCCGCGCGGCGGCGGACGGCCGGCGCATCGCGTCCATCTGCACCGGAGCCTTCGTACTCGCCCGGGCCGGGCTGCTCGACGGGCGCCGCGCCACCACCTACTGGGCCAAGTCGGCGGAGTTCTCCCGCCGTTTCCCCTCCGTGGAGCTCCACCCCGATGTGCTGTACGTCCAGGACGGCAACCTCTTCAGCTCCGCCGGACTCTCCGCCGGCATCGACCTGTGCCTGCACCTGGTACGCCTCGACTACGGGGCCGCAACGGCCAACGCCGTCGCCCGCCTTGTCGTGGCGGCACCGGTACGGCCCGGCGGTCAAGCGCAGTTCATCGAGACCCCGGTGCCGGCGGAGACCGGCACATCGCTGGCCGGGACGCGCAGTTGGGCACTGGAGCGGCTGCACGAGCCGCTGGACCGGGCCGGTCTCGCGGCCCATGCGCGGATCAGCGTGCGCACCCTGACCCGCAGGTTCCATGCGGAAACCGGTCTCAGCCCACTGCAATGGCTGCTCCACCAGCGGGTGATCCGAGCCCAGGAGCTTCTGGAGACAACCGGCCTGCCGATGGACCGGGTTGCCCACTTCAGCGGTCTCGCCACCACCGACTCCCTGCGCCGGCACCTGTCCCGGCACACCGGCCTGACCCCCAGCGCATACCGCGCGGCGTTCACCCGGCGCCTGGCCTGAGGGGCCGGCGGGGTCAGGACGGGTGGTGTTCGGCCAGGGTGTGGGCCACCAGGGCGTTGGCGTGGCCGTGGCCCAGGCCGTGTTCGGTCTTGAGCCAGGAGACGAGTTCCATGTGCCTGGTCTGGGGGGCGGAGCGGATGAGGTCCTTCCATTCCGCGATCGGGCGGCCGTACTTCTTCTCGATGGAGGGGAAGTAACTGGCCGGGCCCTTGGGAGACTTGGGAGTCTTGGGAGTGGTGTCGGTCATGTCCTGCGCCTTCCGGTCGGTTCCTGTTGCAGGTAAGACCGGTGCGGGAGGGCGGACTCATCGGGTGCGCGGAGTGATCCGGGTCACATGGGTGGTGGTTCGAAGCTGAAGGCCACTTCGAAGTGTTCGACGGAGAGGATCCGCTGCCCCTCGCGCTCTGCGGCTTCCTCCCGGATCCGGGCGGCCTGTTCCTCGCTCGCCTGCATCGCCGCTTCGTCCTCCCACAGGGTCAGGGATGCAGCCTGTCCCGAGGCCCGGTCGACGAGGTAGTAGACGCCCCGGAAGCCGGGAGCGTCCCTGACCGGCTGGACGATCGCCTCGGATTTCGCGGCCAGGTCTCCTTTCGCCGGAACCGGTGAACCCTGGTACGTGCTCAGCCTCGCGAACATCGCCGGCGCTCCTTCCTGCCGGTCGGCCCCAGGTCCAGCGTGCTCCGGCCGGCCGGCCGCCGCATGCCGAGCCGCGGGCTGCCGGGCCGCCTGGCTGCCGGGCTGCCCCTCTCAGGGCCCGCGGGGCGACAATGGGGAGCGGGGGCACGGCGTCCGCTGCGGCGACAGGAGGGCCCAGGTGCCGTACATCTCCGTGACCGCATTGAGCCATGTCGGGCTGGTCCGCGAGCACAACGAGGACAGCCTGGTCATCGGCCCGTGGACGCTGTGCGGGACCGTCACCGACAACCCCCAGACGCTGCTGTTCCCGCTCGGCAGGCCGCTGGTCGTCGCGGTGGCCGACGGGCTCGGCGGACAGCCGGCCGGGGAGGTGGCCAGCGCCCTGGTCGTACGGCGGCTCGCCTCGCTCGGTACCTCGCTGGACGGCGACCAGCGCATCCGTGACGCGCTGGACCTCTGCAACCAGGAGCTGTACGCGGCGGCCGACGGCGAGCCCGAGCTGGCCACCATGGGCACCACGGTCGCCGGTGCGCTGGTCCTGCCCGAGACGTGGGTGACGTTCAACGTCGGCGACAGCAGGGTCTACGCGGCGGGCGAGGAGGGGCTGCGCCAGGTGAGCGTGGACGACAGCCCGCCGCCGCCCCCGGGACGGCGTACCACCTCGGCCGTGACCCAGACCCTCGGCGGCAGCAGGCTGTTCCAGGACATCGAGCCGCATGTCAGCGTCACCGCGCTGGCCGGGGCCGACCGCTATCTGCTGTGCAGCGACGGGCTGACCGATCCGGTGCCGGACGAGGACATCGATGCGGTGCTGCGGGTGCACGACGACGGCCGGGCCGCCTTCGAGCTGTGGAAGGCGGCCATCGAGGCGGGCGGGCCCGACAACATCACGCTGGCGCTCGTACGCATCGGTGAATAGCCGGCGCCGCCGGTTACCGGCCGGTCCGGGGCGGGCGGCGGGCGTCGCGCTCGGCCTCGAGTCCGGTGAGGAGGGCCTGGAGGCCGAACTCGAAACTCCTGGCCGGCGCCCCGGCGTAGTCCCCCGCCTCGGAGTCGTCGGGCGCCCCGATCCGGCTGCGCAGCCGCGGGAACCGCATCGCGACCTCGCCGGCCCGCTTCATGGTGTCCCGGAGCACGTCCTCCGCGTTCCCGCCGTCGCGGCCGAGCTTCCGGGTCAGGGAGGCGGTGGCGGAGGCCCCGAGGGCGTTGCCGAGGACAAAGGTGAAGACGGTGGCCGCTGCCTGGTCCGCCTCCTCGCCGGTGAACCCGGCCGCCTCGTAGACGGCGAGGCTGTGGTCGTCGTGGCGGGCCTTGCCGGCTCCGTAGAAGAGGTGCGAGGCGAAGGCCTGCACGAGCCAGGGGTGCCGGATGAACATGGCGTGCAGGTCGGTGGCCATGGCGGTGGCCGCCGTACGCCAGTCGACCGTGTCCAGGTCCGGCAGCCCGATCTCGTCCCACACCCGGTCACCGGCGAGCGTGACGAGGTCGTCCTTGTTCTTCACGTGCCAGTAGACGGCCGTGGCGGCCGAGTTGAGCCGGCGGCCGAGGCCGCGCATGTTCAGACCTTCCAGCCCTCCCTCGTCCAGCAGCTCGATGGCGGTCCGGACGATCTGGTCCCGGGTGAGCGTGTCGCGCGTCATACGCCCACGGTAGGGCGCGTGGCGCTCCGGCCGGCCGGTACACCGGTGCCTATGGTCGGTACATGGCAGCAGAAGCACCGCCACAGCAGCCGGAAGACCTGGGCCGCCTGGACCGGGGGACCGCGCTC
The DNA here is from genome assembly GCF_008642295.1 of Streptomyces venezuelae. GTDB lineage: Bacteria > Actinomycetota > Actinomycetes > Streptomycetales > Streptomycetaceae > Streptomyces > Streptomyces venezuelae_C. Next base: position 3,858,915 of record NZ_CP029190.1, on the reverse strand, counting down.
GTCCTGATCGATCTGCAGCAGGGCATCCTCGCGCTGCCCACGGCACGGCCCGCGGACCGGATCCTCGCGAAGGGGATCGAACTGGCCGAGGCGTTCCGGGCCGCGGGGCTGCCGGTGGTACTGGTCCGGGTCTCCTGGTCCGCGGACGGCGGCGACCGGCCGCCGGCCGAGACCGACCGGCCGGGGCCGGCGGGGGTGCCGCCGGCCGGGTTCGCCGAGTTCCCGGCGGGCCTCGCCCGCGAGGGCGACATCGTGGTGACCAAACGGCACTGGGGCGCCTTCACCGGCACCGAGCTCGACCTCCAGCTGCGGCGGCGGGGTGTCGGGAGGATCGTGCTCGCGGGGATCTCGACGAGTGCCGGGGTGGAGTCCACGGCGCGGAGCGCGTGGGAGCACGGATACGGGCTGGTCTTCGCGGAGGACGCCACGGCGGACCTGGACGCGGACTCGCACGCCCATACGTTCGCGAAGATCTTCCCCCGGCTGGGCCGGGTCCGTACGACCGCCCAGATCCTGCGGGCCCTGCCGGCCGGCTGAGTGCCGGCGGCAGGCGCGGACAGGCGCGGGCGCGCGTTTTCCCATGTAATGGGTGGTACGGGTGTTCCGGGCCCGGACTCGCTCGCGGGTACGCGGACGAGGGGCCGGGTATACCCAGAAAGAACAGCTCACGACGGCCTCGCCGCGCGCAGCGCGCGGTGCGACCCACCGCCGCCGGAGGAGCGATCGCGTATGGACCGTATGCCGGAGATCCCCGAGGAGCCGATCCGGGCCAGCACAGCGGAGGCCCGGACCCTGTCGGTGGCCCTGTTCCGCAGGCTGCGGGCCCTGGAGGAGGGCAGCGCGGAGTATTCGTACGTCCGCAACACCCTGGTCGAGCTCAACCTCAGCCTGGTGAAGTACGCCGCCCGCCGGTTCCGCAACCGGAGCGAGCCCGTCGAGGACATCATCCAGGTGGGCACGATCGGCCTGATCAAGGCGATCAACCGGTTCGACCCCGAGCGCGGGGTGGAGTTCACCACCTTCGCCATGCCCACCGTGACCGGCGAGATCAAACGGTTCTTCCGGGACACCAGCTGGGCTGTGAAGGTCCCCCGCCACCTCCAGGAACTCCGCATCGACACCGCCAAGGCCTACGACGCCCTGGAGCAGAGCCTGGGCCGCGGGCCCAGCGACGCGGAGCTCGCCGAGCGCCTCGGGGTGCCGGAGGAGGAGATCGCGGAAGGCCGCAAGGCCGCCCACGCGTACTCCACCCGCTCGCTGGACGCCCCGGTGCAGGAGGACGGCGATGCGTACGCCACCACCCCCGGTCTCGGCGAGGAGGAAGCGGCGTACGACCGGATCGAGTGCGTGGAGTCCCTGAAGCCGCTCCTCGCGGAGCTGCCCGAGCGCGAGCGGACGCTGTTGTCGCTGCGCTTCGGCGGCGAGCTGACCCAGTCCGAGATCGGCGACGTGCTGGGGCTGTCCCAGATGCACGTGTCCCGGCTGCTCACCCGGACCCTGGCGCGGCTCCGGACGGGGCTGCTGACCGATCCCTCCCACGGTGACCGGCCGGAGGCTCCGGACCAGGACGGTCCGGAGCCGGCGGACACGGCACCTCCAGCCACACCGTCTTACCGCCCCGCCTGTCCGCGGACGGTGCCGAGCCCCAGCTCAGGGCGAGCAGCTCCAGCACGAGCAGGCCGTGCCCTCCCGGCACGGCGGGGTCCTGGCGCGGGCGGGGCCGCGGGGGCTCGGGGTTCCCGTCACTGACTTCGATCCGCAGGCGTTCCGGCGTACGGCGCAGGACGATCTCGAGCGGGCCGCCGGCGTGCATACAGGCGTTGGTGACGACCTCGGAGACCATCAGCAGGACGTCCTCGGCGGCCTCCTCCCGGTCCGGGTCCGCATCCCGGCCGTCGTCGGCGGCGCGGCCGGTCCACTGCCAGTCCGCGAGGGCCTGCCGGGTGAAGTCGCGGCAGCGGGTCACCACCCCGGCCGCCTGGCCGCCCTGGTCGCCGAGCACCATCCGGCGTGTCTGCTCCCGTACGTCGGTCATGGCGCGCCGCCCGAACCCGTGCCCGTACCCGCGCCGCCCGAACCCGTGCCCGTGCCGGCATCGGTGCCGGGCGCGAATGCGGCGGCCAGGTCCCGGTGGACGGTGAAGACCCCGTCCGCTCCGGTGATCGCGAACATCCGGGCCACCGGCCGCTGAAGCCCGGCCAGTTCCAGGACGCCGCCCGAGTCCTCGGCGGTCTGCCGGGCCCGGAGAAGCAGGTTCAGCCCGGTGGAATCGCAGAAGCGGAGCCGGGCGCAGTCCACCAGCAGCCGCCCACCGTCCGGACCGGCCTCGCCGAGAACCGCCTCGAGGACCTCCCGCAGCGGGGCGGCCGTGTCGTGGTCGAGTTCCCCGGACAGCGCCAGCACCGTACCGGCGTTCAGCTCCATGGCCACCACCGAGAAGTTTCCCGATGCGCCCGACGCTGCCGGTGTTCCCGGTGTTCCCGGTGTTCCAGACATCGCGAGGGCCTCCCCCTCACGAGTGTCCGTTGATGTAGTGCTGCTCGGTGAGGCGGATGAAGGCCGCGTCGTCCTGCTGCCCGCGCTCGAAGTCCGGGCTCTCCTTGATCTGCTTCTTCGTCGCCGAAAGGTGCACCGTCTCGGTCTCCAGGTCGACCAGCCGCACCTGCCCCGCAGGGACCAGCACGTGCCGGCGCAGGAGCCACGGCCCGGTGTCGACCACGATGTACGAGCGCCCCACGTCCGCGGAGTGCTTGTCGATCCGGCCCACGTGTCCGTCCGACGCGTCCACCCGGAACCCGGTGAGGTCCGCGCCCGCGACATGGCCGCTGCTCTTCGCATAGGCCCAGACATCCGTACCCATGACAGCCTCCAGCCCCCGGATGCGTCACCCCCCGCTCTGTCCTGCGCGCCTACCCGGGTGCCGGACCCCCAATCACCCGCGCCCGCACCTGACGAATCCCCGGCACATTCCCCGGGTGTCCACATCCCGGACGCATACTCTCGATACATGAACACAGACGTCGAGACCGTCAGAACGGCAGACCGGAAGCACGTCTTCCACTCCTGGTCCGCACAGGAGCTCATCGACCCGCTCCCCGTGGCCGGGGCCGAGGGCTCGTACTTCTGGGACTACGAGGGCACCCGATACCTGGACTTCAGCAGCTCCCTCGTCTACACCAACATCGGCTACCAGCACCCCAAGGTCGTCGCCGCGATCCAGGAGCAGGCCGCCAAGCTGTGCACCATCGCGCCCGGATTCGCGGTGGACGTACGCTCCGAGGCCGCACGCCTCATCGCCGAGCGCACCCCCGGCGACCTCGACAAGATCTTCTTCACCAACGGCGGCGCCGAGGCCGTCGAGAACGCCGTCCGGATGGCCCGGCTGCACACCGGCCGGCCCAAGGTTCTCAGCGCCTACCGCTCGTACCACGGCGCCACCACCGGGGCGATCAACCTGACCGGTGACTCCCGGCGCTTCGGCAACGACTCCGCCACCGCCGGGGTCGTCCACTTCTGGGGCCCGTTCGCCTACCGCTCCCCCTTCCACTCCTCCGGCGAGGTGGAGGAGTGCGAGCGCGCCCTGCGCCACCTGGAGGACACCATCGTCTTCGAGGGCCCGCAGTCCATCGCGGCGCTGATCCTGGAGCCGGTGGTCGGAGCCGCGGGCGTGCTGGTGCCCCCGCCGGGCTATCTGGCCGGGGTGCGCGAGCTCTGCGACCGGTACGGGATCGTCTTCATCCTCGACGAGGTCATGGTGGGCTTCGGCCGCACCGGCACCTGGTTCGCCGCCGACCACTGGGGTGTCACCCCCGATCTGCTCTGCTTCGCCAAGGGCGTGAACAGCGGCTATGTGCCGCTCGGCGGGGTGGCGATCTCCGCCGAGATCGCCGGCACCTTCGCCCGCCGCCCCTACCCGGGCGGACTGACCTACTCCGGCCACCCGCTCGCCTGCGCCGCCGCCGTGGCCACCCTCACCACCATGGCCGAGGAGGGCATCGTCGAGCAGTCCGCCCGTACCGGCGCCGAGCTGCTGGGCCCGGGCCTGCGGGCGCTGGCCGAGCGCCACCCGTCGGTGGGCGAGGTCCGGGGCCTGGGCACCTTCTGGGCGCTGGAACTCGTACGGAACCGGGAGACCCGGGAGCCGCTGGTGCCGTACGCCGCCTCCGGTGCCGACAACGCGCCCATGGCCGAGTTCGCCGCGGCCTGCAAGAAGGGCGGGCTGTGGCCGCTGACCGCCGGGAACCGCATCCACCTCGCCCCGGCCTGCAACATCGCGGCGGCGGACGTGGCCCGGGGCCTGGAGATCCTCGACGGAGCCCTGTCGGTCGCGGACGCCCACATGGCGTGACATCCAGGGATCCAGGGATCCAGGTGGTTCATCCAGTCCGCGGGTGCTCCTTCTCGGAGGTTTCGTCCCGTTCCCAGCGGGTCGCAAACATGCTGCAATCCGAAGAAGCACCTACGGACCGGGATGCACGTCAGTCCCGGGGCGGTCCCCCGGGGCCGAACGGCGGGGGGCGGCACACCCGGGCGGTTTCCGGGACGGGCCGCCGGACGCCGGGCGTACGGGATCCACTGATCCGGACTCCGTGTACCCGAAGGAAGACAGCGCATGAGCAAGCACGTCCTGGCCCAGAACCAGTACGGCAAGGCCGAGAACCGCATCGTCACGGTCACCCGCAAGGGCAGTGACGGCTCCTGGCACGAGATCCGCGACCTGAACGTCTCGGTCGCGCTCCGCGGTGAGTTCCGCGATGTCCACCTGACCGGCGACAACACCAACTGCCTGCCGACCGACACCACCAAGAACACGGTGTACGCCTTCGGCAAGGAGCACGGCATCGCCTCCCCGGAGGCCTTCGGCATCCTGCTCGCCAAGCACTTCGTCTCCTCGCAGACCCCGATCCGCGAGGCGCAGATCCGGATCGAGGAGTACGCCTGGGAGCGGATCCCGGTCCCGACCCGCAAGGAGCAGCACTCCTTCGTCCGCAAGGGCCAGGAGGTGCGCACCGCGCAGATCACCTACAGCGAGACCACCGGCCTCCAGGTCATCTCGGGGCTGAAGGACCTGACGGTCATGAACTCGACCAACTCCGAGTTCCACGGCTACATCAAGGACGAGTACACGACCCTGAAGGAGGCGTACGACCGGATCCTCGCGACCAAGGTCACCTCCCGCTGGGCGCACTCGGCGCTGGCCGCCGACGACCCGGAGTTCGACTGGGACCAGTCGTACCGGAAGGTCCGCAAGCACATGCTGGAGGCCTTCGCCGAGACCTACTCGTACTCGCTCCAGCAGACCCTGCACCAGATGGCCGAGCGGGTGCTGGACCACTGCCCGAAGGTGAACGAGGTCCGGCTGAACCTGCCCAACAAGCACCACTTCCTGGTGGACCTGGAGCCGTTCGGCCTCAAGAACGACAACGAGGTCTACTTCGCCGCGGACCGGATGTACGGCCTGATCGAGGGCACCGTCCACCGAGACGGGGTCACCCCGGTCATTGCGACCAGCGACTGGATCGTGGCCTGAGGCCCTGGCCTAATCGCAGGGCCCGCCCAGCCGCAGGTTCCACCGCCCCGCACGCCCGCTGAGCTCGGTGAGCGTGCGGGGTTTCGCGTCGAGCCGCCAGAAGGTCCCGGCCGGCAGCGCCAGCGCGTGCACCACCACCGCCCGGACGAACGCCTGGCCGGCCTCGATCCGGTGGGTGCCCGGGGCCAGGCCGTCCAGCCAGGTTCCTGCCCGGGCGACGAGTGCCGCGACGGACTCCCCGCCGGGCGGCGCGTACGAGGGGTCGGTCAGCCAGCGCCGTACGGCCTCCGGGTCCTCGGCCGCCACCTCGTCGAGTGTCCGGCCCGCCCACTCCCCGTGTTCCGGGCCGAACCGGCGCTTCCGCATGTCCTCGTCAAGGGCTGGGGTGACCAGCTGAACTCGTACGACGGGGGGATTCATAAGCGGAGGATAAACGCGGTACGGTCTCCGCGACATGACGACGGCAGGACGGAAGTACCGGTGAGAATCCGGCACGGTCGCGCCACTGTGAAAGTCAGACCCGCCTCCGTCGTCCCAGTGCACCACTGACCGGGACGCGTGTTCCCCTGGAGGTACTGCCATGGGTCAGTCCGCCATGCCCTCGGCGACGGGCTCCGTCGCCCCCATCGCCCCCATCTCGCTGAAGACCCTGGCCCCCTGGGCGGTCTTCACCGGAATCCTGATGCTGGTCCTGCTCTACTTCATCGGCGCGGAGCAAGGCGCCACCGCGGTCTTCGAGGGCGAGACCATCCACGAATGGCTGCACGACGGCCGCCACCTGCTCGGCTTCCCCTGCCACTGACGTCGCACGTCTTCCCCGCTCCCCACTCCCACCCCCCACACCCACCGACGTTGACATCGCTCCACAACGCGAGGGAACCGAACCATGAACTCCCCCTCTGTCCGCGCGCTGCTCGTGCGCGGCATGCTCGCCGGCCTCGCGGCCGGCGCGCTCGCCCTGCTGGTCGCCTACTTCCTCGGTGAGCCGAAGGTCGACGCGGCCATCGCCATCGAGGAGGCGGCGGCTGCGGCCGAAGGCTCCGGTCACGACCACGGCGAGGAGGCCCCGGTCAGCCGGACCCTCCAGGCCACCGCCGGCCTCGGCACCGGCGTCCTGCTCTACGGGGTCGCGCTCGGCGGCATCGCCGCGCTCGTCTTCTGCTTCGCCCTGGGACGCATCGGGCGCTTCTCGCCGCGTACCACCGCCGCCCTCACCACCCTGGGGCTGTACGTCACGGTGACCCTGGTCCCGTTCTTCAAGTACCCGGCCAATCCCCCGGCGGTCGGCGACCCGGAGACGGCGGGCCGGCGCACCGCCCTCTACCTGCTGATGATCGCGCTGAGCGTGCTGCTGGCCGCGGGCGCGGTGATCCTGGGCCGGCGGCTGGCTCCGGCGCTCGGCAACTGGAACGCGAGCGTGGCGGGCGCCGTCTTCTTCATCGCGGCGGTCACCCTCTCGTACGCCCTGCTCCCCGGCATCGACGAGATCCCCGCGGACTTCCCGGCCACCCTCATCTGGCAGTTCCGGCTCTCCTCGCTGGCCATCCAGACCGCGCTGTGGGCGAGTTTCGGCCTGGTCTTCGGAGCTCTTGCCGAACGTCTGCTTGTCCCGGCGGGCGGCTCCCGGGAAGCTGGCAAGGAGGCGGCACAGCCTACTGGTTGACGCGTATGAACGGCGGGGGGCCGGGATGTCACAGACGGCGATCTGGGAGTGGCGGGGCTGGACGGGGGCGGCACCGCTCTGGCTGAACGCAGTCCTGCTGGCCCTGATCCCGTTCACCTCCGGCCCGCTCCCCGCCCAGATCGCCGTGATCACGGCGCTGGCCGCCCTGGGCGGCCTGATCCGCCAGCTCTGGTTCGGGGACTACGGGCACCCCGCCGTCCACCTCGCCGCCGCGCTGATGGGTGCGGCGGCGGTGGCATGGGTGCTGGTGTGACCGCCACCGGCTGACCCGGCCGGGGGGCTCCGGACGGGCCCTCTGTCGGCCGGGGGAGGTGTCTTCGTCCGCCGGTCGGGGGCATCTGCGGGCCCGGCGGGGAACCGCCCGGCGTGTCGGGGCACATGGCCCGCATGAGCGGGACGCGCTACGCACTCACGAGAGCCCTGGCGGTGGGCTGCGTGGTGCTGCTCGCGCTCTTCGCCCCCGGTACGGCCTGGTCCGCGACCGGCGCGGCGGAACCGCGGACCGCCTCGTCCGCCCCCGCAGAACCCTCGGCCCCGGCCGAAGGGCAGTCGGATCCCGCGCTGGATCCGGAACTGCGGACGGCGGTACGGGGGGCGGCGCGCGGGACGGTGCCGGTCCGGCGTCCGCCCGTGCAGGGTGCGTGGGCGGCCGTGGTGCCGGCCGCGCGCGGCCTCTCGTACGACCGGCTGGAACCCGGTGCACCCCGGTGGGCCGTGCGGGGTGTGGTGCTGCGCTGCTGACCGCGCCGAGCGGCAGCGAGCGAACCCCCCACACCAGCCCCATCGACACCCCGAGGTGCCGTCATGCCCATCGACCCGTACGCAGCCCTGAACGCCATGATCCGCGCCGAGGCCGCCCGGTTCACCCCGCCGCCGCCGAAGCCGGCCGCCACCGATCCGGACGGGCCGGTGGCCGAGGCGGGCGGCACTGCCTCCGCCGGCGCCCCGCAGCGGGCCACCGCCGAGGCCGCCGCCGCACCCGCCGACTGACCGCCGCCGCGCCCGCATCGGGCCGGTCACCTGCGGTCGTGGAACCGCACGGTGACCGGCCCGGGAGGCCTACGGGGTGCTCAGTCCTCACGGGTGTAGTAGCGGTAGAAGGCGATCAGGCCCACGCCCGCGCCGACCGCCAGGGCAAGGCAGGTGGAGCGCATCACGCTCTCGCCGGACAGGCTGTAGAGGTAGCCGAAGGTGATGCCGGCGAAGGCGCCGTACGCGGCGGCGTGGAGCTCGCGCATGAGTTTGGGGCCGAGGCGGGCGAGGGCGAACATGCCGGCCGCGAAGAGCAGGCCGCACAGGATGCCGTAGAACACGTTGGCCGCGTCCACGGGCCCCATCTGACGCTTCATGAAGGCTGCGTAGACCCCGTAGACCAGGCCCCAGGTCAGGGGGCCGACGTACGCGGTCCAGCTCAGGTGGCTGGTCTCCGCCCGGTGCCGCCGGGCGGCGGTGGGTGCCGCATGTGCCATGACAGGGGCTCCTTCCCTCTCCCCCCGTCCATCAAGGGCACACCCGGCACCCCGGTCCGGCAAGTGGATCAGGCGTGGCCGGCGGGCCGTACGGCCACGGCGTCCATTTCGAAGAGCATGCCGGGCAGGGCGAGGGAGGCGACGCCGATCAGGGTCTGGGCCGGCAGTTCGGTGCCCCAGGTGGCGTGCAGGTGCTCCAGCAGAACCTCCAGCCGGCTCTGGTCGTGGCCGACCACGTACGTGCCGATGCGGACCACGTCCGAGGGGCCGAGGCCGGCCGCGGCGAGTGCGGTGCGCAGGTTCGCGAAGGTCTGCTCGACCTGGCCCGCGAAGTCCTCGGAGACCACGGCGCCGGTCTCGTCGGAGCCGTACTGACCGGCTATGAAGACCTGCTCGCCGGGGGCGGAGACGATGTGGCTGTAGCCGAAGGCGGTGGGGTTGTGGAGGCCGGCCGGGTTGGTGATGCTGCGCGTCATTACTGGCTCCTCTGGCGTGTGCGGTCGGTGCGGCTGCAGCTGGGGCTGGTGTGCGGCGGTGGCGGGCCGTCAGCGGGCGGCTTCGAGCCAGGCACGCAGCCGCTGCGGCGCCTGGGGGGCCTGGATCTCGGCCTGTTGCCGGATCGCGTCGAGGGTCTGGGCGGCGAGTTCGCGCCGCCAGGCCAGTTCGGCCCGGGACATGGCGTGCGCGATGGCGCAGTCGGCGGTGAAGGACGCGGCCGGGCCGCCGCCGGGGCCCTGCTGCCGGATCTCCGCACACCTGAAGGCCTGGTCCGGCCCTTCCACGGCGGCGACCACGTCCATGAGCGAGATGCGGTCCAGCGGGCGGGCAAGCCTGAAACCGCCCTTCGGGCCGGGGGTGGAGCTGACGATGCCGGCCCGGGCCAGCGCCTGCAGCTGCTTGTTCAGATAGGCCGCGGGCAGGTCGTGCCAGGCCGCCAGGCGTGCCGCCGACACCGCCCGGTCCGGCCCGCTCCAGGCCAGGTTGATGCAGCTGTGCAGCGCCCATTCGACGCCCTCGCTCATCCTCATAATCTGGATATTACATGTCCAGATTACCTGGCAACCACCGGAACCACCCGCCCGCAGCAGCACCGCTCGCGCCGCGCGCGGTTCCGGCCTTCCCTGGTGACGTGCGCACCTTCCTCTCGGCGGCCCTCGTCGCGCTCCTGGTACTCCTGGTGCCACTGAGCGCGGTCGCGTACTGGGCCGACCGCGAGCTGGGCGACGTCGACCGCTACACCGCCGCCATGTCCCCGCTCGCCGAGGACCCCGCCGTCCAGCGGGTGGTGGTCACCCAGGCCACCCGGGCCATCTCCACGCAGATCGACGCCGGCCCCTTCCAGGGCGTCATGGAGACCCTGCTCGGCGATGCCCTGGAGTCCTTCACCGGCACGGCCGCCTACCGGACCACCTGGGACGCCGCCAACCACGCCGCGCACGCCGCCTTCCTGAAGGCGCTGAGCACCGGCCGCGGCGACGCCGTCACCCTCGACCTCGCCCCGGTCGTCGAGCGGATCAAGGGGGAACTCGTCGCCGGCGGGGTGCCCTTCGCCGACCGGATCCCCGTCACCCACACCGAGATCAAGGTCATGGAGTACGACGATCTCGGCGCGCTCCGGAAGGTCTTCCAGATGCTCCAGGTCGCCGGAATCTGGCTCCCGCTGCTGACCCTGGCCGTTGCCGTCGCCGCCGTCGCCGTCGCCGTCTCCCGGCGGCGGGCCCTGGTCGCGACCGGCCTGGGCCTGGCGGCCGGGGCGGTCCTGCTGTGGGCCGCCGTGCTGGTCTGCCGCCGGATCGTCCTGGCCGACCTGCCGGCCGACATCGACCGCCCGGCGGCCGGGGCCGTGTACGACGCCCTCACCGCCTTCCTCCGCACCACCGCGTGGATCGTGCTGGCCATCGGACTCGCCGCGGCCCTCGGCGCCTGGCTGGCCGGGCGCCTGCGCCGCACCCCATAAGCTCGGAACACGCACCGGAACACGGCAAAGGTCCCAGAAGAACCGATTCGCGAGCGGCGGCACTGAAGCGGCATGAGCACGGCATGAGCACGGCATGAGCACCGAACAGATACCGCCCGGCGAGCAGTCCGGGAACCGGCACGGACGGGCCGGACGGGCCCGGCAGGACCGGCACCATCCACTCGCCCCGCCCGAATGGCTGCTCCGGGGCCTGCGGCCGAGCAGCGCCCCCATCCCCTGGGCCGCCGCGGCCCGGGCCGGCATCGCGATGGCCGCCCCGCTCGCCGTCGGGTTCGCCGTGGACGAGCCCGAGTACGGCGCCCTCGTCTCCATGGGCGCCCTGGCCGGGGTGATCGGCGACACCGCCGATGCCTACCGGATGCGCATCCTGAACATCGCCGTGCCCCAGTTCTTCGGCGCGGTCGGAGTCGCCCTCGGCACCCTGGTCTACGGCCGGGGCTGGCTGGCCGTCGCGGTCCTCACCCTGGTCGCCCTGGTCTCCGGGATGATCTCTTCGATCGGTACGGTCGCCTCCGTCTCCGGGCTGCTGCTCCTGCTCAACGCCGTGGTCGGCGCGGGGCTGGCACTGCCCCAGCCCTGGTGGACGGCGCCGGTCCTGCTGACCGCGGGCGGCCTGTTCGTCCTGCTGCTCAGCCTGCTCGGCTGGCCACTGCGCGGACGGCAGCCGGAACGCAGCGCGGTCGCGGCCACCTACCGGGCGGTCGCCGGCCTGCTGGACGCCGCGGGCAGACCGGCGTACGAGGAGCAGCGGCAGGCCGTCACCCAGGCCCTCAACCAGGCCTACGACCTGCTGCTGGGCCGGCGGGCCCGGGCCCACGGCCGGAGCCCCTCGCTGGTGCGGATGGCCGCGCAGCTCAACGCGGTCATCCCGCTGGTCGAGGCCGCGCCGGCCGCGCACCTGCGCGGCCGGCCGCTGCCGCCCGAGATCCCGGCGGCCGTCCGCCGGCTCGCCGACGCGGTCGCGGCGGGCAGCACCGAACCGCTGGTCCTGGACCTGCCCGCGCCCCCGGCGGGGGTGCCGTCGGCGCGGGCCATCGACTCGGCGGTACGGCACGCGGCCGGTGTCGTCCACGAGCCGGACCCCGACCTCTTCACCGTCGACGACCGGCTCGGCCGCCCGGCCGCGCTGCGGATCCGGGCCCGCCGGGCCGCCCGTGCCGCGCTGTTCTCGGGCGCCTCCTGGCGCTACGGGCTGCGGCTCGCCCTGTGCATCGGGCTGGCCCAGGTGCTGGTGTCCGTGGTCGAGGTGGAGCGCTCGTACTGGGTGGCGCTGACCGTCACCTTCGTCCTCAAACCGGACTTCGGCTCGGTGTTCTCCCGGGCGGTGCTCCGGGCCCTGGGCACCGCCGGCGGACTGGTGGTCGCGGCGGCCGTGCTGGCCGAGGTACCGCGCGGCTGGTGGGACGTTCCGGTGATGGCGGTCCTGGCCGCGCTCATCCCCGCCTTCTCGGCGAAGGGCTACGCCTTCCAGACCGCGGCGATCACCCCGGTCATCCTGCTGCTGTCGGACCTGCTGAGCCACTCCGGCTTCGACCTGATCCGGCCCCGGCTGCTGGACAGCCTGATCGGCTGCGCGATCGTGCTGGTCGCCGGCTATCTCCTGTGGCCGGAGAGCTGGCACACCCGGATCGGCGACCGGCTGGCCGACACGGTGGACGACGCGGCCTCGTACGTGGCGCGGGCCTTCGGCCCGGTCGGCTCGGAAGCGGCCCTGCGTGCCGCCCGGACCGCCCGGGTGCAGGCCCGCCGCCGTATCTACCGGGACCTGGCGGACGTCCGCAACGAGTTCCAGCGGGCGCTGACCGAGCCGCCGCCGACGGGGGCGCGGGCGGCGGCCTGGTGGCCGCTGGTGGTGGCGGTGGAACGGATCGTGGACGCGACCACGGCGGCCCGGGTGCGGGTCAACCACGGAGCGGCGCCGCCGGGGGCGGCGGAGGTCGCGGGGATCACGGCCGAGCTGCGCGCCCTGGCCGAGGCGGTCCGCCGCCACCCGGCCCCACCGGCGCCCCGCACGGCCCCGCCCCCGCCGCAGTCCGCCGTACTGGCCCCGCTCCACCAGGAACTCTCCGCGGCCCGCACCATCACCGCCGGCCCCACCCCGACCGCCTCCTGAGGCGCGGGCGGGCCCGGGGGGCCGGAGGTGCCGGTGCGGGGGTGCGGGGATGCAGGGGTCCGGGGGTCACCCGGATGGGTGCGTGTCCGGGCCCGGCTCCGCGCAGCGGGAGAGCATCGGTACATGCGGCTCCCCCTCGCCCGCGGCTGCACCGCCCTGGCCTTCGCGCTCCTGGCGACGGCCACGGCCACCGCCTGCGCCGATGTCGAGGGCCTGCAGAGCGAAGGCGACCTCGGCGAGGCGCACGCCCCGCTCACCCTGTGGGGCACGATCCACCCCTCACCCGCCGCCCCCGGCGAAAACCCCGGCACGGCCGCGCCCGTCCCGGGCCTGCCCCCGGTACCCGGCGGCAGCATGCGCGGGGTGGACGCCCTGGACGTGGTCCGGGCCGACATCACCTCCGCCACCCGCCGGGACAAGGGCACCGGCCGGCTGGTGGATCCCCGCGCCGCCCAGCGGCTCGCGCTCTGTACACAGGCTGTGGACGGCGGCCCGGACTGCCCGGTCCGCCCACCCGTGCTGCACGACCTCACCGGCGACGGCAAAGAAGACCTGATCACCGCCGTGGACCTGGACGGCCGCCTCAGCGAGCTCCGCGTCTACTCCGTACAGAACGGCAGAGTCACCCGCATCCTGGCCCGCCGCGCCGTGCTGGCGGGCGTCGAGGTGGCCGCCGACCATCTCGCGGTCCGCGAGCCCACCTCCACCCCCACCCTGGTGTCCATCTCCGACTACGAGTGGGATCCCGACTCCGGGGTGATGGCCCTCGCCGGACTGACCCTCGACGAATGCGCCCCCGCCAGGGACTCCACCACCGTGTGCGCCCCGAGCGAGACCTGAGGGGCGGCCGGAATGCGGGCGACAAGCAGTCTGCGCTGGAAGATCGCCGCCACCACCACCGCCGTGTGCTGCGCCGTCGCCGCCGTCCTCGGGATCCTCGTGCACAACGTGGTGTCCCGGCAGATCGCCGGTGAGGTCCGCAAGGACGTCCACCGCGAGCTCGAACACGCCCTCACCCACTACGAGTACGGCACCGCGCACGGCGATCTGAACAGCGCCGTCGACCCGCCCGCACTGCCCCCGCAGCTGCGCGCCCTGGTGGCCCGCGGCCGGACCGGCAGCATGGTCGGCGAACACCAGGGAAAACCGGTGATGTGGGCGGCCGGCCCCGCCGACGGCAGGGCCCTCGCCGTCTGGGTCCCGTACGAGAGCACGCGCAGCCGGCTCCGGGACCTGGACACCGCGATCCTGGCCTGCTCGGCGCTCGCCGCCGGCACGGTCGCACTCGCCGGGCTCTTCCTGGCCAACCGGATCAGCCGACGGCTGGCCACCACCGCCGCGGTCGCCCGCCGGATCAGCGCCGGCGATCTGGACGCCCGGGTCGGCTTCCCCTCCGAGGACACCCGCGACGGCCGGCGCCACCACGACGAGGTGCGCGATGTGGCCGTCGCCCTGGACTCCATGGCCCGCTCGCTCCAGTCCCGGCTGGAGGCGGAGAAGCGGTTCACCGCGGATGTGGCGCACGAGCTGCGCACCCCGCTCACCGGCTCGCTGGCCGCGGCCTCGCTGCTGCCGGAGGGCCGCCCCAAGGAGATGATCAACGACCGGCTGCGGGCCCTGCACCTGCTCACCGAGGACCTGCTGGAGATCTCCCGGCTGGACTCCGGTGTCGAGCGGGCGGATCTGGAACGCCTCGAACTGGGCCCGGCGGTCCGCCGGATCGTCGCCGCGAGCGGACTGGCGGCAGAGGTCACGGTGGTACGGGACGCGGTGGTGCTCACCGACCGGCGGCGGCTGGACCGCATCCTCGCCAACCTGCTGGCCAACGCGCACCAGCACGGGCGACCGCCGGTCGAGGTGACGGTGGACGGACCGGAGGTGGCGGTCCGCGACCACGGGCCCGGCTACCCGCCGGAGCTCATCGAGCGGGGTCCGCAGCGGTTCCGCACCGGGGACCCGGGCCGCGGGCGCGGCCACGGGCTGGGGCTCACCATCGTGGCCGGCCAGGCCGCGGTCCTGAAGATCGGACTGAGCTTCGCCCGGGCGCCGGACGGCGGCGCACTGACGAAGCTCACCCTTCCCCCGTTCCCCGGCAGTTGATCTTCGGCAAGTAACTGCCGGAAACGAGGCCGGGGCCGTGTTTCACGTGAAACACGGCCCCAACTTCACCCTCAGACGCCGATGTTGCGGCCGTCCTTGCGCCAGACGCTTACGACCGCCGGGCGGACCATCTTGCCCGGGCCGTCGGGCCACACCGAGGCCGGCTTCTCGACGGAGGCGCCGTCGATCTCACCCGGGTGCTGGACCGCGACCAGGACCCGCTTGTCCTGGATGATCGGGCCGCAGGTTTCCGCGCCCTTCGGAACGGTCAGGAACTGCTTCAGCTCACCGCGGCGCTCACCGGCGGTCGCCACGCCGAACAGGCCGTCGTGGGAGCCGAGCTGGGCACCGTCGGTGGAGATCCACAGGTTGCCGTGCGGGTCGAAGGCCACGTTGTCCGGGCAGGAGATCGGGCTGACCTTGTCCTTCGGGAATCCGGCGAAGTAGGTGGCCGGGTCGTTCGGGTCACCGGCGACCAGGAAGAGGCGCCAGGCGAAGGCGTCACCGGCCGGGTCGTCGAAGCTCTCGGCGAGCTCCAGGATCTGGCCGTGCTTGTTGAGGTTGCGCGGGTTCGCCTCGGTCGCGCCTTCCGCCTTGCCGGGCTTGCCGCGGTCGGTGTTGTTGGTCAGCGCGACGTAGACCCGGCCGGTGCGCGGGGACGGCTCGACGTCCTCGGGGCGGTCCATCTTGGTGGCGCCCACCTTGTCGGCGGCCTGCCGGGTGAAGATGTACACCTCCTCGGCGGTGAAGCCCTCCACGTGGGAGACGTTGCCGGTGGCCAGCGGGATCCACACGCCGGTGCCGTCGAACTGGCCGTCGCTCGGGTACTTGCCGGTGCCGTCGATCTCCGCGGCCGGGGAGTCGCCGGTGAGCTTGGCGACGTAGAGGGTGCCCTCGTCGAGGAGCGTCAGGTTGTGCTCCTTCGCCGCCCGGCTGTTGCCCTTCTTCATCTGCTTGCTCGACACGAACTTGTAGAAGTAGTCGAAGCGCTCATCGTCGCCCATGTAGACGACCGGACGGCCGTCCTCGGTGAGACGGGGCTGCGCGGCCTCGTGCTTGAAGCGGCCGAGGGCGGTGCGCTTGCGCGGGACCGAGTTCGGGTCGTACGGGTCGAGCTCGACCACGTAGCCGAAGCGGTTCGCCTCGTTGGGCTCCTGGGCCACGTCGAAGCGCTTGTCGAACCGCTCCCACTTGCGCTCGGAGGCGGCGCCGGTGATGCCGTAGCGCTTCAGGCGGGCCGCCTGGACCGGCTCGGTGACGCTGCCGCCGTTGGCGAAGTACTGGTTGAAGTTCTCCTCGCCGTGGAGGGTGGTGCCCCACGGGGTGGTGCCGCCGGCGCAGTTGTTGAGGGTGCCGAGCACCTTGGTGCCGGTCGGGTCGACGGAGGTCTTCAGCAGGTCGCTGCCCGCGGCCGGGCCGGCCATGCGGAACTCGCTGGTGGTGTGCAGGCGGCGGTTGAGCTGGTGGCGGCTGACGGCCGTCAGCTTGCCGCTGCGGTGGTCCTCCTGGACGACGACCACGGACAGGCCGTGCGCGGCCCAGGCGATCTCGACCTGCTCGCGGGTCGGGTTGGCCGCGTCGTAGCCCTTGAACATCAGGACTTCGTCCGTGTACTCGTGGTTGGCGACCATCAGCTGCTGGCGCTCGTAGTTGCCGCCGAGCGGGAGCAGGCTGAGGAAGTCGTTGTTGTAGCCGAACTGACCGGCCTGGGCGGCGGCGGTCTGCTTGTCGGGGTTGAAGCCCGGGGCGCCGCGGAGGATCGGGTCACCCCACTTGATCACGACGTTCTGGGCGTAGCCCTCGGGGATGGTGACCTGGTCGGCGGTGTTGGGGGCGACGGAGGTGAAGCGCAGGCCGCGGGCGGCCTGGCCGCCCTCGGAACCGGCTGCGGCGGCAGCGCCCTCGACGGCGTTGGCGGTGCCACCGCTCTGGCTGAGGGCGACGGAGGTGCCGACCGTACCGGCGACGGTGACCACCGCGGCGGCGCGCATCATCGAGCGGCGGGAGTAGGCCTTGGCTATGACGTCACCGGCGTACTCGTTGTCGCTGGTGTTGGGGACCTCGTGGAAACAGGCGTCACCACAGCGGTAACGGCAGGTGAGGGCGGAGCGACCACCTGCGTGGTTGTTCGAGAGAAGGGGCAGCAGCTTGCGCACGACGACGTCCTCCGGGTAGGTACACGGCGACGCCCCCTGCGCCGACAACGTGTCGGAATGAATCCAGCCGTGACGGTAGGAGGGCGTTGCGCCACTACGGCGGCTCATGGATGAACAATTCATGAACGCGGCCGGTCGGAGCGGGAGTTCACCCGGGCGGCCCCTGTGCTCGTGCGGCAGGCGCCCCGAAAGGGCGCCCTGCCGGTGTTTCCAGCCACGGGGTCGATAACCTTACGTGTCCACTCTGGGCAGGGATCTTCCGCACAGCACGGACAAATGACGCACGCACTCATGCGAAAGGCCTGGCCCATGGGTATTCGGAGCTTGTTGCGCAAGGTGTTCGGCCGGTCTCCGGAACCGGTCCCGGAGAGCACCGATCCCACTGCCACCACCACCGCCCAGCCCGCTCTCCCCGCGCAGGCGGCGGAGCGCACGCCGATGGATGCGGCGGAGGCGCTTGTGGCGGCGTCCTTCGACAATCCGCTGGTGCCGCCGCAGTCGGCCCCGCGCGACCGCGGCACCCTCCTCACGGCCCCGGCTCCGGACCCCACGGTCCCGGAAGCCCGCCGCGCCACCACCTCCACCCCGCCGGTGACCGCCGAGCCCGTGCCCGCGGAGCCCGAGCCCGTACCGGCCGCCGAGGCTGAGCCGGTCGCCGTGCAGGCGGAGCCGGTGGCCGAGCCGGAGCCGATCGTGGAGCCGGCACCCGAGCCGGTGGCCGCCGAGGCCGAGCCGGAGCCGGTCGTGGAGCCCGCAGCTGCGGCCGAGCCCGTGCCGGCGGAGCCGGCCGCCGCAGCCGCCGAGGCGGAGCCGGAGCCCGTGGCCGAGCCGATCGCCGCCGCGGAGCCCGAGCCCGTACCGGCCGCCGCTGAAGCCGAGCCGGTCGCCGTGCAGGCGGAGCCGGTGGCCGAGCCGGAGCCGATCGTGGAGCCGGCACCCGAGCCGGTGGCCGCCGAGGCGGAGCCTGCGGCCGAGCCCGTACCGGCCGCCGAGGCTGAGCCGGTCGCCGTGCAGGCGGAGCCGGTGGCCGCCGAGGCCGAGCCGGAGCCCGAGCCGGTCCAGGCCGAGCCGGTCCAGGCGGAGCCGGCTGTTGCGTTGGCTGCCGTGAAGCGGCGGGCGCCCGGGGTTGCCGGGGCGTACAAGGCCGCCGGGCAGGTGCTGCGCGGCAAGCAGCGGGCCGGCGCGCGGGCCAGGGTCTACCTGGTGCTGGACCGCTCCGGGTCCATGCGGCCGTACTACAAGGACGGCAGCGCCCAGTACCTCGCCGACCACGCCCTCGCCCTCGCCGCGCACCTCGACGAGGAGGCCACCGTCCACACGGTGTTCTTCTCCACCGACATCGACGGGACCGCCGACCTCACCCTCGACGCCCACAACGACGGCTGGGTCGACGCCGCCCACACCTCCCTCGGGCACATGGGCCGCACCAGCTACCACCGTGCCGTCGAGGCGGTCGTCGAGCACTACGAGAAGAACGGCGCCGACGGCCCGGCCTACGTCGTGTTCCAGACGGACGGCGCACCCGACAACCGGGTGCCCGCCCGCCAGGCCCTCGCCGATGCCGCCGCGCACGACATCCACTGGCAGTTCGTCGCCTTCGGTGAACACGACGCGAAGGCCTTCGACTTCCTCCGCAAGCTCGACGCCGAGAACGCCGGCTTCTTCCACGCCGGACCCGCTCCCCGCGAGCTGACCTCCGCCGCCCTCCTCAAGGGCATCCTCAACCGGTTCTGACGTCACGGCGGCCCCGTACTCAGCGCGGATCTGAGTATCCGCGCCGAAGCGGGGCCGCCCGCCCGGCACCTAGCGTGCGGGGCATGGAGAGAGACGAGCCGACGGGGATCGGCACCGCCGCGGCGGTGCTCGGCACACTGGGCCTGATGGCGCTGGTGATGACGCCCGTACTGCTGCCGGCGTCCCTGGCGGCCCCGCCGCTCGGCATCGCCGCCGTGGTGTGCGGCGCAGTGGCCCGCGGCCGGGCCCGACGCAACCTCGCCACCGGACCCGCCACCGGAACCGCCACCACCACCGCCAACCTCGGCATCGGGCTCGGCATCACCGCCTTCGTCGTGCCGGTCCTGTTCCTCACCTGGGCGGCCTGGGCACTGCACGAGGCGTACGACACCGACGGCGACAACGCCAACGGCAGCAACAGCAGCCACGGGCCGGTCGGGTACGTCGCTCCGGAACGGACCTTGGTCTCCTGGTCGGCCGCCCCCAAGCCGGACCGGCAGCACCCCGGCCGGATCGTCTACCGGGACGGCGTCGAGGTCACCGTCCACACGCCCCAGGCCTTCGTCCCCGGACCGGACTCCCCCGCCCCGCTGCCAAAGGGCAAGCAGGCCTACCGGGTCCTGATCAGCATCAGCAGCCCCGCGAGAACGGACGAAGGGCCCGGGATCCGTCCGGATCCCGGGCCCTTCGCGTACAGCTACAGCCAGAACTAGCGCGCCGCGTCCGGGTGGACCGACTCCGACACCGGCTTGGCGTCCGCCGGCTTGACCTCGGCCGGCTTCCGCAGCGCGATGTTCAGCTCGCGCAGGCGGGCCTCCTCCAGCACCGTCGGCGCGCCCATCATCAGGTCCTGCGCGTTGCCGTTCAGCGGGAAGGCGATGGTCTCGCGGATGTTCGGCTCGTCCGCCAGCAGCATCACGATGCGGTCCACGCCCGGGGCGATGCCGCCGTGCGGCGGGGCGCCCAGGCGGAACGCGCGCAGCATGCCGGCGAACTCGCGCTCGACGGTCTCCGCCTCGTAGCCCGCGATCTCGAAGGCCTTCAGCATGACCTCGGGCTCGTGGTTGCGGATGGCGCCGGAGGACAGCTCGATGCCGTTGCAGACGATGTCGTACTGCCAGGCCAGGATGTCCAGCGGGTCCTTCTCCTCCAGGTCCTTCATGCCGCCCTGCGGCATGGAGAACGGGTTGTGGGAGAAGTCGATCCGGCCGGTCTCCTCGTCCTTCTCGTACATCGGGAAGTCGACGATCCAGCAGAACCGGAAGACGTTCTCCTCGAACTGGCCGGCCCGCTTGGCCGCCTCGACCCGGACCGGGCCCATGATCTTGGAGACCTCGTCGAACTCGCCCGCGCCGAAGAACACCGCGTGGCCGGGGACCAGGCCCAGGCGCTCGGTGAGGACCTTGACGTTCTCCTCGGTGAGGAACTTGGCGATCGGGCCGGACAGGCTGCCGTCCTCGCCGACCCGCACCCAGGCCAGGCCCTTCGCGCCCAGCGAGACCGCGAAGTCGCCGAGGCCGTCGAAGAACTTGCGCGGCTGGCCGGCGGTGTCCGGCACCGGCAGGGCGCGCACGTGCTTGCCCGCGAACGCCTTGAACTCCGAGCCCTCGAAGACGTCGGTGATGTCGACGAGTTCCAGCTTGGCGCGCAGGTCGGGCTTGTCGTTGCCGTACTTCAGCATCGACTCGCGGAACGGGATCCGCGGGAACGGGGAGGTGACCTCGCGCCCGCCGCCGAACTCGGTGAAGAGCTCGGTCATCAGCTTCTCGATCGGCTGGAAGACGTCCTCCTGCTCGACGAAGGACATCTCCACGTCGAGCTGGTAGAACTCGCCCGGCGAGCGGTCGGCGCGGGCGTCCTCGTCGCGGAAGCAGGGCGCGATCTGGAAGTAGCGGTCGAAACCGGAGATCATCAGCAGCTGCTTGAACTGCTGCGGCGCCTGCGGCAGGGCGTAGAACTTGCCCGGGTTCAGGCGGGAGGGGACCACGAAGTCGCGCGCGCCCTCGGGGGAGGTGGCGGTGAGGATCGGGGTCGCCATCTCGTTGAAGCCGAGGGCCACCATCTTGTGGCGGATCGCGGCGATGACAGCGGAGCGCAGCATGATGTTGCGGTGCATGCGCTCGCGGCGCAGGTCGAGGAAGCGGTACTCCAGGCGGCGCTCCTCGTTGACGCCGTCGTCCGTGTTGATCGTGAACGGCAGCGGGGCGGCGGCACCGAGCACCTCGACCTCGGCGGCCTCGATCTCGATCTCGCCGGTCGGCAGCTCGGGGTTGATGTTCTCGGCGCCGCGGGAGACGACCTTGCCGTCGACCCGGATCACCGTCTCCTTGGAGAGCTTGTCCAGCGCCTCGGCGGCTGCGGTGCCGGGACGGGCGACGAGCTGCGTGATGCCGTAGTGATCGCGCAGATCGATGAAGAGGATGCCGCCCAGGTCTCGACGATTGTGCAGCCAGCCGCTCAGCCGGACGTCGGTGCCGACGTCAGAGGCGCGGAGCTCGCCGCAGGTGTGGGACCTGTACCGATGCATCATTCATCCAGTTCTTCGCGATAGCAGCTGGGATTCAACCCCACCAAGGTTACCGCCCGGCCCGCAACCGGCCCGCCGACGGCCTGACGGGCGGCTCACGGCTATGACCTGTAAAGATGACGTACATGCGCACCGAGGACGTCCTGGCCGCGATCGCAACCGGCCTGTGGCGCTGGGACAACGCCTCCGGGACGGTCACCCTCGACGGCGAGGCCGCCCGGCTGCTCGGCCTGCCCGCCGAGGAGGTGCACCTCCCCGAGGTCGCGGTGCGCTCCCGCTTCCACCCGGTGGACTGGAACGAGATCAACGGCATCGTGCAGCTGGCGGTCGCCGAGGGCACCCTGGCCGAGGCGCTGCTCCGGGTGATGGACGAGGACGGGCGGGTGCTGCGCACCGTACGCAGCCGCTCCAAGCCGCTGGAGAACCGCACGGCGGACGGCCGTACGGACTACCAGCTGGTCGGCACCCTCCAGGAGATCGCCGCCCCGCAGCCGGGCACCACCGCCGCGCACACCGCGATCACCGGCGACTGGCGGCGCTCCCGGGAGGCCTTCCTGCTGGATGCGGGCCGGGCCCTGGCCGAGGCCCGGTCCACCGCCGAGGTGCTGCGGGTGGCCGCCTCGCTGTCGATGCCCGGGTTCACCCCGGACGGGCTGGCGGTCTTCGGGGTGGCCGGGGACCGGCTGTCGGTCATCGGGCACCACGGGCACAATCCGGGGGACGAGGGTCCGTTCACCGAGATGCTGCTGGAGACGGACTACCCGGCCGCCGAGGTGGTCCGGACCGGGCGGGCGCTCTACCTGCCCAGCCCGGAGGAGTACAAACGGCGCTTCCCGGCGGCCTGGCCGCTGGCCCGGCGCTTCGCCCGCGCCTCCTGGGCCTTCCTGCCGCTGATCGTCGCCGGCCGGACCATGGGCGCCTGGATGGCCGCCTTCAAGCACCCGGTGTCCTTCTCCCCCGACGAACGCTCGGTCCTCACCACGGTCGCCCGGATGCTGGCCCAGGCCCTCCAGCGGGCGGGCGTGGCCGAGTCCGAGCGGGAGCTCACCACCGGTCTCCAGCGGGCGATGATGCCCACCCTCGGGCCGGAGATCCCCGGGATGACGGTCGCCGCCCGCTATGTGCCCACCGGCGGCGGACTCCAGGTCGGCGGCGACTGGTACGACATGATCCCGCTGCCCGGGGGTGACCGGTTCGCCCTGGTCATCGGCGATGTGCAGGGCCATGACGTACGGGCGGCGGGCCTGATGGGCCAGCTCCGGATCGCCGTACGGGCCTACGCCTCGGAGGGCCACCGGCCGGATGCGGTGCTCTCCCGCGCCTCCCGGTTCCTGGCCGGGCTGACCGACTCCTACGAGGAGGACGAGGAGGACGAAGACGTCGGCCCCCGGTTCGCGACCTGTCTGTACGTGGAGTGCGATCCGGAGACCGGGATGCTGGAGGTGGCCCGGGCGGGCCACCCCGACCCGGTGGTCCGGATGACCGACGGGACCGTGCTGATGCGGCCGACGGCGGGCGGACTGCCACTGGGCATCGTCGCGGACACCGACTACCCGACGACCCGGTTCACCCTCGAACCCGGCGAAACGATGATGCTGTGCACGGACGGGCTCATCGAGACCGGCGGTCACGACCTGGACACCGGCTGGGCCCGGCTGCGGGCCATCCTGGAGACCGGCACGCACGAGTCGGAGAGCCTGGAGAAACTCGCGGACCTGCTGGTCTCCGCCGTGCACGGGCCGTCCTCGCATCACACCACCGGCCCGCTGGCCGACCGGCGCGAGGACGACATCGCCCTGGTGCTGCTCTGCCGCGAGGGGCCGGGCTGCGGCTGCGGCGCCGGGCTCGCCCACCCGGCCCGGCCGGTCCGCCGGACCATGCTGACCGTGGCCCAGGCCGAACCGGAACGCATCGCCGGAGCCCGGCAGCAGGTGCGGCAGCTGCTGCACGACTGGGCCGACGAGGACCAGGTCGATTCGGCCGTGCTGATGGTCTCCGAGATGGTCACCAACGTCCTGATGCACACCGACGGCGATGCGCTGCTGGTCGCGGAGGCGGCCGGGGAACACGGCACCCGGCGGCTGCGGGTGGAAGTGGCCGACGGCAGCGACGAACTGCCGCACAAGCGGCACCCCGGCGAGATGGCCTCCAGCGGGCGCGGGGTGCTGCTGATGGAGATGCTGGCCGACCGCTGGGGCGTGGACCCGCGCGGTGAGGGCAAGTCCATCTGGTTCGAGCTGCACGAACAGTCGAAGGCCGACCCGGAGAACCTCCCGGACACCCCCTAATCTGAGCCGGTGATCAGCTCTCTCCTTCCCGAGCCCGTCCGCCGGCTCGCCGCCTGGTGCGCCGTCTTCCTGCTCGTCACCGGTGTGACAGCGGTGCTGGTCTGGCTGTGCATCACCTTCAAGACCGCCGTCACCCCCGCGCTGCTGGCCCTGCTGGGGACGGCCCTGCTCGGGCCGATGCACCGGCGGCTGGTCCGGTGGCGGGTGAACCGTTCCCTCGCCGCCGCGCTCACCTGTCTCGCGGTGGTGGCGGTGGTCGGCGGGGCCACGTACCTGGTGGCGCTGGCGCTGATCGAGACCGGCGACCAGATCATCGACTCCCTGCGCAAGGCGGGCCGGGACCTGGCCCAGCACTTCGGTGCGGCCGGCACCTCGCTGGAGGACCTCGCCAAGAACTCGAAGAGCCTGCTGGAGAAGTTCGGCGGCACCGCCGCCTCCGGTGTGATCACCGGCCTCAGCGTGGTCGGGCAGATGCTCGCCACCGCCGTGCTCGCACTGCTGCTGATCTTCTTCTTCCTGCGGGACTCGCACCGCGCCGCCGTCACCCTGCGCTCGCTGGTCCCCCACCACTCCGGGGACATGGTCGAGGCGATGGGCCGGCGCGCGTTCGACGCCGTCGAGGGCTTTATGCGCGGCACCACGTTTATCGCGCTGATCGACGCCATCCTGATCACCATGGGCCTGCTGGTGCTCAAGGTGCCGGGAGCGGTGGGACTCGGCGCGCTGGTCTTCGTCACCGCCTACATCCCCTACCTCGGCGCCTTCCTCTCCGGTGCCATCGCGGTGCTGGTCGCCTTCGCCGACCGGGGCTGGCTCATCGGCCTGTGGACGCTCGGGCTGATCCTCGCGGTCCAGGTGATAGAGGGCAATGTGCTCCAGCCGGTGGTGCAGAGCCGGACCGTCCAGATGCACCCGGCCGTGGTCATGCTCGCCATCACGGCGGGCGCCGGCGTGGCCGGGATCCTGGGCATGCTGCTGGCCGTGCCGCTGACGGCGGCGGCCTTCGGGGTGGTGTCGGAGCTGCGAACCCGGTACGCGACGGACACCCCGCCCGGGCCCGGGCCGGAGCCCGAGCCCGCCAGAACCTCTTAGATCTAGCCCGCCTCTTCCTCGTCCACCGCGCCGGTGCCGCGGTGGCCGAGGCCGGTGCGCTCGGTGGTCGGGATCCGGCCCAGCCGGCCCGCCTGGAAGTCCTCGAAGGCCTGCTGGAGTTCGGCGTGGCTGTTCATCACGAACGGGCCGTAGTGCGCCATGGGCTCCCGGATCGGGCGCCCGCCCAGCAGGACGACCTCCAGGTCCGGAGCATGGGAGTCCTGGGACTCGTCCGCCCGGACGGTGATCGAGCCGCCCTCGCCGAACACCGCGGTCTGGCCGGTGTGGACCGGCCGCCGTTCGGCGCCGACCGAGCCGCGCCCGGCCAGGACGTACGCGAGGCCGTTGAAGTCCTCCCGCCACGGCAGGGTGAGCTGCGCACCCGGGGTGACCGTCGCGTGGATCATCGTGATCGGGGTGTGGGTGATGCCCGGACCCTGGTGACCGTCCAGCTCACCGGCGATCACCCGGAGCAGCGCGCCGCCGTCGGGCGTGGTGAGCAGCCGGACCCGGCCGCCGCCGATGTCCTGGTACCGCGGGGGCATCATCTTGTCGGAGGCCGGCAGGTTCACCCACAGCTGGAGGCCGTGGAACAGCCCGCCGGACACGACCAGGGACTCCGGCGGGGCCTCGATGTGCAGGAGGCCGGAGCCGGCGGTCATCCACTGGGTGTCCCCGCCGTTGATGACACCGCCCCCGCCGTTGCTGTCCTGGTGCACGAAGGTTCCGTCGATCAGGTACGTGACGGTCTCGAAGCCGCGGTGCGGGTGCCACGGGGTGCCCTTGGGCTCGCCCGGCGCGTACTCCACCTCGCCCATCTGGTCCATCATGATGAACGGGTCGAGGTACTGGTAGTTGATGCCGGCGAACGCGCGGCGCACCGGGAATCCCTCGCCCTCGAACCCGCCCGGCGCGGTCGTCACGGCGAGCACCTTGCGCGGCACGGCCGCCTGGGGCTCGGCGACGCGCGGGAGCGTCAGCGGGTTCTCCACAGTCACTGCAGGCATGGTCGGACCTCCTTCTGCGTCGAGTTTAGTTGAAACTCGAACTTTCTGCCACACCCGCAGAACAGGAAGGGCCCCGGGGGAATTCCCCGGGGCCAACCTTTGCCCGTGGCCGTGCGTCCTACCGGGCATGATGGAGATCATCGACAGCGACGACATCGCCGACGACGAGGAAGAGGGCGAGCTCCGCCCCGGCCCGCTGTGGCGCCATGCGCTCTGGGTCCTGGGCATCACCGTCTGCGCGGTCGGCGCCGGCTGGGTCGCCTCGTGGTGGCGGCTGGGTCCGGAGGACTACGGCATCCCGAGCGCCGCGCCCGGCCCGGTGTGGCCTCTGCTCGCCGTGTGCGGAGCCATCGGCCTGGCGGCCACCACGCTGCTGCGGGCGACCGCCGCCCGGATCATCCTCTACGCCCCCGGCCGGGTCGGCTTCGTCCTGGTCATGGTGGGCACCCGGCTGGCCCTCGGCTTCCGCCCGGAGCCCCCCGTCCTCGCGGCCGGGGCCGTCGCGGTCGTCCTCGCGGCTGCGGTCTGGTGCGGGTACGGCGCGTGGACGCACCGCAGCACCACCCCCGCAGTCGCAGGCGCAGTCGCAGCCAGGCCGCCGGCCGGCCGCAGGGCGCGCTAGCCGTACATACGGCGCATCGCGAAGTCGACCATCTGCTCGACCGCCTTCGCGTCGAAGACCATCCGGTGGTCGCCCTCCATGTCGAGGACGAAGCCATACCCCGTCGGCAGCAGGTCGATGACCTCCGCGCCGGTGATCACGAAGTACTTGGACTCCTTGCCGGCGTACCGGCGCAGCTCCTTGAGCGTGGTGAACATCGGGATCACCGGCTGCTGCGTGTTGTGCAGCGCCAGGAAGCCCGGGGTGTCACCGCGCGGGCAGTAGACCCGCGATGTGGCGAAAATCTGCTGGAAATCCTCGGCCGACAGCGAGCCTGTGGTGAAGGCCCGCACCGCATCGGCCAGCGACGGCGGAGAGGGCTCGGGGTAGAGCGGCTGCTCGGCGTAGCCACCGGGCATCTGCTGCTGCGGGGCGGCGTACTGCTGCTGCTGGTCGTAGCCGTACATGGGCCAAGACTACCGAGCCCACCGCGCGACGCTGGTCACAGTCCACAACCAGGGGTTGATTCTTATTACCGGCGGGTAGCACTATTACGTTACCGATTGGTACGTACGTTGGAACCTGTCTCCCGAGCGCTTAACGGAGCCGTCGCCATGGGGCACTACAAGTCGAATCTCCGCGACATCGAGTTCAACCTCTTCGAGGTGCTCGGCCGCGACAAGCTGTACGGCACCGGCCCGTTCGAGGAGATGGACACCGAGACCGCGAAGAGCGTCCTGTCCGAGATCGCCCGCCTCGCCGAGAACGAGCTGGCCGCCTCCTTCGAGGACGCCGACCGCAACCCGCCCGTCTTCGACCCGGCGACCAACACCGCCCCCGTCCCGGCCTCCTTCAAGAAGAGCTACGAAGCCTTCATGGAGTCCGAGTACTGGCGTCTGGGCCTGCCCGAGGAGATCGGCGGCACCACCTCCCCGCGTTCCCTGATCTGGGCCTACGCGGAGCTCCTGCTCGGCTCGAACCCGGCCATCTGGATGTACTCCTCCGGCCCGGCGTTCGCCGGCATCCTCTTCGAAGAGGGCAACGAGGCGCAGAAGAAGGTCGCGCAGATAGCCGTCGAGAAGCGCTGGGGCTCCACCATGGTCCTCACCGAGCCGGACGCCGGCTCGGACGTCGGCGCCGGCCGCACCAAGGCGATCCAGCAGGCCGACGGCTCCTGGCACATCGAGGGCGTGAAGCGCTTCATCACCTCCGGTGAGCACGACATGGAGGAGAACATCCTCCACTACGTCCTCGCCCGCCCCGAGGGCCACGGCCCCGGCACCAAGGGCCTCTCCCTCTTCCTGGTCCCGAAGTTCCACTTCGACTGGGAGACCGGCGAGCTGGGTGAGCGCAACGGCGTCTACGCCACCAACGTCGAGCACAAGATGGGCCTCAAGGCCTCCAACACCTGCGAGATGACCTTCGGCGACCAGCACCCCGCCAAGGGCTGGCTGATCGGCGACAAGCACGACGGCATCCGCCAGATGTTCATGATCATCGAGTTCGCCCGCATGATGGTCGGCACGAAGGCCATCGCCACGCTCTCCACCGGCTACCTGAACGCCCTGGAGTACGCCAAGGAGCGCGTGCAGGGTCCGGACCTGGCGAACTTCATGGACAAGACCGCGCCCAAGGTCACCATCACGCACCACCCCGACGTCCGCCGCTCGCTGATGACGCAGAAGGCGTACGCCGAGGGCATGCGCGCCCTCGTCCTCTACACCGCCGCCGTCCAGGACGAGATCGCCCTGAAGCAGGCCGCCGGCGAGGACGCCTCGGCTCAGGTCGGCCTCAACGACCTGCTGCTGCCGATCGTGAAGGGCTACGGCTCGGAGCGCTCGTACGAGCAGCTGGCGCAGTCCCTGCAGACCTTCGGCGGCTCCGGCTACCTGCAGGAATACCCGATCGAGCAGTACATCCGGGACGCCAAGATCGACACCCTCTACGAGGGCACCACGGCCATCCAGGGCCAGGACTTCTTCTTCCGGAAGATCGTCCGCGACCAGGGCGCCTCCCTGAACGTCCTCTCCGAGACGATCAAGAAGTTCCTGGCCGAGGGCGAGGGCGGCGAGGAGCTGGCCGACGCCCGCGACGCGCTGGCCAAGGCCGCCGTCGACCTCGAGGGCATCGTCGGCAAGATGATCACCGACCTCACCGCCACCGGCGAGGACGTCAAGAACATCTACAAGGTGGGCCAGAACACCACCCGCCTGCTGATGGCCTCCGGCGACGTCGTGGTCGGCTACCTGCTGCTCAAGGGCGCCGCCGTGGCCGCCGGGAAGCTGGCCGGCGCCTCCGCCAAGGACGTGCCGTTCTACCAGGGCAAGATCGCGGCGGCGAAGTTCTTCGCCTCCCAGATCCTGCCGGGCGTCGCGGTCGCCCGCCAGCTCGCCGAGGCCGTCGACAACTCGCTGATGGACCTCGACGAGGCCGCCTTCTAAGGGACAGCCCCAGGGCCCCAGGCGGACCCCATCCGTACGCGGTGTACGTACGAAGCTGTGGCCGGACCTCCCCTACCGGGGGTCCGGCCACAGCCGTGACGGCCGCCGGTCACCGTTGTCGGACATCCATGGGACGCTCGTAGGTATGAGTCCACAGGAGCAGCAGCACGGCCGGGGATACTCCGTCCCGGCCGGGCGCCCGTACGCCCTCAAGGAGCTCCAGTCGAACCTGGGCGCCCTCGGCGACCAGGTCAAGGACCTGTACGAGGGCGCACACCCCGGCGAATACGAAGGCGTCGCCGACGCGCTCTACGCCGCCTTCCAGACCGCCGCCGGGCTCGCCCCGGCCAAGAGCTACACCGGCTGCCCCGACCATCCCAACGGCGCCATCGACCCCGAGGCCCCCGAGGGCTGGGGCCGCTGCCTGCTCTGCAACGACCGGCGCCGGCTCGGACAGCGCACCCAGGGCGGACGCACCGCCGCCCCGGCCGTGGAACAGCGCCGCCTCGGCTACCCGGTGCCCCCGCCGCCGTACACCCTGCACCTGCTCCGGACCTACCTCCGCGCCATCGAGGACCGCCGGTTCGATCTCGGCTTCTCCTCCCCCGACGCGGAGTTCGTGCAGATCGCCGACGATCTGCACCGCGCGTTCATCGTGGCCCGCGAACTCTCCCGCCCGCGGGGCGCCTCCGGCTGCGCCGAACATCCCGGCGCGCCGGTGGACCCCGATGCTCCGCCCGGGGAAGCCTGTATCTTCTGCGCCGGACGCAGAAGACGCGCACAGCGCCCGCCGCAGACCCCGGAGATGCTCCCGCGCATCCGCCGGGGAGAGCGGCGCCGGCTGCAACGCCGTTTCGAGCGCCCGCCGGGCTGACCGAACCCGGGACCGCGTTCACCACCACGCGCAACCGCACTCTTCGGCCATCCGCCGCAGTCCGGCCATGACGAACACGACCGTCGTTAAGGTGAACCACATGAGCTCTCCCGCCCGCTTCGACCGCGGCCACACCGACGATCTGATGACCTTCCTGGCGGCGAGCCCCTCGCCGTACCACGCCGTGGCCAACTCGGCCGAGCGGCTGGAGAAGGCGGGCTTCAGGCAGGTCGCGGAAACGGACGCCTGGGACTCGACTGCGGGCGGCAAGTTCGTGCTCCGCGGCGGCGCGATCATCGCCTGGTACGTGCCCGAGGACGCCGCTGCACACACCCCGTTCCGGATCATCGGCGCGCACACCGACTCCCCGAACCTGCGGGTCAAGCCGCAGCCGGACACCGGCTCCCAGGGCTGGCGGCAGATCGCCGTGGAGATCTACGGCGGCACCCTGCTCAACACCTGGCTGGACCGGGACCTCGGCCTGGCAGGCCGGCTGACCCTGCGCGACGGAAGCGACCGCCTGGTCAATGTGGACCGCGCACTGCTCCGCGTCCCCCAACTCGCCGTCCACCTCGACCGGTCGGTCAACAGCGACGGCCTGAAGCTGGACAAGCAGCGGCACATGCAGCCGATCTGGGGCCTCGGCGAGGTCCGGGAGGGCGACCTGATCGCCTTCCTGGAGGAGGAAGAGGGCCTGCCCCAGGGCTCGGTGGCCGGCTGGGACCTGATGGTCCACTCCATCGAACCGCCCGCCTATCTCGGCCGCGACCGCGAACTGCTGGCCGGCCCGCGGATGGACAACCTGCTGTCCGTGCACGCGGGCGTGGCCGCGCTGGCCGCCGTGTCCACCGCCGGGAAGCTCCCGTACATCCCCGTCCTCGCGGCCTTCGACCACGAGGAGAACGGCTCCCAGTCCGACACCGGCGCCGACGGCCCGCTCCTGGGCAATGTGCTGGAACGATCCGTCTTCGCCCGCGGCGGCTCCTACGAGGACCGCGCCCGGGCCTTCGCCGGCACGGTCTGCCTCTCCTCCGACACCGGCCACGCCGTCCACCCCAACTACGGCGAACGGCACGACCCGACGCACCACCCGCGCGCCAACGGCGGCCCGATCCTCAAGGTCAACGTCAACCAGCGGTACGCCACCGACGGCAGCGGGCGCGCGGTGTTCGCCGCCGCCTGCGAGCGGGCCGGGGTGCCCTGGCAGAGCTTCGTGTCCAACAACTCGATGCCCTGCGGCACCACCATCGGCCCGATCACGGCAGCCCGCCACGGCATCCAGACCGTCGACATCGGCGTGGCGATCCTGTCGATGCACAGCGCCCGCGAACTGTGCGGCGCGGAGGACCCGTACCTGCTCGCGAACGCGCTGGTGGCCTTCCTGGAGGGCTAGGACGCCCCCTGGAGGTATCCGGAAGATCAGGGCCGGGACAGGGCGTCGAACCAGCGGGCCACCTCGCCCAGCGACCGGATCGCGGTGCCGTTGTGGTCCGCGGCCGGCCCCTGGTCCACCAGCCGGGCCCGCACCCCGTTCCCGGCCAGCTCCGCGGCACAGGCCCGGGCATGGCCGATCGGCACGTCCCGGTCGCCGGCCGCCGCGTACAGGCGGACCGGGACACCGGGCCGCCAGTCGCAGACACCGGAGTTGGCGCGCAGCACCGACAGCAGCGCGCCCTCCGGGCGGCGGACCAGCTCGGCCCAGGCGGGGGTGAGGAGTTCGTCGAGGGTGCCCGGCAGCGCGGCGACGATCTCCTCCTCGGAACGGCTGCCGTCGAACAGCCCCGCCACGCGCTGCGCGTACGGCTCCCGGAACACCTCCGCCGGGTCCCGGTAGAGCGGGTGCAGCCGGTTCTGCGCGGTGAGGAAGTAGGAGAGGTAGAAGACGGCGCTGCGGGGGTCGGTCCGGCCGTCGGTCAGCGCCGTCATCTGGCCCGCCAGGTCGTACGGGCCCGCCATCGGAGCCAGCGCGCGCAGCCGGAACCCCGAGCCGGGGCGGGAGAGTTCACGGCCGAGGGCCATCGCGACCTGCCCGCCCTGGGAGAACCCGGTGACATACACATCGCGGCTGAGCGGCCGGCCGAGCCGGCCGCTCGCGGTACGGGCGGCGCGCAGCATGTCGTGGGAGGCGGTCACGGCCGAGCGGGTGTCCAGGTAGGGGTGCGGCCCGGGGCCGCCGCCGAGCCCGAGGTAGTCGGGCGCCGCCACCGCCCGCCCGGCGGAGGCGTGCAGGTAGGGGGTGAGCCGGTTCCAGCCGAGCGGGCCCGAGGGCGCGCCGTCGCGGTAGGCGAGGGTGCCATGGGTGTCGGAGACCAGGTCAGGGCGGCGCGGGCCGCCCTCGGGCAGGGTCAGCAGTCCGGTCGCGGTGGTGGGGCGGCCCTCCGGGGTGACGGTGGCGTACTCGATCCGGTAGGCCCGCACCCCGTACCGGACGGTCGCCGTGTCCACCCCGGACTCGGCCTCGTAGGCCCGTACTTGGTCCCGGCCGAGGGCGGCCACCGGGGTCACCCGGAGCAGGGTCCCGCGCGGGGCCGCCTGCGGTGCGGCCGTCGCTTCGACGGCCGGCTTCCATCCGGGGCCGGGGCCGGGGGCAGGGCCGGGGCCGGCAGCCGCCGCCACCGGCACGGCGAGCGAGCCGAGCACGGCTGCCAGCACGACGGCGGCGGCGCCGCGGACCAGGTTGTTCTTCATCATGCCCATGACGCTACGAAACCCGCCGCCGGACCAACATCAGGCTGACCGGCGCCTGTTGACGGGGGATAACCCCCGGTCACGCGGGGTCAGCCGCCGGCCGGACGCGGCAGCACCAGCACCCTGGTGGTACTGCCGTCCTCCTCCGCGATGTCCCGCACCCACCGGAACCCGAGCCGGTCGAGCAGCACCAGGGAGCCCTCGTTCGGCGCGGCCACCGTCGCGTACACCTCGGCCAGGCCGAGGGTGGCCCAGCCGTACCCGATGACCGCCCGGGCCAGTTCGGTGCCGAGCCCGCTCCCCCACGCCTCCGGAGCCAGCGCGTACACGATCTCGTGCCCGTCGACCTGCTCGGTCCGCTTGATCTCGGCATGCCCGATCACCGGCCCGCCCCCGGCCCGGCGCACCGCCCAGACGTCGAACAGCCCCTGTGCGTACACCTTGTCGAAGATCCGCCCGAACAGGGCCCGGTCGCTCTCCTCGGTCTCCGTGCCCTCGCCCATCCACCGGGAGACCAGCGGGTTCTGGAACAGCCCGACGAACTCGTCCTCGTCCTCCGGCCGGTACGCCTCCAGCAGCAGCCGCCCGGTCCGCAAGTCCGGCGTCACACGCCCTCCCCTTCTCCCTCGTCCCCGTCGTCCATGCCCGCCAGCACCAGCGCGAGCCGGGAGACCCCGCCGGCCGCGACCGTCACCGGAACCCCCCAGTCCTGCTGATGCACATGGCAGGCCGGGTACTCGTTCTCCGGGTCGTCGTCGCAGGACGCGGCCATCGCCGAAACGTGCAGCACACCGGAGCCGGCCCCGTCGGCCAGCCGGAGCTCCCGGAACAGGTCGGTCCCGGCGCCCGCCCCCTCCGCGAGCAGCTCCGGCGGGGTCGAGGACACCAGCAGCCGGGTGGACGGCCCGTACCGGGTGTCCAGCTTCTGCCCGGTCGGCGCCCGGAACACCACGTCCAGCCGCAGCGCCCCGCCCGCCACCTCGGTGGCGGCCCGCTGCGTGCGGTGCGCCACCGCATCCACCCGTACCGCCTCCTCGGGCAGCCGCAGCCGGGTCAGCCGGTGCCGGGCCGATTCGACGACCACGATCTCCTCGCCGTCGAGCACCGCGTCACTGGGCTCCCGCAGATCGGTGGCGAGGGTGCTGACCTGCCCGGTCGCCGGGTCGAACCGGCGCAGCGCGTGGTTGTACGTGTCGCAGACCGCCACGGACCCGTCCGGCAGCGCGGTCACTCCGAGCGGGTGCTGGAGCAGTGCATGCCCGGCGGCCCCGTCCCGGTGCCCGAAGTCGAACAGCCCGGTCCCGACGGCCGTGTGCACCGTCCCCTCGGTGTCGATCCAGCGCAGCGCGGAGGTCTCGGAGTCGGCGATCCACAGCCGGTCCCCGGCGGCGGCGAGCCCGGACGGCTGCGCGAACCAGGCCTCGGCGGCGGGCCCGTCCACGAGCCCCTCGTTGGTGGTCCCGGCCGCGGCCTCGACGGTGCCCGTCGCGGGGTCCCAGGTCCACAGCTGGTGCACGCCGGCCATGGCGATCCACACCCGGTCCTGCCACCAGGCCACGTCCCACGGCGAGGACAGGTCCACCTCCCGGGCGGGGCCGGCGGTGGGCGAGCCCTGCCACCACTGCCGGCCGGTGCCCGCGACCGTCTCCACCGCTCCGCTCTCCGGGTCGAACACCCTCAGCGCGTGATTGACGGTGTCCGCCACCACGACCTTCCCGTCGGGCAGCAGCGCGAGCCCCTGCGGCTCGCTGAACGCCTCCGGCCCGAACCCGCGCTCCCCGCTGCCGATGCGCCGTACGACGCTCTCCCCGTCCGGGGCGATCTCGACCAGCTGGTGCCGCGTGGAGTCCGACACCAGGAAGTTCCCGTTGCCGAGCACAACGGCCTTGCCGGGGAACCGCAGATGGGTCGCCTCCGGCTCCGGCGCCACATACGGCCCGTCCCCGCGCCGCAGCGTCCCCTTGGCCTCGTGCTCCGCCTCGAGCTCCTCGACCAGCCGCTCGATGGCGTGCGCATGCCCCTCGCCGGCGTGCTGCGCGACCACATACCCCTCGGGGTCGATCACGACGAGCGTGGGCCAGGCGCGGACGGCGTACTGCTTCCAGGTCACCAGCTCGGGATCGTCGAGCACGGGGTGGTGGACCTCGTACCGCTCGACGGCATCGACAACGGCCTGGTGATCGGCCTCGTGCACGAACTTCGGCGAATGCACCCCGATGATCACGACGGTGTCGCGGTGCTTCTCCTCCAGCTCACGGAGCTCATCGAGGACGTGCAGGCAGTTGATGCAGCAAAACGTCCAAAAATCGGCGATCACAATCTTCCCGCGCAGGTCGGCGAGGGAGAGCTCGGTGCCCCCGGTGTTCAGCCAGCCGCCCTTGCCGATCAGCTCGGGGGCGCGGACACGGGCACGTCGTCGGGGTGTGGACGCGGCAGAAGTCATACGGCCAAGGGTGCCATCCCGTCTTTTGTGCGATACCCGCACGGGTGACGGCCCCGGCAACCGCGAGACGGCGGGGCAGCCGGGGTGGCAGCGTGGGACCGAGACGGAAGGAGTGACGTCATGGCCACCGCCGCCGAGCCTCGTGACTACACCACGGGTGTGGATCCCGAACGGGCTCTGAAGTACGCCATTCAGCACATGCAGGGTGACCGCGTGGAGATCATCGAGGGGGTCATCCAGGGGGGATGCGGCGAGGTCAGGCCGCCGACGTGGGACCACGAGGACACGACTGAAGTCATTCGGGACCAGGTGAAGCCACGGGCCCGGGAACTCGGCTGTATCAC
This sequence comes from Streptomyces venezuelae, assembly GCF_008642295.1. Taxonomy (GTDB): domain Bacteria; phylum Actinomycetota; class Actinomycetes; order Streptomycetales; family Streptomycetaceae; genus Streptomyces; species Streptomyces venezuelae_C. The sequence goes on along the minus strand of NZ_CP029190.1, from coordinate 3,823,846 downwards.
AGGGTCTGGCAACCTGGACTTTCCTAAAACCGCGAACTGGTACGTGCCGGACTTCGCTGTCGTGCCGCGAGAGCTTGCCTCCGGGGCAGGAGCGCTGCTGCCCGACCAGACGCTCCTGGTCGTCGAGGTCACGTCCCAGTCCAACGCGGAGACCGACCGCGTCGTCAAGCGCAAGCGGTACGCCGAGTACGGGGCCCCGCTCTACCTGCTGGTCGACCGGATCAGCCGCGAGGTCACCCTGTTCTCCCAGCCCGGGCAGCTCGGGTACGAGGCCGCGGACGGCCCGCACCCCTTCGGGACGCCCGTCCGGCTGCCCGAGCCCTTCGACCTCGTACTCGACACCACCGAACTGAAGTGAGGCACCGCTTCCGGAGCTGAGGGTCAGCCGGTGGCCGGGCGGATGCCCAGCATGCGGTCCTTCAGGGCCGGGAACTGTTCGCGGGTCTCCGCCACCTTCGCCGGGTCCAGGTCCACCGTCAGGACCTGCTCGCCCGGGCCGGCCTCCGCCAGGACCTCGCCCCAGGGGTCGACCACCAGGCTGTGGCCCGCCTGCTGCACCCCTGCGTGGGTGCCGGCCGTGGCGCAGGCCAGGACGTACGACTGTTCCTCGATCGCCCGGGCCCGGTTCAGCAGGGTCCAGTGGGCCCGGCGGCGTTCGGGCCAGCCCGCCGAGACGACCAGGGTGGTGGCCCCGGAGTCGACCAGGCCGCGGAAGAGCTCCGGGAAGCGCAGGTCGTAGCAGGTGGCCAGGCCCAGGGTCTGCTCGGGGAGCTCCACGACCGTCAGGGAGTCGCCGGCCGACATCAGCACGGCCTCGCCCTCGTCGAAGCCAAAGCGGTGGATCTTACGGTAGGTGGCGGCCAGCTCGCCGGCCGGGGAGATCACCAGTGCCGTGTTGTACAGCCGGCCGTCTCCCGCCCGCTCCACGATCGACCCGGCGTGCAGCCAGACCCCGGCGTCCCTGGCGGCCTTCGAGAGCTCGGCGTACGTCGGGCCGTCCAGCGGCTCGGCCTCCGTCTCGAACTGCTCGTACGCAAAGGCTCCCATCGGCCACAGCTCCGGCAGTACCACCAGGTCGGCGTCCCGCTGTTCGCGGACCAGCGCGGCGACCCGGGCCCGGCGGGCCGGGACCGACTCGGCGTCGTCCACGGCGATTTGGAGGAGAGAGGCGCGCACGGTACCACCGTCCTGGCGTTCAAGCCGTCAACTCGGGCCTACGATCGTCACACGAAAGCACTGCCGGGGTGCTCCTGGGCAGCGTAGCTTGGGAAAACAAGTCCACAACGCGCCACTGCGCCATTGAACCGCACGCGAGGGGTTCCGTTGACCGTCCTTCCCCATCCCAGCCTTCAGCCGTACGCCGACGCGTGGACGCACTCCATCGAGGCGATATCCGAGCTCGTCCAGCCGCTGCCGGAGGCCGAGTGGAACCGGGCCACCCCGTGCCCGGGCTGGTCGGTTCGGGATGTGGTGTCCCATGTCATCGGGATCGAGTGCGAGATGCTCGGCGACCCGCGGCCGATCCACACGCTGCCGCGGGATCTGCGGCACGTGGTCGACGAGTTCACCCGGTACATGGAGGTGCAGGTCGACGTGCGCCGGCACCACACCGCGCCGGAGATGACCTCGGAGCTGGAGTACACGCTCATCCGGCGGGCCCGGCAGCTGCGGAACGAGAAGCGGGATCCGCAGACGATGGTGCGGGGGCCGCTGGGCGAGCAGGTGACGCTGGAGACCGCACTGCGGCTGCGGGCGTTCGACGTGTGGATCCACGAGCAGGACCTGCGGACGGCGCTCGGCCGGCCGGGGAACCTGGACTCGCCGGGCGCGGTGGTGGTGCGGGACCTGCTGCTCGCGGGGCTGCCGAAGGTGGTGGCGAAGCGCGCGGGCGCGCCCGCGCATTCGGCGGTGGTGCTGGACGTGCACGGTCCGCTGGAGTTCCTGCGGACGGTACGGGTGGACGCGGCGGGCCACGGGACGGTGGACGGCACCCCGTCGCTGGGCCCGGCGGTGACGCTGGCCATGGACTGGGAGACGTACGTACGGCTGGCCGCGGGCCGGGTCCGGCCGGCGGCCGTGGCCGACCGGCTGAAGGTGGAGGGCGACCAGGAGCTGGCGGACGCGATCCTGGCGAACTTCGCGGTCACCCCGTAGGAGGCGGCACCACCCCGGCCCCCGGCCGGCCGGCCCGATCGGCCTGGTTGGCCTGGGGCGGGACGGCGGCGGCGAGGCGGCCGGCTTCGCGGCGCAGGGCCGCACCGCGCAGCCGGAGGATCCGGCTCACGCCCAGCAGCTGGAGCACGAAGACGGTGGAGAACGCGATCCGGTAGTCGTCACCCGTGGCATCGAGCAGGACGCCCACCACCAGCAGTGTGGTCATCGAGGCGAGGAAGCCGCCCATGTTGGTGATGCCGGAGGCGGTGCCCTGCCGGGCGGGCGGGTTGGCCGGCCGGGCGAAGTCGAAGCCGATCATCGAGGCCGGGCCGCAGGTGCCGAGCACCACGCACAGGGAGACCAGCAGCCACATCGGCGCCCGGTCCCCCGGGTAGGCGAGGGTGGCTGCCCACAGCAGGGCGGTCGCGCCGACCGTGCCGAGCGCGAGGGGGATCCGGGACGACTGGCGGCGGCCGACGATCTGGCCGTAGGCCAGGCCGAAGACCATGTTGGAGGCGACCACCAGGGTCAGCAGGCCGCCCGCGGTGGAGCGGGTCAGTCCTTGCGCCTCGACCAGGAACGGCATGCCCCACAGCAGCAGGAACACCATGGCCGGGAACTGGGTGGTGAAGTGGACCCACAGGCCCAGGCGGGTGCCGGGCTCCCGCCAGGACTCGGCGATCTGGGTCCGCACAAAGCCGACGCCACCGAGCTGACCGCCCTGCTCGCCACCGCCGGACTCGGGCTGGTCCTTCAGGAACAGCACCACCGGAACCAGCACGACCAGCCCGGCCACCGCACTGCCGGCGAAGGCGGGGACCCAGCCGAGGTCGTGCAGGACGGGTGCGAGGACAAGGGTGGAGACCAGGTTCCCGGCCATGCCGACGAGACCGGCGAGCTGGGCCATCAGGGGGCCCCGGCGGGCCGGGAACCACCGGGTGCCGAGGCGGAGTACGGAGATGAAGGTCATCGCGTCGCCGCAGCCGAGCAGGGCGCGGGCGGCAAGCGCCATCCCGTACGAGGGGGAGAGGGCGAAGCCGACCTGGCCGGCGGTGAAGAGGACCGCGCCGAGCGTGAGCACCTTCTTGGTGCCGAGCCGGTCGACCATCAGGCCGACGGGTATCTGCATGCCCGCGTAGACGAGCAGCTGGAGGAGGGAGAAGGTGGCCAGGGCGGAGGAGTTGACCTGGAAGCGGTCGGCCGCGTCCAGGCCGGCGACGCCCAGGCTGGTGCGGAAGATGACGGCGACGAAGTAGACGGCCACGCCGATGGACCAGATCAGAACGGCCTGCCGGCCGCCGGGGGGCTCCGGCACGACGGCACCGGCACCCGGCCGGCCGCCGGCCACCGCGGTCATCAGGCGGTCCCGCGAGACGTACCGCGGGCCAGCGACTCGACCCGGGCGATATGGCCCCGCACCGCAGCCGCCGCGGCCTCCTCGTCGCCCGCCCGCAGCGCGTCCAGGATCTCCGCGTGCTCGGTGAGGGTACGGGCGATGCGGTCGGGGTGGGCGTGCAGCAGGGCGACGCCCATCCGCAGCTGCCGGTCCCGCAGCTGGTCGTAGAGCCGGGCCAGGATCTGATTCCCGGCGTGCCGGACGATCTCGGCGTGGAAGCAGCGGTCGGCGACCATCATGGCGGCCAGGTCCCCGCACTCCGCCTGCCGGCGCTGCTCCTCCAGCAGCTCTGCCAGCCGCGCAAGCAGCGCGGGCGGGGCCGGCACGGCCCGGCGGACCGTGAACTCCTCGACCAGCAGCCGGGTTTCGACCACGTCCGCGATCTCCTGGGCGGACACCGGCAGGACCAGCGCGCCCTTCTTCGGGTAGAGCCTGATCAGCCCCTCGGTCTCCAGCCGCAGCAGGGCCTCGCGCACCGGTGTCCGGGACACCCCGACGGCCTCGGCCAGCTCGCCCTCGGTGAGGAGGGTGCCGCCCTCGTAGGACCGGTCCAGGACGCCCTGCTTGACGTGCCGGTAGACCCGGTCGGCGGCGGGCGGCTGCTTCACTGCTGCGCCTGTGGCTGGGGATGGCATGGACGCAGCATAGATACATGTAGGACACAACTCAGGCCCCGTCCACCATCCGGACGGCGAGGCAGCCGGCGCGGCAGCCGGCAAGGCAGATTGCGGAACAGCAACGATGCCCCGACCCCGCACATCCATCCGGATCCATCGGGTGTCTTCCATCCGGGCCGCCACCGCAGGCAGGCCCGGACGGAACCGTCTTCGCGAACTCGGGGGACCCCTCTTGAAAATTGGCAGAACCGGCTTTTCGCGCGCCCGCCGCGCCGTGCTCGTGGCCACCGCCACCGGCGCGCTGCTGACCGCCACCCCGCTCGCCACCGGCGCATCTGCCGCCAACCCGCCCGGCTGGCCGACCGTGACCGCCAAGGGCGCCTTCCTGCTGGACAACGGCAACGGCGTCGGCCAGTTCGCCAAGGCCGCCGACACCCGCCGTCCGATGGCCAGCACCACCAAGATCATGACGGCCTATGTGGTGCTCTCGCAGCCCAAGCTGGACCTGAGCCGCAAGATCACGGTCCAGAAGGCGTACCCGGACTACGTCACCAAGGTCGGCGCGAGCAGCGCGTACCTGTTCGTCGGCGACAAGCTCACGACGTACGGCATGCTCAACGCGATGATGGGCCCCTCGGGCTGCGACGCCGCCTACGCGCTCGCCGACACCTACGGCAAGGGCAGCACCCGCGCCGCCCGCACCGCCGACTTCATCGCCCAGATGAACGCGAAGGCGAAGGCCCTCGGCCTGACGAACACCAGGTTCGACTCCTTCGACGGCAACTCGCCCAACTACAGCGCGGGCAACTACACGACCCCGCGCGATCTCTCCCGGCTCGCCCGGTCCGCGATGCAGAACACCGAGTTCAAGAAGCTCGTGGCGCGGTCCACGATGAACGCGACCGCCACCGCCGCCAATGGCAACACCCGCAAGTACAGCTGGCCGAACTCCAACCAGCTGATCGGCGCCTACAACGGTGCGATCGGCGTCAAGACCGGCACCAACACCCCGGCCGGGCCCTGCCTGGTCTTCGCCGCCACCCGCAACGGCAAGACGGTGACCGGCGTGGTGCTCGGCTCGTCCTCGGTCACCAGCCGGTACGACGACGCCAAGAAGATCATGGAATACAGCCTGGGCCCGGCGCCCAGGAACCTCCGGTCCGGCTCCGGGCTCCGCGAGCTCCCGCCGGGCGCAAACCGCGACTAGTCGCACCGCGCACGGAAGCCGTGTCCCGGGCCCCCGGCCCGGGACACAGCCCGGGACACGGCCCGGGACACAGCCCGGGACACGGCCCGGGGCACGCCCCCGTCGGCCGCGCGTGGCGCGCCTCAGCCGATGACCGCGCCCTCGTGCCAGCCGCCGTTCCCGTCCCGCCACCAGTGCTGCACCTGCCGGTCGGCCCGCAGCACGAACACCTCCAGGTGGAAGCCGAAGCTGCCCTGCAGCATCCCGGTCACGGCCAGCGCGTCCCGGCCGAAGACCGTGCTCCGGGTCCAGCCGGACCCGCTCGCGTTCCCCCGCCACCAGTGCTCGATCCGCCCGTCCTCCGTCACCGCGCACAGCTCGTAGTTCCCGGCGGTGGCCTCGTCCCGGGCGTCGTACTGGGCCTCGATCAGGCAGGGCGCGGAACCGATCCCGCTGCCGAAGATCTCCCCCGGCCGCCAGACGAAGCCCGCCGCGTCGTCCCGCCACCACCGCTGCATCCGGCCGTCCGTACGGGCAGCCACCAGGTCGAGCCTGCGGTCGCGGGTCTGCACCAGGGCGGGCCCGTAGTGCGCGATCCGGGAGGCGAAGCAGCCGCCGTCGTTCCACGACCACGGTGAGCCGTTGATCCGCCACCAGTGGCGCAGCCGGCCGTCGGCGGTCCGCACCACCACCTCGAAGTTGCCCGGCTTGCCGTAGTCGCTCTGGATGAAGCCGGGGGTCGAGCCGACGGCCGCGTCCCCGTCGGCCCCGAAGAGCCCGCCGTCGCGCCAGGTGCGGGCGGACTGCTCGTAGTACCAGTGCCGCAGCCGCCCGCCGGGAGTGATGTGCAGGGATTCCATATTGCGGTTGTAGGTGGTCCCGGTGAAGGCGGGCATACCGGCTGCATCGCTGCCGAACTCCGCGTCCGGCGACCACCGGTGGGGCGGGTCCCCGTTGCGCCACCAGTGCCGGAGGCGGCCGTCGCCGGTGGTCAGCAGCAGCTCGAAGTTGCGGTGTGCGCGGCCGTTCCCGCTCTCGTAGACGTTGCCGCTGTGCAGCCGCCGTTTGCTCCACGGGTCGACGTTGGTGTGGCGCAGCCCGCACTTGGCCCAGTGGTCGATCCGGGCCTCGCCGTAGCCGATCCGGCCGAAGCCCCCGACGTGGTGGCCGGGGCCCCAGGAGTTCCGGAAGATCCAGCAGCCGGCAGCGTCGTCGTAGCCGACGATCAGGACGCAGTGGCCGCCGGCCCGGCGGTCGGTGGTCCGCCGGTACACCCCGGAGCCGAGCCCGAAGAAGTCCTCGTACACGTCGAGGCAGGCGGTGAGCGGGCCGACCGTGTCCAGCCAGACCTTCTGCTGCTCCACATCGCCGAGCCGGACGTAGTCGGTGATCCGGACGGTCCGGCCGGAGCGGTCCCAGCTGGGCGGGTAGGCGGCCCGCCAGGCGTCGAGCCGTTCGGGGGGCAGCCCGGCCGGGGGCTCCACGGGCGGATGGCAGTCCGGGTCCGCGATGCCGCCGTTGTCCCGGATCCAGTCGAGGGCCTCCTCCGGGCTGCCCAGCCGACCGCAGGCGGCCCGCATGCCGTCGTGCAGATCGCCCTCGGCGCGCTCGGCCCACACATGGTGCTCGATCCGGGCCATCGACTCGACCAGCCCGGCCGCGGCGAAGGCCCAGCCGGAACTGCACGGCCCCTGGTCCTTCACCCGGGTGATCCACGGCCATCCCCAGCGGCTCCGCCAGTCGACGGCGGCCGGGCGGGGCGAGGCGGCCTGCGCCTTGCGGTCGGCGAGCAGCCCGTGGGCGGCCCGCCGCCGGGTGAGGTGCGGGTTGCCGCTCTCCCGTCCGACCAGGCCGCGCAGATCGACGGTGCCGGCCTCGGCGGCGGTGGTCAGCAGGGCCTCCGGGTCCAGCCCGAGCGGTGCGCGGGGCACCGGGTCCTCATCGGCCAGCCGCTCGCTGACGGACCACGGGGCCCCGTGGTCCACCACCTGGGCCCGCAGCTCCCCCGCGAGCTGCACCGGCCGGTCGTCGTACGTCCCGTACTCCTCCGGCATACCGGCTCCCCCCTTGAACCGTACGGATGCGGAGCCGTGAGCGTCCATCCGCCCGGACCACCCGTCAAGGGGGCCATCCGGCCGCGCGGCGGTCGACTTCGGGTAGTCGGGCGCGGCCGGATCGAGTCGGTCGACGCCGCCCGGGGCGGCCACCTAGGGTCGCCGGCATGACCGTTGCCCTGAACGATGCCGTAAGGAAGCTGCTGGACGCCCCGCACCCGGCCGTCCTGTCCACCCTCAACCCCGATGGCAGCCCGCAGACTTCGGTGGTCTGGGTGAGCCGGGACGGTGAGGACGTGCTCGTCTCGACCGAGCAGGGGCGCCGCAAGGCGCAGAACATCGCCCGCGACCCCCGGGTCAGCGTGACCGTCTTCGACCTGTCCAACCCCTTCCTCTACGCCGAGTTGCGCGGCGAGGCGACCGTCACGGAGGACACCGACCGCACGGTGGTCCACCGCATCGCCGCCGAGTACCTCGGACCGGACGGCGGCAAGGGCTTCGTGGCTTCGCTGCCGGCGGAGCCGCGGGTGGTCGTGAGGATCACCCCGCGCCGAGTCCTCGACAACGCCGCGTCCGCCTAGGGAAGTTGGCGACGGACCCGGCGCCAGGCGTCAACGGTGGCGGCCAGCGGATGGTCGTCCGCGAGGTGCGGACGGGCCGCCTCCAGCGAGGCCGTCAGGAGCTTCAGGCGCCGCAGGTGCAGGATCCGCTCCGGCTCCAGGTCCCGCCAGACCCGTCCGTCCCTGAGCGCCCGGTCCGGGCCGATGCCGGTCCGGTCCAGCACGAAGCAGCACAGCCCGGCCGGATCCCGCAGCCCGTCGCCGCCGCCGCGGTCCGGCTCGGGGCCGAGGTACCGGATCAGGCAGGCCCGTACCTGCGCCGCGTCGATCGCCGCCACCAGGGGCGCCAGGCCCATCCGCTCGATGGCGGCGAGCTGGACCCGGGCCCAGCGGATCCGTTCGCCCTGCGGCAGCCGGTCGTCCTGCATGCGTGTGTTGCCCAGGGCGCGGAGGGTGTGCAGATCCTGCGCCTTGGCCGGCGGGGTGCCGTCCGCCAGCCAGAACTCGGCGTCCGTCAGGCTCAGCGCGGCCACGGGGATGGAACTGATCACCTGGAACTGTCCGAGCAGCGGCACGATCGCACCACTCAGGTGCACCTTGGCCGAATGAGCGGCGTCGAGGAAGGCGGATTCCCGCCCGTACCACTCGATCCGCCGCAGTACGAGTCTGGACCCGGCGGCGGCATACAGCTGCCCGGTCCGCGCGATTCCCCCGATACAGCGCACGATGCACACCCCACCGGCCCCATCGGCTTCCTCGACGGAGGACACCTGCAACTCGGCGATACCCATCCCGCCCCCTTCCCGGCCGCGAGCCTAGACCGCACCGGCCGCCACCGGAGCGGTATTACGCCGCGGCGGGGGGATGCTCCGCTGTTCCGCAGTCGCGGCAGCGGCCCGGGGCCGGCCCACGGAAGGCCCGGTCGCAGCGGTCACGTCCCGGGCACCGAGCAGCAGCCGGTGGTCGGCGCGGCGCAACCGGGCCAACAGGTCCGCGGCGGCCTCCCGGCGACCGGCCGGGGGTGGGTGTCACGCGCAAGCAAACGCCTTCGCCCCCGGCCGGAAGCCGGGGGCGAAGGCGTGTTGGCAGTCCGTCAGGACGTCAGGGCGTCACGACATCAGGACCAGGTGATCAGGCGCTTCGGGTTTTCCAGGACCGCCGCGATGTCCGCGAGGAACCTGGAGCCGAGTTCGCCGTCGATCAGGCGGTGGTCGAAGGACAGGGCCAGGGTGGTCACCTGACGGGGCTTCACCTTGCCCTTGTGGACCCACGGCTGGAGCTTGATCGCGCCGACCGCGAGGATCGCGGACTCGCCGGGGTTCAGGATGGGCGTACCGGTGTCGACGCCGAAGACGCCGACGTTGGTGATGGTGAGGGTGCCGCCCTGCATGTCCGCCGGGGAGGTCTTGCCCTCCCGGGCCGTCGCGACCAGCTCGGACAGGGCCTGGGAGAGCTCCGGCAGCGTCTTGGCGTGTGCGTCCTTGATGTTGGGGACGATCAGCCCGCGCGGGGTCGCCGCGGCGATCCCGAGGTTGACGTAGTGCTTGAGGACGATCTCCTGGGCGGCCTCGTCCCAGGACGCGTTGACGTCCGGGTTGCGGCGGATCGCGACCAGGACGGCCTTGGCGATGAGCAGGAGCGGGTTGATCCGCAGCCCGGCCATGTCCGGGTCCTGCTTGAGCTCCTGTACGAGCTTCATCGTCCGGGTCACGTCGAAGGTGATGAACTCGGTGACGTGCGGGGCGGTGAAGGCGGAGCCGACCATCGCCTGGGCGGTGACCTTGCGGACGCCCTTGACCGGGATACGGGTCTCGCGGGCGCCGGCCGCAACCGGAGCCGGAGCCTCGGCCGGAGCCTGGGCGGGCGCGGCCTGGGCCGTGGTGGCGGCCTGAGCCGCGGCTGCCGTACCGTTCCGGCTCGCGGGGGCGGCCGGGGCGGCTGCGGCTGCCGCCGCCGCGTGCACGTCCTCGCGGGTCACGATGCCGCCCTCGCCGGTGGGGACCACCAGCGCCAGGTCGATCCCGAGGTCCTTGGCGAGCTTGCGCACCGGCGGCTTGGCGAGCGGGCGCTCACCGGTCGTGGTCGCGGTGGCGAAGCCGTCCCCGTTGCCATTGCCGGTGCCGGTGCCGTTCAGCACCGCGGCGGGGGCCGGCGCCAGCGCCGCTCCGGCCGGGGCCGGGGTGGCTGCGGGCGCGGCGGCGGCGAAGCCGGCCTGGGCGGCCTGGCCCGCGACGGCCGCGGGCGAGCCCGCCTTGCGCGGGCGCCGCTTGGTCGAGCCCTGCGAGACGCCGTAGCCGACCAGCACGGGCTGGCGGGCCGGGGCGGCCTCCTCGGCCGGAGCCTCGGCCGGAGCCGCAGCCACAGCCGCAGCCACGGGCTCGGCAACCGGAGCCGCCGCCTCGGCGGCGCCGGCGCCGTCGCCGCCCACCGCCACCGAGATGATCACCTGGCCGACGTCGACCGTGGTGCCCTCGGCGAACCGGAGCTCGTGGACCACTCCGTCGAACGGAATGGGCAGCTCCACCGCCGCCTTCGCCGTCTCGACCTCACAGACGACCTGGCCGTCGGTGACCGTGTCGCCCGGCTGGACGTACCACTTGAGGATTTCGGCCTCGGTGAGGCCCTCGCCCACATCGGGCATCTTGAATTCGCGGATCGTCACAGCGGATCTCCTCAGAACGCCAGCGAGCGGTCGACGGCGTCGAGCACGCGGTCCAGGCCCGGCAGGTACTCGTCCTCCAGGCGGGCCGGCGGATAGGGGGCGTGGAAGCCGCCGACCCGCAGCACCGGTGCCTCCAGGTGGTAGAAGCACCGCTCCGTGATGCGAGCAGCGATCTCCGAACCCACACCCAGGAAGACCGGGGCCTCGTGGACCACGACCAGCCGCCGGGTCTTCTCCACCGACCGCTGGAGCCCGTCGAAGTCGATCGGGGACATCGAGCGCAGGTCCACGACCTCGACCGACTTGCCCTCCTCGGCCGCCGCGGCAGCCGCCTCCAGGCAGACCTTCACCATCGGACCGTACGCGGCCAGGGTGATGTCCGTACCCGCCAGGGCCACCCGGGCCTCGTGCAGGGCGCCGGGAATCGCCTCGACGTCGACCTCGCCCTTGTCCCAGTAGCGCCGCTTCGGCTCGAAGAAGATCACCGGGTCATCGCTCTGGATCGCCTGCTGGAGCATCCAGTACGCATCGCTCGGCGTGCTCGGCGAGACCACCTTCAGGCCCGGCACATGCGCGAACAGCGCCTCGGGCGACTCGCTGTGGTGCTCCACCGCGCCGATGCCGCCCGCGTACGGGATGCGGATGACGACCGGCATCTTGACCTTGCCCAGCGCCCGCGCGTGCATCTTCGCCAGCTGCGTGACGATCTGGTCGTACGCCGGGAAGACGAACCCGTCGAACTGGATCTCCACGACCGGCCGGTACCCGCGCAGGGCCAGACCGATGGCGGTGCCGACGATGCCCGACTCGGCGAGCGGGGTGTCGATGACCCGCTCCTCGCCGAAGTCCTTCTGCAGGCCGTCGGTGATCCGGAAGACACCGCCCAGCTTGCCGACGTCCTCACCCATGATCAGGACCTTGGGGTCCGTCTCCAGGGCCTTGCGCAGCGACTCGTTGAGCGCCTTCGCGATCGACATCTTCTCGACAGTCATGATCAGTGCCCTTCCTCGAACGACGCGAGGTAGGCCGCGAACTGGGCGCGCTCCTCGTCCACCAGCGCATGCCCGTCCGCGTAGACGTTCTCGAAGATCGCCATCGTGTCCGGGTCGGGCATCGCGCGCACGACCTCACGCACCCGCTTGCCCAGCTGCTCGCTCTCCGCCTCCAGCGCGGCGAAGAACTCCTCGTCGGCGTCACCGCTGGCCAGCAGGTGCGCCTTCAGGCGCTCGATCGGGTCCTTCGCCTCCCAGGCCGCGCGCTCCTCGTCCCGCCGGTAGCGGGTCGGGTCGTCGGAGGTGGTGTGGGCACCCATCCGGTAGGTGAAGGCCTCGACCAGGGTCGGACCGTCGCCGCGGCGGGCCCGCTCCAGGGCCCAGCGGGTCACGGCCAGGCAGGCCAGGACGTCGTTGCCGTCCACCCGGACGCCCGGGAAGCCGAAGCCGGCGGCCCGCTGGTAGAGCGGGACGCGCATCTGGCGCTCGGTGGGCTCGGAGATCGCCCACTGGTTGTTCTGGCAGAAGAACACCACGGGGGCGTTGTAGACCGCCGAGAAGGTGAAGGCCTCGTTGACGTCGCCCTGGCTGGACGCGCCGTCGCCGAAGTACGCGATCACCGCGGAATCCGCGCCGTCCTTGGCCACGCCCATCGCGTAACCGGTGGCGTGCAGGGTCTGCGAGCCGATGACGATCGTGTACAGGTGGAAGTTGTTGACGGTGGGGTCCCAGCCGCCGTGGTTCACACCGCGGAACATGCCCAGCAGGTTGGTCGGGTCGACATCGCGGCACCAGGCCACACCGTGTTCGCGGTACGTCGGGAACACGTAGTCGTCCTCCCGCAGCGCCCGGCCGGAGCCGATCTGGGCGGCCTCCTGGCCGAGCAGCGAGGCCCACAGGCCCAGCTCGCCCTGGCGCTGGAGGGCGGTCGCCTCCCCGTCGAAGCGGCGGGTCAGGACCATGTCGCGGTAGAGCCCGCGCAGGTCCTCGGCGGTGATGTCGGAAACGTAGGGGAGGAACTCCGCGTTCTGCGCGTTCTCGACCCGTTCCCCTTCGGGTGTCAGCAGCTGTACGAGCTGGGGCTCGGCACTCTGAGCGGCTGCGGCGGCGCTGTCGGCGGACTTGCGGGTGCTTGCCCCGGCCGCCGCTCGCTTGGTGCCGCTGCTGCGTCGCGGCTTGCGCGCGGCAGTGCTCTCCACGGTCACGTGTGCTCCTCCGTCGGTCCGGCACCCGGGTTCTCCGGGACCAGTGCGGCTCCGCCTGTATCCGTACCCGCGCACGGGGTGGGTGCGACTCGTCCGGGAAACAGGCGTGACAGGTGTCCCGGCGAGTGCCCTGCGCAATGCACGTTACCCAGTGCGCCGCGTAACCGCGAAACCCCATTTGACCTGGGATTTTGCTTGGATTTCCAAGTAAATCCCGGGAATCTGGAACAACCACTGGTCACAGCCTTGCAGGGGGCCGGAACAACGGCACGTTATCCCGGGTAACTCCGGCAGGGAAGGGGTGAGTGTGTGAAACTGACTCCGTGCGCGAAGATGGAAAAATCACGGTATTCCTCCTGGACGACCACGAAGTGGTACGCCGAGGTGTCTACGAGCTGCTCTCGAGCGAATCCGACATCGAGGTGGTGGGCGAGGCCGGAACGGCCGCCGACGCGCTGGTGCGGATCCCCGCGACCCGGCCCGATGTGGCGGTGCTGGACGTGCGGCTGCCGGACGGCAGCGGTGTCGAGGTCTGCCGTGAGGTCCGCTCCCGGGACGAGGACATCAAATGCCTGATGCTGACCTCGTTCGCGGACGACGAGGCCCTGTTCGACGCGATCATGGCGGGTGCCTCCGGGTACGTCCTCAAGGCGATCCGCGGCAATGAGCTGCTGAACGCCGTACGCGACGTCGCCGCCGGGAAGTCCCTGCTGGACCCGGTCGCCACGGCCCGGGTGCTGGAGCGCCTGCGCGACGGCAAGGGCGGCAAGGGCGGCAAGGGCGGCAAGGGGGACGACCGGCTGGCCAATCTCACCGAGCAGGAGCGCAAGATCCTCGACCTGATCGGCGAGGGCCTGACGAACCGGGTGATCGGCGAGCGGCTGCACCTGGCCGAGAAGACCATCAAGAACTACGTCTCCAGCCTGCTGTCCAAGCTGGGCATGGAGCGCCGCTCGCAGGCCGCCGCGTACGTGGCCCGCCTGCAGGCGGAGAAGCGCTGACAGCACAGCCGACGAGCGACGGCTGACGACCTGATTCCACGGGGCACGGCGTGTCATTCGGGACCAACGTCCCCGATGGTCGGGGCGGGCTCCTCTTTCCCGGCACGTGGTCCGTGCCGGAGGGTGGGGTCATGTCACCGGAGGAACGTCACGCCATCGAACTGCTGTGCCGGGTGCCGTACGGCCGGGTGGCCACCAGCATGCGCGCGCTGCCCTTCCTCGCCGTCGCCCGCCACATCGTGATGGACGGCCGGGTCGTCCTGAGAATGCACGGCGGCTTCGGCTACCACCAGGCCTGCAACGGAAGCGTCGTCGCGTACGGGGCCGACAACGTCAATTCCGGTGATTCCCGGCTGTGGTCCGTCCAGTTCACCGGGACCGCGCGGATTGTCGAGCCGACCACCGACGAACTGGAACTCTTCGGTCCGGTACCGCATTTCGTGGACGGAGCCGTCTTCGACCCGGTCTACATGCGGATCGAGCCGCAGTTCGTCACCGTGCACCGGCTGGCCGGCCACCCCGATCGGGAGTACCAGCACGCCCTCTGAAGCTCGTTCTACTGAAGCTCGTTCTACTCCTCGGAGCTGCCCGCGTTGTCGTCCGGATCCGGCGGCGGGTTCTCCGGGCTCTTGGTCGGCGAGGTCGTCGGCGGCTTCGACTTCGTCGGCGGCACCGGGGTCGTCGGGCCGTCGGTCGGGTCGGTGCTCTGCGAGACCGAAGGCGAGGGCGACACCGACGGGCTGGAGCTCGGCGTGTGGCTCCGGGTCCGGCCCGGGGTCGACGGCGTCCAGCTGTCCGTCCGCCGGGACGGCTCGCGGCTCTCCTCGGACGGCTCCGTCTCCGGGGTGCTCGGCGTGCTCTGCTGCGGAGTGGTGGGGGTCTGGCTCGTCGTGACGTCGTTTCCGGGCGTCCCCTTGTCCCCCGCCTTGTCCAGGGCGAAGACCACTCCCGCGGCGATGGCGATCACCGCGAGGACCGCGAACAGCCACACCTTCCAGCGACCGCCGCCGCGTCCGTCGCCATTGCCGTACCCGCCGTGACCGTTGTCGTAATAACCGCCGCCACCGCCCCCGCCGGGAAAGGCCGAGCCGTCGTCCGGGTTGAGCGGGGGCACCATCGGCTGCTGGAACTGCGAGGTGCTGCCGTGCGAGGGATAACCGGGCTGCGGGCCGGTGCCGCCCATCGGCATGGCGGTGGTGGCCGCCGGACCGCGCCCGTGCGGCAGCGCCATGGTGACCGGCCCGGTGTTCCAGGTGCCGGTGTTGGCGCCCTGCTCCTGGAGCATCTGGAGCCCGTACTGGACCAGCCCGCGCATCTCCTCGGCGCTCTGGAACCGGTCGTCCGGGTCCTTGGCCAGCGAGCGCATGACCAGGCCGTCGAGCTCGGGCGGCACCCCGGTGCCGAGCTGCGAGGGCGGCACCGGCGCGTCCTGGACGTGCTGGTAGACCACCGAGAGCGGGGTCTCGCCGGTGAAGGGCGGTCGCAGCGCAAGGAGTTCGTAGAGCAGACAGCCGGTGGCGTACAGGTCGCTGCGGTGGTCCACGGCCTTGCCGAGGGCCTGTTCCGGCGACAGGTACTGGGGGGTGCCCATGACCATGCCGGTCTGAGTCATCGTCGACTGCGCGCCGTGCAGGGCGCGCGCGATGCCGAAGTCCATCACCTTCACCGCACCGCCGTGGGTGATGATGACGTTGGCCGGCTTGATGTCGCGGTGCACGATGCCGTGCTGGTGGGAGTAGGCGAGCGCCTCCAGCACACCCGAGACGATGATGAGCGCCTGCTCGGGGCCCGGGGCCTCGGCGCTCATCAGCAGGTCGCGGATGGTGCGGCCCTCGACCAGTTCCATCACGATGTAGGGGACGGTGTTCGGTCCGACCCGGTCCTCGCCCGAGTCGTAGACGGCGACCACCGCATGGTGGTTGAGACCGGCCACCGACTGCGCCTCACGCGTGAAGCGGGCCTTGGCGACCGGGTCCTCGGCAAGGTCGGCGCGCAGCAGCTTGACGGCGACGGTGCGCCCCAGCCGTACGTCCTCGGCGGCGAACACCTCCGCCATGCCGCCCCGGCCGAGCCGGTGGGTGAGCCGGTAACGGCCGTCGCCCACCAGGCCGCCCGCTCCCCAGTGCGACGGATCCTCGGCCATCCCGGCGCCACCTGCCTCGGGTTCCGGTGCCATCAGTCCGTCCTCGCCGTCATCTCTCTCGGCCGCGCGTGCGGTGCATTCGTCTCGGGGTGCTCCGATGAACGCTACAGCCTCTGCGCCGGTCGCCGTTCGGGCATGGACCAGCTGTGACCGAGTGACAACCCCGTGGTCACGGAACGGGCACCCGGCTTGACGTGTGCTTGCCCTCCGGCAGACTGGGCCCGACACAAGCGTGGCGAGGGGAAGCAACAGTCATGAGCCAGGACGGCACTCAGGGCCGGTACGCAGGCCGTTCCCTGGCCGGTGGCCGTTATCAGCTAAGGGATTTGCTCGGCGAGGGCGGTATGGCGTCCGTCTATCTCGCCTACGACGCGGCGCTCGACCGGCAGGTGGCCATCAAGACCCTGCACAGCGAGCTCGGGCGCGAGCAGTCCTTCCGCGAGCGGTTCCGCCGCGAAGCCCAGGCTGTAGCGAAACTGTCGCACACCAACATCGTGTCCGTGTTCGACACCGGTGAGGGCGATCTGGACGGCACGATGATGCCGTACATCGTCATGGAGTACGTCGAGGGCAAGCCGCTGGGCTCGGTGCTGCAGGCGGACATCGCCCAGTACGGCGCGATGCCGGCGGACAAGGCACTGAAGGTGACGGCCGATGTGTTGGCCGCACTGGAGACCAGCCACGACGTCGGCCTGGTGCACCGTGACATCAAGCCGGGCAACGTCATGGTGACCAAGCGCGGTGTGGTCAAGGTGATGGACTTCGGCATCGCCCGTGCGATGCAGTCCGGGGTCACCTCGATGACCCAGACCGGCATGGTGGTCGGCACCCCGCAGTACCTGTCGCCGGAGCAGGCCCTGGGGCGCGGCGTGGACGCCCGCTCCGACCTGTACTCGGTCGGCATCATGCTCTTCCAGCTGCTGACCGGACGGCTGCCGTTCGACGCGGACTCGCCGCTGGCGATCGCGTACGCGCACGTCCAGGAGGAGCCGGTCGCCCCGTCCGCCATCAACCGGTCCGTCTCTCCGGCGATGGACGCGCTGGTGGCGCGGGCGCTGAAGAAGAACCCGAACGAGCGCTTCCCCACGGCGGCGGCGATGCGCGACGAGATCGCGCGGGTGGCGTCGGCCGGGCAGACCGGGGCGCCGGTGATCGTCCAGGGCGGCCCCGTGAACAGCGGGGCGGGGGTCGGCTCGGCCGTGTTCCCGCCGGTGGACTCCTCGCTTCCGCAGCCGCCGCCGCAGGCGGTGCAGCAGCCGTACCAGCCTTCTCCGTACGCGACCCCGGCACCGCAGCAGCACACCCCGCCCGTGGCACAGCACACCCCGCCGCCCATGGCGCAGCAGGGCTACGCCTACCCGCCGCAGCACCAGACCCCGCCGCCGGTACAGCAGGGCTATGCCCCGCAGACCCCGCCGCCGTTCACCATCTCGCCGGTGGCCCCGCCGCCGGCCCGGTCGGGCGGCGCCGCGGCCGACGGGCGCCGCAACATGCCGGTGGTGGTCGGCGCCATTGCGGTGGCGCTGCTGGCGATCGGCGGTCTGATCGCGGTGGTGTCGATGAACGGGGACGACGACCCGGAGGGCGGGCAGACGCCCAACGCCCAGGGCGGCACCGGCACTCCGGCGGCCACCGGCGGCGCCACGGCCTCCGGATCGGCCAAGGCGGGCCACAAGGGTCCCGACCCCTCCCGGACCATCGAGCCGGAGAAGTGCAAGGACGCGTACAAGGACTGGAACGACCCGAAGAAGGTCACCGCTCCCGACTTCCGGTACAAGAACATCCGGTCGGTGAAGGAGTGCATCCAGGCGGCCGGCTGGAAGTACAAGCTGCAGGAGCGGGACGAGGCGGCGTACGGCCAGGACACGGTGCTGGAACAGCTGCCGGCGGCCGGCACCAGCGTGTCGAAGACGGAGACGGAATTCACCCTGGTCGTGTCCACCGGCAACCCGCAGTAGACCGGCGGTTGTGGGTCCCGTCCGGGACACACAACCGCCCGGGATGCCGGATTTACACCCTTATGTCAACCTGAGCCTGACATCTCGCCTGTTCGGGACGGGAGGGGCTCCCCGTGACGCGACTCCGCCTGCTGCGCTGGCCCGCCGCCGCGGCGCTGGGCTGCGCGGTGCTGCTGCCGGCGGCGCCCGCGTACGGCCTGGCATGCGCACCGGCGTCACCTTTTGCTTCGGCCGCGGCGGTCGCGTCGACTGCGTCGGCGGTGGCCCGTGCCGCCCTCGCGGGGGCCCCCGCACGCACCGCCGAGCTCCGGGACGACCCGCAGCCGCCGCTGGCCGGCAGTGCCGCCGGTGCCGGGCGGAAGCGGCCCGGCCGGCCGGTCACCGAAGCCGTGAACCCGGAGGCCGCCCTCGCCCCCCGCCCGCTGCCGCTGCGGCCGGAAGCACTGCCGCCGCCGGCCCAGGCACTCCCGCCGGCCCAGCCACCGCAGGAGCGCCCGCAGCAGCCCCGGAAGCCGCACCGGCCGGGGCACCCGCAGCAGCCGCCGTCCCAGGACCTCCCCTGGACCGGGACGGGCACCGGGACCGGCACCCCGCCGCCGGCGGCGGCGCTCGGCACCGGGCCCAATGCACGGGCCGCCGACCTGGCCGCCCACATCCTGCCGCTCGGCACCGGATTCGCCCTGATGGGCGTGGGGCTCGGTTTCATCGGAATGCGCCTCCGCCGGGGCTGATCCCCGGCTGATCCCCCCTGAGACGTACACCTCAAGACGGTTGCGACGAGGAACATACTCGGTATACATACTGAGTATGTCGATCCGCCACGGCCTTCTCGCCCTGCTGGAACGCGGCCCTCGGTACGGCTCCCAACTGCGTACCGAGTTCGAGTCGCGCACCGGCTCCACCTGGCCGCTCAACGTCGGGCAGGTCTATACGACCCTGTCCCGGCTGGAGCGCGACGGACTCGTCGCGCCCGGCGGCGAGGACGATGCCGGCCACACCCTCTACGCCATCACCGAGGCCGGCCGTACCGAACTGCACTCCTGGTACGAGCGGCCCGTCGACCGCACCCACCCGCCCCGCGACGAGCTCTCCATCAAGCTCGCCATGGCCGTCGGCGCTCCCGGTGTGGACATCCGCGCCGTGATCCAGGCCCAGCGGCACGCCACGATCAAGGCGATGCAGGACTACACCCGGCTCAAGGCGCAGGCACTCGCCGCGATCGAGAGCGGGCAGTCCCGGGAGCGGGACGACGTGGCCTGGCTGCTCGTGCTGGAACAGCTGATCTTCCAGACCGAGGCCGAGGCGCGCTGGCTCGACCACTCCGAAACCAGGCTGGTACGGCTCTCCGTCCTGGCCGACCGGAGGGCCGAAGCCGATCCGCCCCAGGCCACCACCGCCGGTCCCGTCGGTACGTCCGGCACCGCCGTTACGTCCGGCGCCGCCGGCACCGCCGGCACCGCCGCCACCGGGGCCGCCGCCACCGCGACGACCTCTGCCCCTACCTCCAGCCCGACCTCAACCGCTCGGCCTGCGGCCCGTACACCGCGAGGCTGAACCGTCCCAGAGGGGACCACACCACATGTCCGACCAGCACCATTCCCAGCAGCCGCAGCCCGTGCTGCAACTGCAGCAGCTCACCCGCGTGCACGGCAGCGGAGCCACCGAGGTGCACGCCCTGCGCGGCATCGACCTCGCCGTGTACCCCGGCGAACTGGTGGCCGTCATGGGCCCGTCCGGCTCCGGCAAGTCCACGCTGCTCACCCTGGCCGGCGGCCTGGACACGCCGACCGGCGGCCGGGTGATCGTCGAGGGCACCGACATCACCACCGCCAACCGCAAGCAGCTGGCGGCCCTGCGCCGCCGCAGCATCGGCTACGTCTTCCAGGACTACAACCTCATACCGGCCCTGACCGCCGCGGAAAACGTGGCCCTGCCCCGCGAGCTGGACGGGGTCTCCGCCCGCAAGGCCCGGGTCTCCGCGCTCGCCGCGCTGGAGGAGATGGGCCTCGGACAGCTCGCCGACCGGTTTCCCGACGAGATGTCCGGCGGCCAGCAGCAGCGCGTGGCCATCGCCCGCGCCCTGGTCGGCGACCGCCGCCTGGTCCTCGCCGACGAACCCACCGGAGCCCTGGACTCCGAGACCGGAGAATCCGTCCTCGCCCTGCTGCGGGCCCGCTGCGATGCCGGCGCGGCCGGCATCCTGGTCACCCACGAGCCCCGGTTCGCGGCCTGGGCGGACCGGGTGGTCTTCCTCCGCGACGGCAACGTGGTCGACGAGACCCTGCGCACCGAGGCCGACAGCCTGCTCACCGGGCGGGCGGCCGGCCGGTGAAATCCTGGTACCACTCCTGGATCGCGGCCATCCGGATCGCCCGCCGCGACGCCTGGCGCTCCAAGGGCCGCAGCCTGCTGGTCCTGTCGATGATCGCGCTGCCGATCCTCGGGGTGAGCGCGGCCGACCTGACCCTGCGCAGCGCCGAACTCTCCGCCGAGCAGCAGCTGGAGAGGAAGTTCGGCGCCGCGGACGCCACGGTGCGGATCTCCGGGATGGGCGGCGAACCCATCTACCAGGACCCGAACGCGGACATGTACGCCCCGGTCGGCGGCTACGACGGGATGAGCCGCCCGGGGCGCTCCGAGGACATGCCCGCCAAGCTCACCGAGGCCCTCCCGCCCGGCGCACAGACCGTCAAGGACTCGACGGGCACCGCCAAGGTCCGCACCCGGCACGGGCTGATGGACACCTCCATGCGCGAACTGGACACCGCCGGACCGCTGGTGAAGGGCATTTTCACCCTCGACCGCGGCCGGATGCCGCGGCAGGCCGGTGAAGTCGCCGCGACCAACGCCTTCCTCGAGGAATCCGGGCTCTATGTCGGCTCTTCCGTCACCCCGCGCGGCACCACCACGAGCTACAAGATCGTCGGCGCCTATGAACTGCCCGACGACCTGAAGACCAGCCAGCTGCTGGCCCCGCCGGGAACCCTGCTCGCCCCTCTCGACCAGGCCCTGCAGGCCGCCGGCCTGCGCGAGGCCGGGGTCGAGGAGAGCTACCTCGTCAAGGTCGGCGGGGAAGGTTTCACGTGGAACATGGTCAAGGCGGCCAATGCCAAGGGCGCCGTGGTCCTCTCCCGTGCCGTGATCCTGGACCCGCCCGCCGACTCCGAGGTGCCGCTCTACCAGCAGCAGCCCAAGGACTCCTACACCCCCGGCATGGCGACCCGCGCCACCGAACTGGCCATTCTCGCCACCGTCGTCGGCCTGGCCATGCTCGAGATCTGCCTGCTGGCAGGGCCTGCCTTCGCGGTCGGCGCCCGCCGCTCCCGCCGCCAGCTCGGCCTGGTCGGCGCCAACGGCGGTGACCGCAGCCACATTCGGGCGATCGTGCTCTCCGGCGGCCTGGTCATCGGCTTCGCGGCGGCCGTGGTCGGCATCACCCTCGGTGTGCTGCTGACCTTCCTGCTGCAGCCGGTGCTGGAGGACCAGCTCGGCAACCGCTTCGGCAACTTCGACGTCCGCCCGCTGGAACTGGCCGGCGTTGCCGTGCTCGCCGTGCTCACCGGCCTGCTGGCCGCGATCGCCCCCGCGATCACCGCCTCCCGGCAGACCGTCCTGGCCTCGCTCACCGGGCGCCGCGGGGTGCGCCGCGCCAACCGGGTGCTGCCCGTCATCGGGCTGGTCGCGGTCGCCCTCGGTGTCGCCATCGCCCTGCTCGGCACGGTGTCCGGAATGGGCTTCGCGGTCGTCGCGGGCGGCAGCGCCATCGCCGAGCTGGGCATCGTCGCCCTGACCCCGGTCCTGGTCGGCCTGTTCGGCCGGCTCGGACGCTGGCTCCCGCTGTCGCCCCGGCTGGCGCTGCGCGATGCCGTCCGCAACCGGGGGCGTACCGCCCCGGCGGTGGCCGCCGTACTGGCCGCAGTGGCCGGCACCGTGGCAGTGGCGACGTACCAGCACAGCCGGGACGTACAGATGCGCCACGAGTACGTGGCCCAACTGCCCGACGGCGCCGGGCGGGTCGCGGTCAACGAGGCCGGGGGCTACCGGGACGTCCCCGCGGTCCGCGAGGCACTGACCCGGCACCTGCCGGTGTCCGTCCGGGCGGACGTGGAACGGATCTCGGTCGGCCGGCCCGGCTGCGAGCCCTACTCCTCGTCCTCGGACAAGGGCTGCGGCCGGGCGGAGGTCCTGACGCCCAAGGAGCAGCGCTGCCCGCTGTGGGAGGGCCCCAAGGGGCTCGATGCCTTCACCCCGGAACAGGCACGGGCCCTGCGCTCCGACTGGCGCTGCAAGGACACACCGCACTACGCCGATCACGACACCGTGATCGCCGACGGGAAACTGCTGACCGCGCTGTCGGTTGACGACCCGGCCGCCGCCAAGGCCCTGGCCGCGGGCCAGGCCGTCTCCTTCGACCGGCGCAACGTCAAGGACGGCAAGGTCACCATCCGTGTGGTCACCGACCTGGAGAAGGCCGACGAGGCGAGCACGCGCGGCGAGGACGCCCCCGGCCAGGACAAGGTCTTCCCGGTCTACCAGGCTCCGGACTCCGTCAACGCCTGGGGAGTCCGGCTGATCCTGCCGCCCGCCACCGCCAAGGCCGCCGGGCTCGCCACGGTTCCGTTCGGCTCGTACTTCACCCTGGACGGCAAGGCGAGCAGCGAGCAGCGACAGAAGCTGGAGGGGGAGCTCGACCGGATGGGCGTGGACGCGTCCCTGCAGATCGAGTCGGGCTACCAGGGCGACACCGAGATGATGCTGTTGGTCCTGACCGTCTTCGCCGGACTGGTCACCATCGGTGCGGCCGGTATCGCCACCGGACTGGCCCAGGCCGATGCCGAGGGCGATCTGAAGACCCTGGCGGCGGTGGGCGCGGCCCCGCGGGTGCGGCGCACCCTCAGTGGCTTCCAGTGCGGGGTGGTGGCCGCGATGGGTGTGGTCCTGGGCTCCGCGGCGGGCGTACTGCCGGCGATCGGGCTCCGGCTGACCGAGCGGCGCGAACAGATCGGCTGGTACGAGGAGGCCATCACCCAGGGCTTCGGTGCCGACGGCCCCAAGCCGTATGTGCCCGTGGTGGTGCCCTGGGAGACCCTCGCAGCGCTGCTGGTCGTGGTCCCGCTGGGTGCGGCCTTGCTGGCAGCCCTGGTCACCCGCTCCAGCGGCGCGCTGGCCCGCCGGGCGGCCGGCTGAGGCATCCGGGCCCCCGTGGAGGGTGGATCACTCCTCCACGGGGGCACACCGTGTGATGACGACGGTGTGCGAGAGAATGGCGGCATGGAGATGCCGAGGAGTGAACGGTCGCAGGACAGCCCCCCGCAGGTTCTGATCGTGGGCCAGGACGGGATGGCGGTCGGCGGCGCCGATGACGAGTCGCGCGAGGTCCCGGTGACGGAAATGGTCGAACAGCCAGCCAAGGTCATGCGGATCGGCAGCATGATCAAGCAACTTCTGGAAGAAGTCCGCGCTGCACCTCTCGACGAGGCCAGCCGGGTCCGGCTCAAGGACATCCACGCCTCCTCGGTGAAGGAGCTCGAGGACGGCCTTGCCCCCGAACTGGTGGAGGAGCTCGAACGCCTCTCCCTGCCGTTCACGGACGAGGCCATCCCCTCCGAGGCGGAACTGCGCATTGCCCAGGCGCAGTTGGTGGGCTGGCTGGAGGGTCTCTTCCACGGGATCCAGACGGCCCTGTTCGCGCAGCAGATGGCTGCGCGGGCCCAGCTCGAGCAGATGCGCAGGGCCCTGCCGCCGGGCGCTCCGCACGACGACGAGGACGGCCCGCACGGCGCCGTCCGCTCCGGCCCGTACCTCTAGGCAGGTCGCCACGAGGCGCGTTGCACAGGACTCCGTCCGCCGGCCTTCCGGGCCGTGCGGGCGGAGTTCCGTCGTCCCGGCCCGGTGTGGTCCACCGCGCCCTCGGCCGGGATCCCGATAAGCCCCGGGTAAGTAGGCGTCTGCGCCGGAAACATGAGCCACGCATACTCGGGGGCATGACCTACGACGCCATCGTGCTGGCCGGGGGCGCCGCGCGCCGCCTCGGCGGGGCCGACAAGCCCGGCCTGAGCGTCGGCGGGCGCGCCCTCCTGGACCGGGTCCTCGACGCCTGTACCGACGCCGGCACCACGGTGGTCGTCGGCGGCCGGCGGGTCACCGCCCGGCCGGTGACCTGGGCCCGGGAGGAGCCGCCCGGCGCCGGACCACTGGCCGCACTGGACGCCGGGCTCCGGCGGACCACCGCCGAGCTGGTCCTCGTCCTCTCCGCGGACCTGCCGTTCCTCGGCGCGGACACGGTACGGGCCCTGCTGGCCGCGCCCGCGGGCCGCGAGGGCGCGCTGCTGCGCGACCCGGCCGGCCGGGACCAGCCGCTCGTCGCCGCCTACCGTGCGGAGCCGCTCCGCCGCGAGCTCGCGCTGCTCGCCACGGAACACGGCAACCTCACCGGCCTTCCGCTGCGGGCGCTCACCGCGGAACTGGACCTGGCCCGTATCGAGGCCGAGCCGTCGGCTTCGTTCGACTGCGACACCTGGGACGATCTCGCGGCTGCCCGCGCCCGGATCAGAGAGCATGGGACCGTGCTGGACGAATGGATCACCGCCGTCAAGAACGAGCTGGGCATCGACCTCGCCGTCGACACCAAGACCCTGCTCGACCTCGCCCGGGACGCCGCCCACGGCGTCGCCCGGCCCGCTGCACCACTGACCACCTTCCTGGTCGGCTACGCCGCCGGGCAGGCCCGGGCCGCCGGTGCCGACCCGGCCGAGGCCGTGGCCCGCGCCTCGGAACAGGCTGCCGCGCTCGCCCTCCGGTGGGCCGCCGAAGCCGAGTCCGGCGAAGGGCCCGCATCCGGATGACCCCGCCCCACGTCCCCGGCACCCCCGGCGGCCCGGCCACGGCCGAGAGCGCGCTGGACGAGGCCCTGGAGTTCGCCGCCCGCCTGAGCCGGACCACCACCGCCCCGGACGCGCCCGAAGCGCCGGACGCCCCCGCGGGCCCGTGCCCGGCCGCGGCGACGGACCGGGAGGCGATCCCGGTGGAAGGCGCGGCCGATCTCGCCCTCCGGGCGGCTGCGATCGACACACCGGACCCGGAACAGCCCGAACAGCCTGAACAGGCCGAACCGCGCGATCCGAACGCATCGCCCCCGCTCGAACCGGCGGAACCGGCGGCAGCGGCGGAAGCCACGGAACCGGCGGAAGCCGCGGACCCGGCGGGAGCCGCGGACCCGGCGGGAGCCGCGGGAGCCGCGGACCCGGCGGGAGCCGCGGGAGCCGCGGACCCGGCGGGAGCCGCGGGAGCCGCGGACCCGGCGGGAGCCGCGGAACAGCCGGAACAGGCCGCGCCGGTCGAACCGGCGGGAGCGGCGGGACCGGCCGGGTCCGGGACGGCGGCGGCGGAGCCGAGCCGGCCCGGCGAGGCCACGGCCGAGCAGGCGCTGGACGAGGCACTGGCCCTGGTCGCCCGCAGCCCGGACGGCGGCGGGCATCGCACGGCCGGCTGGGCCCGCGCCCGGGACACGGCCGCGCGCGCCGGGTCCGGCCGTGCGGTCCGCACCCACCGGGTGCCACTGGGCGAGGCGCTCGGCGAGGTCCTCTCCGAGCCGCTGGACGCCCTCACCGATCTGCCCTCCTTCGACACCTCCGCCATGGACGGCTGGGCCGTCTCCGGCCCCGGCCCCTGGGCCGTACGGCCCGGCGGCGGCGTACTGGCCGGCTCCGGCCGGCCGGCGCCGCTCACCGACGGCGAGGCCGTCCGGATCGCCACCGGCGCCCGGATCCCCGCCGACACCACCGCGGTGATTCGCAGCGAGCACGCCCGGTTCGAGGAGGAGAAGGGCCGGCTCCACGCCGAGCGCACGGTCGTCTCCGGCCAGGACATCCGGCCGCGTGGCCAGGAGTGCCGTTCCGGCGACCGGCTGCTGCCGGCCGGCGCCCGGGTAACCCCCGCCGTGCTCGGCCTCGCCGCCGCCGCCGGCTACGACACCCTCGCCACCCGTCCCCGGCCCCGGGTGGAGATCCTGGTCCTGGGCGACGAACTGCTCACCGAAGGACTGCCGCACGACGGGCTGATCCGGGACGCCCTGAGCCCGATGCTGGGGCCCTGGCTGGGCCGGCTGGGCGCCGATGTCCTCGCCACCCGGCGGCTCGGCGACGACCCGGCGGGCGCCGAGGAGCTGTACCGCGCCCTCACCGGCTCCACCGCCGATCTGATCATCACCACCGGCGGCACCGCCTCCGGCCCTGTAGACCACGTCCACCCGGTCCTGACCCGGGCCGGGGCGGAACTCCTGGTGGACGGGGTGGCCGTCCGCCCCGGGCACCCGATGCTGATGGCCCGCCTGGATGAGGACCGGTACCTGGTCGGACTGCCCGGGAACCCGCTGGCCGCGGTGTCCGGGCTGCTGACCCTCGCCGAGCCGCTGCTCCGCGGCCTCGCCGGACTCGGCCCCCGCCCGCGGTGGACCGCTGCCGTACGTGACGATGTGCCCGGCCACCCGTACGACACCCGGCTGGTCCCGGTCGTACTGTCCGGGGAGTACGCCGTACCGCTGCGCTACCACGGGCCCGCGATGCTGCGGGGGGTGGCCGCCGCAGACGCACTGGCCGTCGTACCGCGGGGCGGTGCCCTGGCCCGGCAGGAGCTGGAGATTCTGGAACTGCCGTGGGCGTCCGCCGCGGGGGAGTGTTTCACGTGAAACTGCACGGCCAGGATGCGATGGCCCGCCACGCCGACGAGAAGCTCGTCTCACGACGGGTCAAACTCCCCCGGCGGGTGGTGGAGAAACCCCTCCGCCAGGTCGGCAAGCGTCTGCTGATGGCCTTGTTCGTGCTGGTCCTGACCGTTCTCCTGGTCTATGTCGACCGGGACGGCTATCACGACAACGCCAACGAGACCCTCGATTTCCTCGACTGCGTCTACTACGCCACCGTCACCCTCTCGACGACCGGCTACGGGGACATCGTTCCCTACAGCGACAGCGCACGGCTGATGAACATCCTGTTGATCACGCCGCTGCGCGTACTGTTCCTGATCATCCTGGTCGGCACCACTCTCGAGGTCCTCACCGAACGGACCCGGGAGGAGTGGCGACTGAACCGCTGGAGGAAGCAGTTGCGGGACCACACCGTGGTCATCGGTTTCGGCACCAAGGGCCGGTCGGCCCTGCAAACCCTGTTGTCCACCGGCCTGGAGAAGGAACGGGTGGTCATCGTCGACCCGAGCTCCAAGGTCGTCGACATGGCCAACGCCGAGGGCTTCACCGGGGTGGTGGGCGATGCCACCCGCTCCGATGTCCTGCTCCGCGCCGAGCTCCAGAAGGCACGTCAGATCGTCATCGCCACCCAACGGGACGACACCGCGGTACTGGTCGCCCTCACGGCCCGCCAGCTCAACCGGGGAGCGAAGATCGTCGCCGCGGTACGCGAGGAGGAGAACGCCCCGCTGCTGCGCCAGTCCGGGGCCGATGCCGTCATCACCAGTGCCAGCGCGGCCGGCCGGCTGCTCGGCCTGTCCGTCCTCAGCCCCAGCGCGGGCGCCGTGATGGAGGACCTGATCCAGCAGGGCAGCGGCCTGGACCTGATCGAGCGCCCGGTGACCAAGTCCGAGGCGGGCAGGAACGTCCGGGACACCGCGGACCTGGTGGTGAGCGTGCTGCGCGGCCATCGGCTGCTGCCCTACGACGATCCGCACGCCGGCCCGCTGCAACTGACCGACCGGCTGATCGTCATCGTCCGTGCGGCGCCGCCCGCCACCCCGGCGGTGACGCTGCCTCCCGCCGACTGACGGTGCGTACTACTGTCCGGGCCATGCATGCGATCACCATCCAGCAGCCCGGCGGCCCCGAGGCCCTGGTCTGGGCCGACGTCCCCGATCCGGTGCCCGGCGAGGGCGAGGTCCTCGTCGAGGTCGCGGCCAGTGCCGTGAACCGGGCCGATGTGCTCCAGCGACAGGGTTTCTACGATCCCCCGCCCGGCGCCTCCCGGTACCCGGGGCTGGAGTGCTCGGGCCGGATCACCGCCCTCGGCCCGGGGGTTTCCGGCTGGTCGGCGGGCGATGAAGTGTGCGCCCTGCTCGCGGGCGGCGGCTACGCGGAGCGGGTCGCGGTCCCGGCCGGACAGCTGCTGCCGGTCCCGGCGGGACTGGACCTGGTCACCGCCGCGGCACTGCCCGAGGTGGTCGCGACGGTCTGGTCGAACGTGTTCATGGTGGCCCATCTGCGCCCGGCCGAGACCCTGTTGGTGCACGGCGGGGCCAGCGGCATCGGCACCATGGCGATCCAGCTGGCCAAGGCGGTGGGGGCTCGGGTGGCCGTGACGGCCGGCGGTCCCGAGAAGCTGGCGCGGTGCAAGGAGTTGGGCGCGGACCTTCTGATCGACTACCGCGAGCAGGACTTCGTGGCGGAGCTCTTGGAGGCCACCGACGGGGCCGGCGCGGATGTGATCCTGGACATCATGGGCGCCAAGTACCTCTCGCGGAACGTGGCGGCGCTGGCGGTGAACGGCCGGCTCGCCGTGATCGGACTGCAGGGCGGGGTGAAAGCGGAACTCAACCTGGGGGCGCTGCTGTCGAAGCGGGCGGCGGTGACGGCGACCTCGCTGCGGGCCCGGCCCCTGGAGGAGAAGGCGGCGATCGTCGCGTCCGTGCGGGAGCATGTGTGGCCGCTGATCGAGGCCGGTCGAATCCGGCCAGTGGTGCACCGGACGTTCCCGATGGCGGAGGCGGCAGAGGCTCACAGAATGTTGGATTCCGGATCTCACGTGGGGAAATTGCTGCTCATTCGGTGATTCCGGCCGCTCCGGGTCCGATCTCGGTTTGATCTTGCTTCGCCGATTCAGTGGCTGATCTGTGACCTTCGTCCCTCTCCCTCGGGCCTTTCGCCGACATATAAGGTGAGCGTAAGTGCGACCATGTGATCGCATATATTCCTGAGCACACGTCATTCTTCAGAAAAGGTCAGCCCTTTCATGTCCTTCCCGCAGCAGCCCGACGCCAACGCGCCCTTCGGCTACGCCCCCAACGGTGTTCCGTACTCCGAGAAGTCCAAGGTCGTCGCCGGCGTCCTGCAGCTGTTCCTCGGCTGCTTCGGCGTGGGCCGCTTCTACACCGGCCACACCGGCATGGCCATCGGCCAGCTCCTGACCTGTGGCGGTCTGGGCGTCTGGGCCCTGATCGACGCCATCATGCTGCTGGTCGGCAGCAACACCACCGACTCCCAGGGCCGGGTTCTGCGCGGCTGAGCATGAGCCTGCCGAACACGCCTGCAGGGCCCGTACCGTGGAAGGTACGGGCCCTGCCGGCCGTGCTCGGGGCCGCGGCCGTGGCCGGCGCGGTGTACGTGTACGGGCACAGCCCCTACGACCCCGCGCAGCTGCTCCCGCAGTGCCCCTGGCGCTGGGCGACCGGCCTGTCCTGCCCGGCCTGCGGCGGCACGCGCATGGCGTACAGCCTGCTGCACGGCGACCTCGCGGGTGCCGTCCGGGCCAACGCCCTCCTGCTGGGCGTCCTGCCGCTGGCGGCCTTCGGCTACGGCCGCTGGTTCGCGACCACCACGCTGGAAGGCCGCCGCTACCGGCTGCCGCTGGGCCGCCGCGGCATCGCGGCGATCCTCACGATCGCCGCGCTCTGGACCGTCGCCCGCAACCTCTGAGCGCCTCCGAGGCCTACAGGCTGCGCAGCAGCACCGCCGGGTTCTCCACGCAGTCCGCGACATGGCGGAGGAATCCGCCGGCCGTTCCGCCGTCGCACACCCGGTGGTCGAAGGTGAGGGACAGCTGCACCACCTGCCGGACCGCCAACTCGCCCTGGTGCACCCAGGGCTTGGCGACGATCCTGCCCACACCGAGCATCGCCGCCTCGGGGTGGTTGAGGATCGGGGTGGAACCGTCCACTCCGAACACCCCGTAGTTGTTGAGCGTGAAGGTGCCGCCGGTGAGGTCCGCCGGAGCCAGCTTGCCGGTCCGGGCGAGCTCGGTGAGCCGGCCGAACTCGGCCGACAGGGCCTCCGGGTTCATGGACTGTGCCTGGCGGACCACCGGGACGACCAGACCGCGCTCGGTCTGGGCCGCAAAGCCCAGGTGCACCGAGGGCAGCCGGACGATCTCGTTCGCCGCGAGGTCCACCGTCGAGTTCAGCTCCGGGTAGCGGGCGAGCGCGGCCGTGCAGATCCGGGCGAGCAGCGCGAGCACCGATATCTTCGGGCCGCCGACCGCGTTCATCGCGGCGCGTGCCGCCATCAGCTCCGTCGCGTCCGCGTCCACCCAGCACGTGGCGTCCGGAATCTCCCGCCGGCTGCGCGACAGCTTCTCGGCGACCGCACCCCGCAGGCCCTTGAGCGGGATCCGCATCCCCTCCGCCGCAGCCGCGGCGGGCGCCGGGGCCACCGGCTCGGGGGCGCGCAGGGCCGCCTCCACATCGGCCCGCAGGATCAGGCCCTCCGGCCCCGACCCGTGCAGCCCGCGCAGATCGATCCCGTTGTCCCGGGCGAGCTTGCGCACCAGCGGGGAGATCACCGGAACGGGACCGCCGGCGGCAACCGCCGGAGCAGGGCCGGGCGCAGGTGCCGCGGCAGCGGCGGGCACCGGCACGGGCGCGACCACCGTTGCCGCGGGGCGGGCCGCACCGGCCGGCTCCGCCGGGCGGATCCGGCGCCGCCGGGCCGGCCGGGAGTGGTCGGTGCCATAGCCGACCAGCACATTGCCGGAGCCCGAACCGGAGCCGGACCCGGAACGGGAACCCTCGGCCGGGCCCGGGTCGGCGCTCAGCGGCTCCGCCGCCCCCGCACCGACCGCAACCGTGATCAGCGGGGCGCCGACCGGAAGCTCGGTGCCCTCCTCGCCGAACCGCGCCGTCACCACGCCCCCGTACGGGCAGGGCACTTCCACCATCGCCTTGGCCGTCTCGACCTCGACCACCGGCTGGTCCACGGCGACCACATCGCCCACCGCGACCAGCCAGCGGACGATCTCGGCCTCGGTGAGCCCCTCGCCGAGATCGGGGAGCTTGAACTCCATCACCTGAGGCATCAGTTCTCCCACTGCAGGCGGGCCACGGCGTCCAGGATCCGGTCCACACCGGGCAGATGGTGCTTCTCCAGCATCGGCGGCGGGTACGGGATGTCGAGCCCGGTGACCCGGAGCACCGGCGCCTCAAGATGGTGGAAGCAGCGCTCCGTGATGCGCGCGGCGATCTCCGCGCCGGGGCCGCCGAAGCCGTTCGCCTCGTGGACCACCACCGCCCGCCCGGTCCGCCGGACCGCGGCGACCACCGTCTCCTCGTCGAAGGGGACCAGCGAGCGCAGGTCCAGGACCTCCAGGTCCCAGCCCTCCTCGCGGGCCGCCTCGGCGGCCTCCAGGCACACCGGAAGCGAGGGGCCGTAGGTGATCAGGGTGGCGCCGGTACCGGGCCGCCGGACCACCGCCCGGCCGATGCCGGGAACCTCGGCCGGGGCGTCCGGCGACCATGCGGCCTTCGACCAGTACAGCCGCTTCGGCTCCAGGAACACCACCGGGTCGTCCGAGGCGATCGAGGCCCGCAGCAGGCCGTACGCGTCCTCCACGGTCGCCGGGGTGACCACGGTCAGGCCCGGGGTCGCCACGTAGTACGCCTCGGAGGAGTCGCTGTGGTGCTCCACCCCGCCGATTCCGCCGCCGTACGGCACCCGGATGGTGATCGGCAGCGGCATCGCGCCCCGGGTCCGGTTCCGCATCCGGGCGACATGCGAGATCAGCTGCTCGAAGGCCGGGTACGCGAACGCGTCGAACTGCATCTCCACGACCGGACGCAGCCCGTACATGGCCATGCCCACCGCCGCGCCGAGGATGCCGGCCTCGGCGAGCGGGGTGTCCGTGCACCGGTCCTCGCCGAACTCCTTCGCCAGCCCGTCGGTGATCCGGAAGACCCCGCCGAGGGTGCCGACGTCCTCGCCCATGACGTGGACCGTCGGGTCCTCCGCCATCGCGTCCCGCATCGCCCGGGTCAGGGCCTGCGCCATCGTGGCGGGCTTCGCCGCCAGTTGCGACACGGCCATCACTCGGTCTCCGCTTCCAGCTCGGCGCGCAGCATGGCCGCCTGCTCCCGCAGGTAGCCCGTCTGCTCCGCATACACGTGTTCGAACAAGTCCATCGGGTTCAGCACCGGGTCCGCGTTCATCTGCTCGCGCAGGGCAGCCGCCATCGTCTCCGCCGCCTCCTTGGCCGCACGTATGTCCGACTCGTCGAGGATCCCGCGTGCGGTCAGCTCGTGCTCCAGCAGCTGCACCGGGTCGTGCGCCAGCCAGGCCTCGACCTCCGCATCGCCGCGGTAGCGGGTGGCGTCGTCCGCGTTGGTGTGGGCCTCGATCCGGTAGGTGACCGCCTCGATCAGGGTCGGCCCGCCGCCGGACCGGGCCCGGGCTACCGCCTCGGCCAGCACCTCGTACACCGCGGCCACGTCGTTGCCGTCGACCAGCCGGCCGGGCATGCCGTACCCCACGGCCTTGTGGGCCAGGGTCGGTGCGGCCGTCTGCTTGGCCAGCGGGACGGAGATCGCGAAGCCGTTGTTCTGGACCAGGAAGACCACCGGGGCCTGCCAGACCGCGGCGAAGTTGAGCGCCTCGTGGAAATCGCCCTCGCTGGTGCCGCCGTCGCCGACCATGGCCAGGGCCACCACGTCGTCGCCGCGCAGCCGGGCCGCGTGCGCCAGCCCCACCGCGTGCGGCAGCTGGGTGGCGAGCGGGGTGCACAGCGGGGCGATCCGGTGCTCGTGCGGGTCGTATCCGGTGTGCCAGTCACCGCGCAGCAGGGTCAGCGCCTGCACCGGGTCCAGGCCCCGGGCCACGGCCGCCAGGGTGTCCCGGTAGCTGGGGAACAGCCAGTCCTGCTCCTCCAGGACCAGCGCGGCTGCGATCTCGCAGGCCTCCTGGCCGACCGTGGACGGGTACACCGCAAGCCGGCCCTGCCGGGTGAGCGCCGTGGCCTGGGCGTTGTACCGACGACCGCGCACCAGTTCGGCATGGCAGCGCCGCATCAGCTCGGGGTCGAGCTTCTCGGCCGCGGGCGTACCCAGCACCCGGTACGGCTCGGGGTCCGGGAGCAGCGGGGCGGCGTCCTTGCGCGGGCGCCAGGCAGGCGGCGGGGTGGGCCGGTAGGACGACGACGCACCGGCACCGGGCAGCTCTTGGACCGTCATGGCGGCGTACACCTCCTCGTGGGAAGCGGGCTGGCGGCGCACTGCGGTGTGAGGCGCCTCACCTACCGATTGTTCGATCGGGAGCGCATTTTGGCTACAGGCGGCTCCAGGCTGTGGACAAACGGATGTCCACAGCCTGGGATGGATACAGGACGTCCACGACAAGGAGGCCGGGGGCAATGGCGGATGAACAAATGGCCCGCTCGGGTGAGGTGCCCGCGCTGCCACCCCGGCCCCTCGATCCCATCGACCGCTCGATCATCCAGCTGCTGCAGAGCGACGGGCGCGCCTCGATCCGGTCGGTCGCCGAGCAGGTGCACGTCTCCCGTGCCAATGCCTATGCCCGGATCAACCGGCTGATCGACGACGGGGTGATACGCGGGTTCGCGGCCCGGATCAATCACGAGCGGGCCGGACAGGGGGCCTCCGCCTACATCACGCTGAAGATCGTCCAGAACTCCTGGCGAACGGTCCGCGAGAAGCTCCGCGAACTGCCCGGAGCCGCGCACATCGCCCTGGTCAGCGGCGATTTCGACGTACTGCTGCTGGTCCACACCCCGGACAACCGGACGCTGCGCGAGCTGGTCCTGACCCGCCTGCAGTCCATGCCGGAGGTGCTCTCCACCAGGACGCTGCTGGTGTTCGAGGAGACGGACCTGGCCGCGGACGGCTCGGTCCTGACCGGGCCGCCGGTGGGCGAGGAGTAGGCCACCCCGTACGCTCCCCCCGACACTTCGATGATCATCACGGGGGATGGCATGAGGCAGGATGCACCGGT
Organism: Streptomyces venezuelae; assembly: GCF_008642295.1. Lineage (GTDB taxonomy): Bacteria > Actinomycetota > Actinomycetes > Streptomycetales > Streptomycetaceae > Streptomyces > Streptomyces venezuelae_C. The sequence goes on along the minus strand of NZ_CP029190.1, from coordinate 3,789,984 downwards.
TCTGGACGCATTGACCCTGACGGGTGACCACGTCCGGCTGGAACCACTGGCCCAGCGGCACCACGACGGGCTGTGCGAGGCGATCCGCGACGGCGAACTGTGGAACCTCGCCGTCACCCTGGTCCCGCATCCCGACGAGGTCCGGTCCTGGATCGACGACGCGCAGGCGGCGCACGCGGCGGGCACCGATCTGGCCTTCGCGACGGTCGACCTGGCCACCGGCCGCATCGCGGGCTCCACCCGCTATCTGAAGGTGGTCCCGGAGCACCGCCGGCTGGAGATCGGCTGGACCTTCATCGGCCGCTCCTGGCAGCGCACCGCCGTCAACTCCGAGGCGAAGCTGCTGATGCTGGGCCATGCCTTCGAGACCCTCGGGATGCAGCGGGTCGAGCTGCTCACCGATGCCCGCAACGCCACCTCGCGGGCCGCGATCGCCCGGATCGGCGCCACCCAGGAAGGCATCCTGCGCCGCCACATGGTGATGTGGGACGGCGCCGTCCGCGACTCGGTGGTCTTCGCCATCACGGACGAGGACTGGCCGGCCGCGAAGGCCGCCCTCACCGCCCGGCTGGCCCGCCCGGCCGCCCCCCGCTGACCGGGCGGTGCGGCAGCTGGGAGGTGCGGTGGCTAGGAGGTGCGGAGGCCCTCGAAGGCCATCCGGACCACCGCGTCGGCCAGCGCGTCCGTCTCCCGGGAATCCGCGTCCGGGTGCGGCCGGTACCACTCGACCAGCGAGTTCACCATGCCGAACAGCAGCCGGGTGGCCAGTCGTATGTCCACGTCGGCCCGCAGGTCGCCGTCGGCCGCGGCGGCCTTGAGCAGGTCCGCGACCCGGTGGTCGAATTCGCGGCGCCGCTCCAGCGCCCAGCGCTCGGTACGGGTGTTCCCCCGGACCCGCAGCAGCAGGGTGACGTACGGCAGTTCGGCGAGCAGCACCTCGACGGTGCGCCGGGTGACGTACTCGACCTGCTCGATGGGGCGGCCCCGGGTGGCACCCGCCTCCTCGAGGATGCCGAACAGCCCGTCGAGGGCCCGGCTGACGGCCCGGCGCAGCAGCTCCTCCTTGCCCGCGACATGGTGGTAGATCGAGGACTTGGAGATTCCGGCGGCCTTGGAGAGGTGCTCCATCGAGGTGCCGTCGTAGCCGCGCTCGTTGAAGATCCGGACGGCGACGGCGAGCAGCGTCTCGGGGGTGTAGGTGTCCCGGCGGGCCGTGGTCATTCCGCTGCGCCTTCCGCGTCGGCGCCGCTGCCGGCTTCGGCATCGGCTTCGGCATCCGCATCCGCATCCGCCTGGTAGCCGAGCCGGTACAGCGCGAGCGAGGGCGCGTAGCGACCGCCCGGAACCCGCTCGTCCAGGTGGTGCAGCAGGTCGTACGCCCAGTCGCGGCCCAGCCGGTCGTGCCATTCGCCCGGTCCGAGCGGGTAGTTCACGCCCAGCCGCATCGCGGTGTCGATGTCCTCTGCGGTGGCCGTGCCGCGGGCGACCGCATCGGCGGTCAGGTCGATCAGCATCGCGACGGTGCGGGCGACGATCATGCCCGGGACATCGCCGATGACACTGACCTTCTTGCCGAGCCGCTGGAACAGGCCGACCGCCTCGGCGAGGGTCTGCTCGGAGGTGTCCTCGCAGGCGGACAGCGCAATCCGGGTGGCACCCCGGTAGTCGAGGGCGAGGTCGAAGTAGACGACGTCGGCGAACTCGATCGCGGTCTTGCCGTCGGCGAGGACCAGCTGGCCCTCCCCCGGCAGCTGGATGTACGGGCCGCCGGACGCGACCTCGGTGACCTCGATCCCGGCCTCCCCGATCAGCTCGACCAGGCCGGCCGCGGGCCCCAGGTCGCCGACCACGGTCACGGCGGCCGGGGGCTCCTCGGGACCGGCGGTGTGCGGCACCGGAGCCTTGGCGTCCGGTCCGTACGCGTACCAGCCCTGCCCCGATTTGCGGCCCAGCCGGCCGGACTGGACCAGCCGGCGCTGCGCGAGCGAGGGCAGGAACTTGGGGCTGCGGAAGAAGGACTCCCACACCGAGCGGGTGACGGCCTCGTTCACGTCCTGGCCGATGAGATCGGTGAGCTCGAACGGGCCCATCCGGAAGCCGCCGCTCTCGCGGAGCACGGCGTCGATGGTGGCGGGGTCGGCGCCCTGCTCCTCGTACACCGCGAAGGCCTCGGCGTAGAAGGGACGGGCGATCCGGTTGACGATGAAGCCCGGGGTGTCGGCGCAGCGGACCGGGGCCTTCCCCCAGCCGATCATCGTCTCGTATGCGCGCTCGGCGGCCTCGGGGTCGGTGGCGTACCCGCTGACCACCTCGACCAGCGGAAGCAGCGGCGCCGGGTTGAAGAAGTGCAGGCCGAGGAACCGGCCGGGGTGCGCCAGACCGGCGGCGATCTCGGTGACGGAGAGGGAGGAGGTGTTGGTGGCCAGCAGCGCGTCCGGCGCGACCACCTCCTCCAGCGCGGCGAACAGCCGGCGCTTGACCCCGGGGTCCTCGACGACGGCCTCGACGACCAGCGCCGCCCCGGCCAGCTCGGCCAGGTCCCCGGCCGCATCGATTCGGCCGATCGCGTCGTCGGCCTCTTCCCGGTCCAGCCGGCCCTTGTCGATCAACCGGACCAGGCGGTCCCGTACGGCGTCCCGGCCGGCCCGGGCGCGCTCCTCGTCGACGTCGTGGATCAACACGCGGTGACCTGCGAGAAGAGCGACCTGGGCGATGCCCTGGCCCATGGTCCCGGCCCCGACGACCGCCACGGTGCGGGAGCGCTCGATAGCTGTCATGTCCCCGATCCTCTCGCATGGGTTGTCCACAGGGGGACGCAGGCCCTCTTGTCCCGACCGATCGTTCGGTTACTCTAACTCGTGTCTGCTCCGCTACGCCCGGCTCAACGAGGAGTTGGTCTTGATGGCCGCCGCCGACCTGTCCGCCGCTCAGCTTTCCGACAAGCACCGACCCACGCTCGATGCGGCCCTGGACGCCATCCGCAGCCGCGCCTACTGGTCCCCGCACCCCGAGCACCCCAAGGCATACGGGGAGACCGCCCCGGCCGACGGCCTGAAGGCCTTCGAGGACGTCCGCCACTCGCGGCTCGACCTCGGCCAGCCCGGCACCGACGGCTGGACCGGCGGCGAGGTGTCGCCGTACGGGCCGGAGCTGGGCGTGGAGTACCCGCACGCCGACCCGGACGTACTGCTGCCCGCCATGAAGGCCGGCATGGCCGCCTGGCGGGACGCCGGACCGGAGGCGCGCGCCCTGGTCTGTATCGAGATCCTGGCCCGGATCGGCGCCCGCACGCACGAATTCGCCCATGCGGTGATGCACACCAGCGGCCAGGCCTTCATGATGGCGTTCCAGGCCGGCGGCCCGCACGCACAGGACCGCGGCCTGGAGGCGGTGGCGTATGCGTACGAGGAGCAGACCCGGGTTCCGGGCGCGGCCGACTGGTCGAAGCCGCAGGGCAAGAAGGACCCGCTGAACCTGGGCAAGACCTTCACCGCCGTGCCGCGCGGCATCGCGCTGGTCATCGGCTGCAACACCTTCCCCACCTGGAACGGCTACCCGGGCCTCTTCGCCTCCCTGGCGACCGGCAACGCGGTGCTGGTCAAGCCGCACCCGCGGGCCGTGCTGCCGCTCGCCCTGACCGTGCAGGTGGCGCGCGAGGTGCTGGCCGAGGCGGGCTTCGACCCGAACCTGGTCGCCCTGGCCACCGAACACCCGGGGGAGGGCATCGCCAAGACCCTGGCGGTCCGCCCGGAGATCAAGCTGATCGACTACACCGGCTCCACCGCCTTCGGCGACTGGCTGGAGACCAACGCCCGGCAGGCGCAGGTCTACACGGAGAAGGCCGGCGTCAACACGGTGGTCGTGGACTCCACCGACAACTACAAGGGCATGCTCGCCAACCTGGCGTTCTCCCTGTCCCTCTACAGCGGCCAGATGTGCACCACCCCGCAGAACCTGCTGATCCCCCGCGAGGGCATCGCCACGGACGACGGCCACAAGTCGTATGACGCGCTGGTCGCCGACCTGGCCGGCGCCGTGGAGAAGCTGCTGGGTGACGACGCCCGGGCCAACGCCCTGCTGGGCGCGCTGGTCAACCCGGATGTGAAGGCGCGGCTGGAGGCGGCGGCCGGGCTCGGCGAGGTCGCCCTGGCCTCCCGTGAGGTCGCGAACCCGGACTTCCCCGACGCCGTGGTCCGTACGCCGGTGATGGTCAAGCTGGACGCCGCCAAGCCCGACGACTCGGCCCCGTACCTGTCGGAGTGCTTCGGCCCGGTCTCCTTCGCGGTGGCCGTGGACTCCACCGACGACGCGCTCGGCCTGCTGCGGCGCACCGTCCGGGAGAAGGGCGCGATGACCGTCGGCGCGTACACCACCTCGGCCGACACCGAGCGGGCGATCGAGGAGGTCTGTCTGGAGGAGTCCGCGCAGCTCTCCCTGAACCTCACGGGCGGGGTGTATGTGAACCAGACCGCGGCCTTTTCGGACTTCCACGGCTCCGGCGGCAACCCGGCGGCCAACGCGGCCCTGTGCGACGGCGCGTTCGTCTCCAACCGGTTCCGTGTGGTGGAGGTCCGCCGCCAGGCGTAGCTGCCACGCAGCCAGGTGCCCGCGCCCCGGCTCTGCCGGGGTGCGGGCGACCCGGCGGCAGCCTAGGCGCCGCTGCCCGCGTCCTCGGCCGGCGGACCACCCCAGTGGAAGAGGGTCATGGCCACGCTGGTGGCGAGGTTGTAGCTGGAGACCTGCGGGCGCATCGGCAGCGAGACCAGCCGGTCGGCCCGGGCCCGGAGCTCCGGGGACAGGCCCTGCCGCTCGGAGCCGAAGGCCAGCACCGCGTCGTCGGGCAGGGTGACGGCGCGGATGTCCGCCCCCTCCGGGTCGAGTGCGTACAGCGGGCCGGGCGGCAGCGTGTCGAGGGTGACCCGGTCGACGGTGGTGGCGTAGTGCAGGCCCGCACCGGCCCGCACCACGTTCGGGTGCCAGGGGTCGAGATCGCCGCGGGTGACGACGCCGGTGGCGCCGAACCCGGCGGCGAGCCGGACCACGGCGCCCACATTGCCGAGGTTGCGGGGGTTGTCGAGGAGGACGACGGGCGCACTGCGGGGCAGCCGGTCCAGTGCCGCCCGCCCGGCGGCGGGGTCCGGCCGGACGGCCAGGGCCGCCACCCGGGTCGGGTGCACCCGGGCCACCAGCTCCCCGAGCGGGCCGGGCCGGACCAGGGCGGCGAGGTCCTTGCGCACGTCGGGGGCGAGGTCCTCGGCCAGTGCGAGCACCGCCTCCGGGTCCTCGGCGACCACGGCCCGCAGCTCCGCGCCGAACCGCAGGGCGTGCTTCAGCGCATGGAACCCGTCGAGCAGGACGACCCGGTCGTCCGCCGCCGCCTCCCGCCATGCCCGTACCGTGTCCGCCGCCTGCTGTCCGTCGCTCATGCGCACGAGCCTACGAGGCCTCCGAGGCCTCCGGAGCCGCTGCGGGCCCCCGGCCCGCGGGCGCACCCACCGTCTCCGGCCCGCCTCCCGCGCCCTCGCCCGCGACGCCCGCGCCCTCGCCGTCGTGCGGACTGCGCGGGTGCGGAGGACGCGCGGCGGCTGCCGGGGCGGACCGGGCGGGAAGCCGCCTCCGCAGGGCCGCCGCCCTGGCCCCCGCCCACAGCAGGAAGGCCGTCGGCAGGAACACCGCATCCGCCGCGATCATCGCCAGCGAGAACACCGGCAGCCCCAGCAGCACCGCGATCCCCAGGTGCTCCAGCACCATGACGGCCAGCAGCACGTTCTTGATCCGCCGGTTGAACACGGTGAACGGGAAGGCGACCTGGACCGCCACCGTCCCGTAGGTCAGCAGCATCACCAGGGTCCCGCTCCCCGCCACCAGCGCCGACAGCGCGGGCCAGGGCGTGAAGTAGTCCAGCCCCAGCGGGTAGTACAGGGCGGTCCCGTCCTGCCAGCGCGAGCCCTGGATCTTGTACCAGCCCGCCGTCGCGTAGATCAGGCAGACCTCCGCCATGATCACCAGCAGGGCCGCGTTGTGCACCATGTTGGCCAGCACGTCGAGCAGCGCCCGGCCGTCGCCGGCCGGCTCGCGCCGCTCCACCGCCCACCACAGGCCCTGAACAATCCACAGCCACAGGAAGAACGCCGACCAGCCGGTGCCGAGCCGGTCCGTGGCCACCGCGTACACCAGACACAGGCCGAGCACGCCCCAGAGCAGCGGCCCGGCGACTCCCCGCGCGGGACCCGCCCGGGCGGTCCGGCGGGCGTCCAGCGACCACACCTGGGCGCACCGGGTCAGCACCAGGTAGACCGCCATCAGGTGGACCACGTTGTCGCCGCCGTCGCCCATGAACACGCTGCGGTTCTGGAGGGACAGCACTCCCACCATGAACAGCACCGAGGAGGCCCGGGTGTGCCAGCCGAGCAGCATCAGCACCGAGGACAGCACGGCCAGCGCGTAGACGGCCTCGAACCAGACGGCCGAGTCGCTCCACAGCAGCACGGTGAACGCGTCGTTGGACGCCACCAGGCGCTGGGCCAGGTCGAAGCCCCAGGGGCTGTCCGGCCCGTACAGCTCGCGGCGGTGCGGGAACTCCCGCAGCAGGAAGACCAGCCAGGTGGCCGCGAAGCCGATCCGGACCACTGCGCTCTGGTACGGGCCCAGGGCCTGCCCGGTGACCTGGGCCAGGCCGCGCCGGACCGCGGCGAGCGCGGCGGCCACCGGACCGGTCTCCGGACCGGCCACCGCTCCGGTCTCCGGGCGGCTCACACGGTCCACCACGGGAGCTCCCGGAAGTAGGTCTGCGTATCGGTGTTCTCGGAGCTCCACTTCGGCGCCGGGACCGCCGTGGTCGCCGAGCGCAGCTGCACCTTCAGCACCCGGCCCCCGGGAAACTCCGGCCGGAGCCGGCCCAGGACGATCCGCTGGAGGTAGGCCTCGGAGAGTTCGCCGCGCTCGCCGGTGGGGCGGTTCTCCTCGTCGTGCGAGCCGGTGAAGAAGTCCCAGGCCCGGCGCAGCTCGTTCTGCTGCACATGGCTGGGGAAGGGATTGCCGCGTATCGCGGCGCCGTCCTCCGCCGAGAGGTCCCGCCAGCCGGTGGTGATCCGCTCGCCCTCCGCCGTCCGCACCTGGGCGCGGGCCTCGACGGCGATGTTCTGTTGCAGCGGGTTGGGGGCGAACAGCTTCCAGTTCTGTTCGAACTCGGGGTAGATCCATTCGTCGACCGTCTGCGCGTGCCGCTTGCCGACCGTATTGGCCGGTGCCACGTGCAGGAAGACCAGGGCGAGGTGCAGGGAGCCGGCCACGGCGACGGCACCGAGGGCGAGGGCGGCGACGACCCGGTACGGGGTGGGCAGGGCCGCGATCCCCCTGCTTTCCGCGTTCTCCCCGATCTCCCCGTGCTCCCGGCGCTCCCGGTCCGCCCGGTTCCGGTCCGAATCCATCCCGTTCCCATCCGCTCCGGCGGAGCGCTGTCCACAGCGAGTAGCCCACAGAGGTTGACACCCTACGGGCCGCCGTCTCACCATTGAAGAGCATGAACCGAACGATCGGTCGGTCGGCGCGAGCCGGCAGCAGGCCATCGGCGGTCAGGCGGCAAGCCCAACGGCACGTCCATCGGCAAGGGGGCCGGGATGGTGGCAGTAACCCCGGAAACGGGGCAGGACAGGGACCTCGCGGCGGCTTTCGAGGCCGCGGTGGCGGCCGACGAGCGCGTGGAGCCCCGGGACTGGATGCCCGAGGAGTACCGCGCCTCGCTCGTCCGCCAGATGGCCCAGCACGCGCATTCCGAGATCATCGGCATGCAGCCCGAGGCCAACTGGATCACCCGCGCACCCTCGCTGCGCCGCAAGGCCATCCTGATGGCCAAGGTCCAGGACGAGGCCGGCCACGGCCTGTACCTCTACAGCGCCGCCGAAACCCTCGGCACCGACCGCGAAGAACTGCTGGACAAGCTGCACACCGGCCGCCAGAAGTACTCCTCGATCTTCAACTACCCCACCCTGACCTGGGCCGACGTCGGCGCCATCGGCTGGCTGGTGGACGGTGCGGCGATCACCAACCAGGTGCCGCTGTGCCGCTGCTCCTACGGCCCGTACGCCCGCGCCATGGTCCGGATCTGCAAGGAGGAGTCCTTCCACCAGCGCCAGGGGTATGAGCTGCTGCTCGCCCTGTCCCAGGGCACCGAGGCCCAGCATGCGATGGCCCAGGACGCCGTGAACCGCTGGTGGTGGCCGTCCCTGATGATGTTCGGCCCGCCGGACGACGAGTCGGCACACTCCGCCCAGTCCATGGCCTGGCGGATCAAGCGGCATTCCAACGACGAGCTGCGCCAGCGGTTCGTGGACATAGCCGTCCCGCAGGCCGAAAGCCTCGGCCTGACCCTCCCCGACCCGGACATCCGGTGGAACGAGGAGCGCGGACACCACGACTTCGGCGCCATCGACTGGGCCGAGTTCTGGGACGTCCTCAAAGGCAACGGCCCCTGCAACGAGCAGCGGATCAGCCAGCGGCGGCAGGCGCACGAAGAGGGCGCCTGGGTGCGCGACGCAGCCGCCGCGTACGCGAAGAAGCACACCGGCAGCGCCGGTCGGCACGAGGAGGCACGGGTATGACGCAGAACTGGCCGCTGTGGGAGGTGTTCGTGCGCTCGCGCCGCGGACTCTCGCACACCCACGCGGGAAGCCTGCACGCCCCCGACGCGGAAATGGCCCTGCGCAATGCCCGCGACCTGTACACCCGGCGCAGCGAGGGGGTGTCCGTCTGGGTGGTGCCGTCGACCGCGATCACCGCGTCCTCGCCCGACGAGCGGGACCCGTTCTTCGCCCCGGCCGCCGACAAGCCCTACCGGCACCCCACGTTCTACGAGATCCCGGAGGGGGTGCGCCACCTGTGACCGCCACCGTGCCCACGACGGCAGCCCTCGCCCTCGGCGACGACGCCCTGATCCTCTCCCACCGCCTCGGCGAATGGGCCGGCCACGCACCGGTCCTGGAGGAGGAGGTCGCCCTCGCCAACATCGCCCTCGACCTGCTCGGCCAGGCCCGCGTCCTGCTCTCCATGGCCGGGGACGAGGACGAGCTGGCCTTCCTCCGCGAGGAGCGCGCCTTCCGGAACCTCCAGCTGGTCGAGCAGCCCAACGGCGACTTCGCCCACACCATCGCCCGGCAGCTGTTCTTCTCCGTCCACCAGCACCTGCTGTACGGGGCGCTGGCCGCCGGGTCCGGCCCCTTCGCCCCGCTCGCCGCGAAGGCGGTCAAGGAGACCGAGTACCACCGCGACCACGCCACCCAGTGGACCCTGCGGCTGGGCGACGGGACCGAGGAAAGCCACCGGCGCATCCAGTCCGCCGTGACCGCGCTCTGGAAGTTCACCGGCGAGATGTTCCAGCCGGTCGAAGGCCTGGAGGTGGACTGGGAGGAACTGGAGACGGCCTGGCTCGCCGCCGTCACCGACGTCCTGGAACAGGCCACCCTCGACATCCCGCAGGGGCCCCGCTCCGGAGCATGGGCGGCCGGCGCCGGCCGGCAGGGCCTGCACACCGAATCCTTCGGGCGGATGCTCGCCGAGATGCAGCACCTGCACCGCAGTCACCCGGGGGCGTCATGGTGACCGCCACCCGGCTGGAGGAGGAGCTCGCCGCCATCGCCGGCGCGGTCCCCGATCCCGAGCTGCCCGTGCTGAGCCTGGCCGAGCTGGGCGTGATGCGGGGCGTGCGGGTGCGGGAGGACGGCGGGGTCGACGTGTCCCTGACCCCCACCTACACCGGCTGCCCGGCCATCGAGGCCATGTCGGCCGACATAGAGCGGGTCCTGCACGAGCACGGCATCCGCCAGGTGACGGTGCACACCGTGCTGGCCCCCGCCTGGTCCACCGACGACATCAGCGCCGAAGGCCGCCGCAAACTCGCCGAGTTCGGCATCGCCCCGCCCCGGCCGCACGCCGCGGGCGGACCGGTCCCGCTGACCCTCTCGGTGCGCTGCCCGAACTGCGGCTCCACCGACACCGAACTGCTCAGCCGGTTCTCCTCCACCGCCTGCAAGGCACTGCGCCGCTGCGTGTCCTGCCGCGAACCCTTCGACCACTTCAAGGAGCTGTAGATGGCTGCACCACGCCACGGCGCCTTCCACCCGCTGACGGTGGCGGCGGTCGACCGGCTCACCGACGACTCCGTGGCGCTGACCCTGCGCATCCCCGAGGAGCTCCGCGAGGACTACCGGCACGCCGCCGGCCAGCACCTGGCGCTGCGGCGGCGCTCGGCCGAGGTCGGCGAGGTGCGCCGCACCTACTCGATCTGCTCCCCGGCACCGGCCCCCGGCGGGCCCGGGCCGCAGCAACTGCGGGTCGGGGTGCGGCTGGTGGAGGGCGGCGAGTTCTCCACCTTCGCCCACAAGGAGATCGCCCCCGGGGACGTGCTGGACGTGATGGTCCCGGCCGGCCGCTTCGTGCTGGACCCGGCCGCCGCCCCGCAGGGCGCCCACTATGCGGCGGTCGTCGGCGGCAGCGGCATCACCCCGCTGCTGTCGATCGCCGCGACCCTGCTGGCCGCCCGGACCGACGCCCGGTTCTGCCTGATCCGCAGCGACCGCACGGCCGCCTCCACGATGTTCCTGGAGGAGGTCGCCGACCTCAAGGACCGCTACCCCGACCGGTTCCAGCTCGTCACCGTGCTGTCCCGGGAGGAGCAGGAGGCCGGACTGCCGTCGGGCCGGCTCGACGAGGAGCGGCTGACGGCCCTGCTGCCCGCACTGCTCCCGGTCGAGTCGGTGGCCGGCTGGTTCCTGTGCGGACCGTTCGGACTGGTCCAGGGCGCCGAACGGGCCCTCCGCGGGCTGGGCGTGCTCCGGAACCGGATCCACGAGGAGATCTTCCATGTGGACGATGCTCCGGCCCCGGCCCCGGTCACCCGGACCGTCTCCTCCTCCCACAGCCGGGTCACCGCCCGCCTCGACGGCCGGTCCGGCACCTGGCCCGTCCAGGACGGCGAGTCCCTGCTGGACGCGGTGCTGCGCAACCGTGCGGACGCGCCGTACGCGTGCAAGGGCGGCGTCTGCGGAACCTGCCGGGCCTTCCTCGTCCGCGGGGAGATCCACATGGACCGCAACTTCGCTCTCGAGTCCGACGAGACCGAGGCCGGTTTCGTGCTGGCCTGCCAGTCGCATCCGGTGACGGAAGAGGTGGAGATCGACTTCGACCGGTGATCCGGGTCCCCTGTCAAAATTCCAGAACCTGTTCTATCTTGACGCACCGTCAGACCGCGGTGCGGTCCGAGCGGGAGGACAGGGAGGACAGGCAGTGGACTTCACCTTCACCGAGGAGCAGCAGGCGGCCGTCGAAGCGGCGAAGGCGGTCTTCGCGGACGTCGCGCCCGACGGCGTATGCAGTCCCGCACTCACCCCGGGCGCGGTCGCCGAGGAATTCGACCGCCCGCTGTGGGCCCGGCTGGCCGGCTCCGACCTGATCGGCCTGGTCCTCGCCGAGGAGCACGGGGGCGCCGGCCTCGACGCCGTCGCACTCTGCCTGGTGCTCCGCGAGTCCGCGAAGGTCCTGGCCCGGGTGCCGCTGCTGGAGCACTGCGCCACCGCCATGGCCGTCCAGGCCCATGGCTCCCCCGAGCTGGCCGCCGCCCTGCTCCCCGCGGCCGGCCGCGGGGAGCTCGTCCTGACCGTTGCCGCGAACGGCCGCACCGGCCACGACCCGGCCGAGCTCGCCGTCACCGCCGCCCGCGAAGACTCCGCCTGGGTGCTCGACGGGGTCCAGACCGCCGTGCCCTGGGCCCACAGCGCCGACTGGATCGCCGTTCCCGCGCACACCGGGGACGGCGAGGCGGTGCTGGCCCTGGTCCCCCGCACCGTGCAGGGCCTGACCCTGGCCGACCAGTACTCCACCAACGGCGAACGGTTCGCCGAGCTCACCCTGGACGGCGTACGGATCCCGGCCGGCCATGTCATCGGGACACCCGGCGCCTGGGAGCAGCTGCGCCACCTGCTGGCCACCGGCACCTGCGCCCTGGCCCTCGGCCTGGGCGAGGCCGTCCTCGCCATGACCGCCCAGTACACCGGCAAGCGGGAGCAGTTCGGGTTCCCCGTCGCCACGTTCCAGGCGGTCGCGGTCCAGGCCGCCGACCGCTACATCGACCTGCGCGCAATGGAGGTCACCCTCTGGCAGGCCGCCTGGCGGCTGGACACCGCCGCCGACGGCGCAGCCGGGGCGGGCGGGGCGGGCGGGCCGCTGCCCGTCGCCGGCGATGTGGCGGTGGCCAAGATCTGGGCGGCGGACGGCGTACGGCGGGTCGTACAGACAGCACAGCACCTGCACGGCGGCTTCGGCGCCGATACCGACTACCCGCTGCACCGCTACCACGCCTGGGCCAAGCAGCTGGAGCTCTCGCTCGGCCCGGCCGCCGCCCACGAAGAGGCCCTGGGCGACCTGCTGGCCGCCCACCCCCTCGGCTGACCGGGGTCAGATGACGGTGCCGGCGCCGCCCTGGCTGTCGACGACCGGACGGCCCGAGGCCTCCCACACCTGCATGCCGCCGTCCACGTTCACCGCGTCGATGCCCTGCTGCACCAGGTACTGGGTGACCTGCGCGGAACGCCCGCCCACCCGGCACATCACATGGACCGGCCGCCCCTCCGGGGCGGCCTCGGTCAGCTCGCCGAAGCGGGCCACGAACTCGCTCATCGGGATGTGCAGCGCGCCCTCGGCGTGGCCGGCGGCCCACTCGTCGTCCTCCCGGACGTCGAGGATGAAGCTGTCGGGGCCGAGCTCGTCGACACCGACCGTGGGAAGCGTGCCGAAGTGCATGCTGTATCGCCTTCTACTCGTCGCATCTCGTCGCGTACTCGTCGCATCTTGGTGCGTACTCGCCGCGTACCGGTCGCGGGTGCGGATCCCGCCCCGCACCGCCACGGTACCCGCTCCACCCGGGCCCGTCAGGCCTCCGCCCTCAGGCCTCCGCCGTCAGCTCCGCCAGCTCGGCCTCGCGCTCGGACACCTGCGCCAGCAGCTGCTCGGCGATCTGCTCCAGCAGCCGGTCCGGGTCGTCCGGGGCCATCCGCAGCATCGCCCCGATCGCGCTGTCCTCCAGCTCCCGCGCCACCAGCGCCAGCAGCTCCTTGCGCTGGGCCAGCCACTCCAGCCGAGCGTAGAGCTCCTCGCTCTCCGTCGGCCCGGCCACCTCCGGCGCAGGTCCGGCCGCCCACTCCGCGGCCAGCTCGCCCAGCAGGGCCTCGTCGCCCCGCCCGTACGCGGCGTTCACCTTCACCAGGAAGGCGTCCCGGCGGGTCCGCTCCTCCTCGTCCTGGGCGAGATCGGGGTGCGCCTGCCGCACCAGGTCCCGGTAGAGCCGCCGCGCCTCCTCCGAGGGCCGCACCCGCTCCGGCGGCCTGACCGGCTGGTCGGTGAGCATGGCCGCCGCATCGTCGAGCATGCCGTCCGGGCCGATCCAGTCGTGGAACAGCTCGTCCACCCCGGGCATCGGCATGACCAGGGCGCGCGCCTCGCTCGCCCGCCGCAGGTCCTCGGCGTCCCCGGACCGGGCCGCCCGCGCCTCCGCGATCAGCGCGTCCAGCTCGTCCAGGCGCGTGTACATCGGGCCGAGCTTCTGGTGGTGCAGCCGGGAGAAGTTCTCGACCTCCACCCGGAAGGTCTCCACCGCGATCTCGAACTCGATCAGCGCCTGCTCGGCCGCACGCACGGCCCGCTCCAGCCGCGCCTCGGGACGCTCGGCGCCGGCCTCGGGACGCTCGGCGCCGGCCTCGCCTTCGCGGTCGGCCTCGCCTTCGGGGACAGTCTGCTCGCTCACCGGGCCAGCCTAGACCCCCTCCTCCGCAGCGATCCGCCCCGCCCGCACCGCCGCCACCAGATCCGCGTGGTCCGCCTCGGTGCGGTCCGCGTACGCCACCGCGAAGGCGGCCACCGCCTCGTCCAGTTCCTCGTTCTTGCCGCAGTACCCGGCCAGCAGCCGCGGGTCCGCGCTGTGCGCATGGGCCCGGGCCAGCAGCGCACCCGTCATCCGGCCGTAGTCGTCGAACTGCTCGGGCGCCAGCGCCGCCGGGTCCACACTGCCCTTGCGGTTCCGGAACTGCCGCACCTGGAACGGCCGGCCCTCCACCGTGGTCCAGCCCAGCAGGATGTCCGACACCACCTGCATCCGCTTCTGCCCGGCCACCACCCGCCGGCCCTCGTGCCCGGCCGCGGCCCGCTCGAAGCCGGCCGGCAGGTGCGGCAGCAGCACCGACGGCCGGGCCTCCTTCACCTGGAGCACCAGCGGCTCGCCCCGGTGGTCCAGCAGCAGCACCACATAGGACCGGGTGCCCACACTGCCCGTGCCGACCACCCGGAAGGCCACGTCGTGGATCGCGTACCGGGCCAGCAGCGGCTGCCGGTCGGCCTGCACCGTCTCCGCGTACCCGGCCAGGGAGGCAGCGACCGCAGCCGCCTCCGCGTCGCCGACCCGCCGCAGCACCGGCAGCGCGTCCACGAAACGCCGGCCGCCGCTCTCGTCCACCACCGTGGACCGGGCCGCGAACCGGGCACTGGTGTTGTTGCGGGCCTTCTCCGACACCCGCGCCAGGGTGCCCAGCAGATCCCGCGCATCGGTGTGCGAGACCAGCTCCTCGTCCGCGATCGCGTTCCACGCGTCCAGCGCGGGCAGCCGGGCCAGCAGCCGCATGGTCCGCCGGTACGCGCCCACCGCGTCCTGGGCAGCCGCCCGGCAGGTCTCCTCGTCGGCCCCCGCGACCCGCCCGGCCAGCACCAGCGAGGTCGCCAGCCGCTTGAGGTCCCACTCCCACGGCCCGAACACGGTCTCGTCGAAGTCGTTGAGGTCGATCACCAGGCGGCCCCTGGCATCCCCGTACAGGCCGAAGTTGGCGGCGTGCGCGTCCCCGCACAGCTGCGCGCCCACCCCGGTCACCGGCGTGCCCGCCAGGTCGTACGCCATCAGCCCGGCCGCCCCGCGGAGGAACGCGAACGGGTTCGCCGCCATCCGCCCGACCCGTATCGGGGTCAGCTCCGGGACCCGGCCCTGGTTGGACTCCACCACCGCCCGCACCGCGTCCGGCCGGTCCGCGGCGGGCTCGAAGCGGGACTGCTCGGCCCGCGGCACCCGGGCGCGCAGCGCCCTGCCCGCCTCCTTCGGCGCACCGGCCGATCCGCCCCGCGGAGCGAAGCCCGCAACCGCCGGAACCCGCCCCGCAGCCGCCACCCCCACCGGACCGGCCACCGGTCCGCCCACAGCACTGCCCACAGCACTGCCCGCAGAGCCGCCCACAGCGCCACCCACAGAGCTGCCGCCAGAGCCGCCCGCAGAGCCGCCCGAAACCGCCGCCGGCACGTCCGCCGTGGTCCCCGCCATTGCCGCCCCCGATTCGATCATCCACATGTCCGCGGACGACCGTACCGATCCGGCCGCCGGTGGGCCACCTCCGGCCGGCCGTCGGCCTCCCGCCTACAGTCCGGCGTCCCTGGCCAACAGAGCCGCCTGGACCCGGTTGTCGCACTCCAGCTTCGCCAGGATCCGGCTCACATACGTCTTCACGGTCGCCTCGCTCATATGCAGCCGGCGCCCCGCGTCCGCATTCGACAGCCCCTCCCCCAGCAGCGCCAGCACCCCCCGCTCCCGCTCGCTCAGCTCCGCCACCCGCCGCCGCGCCTCCTCGCCGCGCGCCGCCGCCTTCCCCGAGGCCAGCTGGTCCACCACGTGCCGGGTCGCCGCCGGCGACAGGTACGCATCCCCCGCCGCAGCCGCCCGCACCGCCCCGATCAGCTCCCCCGGCGCCGAATCCTTCAGCAGGAAGCCCGCACCGCCCTGGGACAGCGCCCGCAGCACGTTCTCCTTCTCCCCGAACGTGGTCAGGATCAGCGCCCGCGCCGACGGCACCGCGCGGCGCAGCTCCCCCAGCGCCGTCAGCCCGTCCAGCACCGGCATCTGAATGTCCAGCAGCACCACGTCCGGCTGGTGCGACCGCGCCAGGTCCACCGCCTCGCGCCCGTTGCCCGCCTCCGCGACCACCTCGATCCCCGGATCCGAGGTCAGGATCATCCTGATCCCGGCACGGATCAACGGCTCGTCGTCGGCGATCACCACCCGTACCGTGCGGCCCGTCCCGCCCACTGCACCCACGTCTACCGCCTGATCTCGTACGCCTGCTTCTCGACGAGCCTGCCGTCCTTGAAGCAGAACCGGAACACCGGCTCGTCCTCCAGGCTGTCACCCGTCTCGGTGGACATCAGCACCAGGCAGCTCGCGCCCGCCGGCCGCGGCGGGCCGCCCTTCTCCAGCCCCTCCACGAACACGCTGTCCCCGCTGGGCAGCCGGTCCCGCACCTCCTGCTCCGCGGTGCCCACGGCGATCGCGTCGTACTCGGAGCGGTCGATCATCCCCTTGGTGACCGAGGAGATCATCAGGGCCACTCCTGCCCCGACCACGATCACCAGCAGCACCACGGCCGCAAAGGCGATGCCGCAGCCCAGGGCGATCCCGCCGGACCGGCTCCGGCCGCCCACCAGTTCCCGGTCCACCGCCGCCCAGTCCATCGGCGGCGCCCCCGGCGGCAGCACCGGCCGGCCGAAGTCGTCCGCGGCCCCCGGCAGCGCCGGCCCGCCGGCCGGCTCGGCCCCGTACGGAAGGACGCCCGCCACCCGGAACCCGCCGCCGTCCACCGCCCCCGCGTGCACCATCCCGCCGACCAGCCGGGCCCGCTCCCGCAGCCCGGTCAGGCCCTGCCCGCCGGACACCACCTCGCCGGGGCCCGGACCGGCCGCCGGGCCGTTGGCGATCTCCACCACCAGCGAGTCGTCCTCGTACCGCAGCTCCACCGAAATCGCCGCCCCCGGCGCGTGCTTGTACGCGTTGGTCAGCGCCTCCTGCACGATCCGGTACGCCGCGTGGTCGCAGGCCGGGGCCAACTGCCGCGGCTCGCCCACCGTGCGCAGCTCCACCGGGGTGCCCGCCGCCCGCGCAGCCGCCACCACCCCCTCGATGCCGGCGACCCCCCGGGCCACCTGCTCTTCCTCCCGCAGCGGCGCCTCCACGCCGTCCCGGAGGATGCCGACCACCTCGCGCAGCTCGTGCATCGCCGACACCGAGGCCTGGCGCAGCACTCCCACCGCCTCGCGCTGACGATCCGTCAGCTTCGGGTCCACCTCCAACGCCCCGGTGTGCACCGAGATCAGCGCGAGCTGGTGCCCGAGGCTGTCGTGCATGTCCTGGGCGATCCGCTGCCGTTCCAGCAGCCGCGCCTGCCCCGCCACCATCGCCCGCTCCCGCAGCAGCCGGTCGTTGCGCTCCTGCAGCGCGTGCAGCAGGGTCCGCCGCTGCGACCAGTACCGGCTGGCCAGACCCGGGGTGACCACCGTCGCCAGGTACATCAGCGTGGTGAACGCGATCAGCAGCAGCGGGCGCTGCTGCGACCACTCCACCGCCACCGACAGCCCGACGTACAGCAGGAAGCAGAGCGCGAACACCGCCACGGCCCGCCAGGCGCCCACGATCCGGCGGCCTGCCGACCAGCCCAGCAGTATGGTCACCAGCGCCGCCCCGGGCAGTACCCCGCCCAGCGCCGACCCGGCCACCAGCGTCCCGGCCGGCATCCGCCGCCGCAGCAACACCAGTGTGACCACCGTCACCGCGCTCGCCGCCTCGCGCAGCCCGCTGCCGTTGTCGAGTTCCTCGATCCCGAACCCGATCAGCACCAGGACCGCCGCAGCGACCAGGTCCCCGGCCACGGCCCGCCGGGTCCAAGGCTCCGGACCCTTCAGCCACTCCCAGCCGGCCCGCGCCCGCGCCCTCACCGTCACATCCACCCGCCCGACCCTAGGCAACGTCCCGGCCGCCCATCACCCCTCTTTCGTCGCGCACCCGCCGACGAAAGTCGCGAAGCCGAAAAGCCCAAGAGCCGACCGAGGAAGCCGAAGAGACAGAAGAGACCGACAACACAACGAAGAACCCCCGATCCGGATCTCTCCGAATCGGGGGTTCAATCTGTGGGCGAGGGGGGATTTGAACCCCCACGTCCCGAAGGACACTGGCACCTGAAGCCAGCGCGTCTGCCGTTCCGCCACTCGCCCGAGCAGCGTCCCAGTGGTGCTTCCCTTTCGGGCCGTTCCCCTGGCGACACCGGAACATTAGCACGTCAGACAGGGCGGATTGAAATCGCTTTCCCGGCCGCAGCGGGCGGTCCGGCGAAGACCCGTCCGGAGTGCCCTCCCGCACTCCCCGCCGGGTGCGGGACACTGTCCCTGGGCCACCCCTACGATCCCTAGTGAGGAGCAACACTCCTCACCACGGGCCACGAGGGGAACCAGCCGAATCCCCCACGCGTGGATACGATCAGTAAGCAGTACAGGGCGACATCAACGGAGGAGGTGCCCCATGGGAGTCCTGAAGAGGTTTGAACAGCGACTCGAAGGTCTGGTGAACGGCACCTTCGCCAAGGTGTTCAAGTCCGAGGTGCAGCCCGTCGAGATCGCCGGCGCACTGCAGCGCGAGTGCGACAACAACGCGACCATCTGGAACCGCGAGCGGACCGTCGTACCCAACGACTTCATCGTGGAGCTGTCCGCCGGTGACTACGAGCGCCTGAGCCCGTACTCCGGCCAGCTCGGCGACGAGCTCGCCGGCCTGGTCCGCGACTACGCCAAGCAGCAGCGCTACACCTTCATGGGCCCCATCAAGGTCCACCTCGAAAAGGCCGAGGACCTCGACACCGGCCTCTACCGGGTCCGCAGCCGCACCCTCGCCTCCTCCACCTCCCAGCCGCAGCAGCCCCAGCAGCCCGCCCAGGGCGCTCCCGGCGGCTACGGCTACCCCCCGGTCGTCGCGCCGCCCATGCCCAGCGCGCCGCCGCCCGGCGCCCCGCAGCGCCGCCCCGGTCCCACCGGACCGGCCCCCGTACCCACCGGCGGCGCGGGCACGCGCCGCTGGATCGAGATCAACGGCACCCGCCACCAGATCTCGCGCCCGACGCTCGTACTCGGCCGCAGCACCGAAGCCGACGTGCGGATCGACGACCCCGGCGTCTCCCGCCGGCACTGTGAGATCCGGACCGGAACGCCCTCGACGATCCAGGATCTCGGGTCCACCAACGGCATCGTGGTGGACGGGCAGCACACCACCCGCGCTACGCTCCGCGACGGCTCGCGGATCGTCGTGGGCAGCACCACCATCATTTACCGGCAAGCCGAAGGGTGAAGCGGGGGCAATGTCAGAGCTGACCCTTACGGTCATGCGGTTGGGTTTCCTGGCCGTTCTGTGGCTGTTCGTCATCGTGGCCGTCCAGGTCATCCGCAGCGATCTCTTCGGGACCCGGGTGACCCAGCGCGGCTCCCGCCGCGGCGGCGGCGCGGACACCCGCGCCCAGGCGGCGCAGGGCGGCCGGCAGGCAGCCGCGCCCCCGCAGCAGCGGCAGCGCCGCGGCGCCCCCACCAAGCTCGTCGTCTCCGAAGGCACCCTCACGGGCACCACGGTCACCCTCGCGGGCCAGACCATCACCCTCGGCCGCGCCCACGACTCGACGATCGTGCTGGACGACGACTACGCCTCCAGCCGGCATGCCAGGATCTACCCCGACCGTGACGGCCAGTGGATCGTCGAGGATCTCGGGTCCACCAACGGCACGTATCTCGACCGGACCCGCCTCACCGCCCCGACGCCCATTCCGCCGGGCGCCCCGATCCGCATCGGCAAGACCGTCATCGAGCTGCGGAAGTAGTACGAGAATGAGCGAGCGGAGCGAGCGAGCCGCAGCGGGCCGAACCCCCGGTAGCACCGGGCACCCGGCCCCGCGCGCGCTCCCGACCGGAGGGTGGGCAGTGTGGCTCGAGACCGGTTGTACCCGGAGTCAGCGTCGACAGGGCAGGTGCCCATGAGTCTGTCCCTGCGGTTCGCCGCCGGTTCGCACAAGGGCATGATCCGTGAGGGGAACGAAGACTCCGGCTACGCCGGCCCCCGTCTCCTCGCGATCGCCGACGGCATGGGCGGCCAGGCGGCCGGCGAGGTCGCGTCCTCCGAGGTGATCTCGAACCTCGTCCAGCTCGACGACGACGTCCCCGGCTCCGACATCCTCACCTCCCTCGGCATCGCCGTGCAGCGCGCCAACGACGTCCTGCGCGTCATGGTCGAGGACGATCCACAGCTCGAAGGCATGGGCACCACCCTGACCGCCCTGCTGTGGACGGGCCAGCGGCTCGGTCTGGTCCATGTCGGAGACTCCCGCGCCTACCTGCTCCGCGACGGCGTCCTCACCCAGATCACCCAGGACCACACCTGGGTGCAGCGCCTCGTCGACGAAGGCCGCATCACCGAAGAGGAAGCCACCACCCACCCGCAGCGCTCCCTGCTGATGCGCGCCCTGGGCAGCGGCGAACACGTCGAACCCGATCTCTCCATCCGCGAGGTCCGGGCCGGCGACCGGTACCTGATCTGCTCCGACGGGCTCTCCGGCGTCGTCTCCCACCAGACCCTGGAAGAGACCCTCGCCGACTACCACGGCCCGCACGAGACCGTGCAGGCCCTGATCCAGCTCGCCCTGCGCGGCGGCGGACCCGACAACATCACCTGCATCGTCGCCGATGTCCTCGACACCGACAGCGGCGACACCCTCGCCGCCCAGCTGAACGACACCCCGGTCGTCGTCGGCGCGGTCGCCGAGAACCAGCACCAGCTCTTCGACGGCGGCAACGCCATGCAGACCCCGGCGGGCCGCGCCTCCGGCCTCGGCCGCCAGGCCCCTCCGCCCGGCGGCGCCTTCGGCCCGCCCGGCAGCGGCGAGGCCCCCGGCTACGGCTCCCCCGACGGCGGCTACGGCAGCGGCGGCGGCTACGGAAGCTTCGGCGAACCCGACCCGTACGCCGACGACGCCGCGTACGAGGACTCGTACGACCACCCCCGCAGGCGCCGCAGCAAAGGCACCCGCTGGGTCGGCCGCACCCTGATCCTGCTGCTCGTCCTCGGCGTTCTCGGCGGCGGTCTGTACGCCGGCTGGCGCTGGACCCAGACCCAGTACTTCGTCGGGGTCAAGGACGAGCACGTCGCGCTCTACCGCGGCATCAACCAGAACCTCGGCCCCATCAAGCTGTCCGAGGTGCAGACCGACCGCACCGACATCGAACTGAAGTACCTGCCGCCGTTCAAGAAGAAGCTCGTCGAGGAATCCATCAGCGAGAGCAGCCTCGAGGGTGCCCGCCAGAAGGTCGACGAGCTCTCCACCCAGGTCTCCGCCTGCAAGAAGGACGAAATCCGCCGCACCGCAGAGGCGGCCAACCAGACTCCGCCCGCCGACAGCGCACTGACTCCCGAGGAGCAGAAGCTGGTCAGTCTGTGCGGTAAGCAGTAGCAGCAGCGGCAGTCACACGCGGGCATCAGGGGGCCCGTCACACCATGAGCGTTGTCACCAACACGACCACCATCGGCGCCATCGAGCTGCCGAGCAGGCGCAACACCGAGCTGATGCTGCTCGGGTTCGCCGTGGTCATCCCGATCTTCGCCTACGCCAACGTGGGCCTCGCCATCGACGGCAAGCTGCCCCCGGGCATGGTCGTCTACGGCCTGGCCCTCGCGGTCGTGGCCGGCATCGCCCATCTCGTCGTACGCCGCTTCGCCAAGTACGCCGACCCCCTGCTGCTGCCCCTCGGCATCCTGCTCAACGGTCTCGGCCTGGTGCTGATCTGGCGCCTGGACCAGTCGGTGCGCCTGCAGAACCTGGCCAAGCGGGCCTACGGGGGCTTCTCCGAGTCCGCGCCGAACCAGATGATCTACACCGCCCTGGGCATCGCCCTGTTCTGCGGCGTGCTGCTGGTCCTCAAGGACCACCGCACCCTGCAGCGGTTCACGTACATCTCGATGGCCGTCGCCCTGGTCCTGCTGATCCTGCCGATCGTCCCCGGCCTCGGCGCCGACGTCTTCGGCGCCAAGATCTGGATCCGGGTCGGCGGCTTCTCCATCCAGCCCGGCGAATTCGCGAAGATCGTCCTCGCGGTCTTCTTCGCCGGCTACCTGATGGTCAAGCGCGATGCCCTGGCCCTGGCCTCCCGCCGCTTCATGGGCCTCTACCTGCCGCGCGGACGCGACCTCGGTCCGATCCTGATGATCTGGGCGATGAGCCTGCTCATCCTGATCTTCGAGAACGACCTCGGCACCTCGCTGCTGTTCTTCGGCATGTTCGTGATCATGCTGTACGTGGCCACCGAGCGGACCAGCTGGATCGTGATCGGTCTGCTGATGTCCGTCGGCGGTGCCGTGGTGGTCGCCTCCTTCTCCGGTCACGTCGGCGCCCGTGTCGCCGCCTGGACGGACCCCTTCGGCTGCTGGGAGCGCGGCGGCCTGGACGCCGGCGCCTGCGAGCAGATCGCCCAGTCGATCATGAGCTTCGGCTCCGGTGGCGTCCTCGGCGCCGGGTGGGGCCAGGGCAACTCCGACCTGATCGGCTTCGCGGCCAACTCGGACTTCATCTTCTCCACCGTCGGCGAGGAACTCGGCCTCGCCGGGGTCATGGCCTTCCTGATGGTCTACGGCCTGATCATCGAGCGTGGTGTCCGCACCGCCCTGGCCGCCCGGGACCCCTTCGGCAAGCTCTTCGCCATCGGTCTCTCCGGGGCCTTCGCCCTCCAGATCTTCGTCGTCGCCGGTGGTGTGATGGGCCTCATCCCCCTCACCGGCATGACGATGCCCTTCCTCGCGTCCGGCGGTTCCTCCGTCCTCGCCAACTGGGCCCTCATCGGCATCCTCATCCGGATCAGCGACACCGCACGCCGCCCCGCCCCGGCCCCCGCACCGTCCCCCGACTCCGAGATGACCCAGGTGGTCCGCCCGTCATGAACAAGCCCCTGCGCCGCATCTCGATCTTCTGCGGGCTGCTCATCCTCGCGCTGCTGATCCGTACCAACTGGCTCCAGTACGTCCAGGCCGAGGAGCTCTCCACCCGCAAGGAGAACCGCCGGGTCCAGATCGCCCAGTACGCCCAGGAACGCGGCAACATCATCGTCCAGGGCGAACCGATCACCGGTTCCGCGGTCACCGACGGCAGCGACTACAAGTACAAGCGCACCTATGTGAACGGCCCGATGTGGGCCCCCGTCACCGGGTACGCCTCCCAGGCCTTCGGCTCCAACCAGCTCGAATCCCTCGAGGACAGCATCCTCACCGGCAACGACGACCGGCTGTTCTTCGACCGCACCATCGGCATGTTCACCGGCGAGAAGAAGCAGGGCGGCCATGTGGTCACCACCCTGAACGCCGCCGCACAGAAGGCCGGCTTCGAGAAGCTCGGCAACCGCAAGGGCGCGGTCGCCGCGATCGACCCGCGCACCGGCGCCATCCTCGCCCTGGTCTCCACGCCCTCGTACGACCCCTCGTCCTTCGCCGGCAACTCCAAGGCCGACGAGAAGGCCTGGGTCGAGCTGAAGGACGGCGCGGACAAGAAGCTGGTCAACCGGGCCATCCGGGAGACCTACCCGCCCGGCTCCACCTTCAAGGTCGTCACCGCCGCGGCTGCCCTCGAGCACGGTGTGGTCACCGAGATCGACGCCAAGACGGACACCCCCGAGCCGTACTTCCTCCCGGGCACCAAGACGGAGATGAAGAACCACTCCGGCGGCTGCAAGGAGGCCAGCCTCAACGAGGCCATGCGGATCTCCTGCAACTCCGTCTTCGCCAACCTCGGCGACAAGGTCACCCGCGACAAGATGGTGGAGACCGCGGAGAAGTTCGGCTTCAACGACGACAAGATCGACACCCCGGTCCGCGCCTTCGCCAGCGTCTACGACAAGAACATGAGCAAGGACGGCAACGCCCTCAGCTCCATCGGCCAGTTCAACACCGCGGCCACCCCGCTCCAGATGGCCATGGTCGCAGCCGCCGTCGCCAACGACGGCAAGCTGATGAAGCCGTACATGGTGGACCAGCTCACCGCGCCGAACGCGGACACCGTCGAGAAGCACAAGCCGGAGGAGATGAGCCGGCCGATGTCCGCCGAGAACGCCCAGAAGCTCCAGGCGATGATGGTCAACGTCGTGGAGAACGGCAGCGGCAAGAAGGCCCGGATCGACGGCGTGACCGTCGGCGGCAAGACCGGTACCGCCCAGCACGGCGAGAAGAACTCCAAGAAGCCGTACGCCTGGTTCATCTCGTATGCCAAGACGGACAAGGGCTCCCCGGTCGCGGTCGCCGTGGTCATCGAGGACAGCTCGGCCGACCGCGAGGACATCAGCGGTGGCGGCCTGGCCGCCCCCGTCGCGAAGGCTGTCATGGAGGCGGTCATCAAGAGCCAGGGCTGACCGACCGGCACAGTCGGTACCGGTCCGGTATCGGCCTGTGGTCACGAACCGATCTCCCACGATCGGCCGGTAGCCTTTGCGCGAACAGCACACCGCCGGACCACACACGGGTGCGGTCGGGACTGACGGAGAGGGCTGGAAGTTATGGAAGAGCCGCGTCGCCTCGGCGGCCGGTACGAGCTGAGCCACGTGCTCGGCCGCGGTGGCATGGCCGAGGTCTACCTCGCCCACGACACCCGGCTCGGTCGTACCGTCGCCGTCAAGACTCTGCGCGCCGACCTCGCACGCGACCCGTCCTTCCAGGCCCGGTTCCGCCGCGAGGCCCAGTCGGCCGCCTCGCTCAACCACCCGGCGATCGTCGCG
Source organism: Streptomyces venezuelae (assembly GCF_008642295.1). GTDB lineage: Bacteria > Actinomycetota > Actinomycetes > Streptomycetales > Streptomycetaceae > Streptomyces > Streptomyces venezuelae_C. Next base: position 3,765,357 of record NZ_CP029190.1, on the reverse strand, counting down.
GTCTACGACACCGGTGAGGACTACGTCGACAACATCTCCATCCCGTACATCGTGATGGAGTACGTCGACGGGTCCACCCTGCGCGAGCTGCTGCACTCCGGCCGCAAACTGCTGCCCGAGCGCACCCTGGAGATGACCATCGGCATCCTCCAGGCCCTGGAGTACTCGCACCGGGCCGGGATCGTCCACCGCGACATCAAGCCCGCCAACGTCATGCTCACCCGGACCGGACAGGTCAAGGTGATGGACTTCGGCATCGCCCGCGCCATGGGCGACTCCGGCATGACCATGACGCAGACCGCCGCGGTCATCGGCACCGCCCAGTACCTCTCCCCGGAGCAGGCCAAGGGCGAGCAGGTCGACGCGCGGTCCGACCTGTACTCCTCCGGCTGCCTGCTCTACGAGCTGCTGACCGTCCGGCCGCCCTTCGTGGGCGACTCCCCGGTCGCGGTCGCCTACCAGCACGTCCGCGAGGAACCGCAGCCCCCGTCGAACTTCGACCCCGAGATCACCCCCGAGATGGACGCGATCGTCCTGAAGGCGCTGGTCAAGGACCCCGACTACCGGTACCAGAGCGCCGACGAGATGCGCGCCGACATCGAGGCCTGCCTCGACGGCCAGCCCGTCGCCGCCACCGCCTCCATGGGCGCCGCCGGCTACGGCTACCCCGACCAGAACCACGGCTACGGGCACCAGGGCTACGACCAGCCCACCACCGCCCTGCGCACCGCGGAGCCCGGCCAGACCTCGATGATGCCGCCGATGCCCCCCGGCGACGGCGGCTACTACCCGGACCAGGGCTACGACCAGGGCGGCCCGCGCCGCCGCGGCAGCCAGAAGAAGAGCCGGGCCTCCACGGTCCTGCTGGTCGCGGCGGGCATCCTGGTGCTGGTCGGCGCCATCCTGATCGGCCGCTCGCTGTTCAGCAGCACCGCGGACAACCGGCCCACCGTGCCCCAGCTCGTCGGCATCGGCTTCGACGAGGCTGTGCGCAACGCCGACAACGTGGGCCTCAAGGTGGTCAAGGAGGCCGACGAGCCCTGCGACACCCAGCCCAAGGGCACGGTGTGCTCGCAGAACCCGGCCAATGGCAGCCGCCTCGACAAGGGCGGTGAGATCAAGGTCAAGGTCTCGACGGGCAAGGCCAAGATCGCCATGCTCGACGTGGTCAACGTGCCGGCCGACGCCGCGGAGAAGGACCTGCGGGCCAAGGGCTTCGTGGTCGAGCGGCGGAACGAGGAGTCGGACCGCACCCCGGGCACCGTCATCAAGCAGAACCCGACGGGCGGCACCCAGGTCGACCAGGGCGCCACGGTGACCCTGACGGTGGCCAAGGAGAAGTCGAAGGCCATCGTCCCCGACCTCAAGGGCCTGACGGAGGCCCAGGCGAAGAAGAAGCTCCAGGAGAACGACCTCAAGCTCGGCAGCACCACCGAGGTCGAGTCCGCGGAGAAGCCGAAGACCATCGTCAACCAGTCCGAGACCGCGGGCTCCGAGGTCGAGCCGAACACCGTGGTCAACGTGGAGATCGCCAAGGCCGCGGCCCAGGTCACGGTGCCGCCGCTGGCGGGCCGGACGATCGCCGAGGCAACGGCCCTGCTCCAGCAGAGCGGCCTCACTCTCGGCTCGGTCAACGGCCCCTCGGACGAGACCGCCAGGATCACCATCACCGTGCCCGGGGCCAACCAGCCGGTCGCCCCGAACAGCGCGGTCAACGTGTGGACGATGCCCGGCGGCGGGAACGGCCAGCAGGACGGCGGCGCCAACGGCAGCAACAGCGGCTGGTTCGGCCTCGGCCGCCGCTGACCCGGCCCCGCCCCCGCCCGGTGAAAAGGCCGGCCCCTCCTCGGAGGGGCCGGCCTTTTCCGCTCGCTCGGCTCACTCGGCTCGTTCGGCTCGCTCAGCCGAGTTCCGGGGGCCGGGTGCGCTGGGCGTCCACCTTGTCCGTACGGACCAGCTCGCCCCACACGATGTACCGGTACGTCGAGGTGTACACCGGGGTGCAGGTGGTCAGGGTGATGTACCGGCCGGGCTGCGTCCGGCCCGATTCCGCGGGCACCGGGGACAGCACCCGCACGTTGTACTTCGAGGTCTGCCGCAGCTGCGCGTACACCCGGTACACGTACCAGGTGTCCTTCGTCTCGAAGACGATCGGATCACCCGTCCGCAGCTTGTGGATGTTGTGGAACTTCGCCCCGTGCCCGTCCCGGTGCGCCGCCAGCGAGAAGTTCCCCGACGCGTCCCAGGGCAGCGCCGACTTCACCGGGTCCGTGTAGTACCCGGCCACCCCGTCGTTCAGCACCTCCGCGGAGGTGCCCCGCTTCACCAGAACCTCACCGTTGCGCATCGCCGGCACGTGCAGGAACCCGATCCCGCCCGCCGTGTCCAGCGCGCCCGGCCCCGCGGCCGGCCCCGCGCCCGGAGCGGACGGCGCCGGCGCCGCCAGCCACCGTTCACGGACGGCATCGGCCTTGGCCGAAGCGGTCCGGTCGGCCAGGACATTCGTCCACCACAGCGAGTACACGACGAACAGGGCCAGCACCAGGCCCGCCGTGATCAGCAGCTCGCCCAGCAGGCTCAGGAAGCCCGCGATCCGGTGACGACGGGGTCGGACGGCGTGTGACACTGCGGTGGTCCTCTACGGGCTGGCGAGCACGGGCGGAGCGCCCTGGCTCCGGGGGCGCTCGTCGACCATCCTGCCCCATACGATCATCCGGTAGGTGCTGGTGAACTCCGGCGTGCAGGTGGTCAGCGTGATGTACCGGCCGGGGCCGGTGAACCCGGACCCCTCCGGCACCGGTTTGATCACCGATACGTTCGTCGGCGGCGTCTGCGGCAGCATCGAGGTCATCTCGTAGGTGTAGTACGCGTCCCGCGTCTCGACCACGATCGGGTCCCCGGGCCGCAGCCGGTTGATGTACCGGAACGGCTCGCCATGAGTGTTGCGGTGGCCCGCCACCGCGAAATTACCCGCCTTGTCCCCCGGCATCGCCGACTTCAGGGCCCCCTCGGCGTAGTGCCCGACCATGCCCCGGTCCAGCACCTTCGGCTTGCTGATCCCCTGCGCCACCGGCACCTTCACGTCCAGCTTGGGGATGTACATGATCGCGAATCCCTGGCCGGGCGAGAACTCGGACACCGCCGGGCCCGGGACACCCGCGTCCCAGTCCTCCCGCAGCGACCCGGCCGCCCCGTTCGCCTGCCGCTCCGCCAGCACGTTCGTGTACCAGAGCTGGTACGTCACGAACAGCAGCATCACCAGGCCGGCCGTGATGAACAGCTCCCCGGCCGCCCGGCTCGCGATCACCAGCGGCCCGCCCCGGCGCCGCCGGCGGGCACGCTTGGCCGCCTCCTGGGCAGCCCGCCGCCGCGCAGCCCGGCCCCCGGAGGGCGCGGGCGGCGCGTACGCGGTCATGCGACGGCCTTGCCCACCACCGGGGCCAGCCCCACCGAACGCTCCACGGCCCCCGCGTCACCGCACCGGACCAGCCAGTTCGCCAGCATCCGGTGGCCCCACTCGGTGAGCACCGACTCCGGGTGGAACTGCACACCCTCCACGTCGTGCTCCCGGTGGCGCAGGCCCATGATGATGCCGTCCTCGGTCCAGGCCGTCACCTGGAGCTCGTCCGGGACGGTCTGGGGCTCGGCGGCCAGCGAGTGGTAGCGGGTCGCCGTGAAGGGCGACGGGAGGCCCTGGAAGACGCCCAGGCCCTCGTGGGTGACGGGGGAGGTCTTGCCGTGCAGCAGCTCCGGTGCGCGGCCCACCACGCCGCCGTACGCCACCGCCATCGACTGCATGCCCAGGCAGACACCGAACACCGGAACGCCGGTCGCGGCGCAGTGCCGGACCATGTCCACGCAGACGCCGGCCTCCTCCGGGGTGCCGGGGCCCGGGGACAGCAGGACACCGTCGAAGCCGTCCTGCGCGTGGGCCAGCTCCACCTCGTCGTTGCGCAGCACCTCGCATTCGGCGCCGAGCTGGTACAGGTACTGGACCAGGTTGAAGACGAAGCTGTCGTAGTTGTCCACAACCAGAATGCGCGCGCTCACCGATCGGCTCCCGATCCCTCGTCGACTGTCACATCGTTGAACGGGAGCAGCGGCTCGGCCCACGGGAAGACGTACTGGAACAGCACGAACACCACGGCGAGCACCAGCACCAGGGAAATCAGCGCGCGAATCCACGCGTTGCCCGGCAGATGCCGCCAGATCCAGCCGTACATAACCGCCCGTTGTCCTTCCCGTACCCCCCGTGCGTGTTCCCGGAACAGACTAAAGGCTGGCGCGTCCCACCGGCCTTGTCTCGGTCAGTTCCGCCCACACGATAAGGCGATGGCTGTGTCCCCACTCCGGATCGCAGGTGGTGAGTGTCAGGTACCGGCCCGGGCCGGTGAACGGGGAGCGCTTCGGCACCGGTGCCACCACCCCGGTCTCGGTCGGCAGGGTGCGCAGGGGCCGGTTGCGGATGGTGTAGGTGTAGCGGGCCTTGGCGTCCTTCACGATCACCGTGTCACCCGGCCGCAGCTCGGGGAAGTCCTTGAAGGGGTCGCCGTAGGTACGCCGGTGGCCGGCGACCCCGAAGTTCCCGGTTCCGCCCGGCAGTGCGGTGCCCTCGTAGTGGCCGAGGCCCTTCTTCAGGAGCTCGGTACCGGTCCCCTCGATCACCGGTTTGACCCAGTCCGGCCCGAATCGCGGGATGCGCATCTCCGCGAAGGCCCGGCCCCGGGGGTGGGAGACCGGCTCCTGCGGGGCCACAGGGGCCTGTGAGGCGCCGGAGGGCGGGGGAGCACCGGGAGCCTGCCCGGCCTGCGGAGCCACCGCCCAGCGCCCGCGCAGCCGCTCCATCTCACCGTCCATGGCCCGGTCGGCCTTCACCCCGGTCCAGAACAGCAGGTACGCCACGAACAGCACGATCAGCGTGCCGGCCGTCAGGCACACCTCGCTGAACGTGCGGACCACCAGGCGGACGACGGCTTCACGGCCACGGCCACCGGCACGGCCGCCATCACGGTCAGGCGGAACTCTCGGCGCTTGCCACGGGCTTCGCATAGTGGAGGTCCACTGTGCCGGAGTAGCCGGGCAGAGTCACCGCCTTGTGCTCGTCGACTTTCCAGCCCAGCCCGTAGGCGTTCACATACAGCTGGTAGTTCTGCAGCGCCGGGGACGCGGCCAGCGCCTTCTTCAGCTCGCCCGGGTCCCCGACGGCCGTCACCTTGTACGGCGGCGAGTAGACCCGGCCCTGAAGGATCAGGGTGTTGCCGACGCAGCGCACCGCGCTGGTGGAGATCAACCGCTGGTCCATCACCTGGATGCCCTTGGCCCCGCCCTGCCAGAGCGCGTTGACCACGGCCTGGAGGTCCTGCTGGTGGATGACCAGGTCGTTGGGCTGCGGCTCGGGCACGTTGGGGATCCGGGCCTTGGCGTTGGGCGGGGCGTCGTTGAGGGTGACGGTCAGGCCCTTGCCGGAGAGCTCCTCGGTGCCGGCGGCGGTGCGCAGCGCCTGGAGCCTGGCGTCCTCGGCCCGGGTGCTGCCGTCGTCGCGGTCGGCGAGGGCGTCGACCTGCCGGCGGACGGCCGCGGTGCTCTCCCCGAGCTCCTTGTTGTTCTGGGAACGCTCGTGGATCAGGTCGGAGAGCCTGAGGAGCGAATCGTCCGTCCGGATGTTCGTACCCTTGGAGGTGTTGAAGCTGGTCACGAAAATCAGGCCGGCCAGGGCGAACACGGCGGCGGTCAGCAGCCGGACCGCTCCGGCCCGGCGACGGGGACCCGCGGAGGAGTCGTCGGAATTGCTCAACGTACCCTTCTCCTTCAACACGCCGTAGACCCACTACGCTAACGGACGCCCGGGGGAGGCAAGGTCCCCAGCGCATCGACAGGAGAGACCCTCGTGCCGAAGTCACGTATCCGCAAGAAGGACGACTACACGCCGCCGCCCTCCAGGCAGGCGCAGGCCATCAAGCTGACCAGCCGCAGCTGGGTCGCTCCGGTGATGCTGGCACTGTTCCTGATCGGGCTGGCCTGGATCGTCGTCTTCTATGTCACCGAGACCCAGCTGCCGATCGAGGCACTGGGCAATTGGAACATCGTGGTCGGTTTCGGCTTTATTGCGGCGGGTTTCGGCGTATCCACGCAGTGGAAGTAGCCGCGCAAGCCGAAGCACTCCAGAGGTTCCGGCGCAAGCTCTCCCCTTAGTTATCCACAGCGCTATCCACACCTGAGGAAAAGATACGAAGGTCTGTGGATAAGTAAGTGGGCGAGCCCCCGGTTGACGCCGGTGTGATCAGTCGGCCAGGGGCTCAGGAGGTCAGTTCGGCCGTCCGCAGCAGGATCATCGCCGCGGACGTGCAGAAGACCAGGGCGCAGACGGCCCACTGCACGGCGGTGCGGTTCCGCCCGCCGGTCGTGGGCCACACCATGGCCGCCCCGACCAGGGCACCCGCCACCAGACCGCCGATGTGGGCCTGCCAGGAGACACCGGACGGGATGAAGGTCATCGCCAGCATCAGTACGAGCATCCCGGCGACCGGCGCCATGTCGTACCGCATCCGCCGCATCAGCACGGCGGTGGCGCCGAACAGGCCGAAGACGGCACCCGAGGCGCCGAGGGTGGCCAGGTTCGGCGGGGTGAGCAGGTAGACCAGGGCGCTGCCGGCCAGGCCGGACAGCAGGTACACGCTCAGATAGCGGGCCCGCCCGATGGCCGCCTCCAGCGGGCCTCCGACCACCCACAGGCCGAGCATGTTGCCGGCCAGGTGCCACCACTCCTGATGCAGGAAGACCGAGGTCAGCAGCCGGTGGTACTCGCCGGTGGAGACCCCTTGCACCGGGCCGCCGATGTATTCCACATACCGGCCCAGCAGCTCCAGGTGGACCGCGAGGGCGGGGGTGGCCAGCACCGCGAGGAAGACGGCCACATTGATGCCGATGAGGATCTTGGTGACCAGATGCGGGTCACCGGCCGTGAGGACGGCGCCCGCGACATTGCGCGGGACGGCGGCGGGGGCTCCGCGGACGCACTCGGGGCACTGGTAGCCGACCGAGGCGCTGATCATGCAGTCGGGGCAGATCGGCCGGTCGCAGCGGGTGCAGCTGATGCCGGTCTCACGGTCGGTGTGCCGGTAGCAGGTGTCCATCGGTTCCCTCGGTCGGCGGCGACGAAGACGGGACGCCGCCCCGCCGGTCCGTTACGTATCGAGTACGGACGGACAGGGCGAATTGGTTCCCGGGACCGGGCTCGGGTCAGCGCTTCTCGATCACGACGGATTCGAGGATCACGTCCTCGAGGGGCCGCTCGGTGCGCGGGTTGGTGGGGAGCTTGGCGATGGCGTCGACCACGTCCTGGCCCGCCTTGCCGGTGACCTTGCCGAAAATGGTGTGCTTGCGGGTCAGCCAGGCGGTGGGGGCGACGGTGATGAAGAACTGCGAGCCGTTGGTGCCCGGGCCGGCGTTGGCCATGGCGAGCAGATAGGGCTCGGTGAAGGCGAGATCGGGGTGGAACTCGTCGGCGAACTGGTAGCCGGGGCCGCCCATGCCGTTGCCGAGGGGGTCGCCGCTCTGAATCATGAAGCCGCTGATGACCCGGTGGAAGACAGTGCCGTCGTAGAGGCGGTCGGTGGTCTTCTGACCGTCGCTGGGGCGGGTCCACTCGCGCTCGCCGGTGGCGAGTTCGGTGAAGTTGCGGACGGTCTTCGGCGCGTGGTTCGGCAGCAGCTCGATCTCGATGTCGCCGTGGTTGGTCTTCAGGGTGGCGTAGAGCTTCTCGGCCACGGATCTGCCTTCCATAGTCATCACTGTCGGTTTCAGATCCTCGCACGGTGTGCCGCTTGGTCAAGAAATCGTCGGAATCGGCCACCCATATGCCCTGTCACGCATGCCGCGAGGGGTTATGACAGGCATGATCCGACAAAGGGTGGAAAGGTGAACTGTGTCCGCCACCGAGGAGGAGGATCCTGTGACGACCCGCAAGGACAGCGTGCGCGCAGTGGCCGAGAGCGCTAAGGACACTGTGCGCCATGCCGCGGAAGTGGTGGCGCCGTACGCAGAAAGCGCCAGGGAAGCAGCGACGCACTATGCGCACGAGGCGAATGTGCGGCTGACGCCCATGATGTCGTCCGCGGCCCACGAGACGGCGCGGCAGGCCCGTTCCGTCTACGACACCCACCTGCATCCGCGGATGCAGCAGGCCCGTACGCATGTGCCGCCGCCGGTGGACCGCGCGGCAACGACCGCGGTGCTGAACACCCGGAAGGCCGCGCGGCAGGCCGCCGACTACACGACACCCAAGATCGAACATGCGATGGCCGCGGCCCAGCCGGTGGCCGAGGAGGCCGCATCCCGGTCGACCGCGGCGTTCGCGGCGCTGAGCGGCAAGGTGTCCGCAAAGGACGTGCGCCGGCTGGTGCGGCGCCGGGAACGGCGCGAGAAGTGCGGGCGGGCCGTCAAGGGGGTGGCCCTGGTCGGGCTGCTGGCCGGGGTGGCGTTCGTGGCCTGGAAGTGGTGGGACCGGCAGTCGAACCCGGACTGGCTGGTGGAGCCGCCGGCGGCGACGGAGCTGTCGGCGCGGGACAGCGAGCCGCCGAACCTCGACGACGAGCTCCAGGCGAAGGAGGCGGCGGAGGCGGAAGCCGAGGCCGACGAGAAGCGCTGAGCAGCGCCGGTAGAGAACAAGGAGAAGGGGTCCGGAGCCGGACCCCTTCTCCTTGTTCTCTTTGTTCTCTTCCGGTTCTCCTTGCCAGGTCAGTCGGGGTGTTTCTCGGGATGCGGGGGCGGCTTGGGCGCGGAGCGCTTGGCCGTGCCCGGGGGCACATGCGGGGTGACCTGCTTCGGCTGGGGGGCGCCGGGCATGGGCGTGTGCTGCGGCGGGGCCGAGCGCTTCGCCGCCTCCGGTGGCGTGTGGGTGGTCGGGGTGCCGGGCGCGAGCCTGGGCGGTGCGGGAGGAGCTGCCGAACGGGCCTGTTCCGCCGATTTCCCGGCAGCTTCCTGCGCCTTTTTCCGGTCGGACTTGAGGAAGTCGAAGATTCCCATGGTGGTACGCCTCCGGCGTGGTTGCCCCCTGAGCCGTGTGCCCCCCTCTCCACTGTCGTTCACGGGAGCCGGGTCGGCCGGGTGACGGGTCCGTCCGGGGGATGTTTCACGTGAAACACCCGGCACGGCCACCCACATCCTCCTGACGGTTTCCAGGGCGAATTTCGGACAGTCTTCGGCAGCCGGGGCTCGGCCCGTCCCGACCTGACAAGGAGCCAGGGAAAATCAGCAGCAATGGGGCGTGCACACCTACGCTCGGCTCATGATGAGCCAACCTGCCATGGCGCTGCTGAAGCAGTTGGCGGCGGAGGGAGTATCGCTTTGGCTGGCCGCGGGCAACGCGGACCTCATGCCCGGTGCGCTGGACCGCCCTGCCGCAGCCACGCTGCTCCACGGCGCTGTGGCCACCGATGCCGACCCCGACACCGCCCGGCGTACCTGCGACACCCTGTGGGACACCTACCTGGCGAGTGAGGGCCGGCACGGGCGGGTGTCCCTGCCGCTGGACCCGCGGGTGGCCCACGATGCGCAGGCCATGGTGGTGGAAGCCCGCTCGGTGCACGCCGAGGTGGGCCGGCCCAATCTGCTGGTGCGCATCCCGGCGACGCAGGCCGGGCTCATCGCCATGGAGGAGTGCGTGTCCCTCGGCATCGGTGTCGATGCCGATCTCGTCTTCTCCGTCGAACGCTACGACCAGGTGATCGGCGCCTATCTGAACGGTCTGGAACAGGCCCTCACCGCCGGCCGGCCGCTGGACGGGATAACCTCCGTGGCCTCCGTCCCGGTGGGTGTGCTGGACGCCGAGGTCAACGCCCGCCTTTCCGCACTCCCCTCCCGCAGCGGGCCGGCCGTCCGGGCGCAGGACACCGCGGCCGTCGCCCTCGCCCGGCAGATCTACCGGCTCCGGGAGGAGCGCCTCAACGGCGAATGGTGGCGGGTACTCAGAGCCGCGGGCGCACTGCCTCCCGGTCTGCTGTGGACCTCGGTCTCCCCCCGCCACATCAGCGCACTCGTCGGCACCAACACCGCCCACGCGGCTTCCCTGGAGGTCCTGGAGAGCGCCGCCACGCAGGTGGAACTGCACGGGGACACCCTGCTGAACGCGCACATCGAGGGCCACCGCGCCCTGGACATCCTGGAGACCCTCGGAATCCGTATGGCCGAGGTCGCAGACGTCCTGGAGACCGTGGAGCTCAACCGGCTCCAGCACGCCTGGGTCCTCAGGTCCTAGCCAGGTGGCCGGACAACCGCATCAAGTGCGCCGAACGGTGCCCCAGCCACACTGCGCCGCTCTGACCTGGCACTCTTGACTCAAGTTACTGTTGACCAGGCCCCGTTGACCGCATTACGTTCCCCGGGGCAGGCAGCACAGTGGTACGTCGAGGGGGGACGATTGTGATGTCGGGGAGCCAAAAGCCACATACCGACGTGTCCGAGATGCTGGAGCTGCTGGCCCGAGAAGCACCCGCCGAGGACTTCGAGCGTCTGGTGTACGAGGCACGGACCGCCGGGGCTTCCGAAGAGGAACTGGCCCGGCTGACCCGCGCCAAGGACCTCTCCCTCAACATCCGCGGTCTCTTCGCCCGCCGCCAGCAGCGCGAGGCCGGCCTCAGCGCGCTCGTCGACACCGCCCGGGACCTCACCCACCCCTACAACCTCGACACCCTGCTGAACATCATCACCCGGCGCGCCCGCCTGCTGCTCGGCCTCGACATGTCCTGGGTGACCTTCCACGACTTCCCCGAGTCCCGCTCCATCGTGCGCGCCGCCGACGGCCACACCTCGGCGATCACCGTGGGCTTCGCCGTCCCGATGAACGGCGGCGTGGGCCGCCAGGCCAGCCAGCGGTCCGCCCCCTTCTGGTCGGCGGACTACCTCCGGGACGACAGCTTCGTCCACTCCGAGGTCATCGACAACGTGGTACGCGCCGAGGGCCTGCACGCCATCATGGCCGTGCCGCTCCGCCACGAGTCCACCGACCTCGGCAACCTGTACGTCGCCGGCCGCCGCATCCGGCACTTCGACCCCGACGAGCTCTCCCTGATGAGCTCGCTCGCCGACCTGGTCGCCGTCGCCATCGAGAAGACCCGCCTGCTGGACCGGGTCCGCAACGAGGTCGCCGGCCTGGAGCTCGACACCACCCGCGCCAAGCACTCCTCCGCCGCCGCGCACCGGCTCCGCAACACCCACAGCCGGCTGATCGAGCTGGTCCTGGAAGGCGGCGGCCTGCCCGCCCTCGCCGCCGAGGCCGCCCCGCTCCTGGGCGGCTCCCTGATCATCCGCGACCACACCGGCCGGGACATCAGCACGGTCGGCGAGTTCCACGCCCTCGACGAGAACACCATCCGGGCCGCCTCGCTGGACGCCCACACCGAACGCTGCCCGATCCGCTCCGCCGACGGGATCTGGGTCACCCCGGCCCTCGCCGGCCAGGAGATCCTCGGCACCCTGCTGCTGGCCCCGGACCCGGCGGCCCAGCAGTCCTCGGCGGACGCCCCCGAGACCATCCAGCTGCTCGCCCTGGTCGCCCAGGCCACCGCCCTGGTCCTGCTGATGCAGCGCAGCACGGCCGCCGCCGAGGGCCACGTACGCGACGAACTCTTCAACGACCTCCTCAAGGAGGACCAGCTGCCGGCGGCCAAGCTCGCCGAACGCGCCCGCCGCCTCGGCGTCAACCTCGACGGCCCGCACGTGGTCGTGGTGGCCCGCCCCGAGGGCGGCTCCCTGGGCCGGGCCGTGATCTGGGCCTCCTCCTACGCCCACCAGCACTCCGGCCTCAAGAGCGTGGACAGCGGCTGCATCATCCTGCTGCTGCCCGGCACCGATCCCGCGGCCACCGGCAAGGCCGTCTCCCAGGAACTCGCCACGGCCCTCAACCACCCCGTCACGGTCGGCGCCGCAGGCCCCGTCACCGAGCTCACCGCGATCAGCCGCACCTACCAGGAAGCCCGCTGCTGCCTCGACGCCCTCACCGCCCTCGGCGGCCGGGGCGGCACCGCCTCACCCCGGGAACTGGGCTTCCTGGGCCTGCTGCTGTCCGACAGCCCCAACACCGCCGAGTTCATCAACAACACCATCGGCCCGGTACTGGACTACGACACCCAGCAGCGCACCGACCTGGCCCGCACGCTGGAGGCCTACTTCGCCTCGGCCTGCAGCCCCACCCGGGCCGCCGAAAGCCTCCATGTCCACCCCAACACCGTCTCCCGCCGGCTGGAGCGGATCACCGAGCTCCTCGGCCCCGAATGGCTGGAGCCCGCACAGGCGCTGGAGGTCCAGCTGGCCCTCCAGATGCAGCGCACCCGCCGGGCCCTGGTCCGCGGACGCCGGGATCAGGCGGGCCGGGCCTCCGGCTGAGCCGCACACACCCCGGCGAGCGCCGGCGCCCCCACCCGCGCCGAGGCCGTCCGCGCCCCCGGAAGCGTCCGTGCCGCCGTACGCCTCTGCACCCCGCTGAGCGCCTGCACCGCGTGCGCGCCCGAGGCCAGGGTGGTGTGCCGGTGCCAGCCCTCGAAGGACCGGCCCTCGAAGTCGACCATGCCCACCTGGGTGGAGATCCCGGCGAAGTCCCGGCCGACGCGCTGGGTCAGCTTCGCCAGCCGCAGCAGGCCGCCCCAGGGCACCGTGCTCAGATCGGTGATCCAGCACTGCTGCGGCCGGACCCCGGGACCGGTCCACTCGCCCAGCAGCAGCAGGGGCCGCCGGGTGCCCGGCAGCCGCACCGGGACCGCCGCCACCAGACTCGTCCGCACCGCCATGGTCCCCGGATCCGTCCAGGTCACCGGGCGCCGCAGGGTCCGCAGCATGCGCAGCAGCTGATCGGCGGAGAGCTCGCGGCTGTCATGGCCCGGCAGCACCGGCACCGCAGCCGCCGCACGCCCGGAACCCGGCAGGGCCGAAGCCGCGGGCAGCACCCGCGTGGAACCGTGTACGGAGGCCAGGAACGGCAGCCGGGCCGCCTCGAACCGGCGGGCCACCGCGGCCGGTTCACTGTCCGGCAGATCCATCACCACCGGCCGCGGGCGCCCGCCCACCCAGCTCTGCGCCTCCAGCGCGGCCCCCGCCACGCACTCCAGCGGGGTCACCGGCAGCCCGGCCCCGGCCCGCCCCGAGACGAGCTCCTCATGCCCGTCCGCGGCCTCCCGGACGTCCTGCCCGGACAGCATCAGCCGCCAGTTCACCGGGGCGCTCAGCTCGTCGTTGGCCGCCCAGATCCCGAACACCTGCTGGCTGTTGACCACCTGCCCCAGGCTCGGTACGAACCGGCGCTCCACCCCCACGGTGTGCTGCCCCGCCTTGGGGATCACCACCGACTGGGCCACCCAGGCCCGGGGCCGCAGGGACCGCTCCAGCCGCAGCGCCAGTGCCTCCCGGACCAGGCCCCAGTCCCAGGTGGAGGAGGAGATGAAGTGGTGCAGGCTCTGCTCCGCCGCCCGGTCCCCGACACAGGCCGCGATATTGCGGATCGACTTGCGGCCCCCGGCCGACAACAGCCCCCGCACATACAGCTCTCCCTTGCGCCGCTGGTCACTGCGCGGCAGCGGAGCGAAAAGCTCCGCGCACAGCGCCCCCACAGCACTCTCCGGCACCCGGTGGCCCATCTGTTCTTCCCGAACGAGACGCATCCCCGTGTCTCCCCCTCCGTCAGCGGCCCGCCGCTACCGGCAGGACCTCAAAGGTGCGCTCCGGGCCCGGGCGTTGCCCAGGTGCGCCGACCACACACCTGGACCCGCCCGGTGCGCTCTGGGCCACCCCGCACCCCTCCCCACCCGCCACGATGCGCCGCACAGCCGGCCACGGACCGCCGGACACCGGGGCCCGGACCACCGGCCGGCCCCGCACCCCAGGGGATTCCCGTGATCCCAGAGATCCCCGGGCATGAAAAAAACACCCCCTCCGACCGCGTTGTCGCAGGTCGGAGGGGGTGTTGAAGTGGAGCCTAGGGGAGTCGAACCCCTGACATCTGCCATGCAAAGACAGCGCTCTACCAACTGAGCTAAGGCCCCGGGAAAAGCGGATGAGACCCCCACCCGTACGGGTGTGGCCGCGTCCGCAGACCAGAGTACCGGGTGTACCCCCTGATCCCGCAAAATGATAGGGACTCCCGTCCCGCGACCACTCTCCGTAAGATGCTCGCGAGGTTCGCACCAGCGAAGGGGAGTAGGAAGAGTGGACGCAGTACAGCAAGAGGCCACCGCCAGAGCCAGAGAACTTCAGCGCAGCTGGTACGGGGAACCGCTCGGGGCGCTCTTCCGCCGGCTCATAGATGATCTCGGCTTGAACCAGGCGCGCCTCGCTGCCGTCCTCGGACTGTCCGCGCCCATGCTCTCCCAGCTGATGAGCGGCCAGCGCGCGAAGATCGGGAACCCGGCCGTGGTCCAGCGGGTCCAGGCCCTCCAGGACCTGGCCGGACAGGTCTCCGACGGCAGCGTCAGCGCCGCCGAGGCCACCGACCGCATGGACGAGATCAAGAAGACCCAAGGCGGCTCGGTCCTGAGCAACAGCGGCCAGACCGCAACCGGTTCGGGCGCTCCCACCGTCAAGCGCGTGGTCCGCGAGATCCAGTCGCTGCTGCGCTCGGTCTCCGCGGCGGGGGACATCATCGACGCGGCGGACACCCTCGCCCCCAGCCATCCGGAACTGGCAGAGTTCCTCCGGGTGTACGGAGCCGGACGCACCGCCGACGCGGTCGCCCACTACGAGGCCCACCAGAACTGACGGCACACGGCAGCAGAACACGGGGGACGGGCACAGCGGATGGGTGAGATCTTCGCCGGCCGGTACGAGCTGGCCGATCCGATCGGACGCGGCGGAGCCGGCGCCGTCTGGCGCGCCTGGGACCACCGGCGGCGCCGGTACGTGGCCGCCAAGGTGCTCCTGCAGAGCGACGCCCACACCCTGCTGCGCTTCGTGCGTGAACAGGCCCTCCGCATCGACCACCCGCACGTGCTGGCTCCGGCCAGCTGGGCGGCGGACGACGACAAGGTCCTGTTCACCATGGATCTGGTCAGCGGTGGTTCACTGGCCCATGTCATCGGCGACTACGGGGCCCTGCCGCCCCGGTTCGTGTGCACCCTGCTCGACCAGCTGCTCTCCGGGCTGGCGGCGGTCCACGCCGAGGGCGTGGTGCACCGCGACATCAAACCGGCCAACATCCTGATGGAGGCCACCGGATCGGGACGGCCGCACCTGCGGCTGTCCGATTTCGGGATCTCGATGCGCAAGGGCGAGCCCCGGCTGACCGAGACCAACTACGTGGTGGGTACGCCGGGTTATTTCGCCCCCGAACAACTCCTCGGCGCCGAACCCGACTTCCCGGCCGACCTCTACGCCGTCGGCCTGGTCGCCCTCTACCTCCTGCAGGGCCGCAAACCCGACTCCCAGGCCCTGAACGAGTACTTCCTCACGCACGGCACCCCCGGGGCCCCCGAGGGCGTCCCGGCGCCCCTCTGGCAGGTCGTGGCGAACCTTCTGCAACCGGACCCCCAGGCCCGGTTCCGTACCGCCACGGGAGCCCGCAAGGCCCTTGCCGAGGCCGTGGAGCTGCTGCCGCCGGCCGACCCCGGTGCGGAACCGGTCGAGGTCTTCGACCAGTTGGGGCCGCTCCCGGCCGGATTCGGCCCGCAGGGCCCGCCGGCCACCCCGGCGACCCCCGCCGGCACCTTCGGCGCCCCGACTACGCCCTCGACCGCGCCCCCGACCGCGCCCCCGGTCCCGCAACAGGCCGTAGCCGCCCCCGCCGAGCCCACCGTGCTGTCCGTGCAGACCGGCCCCGCCACCGGCACCACGGCCGACACCGAGCAGACCCGGACCTCCGCCCGGCAGCCGGCGCCGCACCCCGGGTACGGATCTCCGCTGCCCCCGCAGCCGGCCCCGCACGCCCCGTACGCCGCGCAGCTCCCGCAGCCCTCGGAGACCGGCAGCTTCCCCCTCGCGCCGCCCGTCCCCACCACCCCGATGCCGCTGGAGCCGCCGGCGGCGGCCCGCCGGACCTCCGCCGGGCCCTCCGCCGCGGCGAAGCTGTCCCTGCTGGCCGGTGCGCTGGCCTGCTACGCCGTCGGCGTCTGGGCGCTCATCCAGAGGTAGCGGACCGCCGCCCCAGCAGGATCCACCCGGCCAGGACGAGCAGCAGCAGCGTCCCCGTGCCGAACCCGGTGGCTGCCACCACGGTCATCGCCGACCGGGTGTCCGCCGCATCGGCGGCCTCCGGGGCGGTC
This sequence comes from Streptomyces venezuelae, assembly GCF_008642295.1. GTDB lineage: Bacteria > Actinomycetota > Actinomycetes > Streptomycetales > Streptomycetaceae > Streptomyces > Streptomyces venezuelae_C. The sequence goes on along the minus strand of NZ_CP029190.1, from coordinate 3,749,116 downwards.
AGTCCGTCCCGGGCGGCGGCCCGGTCGTCCTCGCCGACCCCGAACCCGGCCGCGGACAGGCTCTCGGCGTACGCCGGGCCGGGCCCGGCCGTCCCGGTGAGCTTCACCCTCAGGGTCAGCTGCAGCGGCACGTCCTCGGCCGTGAACTCGCCGACCTTCTTGTCGACGGTCACCGCAAGGTAGTACCAGCCGGCCGTCCGCACCGGCCGCATCGCCCGGGCGTCCGCGTACCGGTTCTCGTACGCCACCGGGGCCAGCGGCCCGAGGGCCACCTGCGCCTGCTTGCCGTCGTACGACTCGTCCTCGGAGGCGACCGGCAGCCGGGCCGGGCTGAAGACCTCGGCGACCAGGCCGTTGCCCGCGTACCCGGAGGTCTGGGTGAGCTTGCCGCCGGTCAGCTCCGTGCCGATGCTCAGCTGCTGCCCCCAGTCCACCGGCACCCGGTAGAAGCGGGTCTGTCCCGGCTGCACGGTGTCGCCCCACACCCCGGCGTCCAGGGCCCGCGCATCGTTGAACCCGGTGCCGCCGGAGCGCACCACCCGCTGGTCGGAGGGCTGGGTCACGGGCGCCGAGGGCCAGGCGCTGGGCGCGGTCTGCGGGGCGTTGCTGCCGGACAGCTTCGGCTCCCGCATCATGTGCAGTTCCACCGGCCACGGCGCCTGATCGGAGTCCTTGGCGCTGGTCCGGGTCAGCTTCACGTAATAGGGGCCCGCCTGCTGGCACTTGCCGTCCTCCTCCAGCCTCCGGACGGCCACGTCGGCCAGCGGCCGGGCCTGCTCGGAGCCGAAACTGACGCCGTCCGGCGCGCTGCACGAGTTGCCCTTGGTGTCGAGCAGCACGGCCTCGATGCCGTCCCCGTAGGCGACCTTGCTCTGCGGTCCGGGCCGGGCCACCGCCGCGATGTACACACTGGACCGGTCGTCCAGAACCACCTGGTAGAAGCGTTCCTGCGCGGGGGCGAGGCGGTCCTCGTAGAACCGGCCGAGCTCCAGGGTGGGCCCGACCGCCTGGTTGGCCCCGCCCTCGATCCGCCGGCTGTCCGGGCCGGTCCGGTACGCGGATTCCCCGCCCGGCCCCGCCGCGTACGCCGCTCCCGGCAGGGCGCCCACCGCGCCCACCGCGACGGCCGTGCACAGAGCCGCAGCCCCGGCCGTCGCCAGCCCCGTACGGACCCGACCCCTCACGCCCCACCCCGAATTTGCTGAAGCAATCTAAATATTAGCGAAACGGAACCCGGGGGTGTTTTCGCCCCGGACCAGCACAAAGCCCCGGCCGCAGCGGCGTCCGGGGCTTCGCGTCACGATCTTCGGTCTCACACACCGGAACCGGACGGCACGGAGTCGGTCGCCTCCGTCCACAGGTCCTGCTCGGCGCGGTCCGCCTGGATCTGGCGGTACACGAGGAGCCCGCCGATGGCGGCCAGTGCGACCAGGAGCAGCTTCTTCACCGCGCGACCTCGTCTCTCTTTGACGTAGGGGACTTCTGGCGCCCAACAATACACACCGACCGATACCGATCGGTGACCTGGGAACGAGCTGGAAACGACCCGGGGGATCCAACGGCAACGGCCCGGCGGAGAATCTCCGCCGGGCCGTAACCGTACTGTGGGGCTAACAGGATTTGAACCTGTGGCCTCATCCTTATCAGGGATGCGCTCTAACCAACTGAGCTATAGCCCCTCCGCGCTGCGCGCTGACCTCTGAAGATTAGCGCACAGACCCGGGAGTTCCCAAATCGCAGATCAGGGGCCTACTCGTCCTCGGCGAGGGTGAGCTCCACACCGCCCACGAAGCCCGCCGACAGGTTGTAGATGAAGGCCCCCAGCGTCGCCAGAGCCGTCATCAGCACCACGTCGATGACCGCGATCACCGAGGTGAAGATCAGCACCCGGGGCAGCGAGAGGAACGACTGAAGATCGAAGCCGTTGCTCTCGTTGGACCCGGTGGCCTCGCTGATGGTTCCGCCGACGGTCGAGAAGACACCCATGGCGTCCATGACCATCCACAGCACCACCGAGGCCACGATGGTGCAGATGCCCAGCGCGATCGACAGCAGGAAGCTGACCTTCATCACCGACCACGGGTCGGCCTTGGCCACCCGCAGCCGCGCCTTGCGCGTCCTCGGCGTCGTACGGGCGCCGGTACGCGGCTTGCGCTGGCCGGCCCCGGCGGCACCGCCGCCCTGGCCCTGCTCCCCGCGCTGCGTCCCCGGACCGCCGCCCGGACCCGCGTACGCCTGCGGCGGGTGATACGGCTGGGGCTTCTTCCCCCGGGTGTCCGCCTCCGGCCCACCCGGGGAGTCAGCGGCGGCGCCACGGGCGCTGTTCGCACCCGTCGTGGCCGGTCCGGCGCCCGTGGCTCCACTCACGTCTTACTCCTACTGCTCCCCGGCCGAGGACGACATGTCCTCGGCGGCCTCGATGACCTCGGCGGCCTGCCCTTCGGCCGTCTCGGACTCCTCGCCCTCCTCGGCCTCCTGACCGGCCTCGGCATTGCGCGCGATACCCACGACGGCGTCGCGCTTGCCCAGGTTGATCAGCTGGACGCCCATGGTGTCACGGCCGGTCTCCCTGACTTCGTTGACGCGCGTGCGGATCACACCGCCGCCGAGGGTGATTGCCAGAATTTCGTCTGATTCGTCCACCACCAGCGCGCCGACGAGCGACCCACGGTCCTCCACGATCTTCGCGGCCTTGATGCCCAGACCGCCGCGACCCTGGACGCGGTACTCGTCGACCGGCGTCCGCTTGGCGTAACCGCCGTCGGTCGCGGTGAAGACGAACGTACCGGGCCGGACCACGCTCATGGAGAGCAGTTCGTCACCCTCGCGGAAACTCATGCCCTTCACACCCGAGGTCGCACGGCCCATCGGGCGCAGCGCGTCATCGGTCGCGGTGAAGCGGATCGACTGCGCCTTCTTGCTGATCAGCAGCAGGTCGTCTTCGGCGGACACCAGCTCCGCACCGATCAGCTCGTCGTCCTCCCCGGTCGCCGTCTCGCGCAGGTTGATCGCGATGACGCCACCCGAACGGGGCGAGTCGTAGTCCTTGAGCGCGGTCTTCTTCACCAGGCCCGCCTTGGTGGCCAGGATCAGGTACGGGGCCGCCTCGTAGTCGCGGATCGCCAGGATCTGCGCGATCTGCTCGTCCGGCTGGAAGGCCAGCAGGTTCGCCACGTGCTGGCCGCGCGCGTCCCGGCCGGCATCCGGCAGCTCGTACGCCTTCGCCCGGTACACCCGGCCCTTGTTGGTGAAGAACAGCAGCCAGTGGTGCGTGGTCGAGACGAAGAAGTGGTCGACGATGTCGTCCTGCTTCAGCTTGGTGCCCCGGACACCCTTGCCGCCGCGCTTCTGGGACCGGTAGTCCTCGGTCTTGGTGCGCTTGACGTACCCGCCGTTGGTGATCGTGACGACGATGTCCTCTTCGGCGATCAGGTCCTCGATGGACATGTCCCCGTCGAAGGGCACCAGCTTCGAACGCCGGTCGTCGCCGAACTTGTCGACGATCGCCGCCAGTTCCTCGCTGACGATCGCCCGCTGCTTCTCCGGCGAGGCCAGGATCGCGTTGTACTCGTTGATCTTCGCCTGGAGCTCGTCGTGCTCGGCGACGATCTTCTGCCGCTCCAGTGCGGCGAGCCGGCGCAGCTGCATCTCCAGGATCGCGTTGGCCTGGATCTCGTCGATCTGCAGCAGGCCCATCAGGCCCTCACGCGCCACCTCGACGGTCTCGCTGCGCCGGATCAGCGCGATGACCTCGTCGATCGCATCCAGCGCCTTCAGCAGACCGCGCAGGATGTGGGCGCGCTCCTCGGCCTTGCGCAGCCGGAACTTCGTCCGCCGGACGATGACCTCGATCTGGTGGTGCACCCAGTGCCGGATGAACGCGTCGACCGACAGCGTGCGCGGCACCCCGTCGACCAGCGCCAGCATGTTCGCGCCGAAGTTCGTCTGGAGGTCGGTGTGCTTGTACAGGTTGTTGAGCACGACCTTGGCGACCGCGTCCCGCTTGAGGACGATCACCAGACGCTGGCCGGTGCGCGAGGAGGTCTCGTCGCGGACGTCCGCGATGCCGCCGATCCTGCCGTCCTTCACCAGGTCGGCGATCTTCTGGGCGAGGTTGTCCGGGTTCACCTGGTACGGCAGCTCCGTGACGACCAGGCACTGGCGGTTCTGGATCTCCTCGACCTCGACCACCGCACGCATGGTGATCGAGCCGCGGCCCGTCCGGTACGCCTCCTCGATGCCCTTGCGGCCCACGACCAGGGCACCGGTCGGGAAGTCCGGGCCCTTGATCCGCTCGATGAGCGCGTCCAGCAGCTCCTCGTGCGTGGCCTCCGGGTTGGCCAGGTACCACTGCGCACCCTCCGCGACCTCGCGGAGGTTGTGCGGCGGGATGTTGGTGGCCATACCGACGGCGATACCGGCGCTGCCGTTCACCAGCAGGTTCGGGAACCGGGCGGGCAGGACCGTCGGCTCCTGGTTGCGGCCGTCGTAGTTGTCCTGGAAGTCGACGGTCTCCTCGTCGATGTCCCGGACCATCTCCATCGACAGCGGCATCATCTTGCACTCGGTGTACCGCATGGCCGCGGCCGGGTCGTTGCCGGGAGAGCCGAAGTTGCCGTTGGAGTCCACCAGCGGCAGCCGCATCGACCACGGCTGCGCGAGGCGGACCAGCGCGTCGTAGATCGAGGAGTCGCCGTGCGGGTGGTAGGTACCCATGACGTCGCCGACGACGCGGGCGCACTTGTAGAAGCCCTTCTCGGGCCGGTAGCCGCCGTCGTACATCGCGTACAGCACCCGGCGGTGGACCGGCTTGAGGCCGTCCCGTACGTCGGGCAGCGCGCGCGACACGATGACGGACATCGCGTAGTCGAGGTAGGAGCGCTGCATCTCCGTCTCGAGCCCCACGGGCTCGATCCGCAGCTGCGGCCCCTCTTCTTCGGTGTTCTCGGCGGTGGGAGTGGTTTCGTCGGCCATTGCCGGTCTTCAGATCCTTTCAGACGGTCAGCGTCGGGCCGACTCAGATGTCGAGGAAGCGGACGTCCTTGGCATTGCGCTGGATGAAGGAGCGCCGGGCCTCGACGTCCTCGCCCATCAGCACCGAGAACAGGTCGTCGGCCTGGGCCGCGTCGTCCAGGGTCACCTGGCCGAGCACCCGGTGGTCCACGTCCATGGTGGTGACGCGGAGCTCCTCGGCGTTCATCTCGCCCAGACCCTTGAAGCGCTGGATCGAGTCTTCCCTGATCCGCTTGCCGTTCTGCTTGCCGAGCTCCACCAGCGCATCGCGCTCACGGTCCGAGTACGCGTACTCGAAGTCGTCACGACCCCACTTGATCTTGTAGAGCGGGGGCCGTGACAGGTACACGTGCCCCGCCTCGACCAGCGGGCGCATGAAGCGGAAGAGGAAGGTCAGCAGCAGGGTGTTGATGTGCTGGCCGTCGACGTCGGCGTCAGCCATCAGAATGATCTTGTGGTAGCGGAGCTTCTCGATGTCGAAGTCCTCGTGCACACCGGTACCGAACGCACTGATCAGCGCCTGGACCTCGGTGTTCTGGAGGATCTTGTCGATCCGCGCCTTCTCGACGTTCAGGATCTTGCCGCGGATGGGCAGGATGGCCTGGTACATCGGGTTGCGGCCGGACTTGGCCGAGCCGCCGGCGGAGTCACCCTCGACGATGAAGATCTCGCACTTGGTGGGGTCGTTGGACTGGCAGTCCGACAGCTTGCCCGGCAGGGACGCGCTCTCCAGCAGGCCCTTGCGACGGGTCAGGTCCCGCGCCTTGCGGGCCGCGACGCGCGCGGTGGCCGCCTGGATGGCCTTGCGGACGATGTCCGCCGCCTCGTTCGGGTTCCGGTCGAACCAGTCGCTGAGGTGCTCGTGCGCGACCTTCTGGACGAAGGTCTTCGCCTCCGTGTTGCCCAGCTTGGTCTTCGTCTGGCCCTCGAACTGCGGCTCGCCCAGCTTCACCGAGATGATCGCCGTCAGACCCTCGCGGATGTCGTCACCCGTGAGGTTGTCGTCCTTCTCCCGGAGCAGCTTCTTGTCCCGCGCGTACTTGTTGACCAGCGTGGTCAGCGCAGCACGGAAGCCCTCCTCGTGGGTACCGCCCTCATGCGTGTGGATCGTGTTCGCGAACGAGTACACACCCTCGCTGTACTGCGAGTTCCACTGCATCGCGATCTCGACCGAGAGCATCCGCTCCTTGTCCTCGGCCTCGACGTCGATGACGGTCGGGTGGATCAGCTCGCCCTTGCGCGAGTTCAGGTACTTCACGAAGTCGACGATGCCGCCCTCGTAGTGGTACGTGACCGTCCGCGCCTTGTCGTCATCGGCCTCCTCGGCCGAATCGGCGCCCACCGTGGCCTTCGCCGACTCGCGCTCGTCCGTCAGCGACAGCGTCAGCCCCTTGTTCAGGAACGCCATCTCCTGGAACCGCCGCGACAGCGTCTCGAACGAGTACTCCGTCGTCTCGAAGATGTCCCCGTCGGCCCAGAACGTCACGGACGTCCCGGTCTCGTCGGTCTCCTCGTTCTGCTTGAGGGGAGCGGTGGGAGCACCCAACTTGTAGTCCTGCGTCCAGCGGGAGCCGTCCCGCCGGACCTCCACCGCGACCTTCGTCGACAGGGCGTTCACGACGGACACACCCACGCCGTGCAGACCACCGGAGACGGCATAACCGCCGCCACCGAACTTGCCGCCCGCGTGCAGCACGGTCAGCACGACCTCCACGGCCGGCTTGCCCTCGGACGGCACGATGTCCACCGGGATGCCACGGCCGTTGTCCACCACCCGCACCCCGCCGTCCGCGAGGATCGTGACGTCGATGGTGTCCGCGTGCCCGGCCAGCGCCTCGTCGACCGAGTTGTCGACGACCTCGTACACGAGGTGGTGCAGTCCGCGCTCGCCGGTCGAGCCGATGTACATACCGGGCCGCTTGCGCACGGCGTCCAGGCCCTCGAGGACCTGGATGTTGCTTCCGGTGTACTGGTTGTTCTCGTTGGGGTTGCCGGAATCGGCCACGAAGCGCCCTTTCTGGCACAGCACAGGCCGTACTCCGGGCCGGCAGGCATGCCAACAGGAGCGGCTGCGTCGATCTGCGTTGTCAGCGTTGGTCAGCGATCCCGCCGGGAAGCGGGACTTACCACCAGTCTACCGGTAGCGCTGACATGAATGGGGGTTTGCGGGTCCCTGAGTCCGCATGTGCCGCCCTGAACCTCCCTCGGCCGACTCCCCATATTCAGGAAGGGGCTCAAAGAGGCTCACGCGGGCATTCAGCGCTTCGGCCTGTCAACCTCCGGCTACCGTGAGGGACACCACTGGCCGACTACCCCCAGGTGTCGCCCGGACCCGTACTCCCCGGGGCCCGCAGCGGCCCGTACCGGCGCGGCCGGCCGCCCGGACCCTGCACCCGGATCAACCGCACCGTGCCCTGCCCGAGCTCCTTGTTCAACGTCGCCACCAGCTGCGGAGCCAGCAGCTTCAGCTGCGCCGCCCAGGCCGACGAGTCACAGCGCACGGTCAGCTCGCGGTCCTCGTACTTCTCCGGCACACAGTGGACGGCGATCTCCCGGCCCACGATCTCCGGCCAGCGCTCCATCACCCCGGCCACCGCCATCGGCATCTCCCAGCCGCGCTCCGTCCGCAGCCGGTCCAGCGCCGCCATCAGCGGCATCGGGTCCCGGCCGTCCGCGCGCGCACCCGACCGCAGCCCCGGCTGCCCCTGGCGCTTGCGGCCCGCCAGGCCCTGGCCACGGGACCGCGCCTGCTCCCGGGCCGCCGCCAGCGCCTGCCGGGCAAGATCCACACCGGAGGGCTCCGGCGCCTTCCGCGGCTCCTGCCGCTCCGGCGGGCGGGATGGCTCCCCAGGCTCCTGGGGCTGCTGTGGATTGCGGGCATCACTCACAGCCGGGTCACCTCTCCGCCCGAGACCGCGAACCGGGTCCCCGCCAGCACCCCCGGCACGTCATCCTCCACCGCGGCCGTCACCAGGACCTGCTCGCCCTCGGCCACCAGCTCCGCCAGCCGCTCCCGGCGCCTGGCATCCAGCTCCGCGAAGACGTCGTCCAGCACGAGCACCGGCTCGTTGCCCTCCGAGCGCAGCAGGTCGTACGAGGCCAGCCGCAGCGCCAACGCGTACGACCAGGACTCCCCGTGACTCGCGTACCCCTTGGCCGGCAACTCCCCCAGCTTCAGCACCAGCTCGTCCCGGTGCGGACCGACCAGCGTCACACCCCGCTCGATCTCCTGCTTGCGGGCCTCTTCCAGAGCCGCCAGCAGGACCTCGTACAGCTCCTCACGGGACTGCGCGCCGGCCGTCTCCGCACTGCCCCGGTACGACAGCCCCAGCGGACCGCCGCCCGGCGCCAGCTGCTCGTACGCCTTGTCCGCCAGCGGCTGCAGCGTCCCGATCAGGTCCAGCCGCTGGGCCAGCAGCTCCGCGCCCGCCCGGGCCAGGTGCTGGTCCCACACGTCGAGCGTGGACAGGTCCATCGACCGGCCGCCGTGCCGCCGCGCCATCGCCGCCGACTTCAGCAGCGTGTTCCGCTGCTTGAGCACCCGCTCGTAGTCCGAGCGCACCGCCGCCATCCGGGGCGAGCGCGCGGTGATCAGCTCGTCCAGGAACCGGCGGCGTTCCCCCGGGTCCCCCTTGACCAGGGCCAGGTCCTCCGGGGCGAACAGCACCGTCCGTACGATCCCCAGCACGTCCCGGGGCCTGACCTGCGAGGACCGGTTGATCCGGGCCCGGTTCGCGCGGCCGGGATTCAGCTCCAGCTCGATCAGCTGCTGCCGCTCCCCCTGCCGTACGGCGGCCCGGATCACGGCCCGCTCGGCCCCCATCCGGACCAGCGGGGCATCCGAGGACACCCGGTGGCTGCCCAGGGTCGCCAGATAGCCGACGGCCTCGACCAGATTGGTCTTGCCCTGGCCGTTCGGACCCACGAAAGCGGTGACGCCCGGGTCGAGGGGAACCTCGGCCCGGGCGTACGAGCGGAAGTCGGCCAGCGACAGATGCGAAACGTGCATGACGGCGCCGACCTCCCCCGGCTGCTGCGGTGTTGCGGTAGTGCTGTGTTGCGGTAGTGCTGTGTCGTTACTTCTTCTCGACCGCGTGGCCGCCGAACTGGTTGCGCAGCGCGGCGATCATCTTCATCTGCGGGGAGTCCTCCTGACGGGAGGCGAAACGGGCGAACAGCGAGGCCGTGATCGCGGGCAGCGGCACCGCGTTGTCGATCGCCGCCTCCACCGTCCACCGGCCCTCGCCGGAGTCCTGGGCGAAGCCCTTCAGCCCGTCCAGGTGCTCGTCCTCGTCCAGCGCGTTCACCGCCAGGTCCAGCAGCCAGGACCGGATGACCGTGCCCTCCTGCCAGGACCGGAACACCTCACGCACGTCGGTGACCGAGTCCACCTTCTCGAGCAGCTCCCAGCCCTCGGCGTAGGCCTGCATCATGGCGTACTCGATGCCGTTGTGGACCATCTTCGCGAAGTGGCCGGCGCCGACCTTTCCGGCGTGCACGGCACCGAAGTCGCCCTCCGGCTTCAGCGCGTCGAACACCGGCTGCACCCGGGCGACATGCTCGGCCTCGCCGCCGTACATCAGCGCGTAGCCGTTCTCCAGACCCCAGACGCCGCCCGAGACACCGCAGTCCACAAAGCCGATGCCCTTGGCGGCCAGCTCCGCGGCGTGCTTCTCGTCGTCCGTCCAGCGCGAGTTCCCGCCGTCCACGACGATGTCGCCCGGGGCCAGCAGCTCCGCCAGCTCGTCGATGGTGGACTGGGTGGCGGCACCGGCGGGCACCATGACCCACACCACCCGCGGGCCCTTCAGCTTGCCCACAAGTTCTTCCAGGCTGTGGACATCCGCGAGGTCCGGATTGCGGTCGAATCCGATGACGGTGTGGCCTGCGCGGCGGATGCGCTCGCGCATGTTGCCGCCCATCTTGCCGAGACCGACGAGACCGAGCTCCATCAGGTGAGTCCTTAAGGTGTGTGTCCAGTTTCGTACCCGCGTCCGAGCCTACGCCCGGACGCGGGTGCACACCTGTGGGGTCAGCCGGACAGCCGAACCGGCATGATCAGGTACTTGTAGGCCTCGTCCGCCTCCGCGTCCACCGCCGGGCGACCGCTGAGCAGCGCCGGCTTGGTGGAGGTGGTGAAGCTCAGCTGCGCGGCCGGGGAGTCGATCGCGCTCAGGCCGTCCAGCAGGAAGGTCGGGTTGAAGGCGATCGAGATGTCGTCGCCCTCCAGCTTCGCGTCCACACGCTCCACAGCCTGTGCATCGTCGGAGGAACCGGCCTCCAGGATCAGCACGCCCTGCTCGAAGCTCAGCCGCACCGGCGTGTTCCGCTCGGCGACCAGGGCCACGCGCTTGACGGCCTCGACGAACGGGGCGGTCTCGATGACGGCGACGGAGTTGAACTCGGTCGGGAACAGCGTGCGGTACTTGGGCAGGTCGCCTTCGAGCAGGCGGGTGGTGGTCCGCCGGCCGGCGCCCTCGAAACCGATCAGGCCCTCGCCCTTGCCGGAGCCGGACAGCGCCAGCGTCACGGTGTCGCCGCTGGTCAGCGACTTGGCGGTGTCGAGGAGGGTCTTGGCCGGGACCAGGGCCACCGCGGAGGCGTCAGGGTTCTCCGGCTTCCACAGGAACTCGCGGACCGCGAAGCGGTAGCGGTCGGTGGAGGCCAGCGTGACCCGGTCGCCCTCGATCTCGATGCGCACACCGGTCAGCACGGGCAGGGTGTCGTCGCGGCCGGCGGCGATGGCCACCTGGGCGGCGGCGGAGGCGAAGACCTCGCCGGGCACGGTGCCGGTCGCGGTCGGCATCTGCGGCAGGGCCGGGTACTCCTCCACAGGCAGGGTGTGGAGGGTGAACCGGGAGGAGCCGCAGACCACGGTCGCCCGTACACCGTCTGTGGAAATCTCGACCGGGCGGTTGGGGAGGGCGCGGCAGATGTCGGCGAGCAGCCGGCCGGAGACCAGGACGGTGCCGTCCTCCTCGACGTCCGCCTCGACGGAGACACGGGCCGAGACCTCGTAGTCGAAGCCGGAGAGGCTGAGCATGCCCTCCTCGGCCTTCAGGAGAAGGCCCGCGAGAACGGGCACCGGCGGCCGGGCCGGGAGGCTACGGGCCGCCCACGCCACCGCCTCCGCGAGTACATCGCGCTCCACCCGGATCTTCACCGGAAACCGCCTCCTGCTGTTGCTGGCTCTCGTCGTCGGCTCAGTGCCGGGGTCCAGTCTGACGTACGGCGCCGACAGTCGGTGCGGCTGGCCGTCAAGTCGGGAGCGAGGTGTCGGGGAGGCCGTCCGACGAGTTGTGCACAGGACCTGCTTGAAAACCGAATCCGGCCTAACTGTCCATGGGAGTAGTAGTAGGGCCTGTGGAAACGGTGGATAACCCGGTTCTCGCAGGTCAAGGCCGGTTTTTTGTCCACCGGGCCTGTGGGCGGAGGCGGTGGACAACACGGCATGTCTGTGGAGAACAAAAACTTCTGCACAGGCCGTCCCCAGACCTGCCCGCACAGTCCACAGCTGTGTCCCCAGGTTTCCCCCACTACTCCACAGCCCAAACGTCGACAGTGGTGTGACGGCTTTCACTCGGGGCGGTGAGGGTGACGGTGGGGTTGCCGAACAGTGGACAAGGATGTGGACGACAGGCGACAACCTGTGCACAGGAGCCCGGTGCCTGTGGGTTGCCTGGGGACAGCGGGGTGGACAGCCCTGTGGATGAAATGATCGTCCACAGCCTGTGGATTGCTTGATTCAACAATTCCACAGCCTCATGACCTGCTCTGATGGTCCCTCAATCCAGGGGCCTGTGGACAGATTGTGGGTGACGGATCCAGTCCCCAGGCTGTGGACGGCAGAAACTTGTGGAATCTGTGGACAAGTTGGGCCGACGGGGGCGTATTCGAACAGGTCAGGGGCGTGCGGCCATTCGGGTGCGCCCTGGGGCGGGACTGAACGCGCCCCCCTGAGCCGGCCCGGGGTGTTTCAGGACCGTCCCGGAACGCGGTCCCGGAACGCGGTCCCGGAACGCGTTCCCGGAACGCGTTCCCGGAACGCTCCGGGAACGCCGAAGGGCGCCCCCGGAGCGTTCCGGGAGCGCCCTGGGAAGGCGTGGCGTCAGCCGTTCTTGATGCGGTTGGTGAGCTCGGTGACCTGGTTGTAGATGGAGCGCCGCTCCGCCATCAGCGCACGGATCTTGCGGTCCGCGTGCATCACGGTGGTGTGGTCACGGCCGCCGAACTGCGCACCGATCTTCGGCAGCGACAGGTCGGTCAGCTCCCGGCACAGGTACATGGCGATCTGCCGGGCGGTCACCAGGACCCGGCTCCGCGAGGAGCCGCACAGGTCGTCCACGGTCAGGCCGAAGTAGTCCGCGGTGGCCGCCATGATGTCCGCCGCGGTGATCTCGGGAGCGGTGTCCTCACCGCCGGGGATCAGGTTCTTCAGCACGTCCTCGGTCAGCCCCAGGTCGACGGGCTGCCGGTTGAGGCTGGCGAAGGCGGTCACGCGGATCAGCGCCCCCTCGAGCTCGCGGATGTTGCGCGAGATACGGGAGGCGATGAACTCCAGGACCTCCGGCGGGGCGTTGAGCTGCTCCTGCACGGCCTTCTTGCGGAGGATCGCGATCCGGGTCTCCAGCTCGGGCGGCTGGACGTCGGTGATCAGACCCCACTCGAAGCGGTTGCGGAGCCGGTCCTCCAGGGTCACCAGCTGCTTGGGCGGCCGGTCGGAGGACAGCACGATCTGCTTGTTCGCGTTGTGGAGCGTGTTGAAGGTGTGGAAGAACTCCTCCTGGGTCGACTCCTTGCTCGCGAGGAACTGGATGTCGTCGACCAGCAGGATGTCCATCTCGCGGTACCGCTTGCGGAAGGCGTCGCCCTTGCCGTCGCGGATGGAGTTGATGAACTCGTTGGTGAACTCCTCGGAGCTCACGTACCGCACCCGGGTGCCCGGGTAGAGGCTCCGTGCGTAGTGCCCGATGGCGTGCAGCAGGTGCGTCTTGCCGAGGCCGGACTCGCCGTAGATGAAGAGCGGGTTGTAGGCCTTTGCAGGGGCCTCGGCGACGGCGACCGCGGCGGCGTGCGCGAAGCGGTTGGAGGCGCCGATCACGAAGGTGTCGAACAGGTACTTGGGGTTCAGCCGGGCCGTCGGTTCCGGCGGGCCGGAGGAGGAACCGCCGGAGGGCGCCGGGGGCGCGGCGGGTCCGGCCCGGCCGGGCGGGGGCAGCGGGGCGGGCTGCTCGTAGGACGGGGGTTCGTACGAGGGCTGCTCGTACGCGGGCTCGTACCCGGAGTCCGGCTGCTGGAGGTAGCCGGGCTGCGGGGAGGCGTACGGGTCGCGCTCGGGGAACCCGCCGAGGCGGGGCTGCTGCCAGCCGGGCCAGGCGCCGGGCTCGGGGCGGGGCTGCTGGTAGTCCGGGTAGGCGGGCCGGGCGGTGGGCAGCTGGTCGGAGTACGGGCCGCGCTGGTCGCCGTACTGCTCCCGCTGGTCGGAGTACTGCTCCCGCTGCGGGGCGGCCGGCGGGGCCGGGGGCACCGGTTCGCCGGCCGAGTCGTCGACGGTGATCGCGATCCGGATGGGCCGGCCGCATTCCCGGCTGAGGGTGTCACTGATCAGCGGGGCGAGGCGGCCCTCCAGGACCCGCTTGCCCCATTCGTTCGGGACGGCGAGCAGTGCGGTGTCGGCGACCAGGGCCAGGGGCTGGCAGCGTTCGATCCACTGCTTGTCCTTGGGCTCGATGCCTTGCTGACCCTCCCCGAGGAGCTTCTCGAGTACGCGTGGCCACACTGCGGCAAGATCGGCAGGTACGTCAGCCACAGAGCACGCTCTCTCACAGGTCCCACGAATGTGTGGTTCTTTGGGACGGTCGGGACAAAAAAATCCGGGGTCAGGCAACGGTAGTCAGCCTGACGGGTAGGGTTCAAGTCGTTGTCCACAGCCTGTGCACAGTGCGGCCCCGCCCCGGGGCGGTCACAGCTCGGTTTGACCGGATGGCGTAGCCCCGCGTACCGTAACGAGGTCGAGTTGTCGATGGCTGCTGCCGCCTGCCTACCGATGGGCGAAGATCACTGATTGTGATCGTTTAGCGGTGTCCACTCGGGCGATCACGCGAAATTCCTCGTGGGCGCACGGTGACAGCCAGGCGATGTCACGCCACAACGATTCATTCTCTGGAGCCCCCGAGTGAGCAAGCGCACCTTCCAGCCGAACAACCGTCGTCGCGCCAAGACCCACGGCTTCCGTCTGCGGATGCGTACCCGTGCCGGTCGCGCGATCCTCGCCGCCCGCCGTGGCAAGGGCCGCGCCTCCCTGTCCGCCTGATCGCACAGGGCATGACGTCGTGCTGTCTCCCGAACATCGGCTGAGGCGGCGCGAGGACTTCGCGAACGCGGTACGCCGAGGCCGCCGGGCAGGACGCCCGCTCCTCGTCGTTCACCTACGTACCAGCGGTGCAACGGACCCGCACGAGTCGGGGGGGATCGCTCCCTCGACACGTGCGGGTTTCGTCGTCAGCAAGGCCGTGGGCGGAGCCGTGGTCCGTAACCGGGTGAAGCGCAGACTGCGGCACCTGATGCGGGACCGGCTGTCCACGCTGCCCGCCGGTAGCCTGGTGGTGGTACGGGCGCTGCCCGGAGCGGGTGACGCCGGCGCTGAGGATTTGGCCCGGGACCTGGATGCCGCTTTCACGCGGCTGCTGGGAGGCGTGGCTCGATGAAGTACCCGCTGCTCGCTTTGATCAAGCTGTACCAGTGGACGATCAGTCCGCTGCTCGGGCCGGTGTGCCGCTACTACCCCTCGTGTTCGCACTACGGGTACACGGCCATCGACCGGCATGGTGCGGTGAAGGGGACTGCTCTGACCGCCTGGCGGATCCTGCGGTGCAATCCGTGGTCCCCGGGAGGTGTGGATCACGTCCCACCCCGTAAACGCCCGCGTTGGCACGAGCAGCTGCGCAGTGCGTTGCGTAGACCTCGCAATGCTCAAGGAGCCTGATTAGTGGACACGATTGCCAGTCTGTTCAGCTTTATCACCTACCCCGTCTCGTGGATCATCGTCCAGTTCCACTCGCTGTACGGAGCGGTCTTCGGGGCGGACAGTGGATGGGCCTGGGGCCTGTCCATCGTGTCCCTGGTGGTCCTCATCCGTATCGCCCTGATCCCGCTCTTTGTGAAGCAGATCAAGGCGACGCGGGGCATGCAGGCGCTCCAGCCTCGGATGAAGGCGATCCAGGAGCGCTACAAGAACGACAAGCAGCGTCAGTCCGAAGAGATGATGAAGCTGTACAAGGAGACGGGTACCAACCCGCTCTCCTCGTGCCTTCCCATCCTGGCGCAGTCGCCCTTCTTCTTTGCGCTGTACCACGTGCTGGCGAACATCGCCAACGGCAAGACCATCGGTGCGATGGACCAGCAGCTGGTCGACAGCGCCCGTGAGGCCAAGATCTTCGGCGCGCCGATCGCGGCCAAGTTCATGGACAGCCCGGAGAAGGTCGAGGCGCTGGGCGCCTCGCTGACCGACGTCCGGATCGTGACCGCGTTCATGATCATCCTGATGTCGCTGTCGCAGTTCTACACCCAGCGCCAGCTGATGCAGAAGAACGTCGACCTCACGGTCAAGACGCCGTTCATGCAGCAGCAGAAGATGCTGATGTACATCTTCCCGGTGATCTTCGCGGTCATGGGTATCAACTTCCCCGTCGGTGTCCTCGTCTACTGGCTGACCACCAACGTCTGGACCATGGGTCAGCAGATGTACGTGATCAACCAGAACCCGACGCCGGGCAGCAAGGCGCAGGACCAGTACCTGACGCGACTGCTCAAGCACGTGACCTCGCATGGCGAGGTCAAGAGCCGGGGCAAGAAGAAGGTCGTCGCGGCGATCGTGGCCAAGGGCCCGGACCGCAATGACAACGAGCGCAAGTTCATCACCGCGCTGACGAAGCAGGGTCTGGCCGCGCAGGCGGACGGTTCTGTGATCAAGAGCGTCGAGGCCACGGCGGACTCCGATGCGGCGAGCGGCGGTGCCGCGAAGCGGCAGCAGCCGAAGCGGCAGTCGAAGTCGCAGCGCCAGGCCCCCGGCAAGCCCTCGTCCAAGAAGTAAGAAGCCCCCGAGAAGCAAGAAGGAGTCGTCCCGTGACGGAAGGCACCACCTCCGCCGCAGCCGCTGAGGGTGGCGACACCCTGACCCGCCTGGAGCAGGAGGGTGAGATCGCGGCCGACTACCTCGAGGGCCTGCTCGACATCGCCGACCTGGACGGCGACATCGACATGGATGTCGAGGCCGACCGTGCGGCTGTGTCGATCATCAGCGACTCGGCCAGCCGTGATCTGCAGAAGCTCGTGGGCCGTGACGGTGAGGTCCTGGAGGCTCTTCAGGAGCTGACGCGCCTGGCCGTGCACCGGGAGACCGGCGACCGCAGCCGGCTGATGCTGGACATCGCCGGCTTCCGGGCGAAGAAGCGCGAGGAGCTGGCGGCACTGGGCGCCAAGGCCGCCGAGGACGTGAAGGCCTCGGGCGAGCCGCTGAAGCTGGCTCCGATGACCCCGTTCGAGCGGAAGGTCGTCCACGACGCCGTGGCGGCTGCGGGTCTGCGCAGTGAGTCCGAGGGCGAGGAGCCGCAGCGCTTCGTCGTTGTCCTTCCGGCCTGACCGGAAGTATGAGTGTTCGGCCCCGTCTGTGTCGCAGACGGGGCCGAAGTTTGTCAGCCTGATAGATCAGAGTGCGGTACGGAAGGACGGGTCCCCGTGACCGAGGCAGCAGCGGCGCTTCCCCCGGCGCCGGAAGAGGCGCGGGCGGTATTCGGTGAGCATTTCCCGGAGGCTGTTCGGTACGCGGAACTGTTGGCGGACGCGGGCGTCAAGCGAGGGCTGATCGGGCCCCGCGAGGTGCCCCGGCTGTGGGAGCGGCACCTGCTGAACTGTGCGGTGCTGGCGGAAGCGGTGCCCGAGGGCGTCACCGTGTGCGATGTGGGCTCGGGGGCAGGGCTTCCGGGTATTCCGCTGGCGCTGGTCCGGCCGGATCTCAAGATCACTCTGCTCGAGCCCCTGCTGCGGCGCACCACCTTCCTCCAGGAGGTCGTGGAGCTGCTGGGCCTGGACCATGTGACGGTGGTGCGCGGTCGGGCCGAGGAGATGCTGGGCAAGCTCCAGCCGGTGCATGTGGTGACCGCGCGTGCGGTGGCCCCGTTGGACCGGCTGGCGGGCTGGGGTGTTCCGCTGCTGCGTCCCTACGGGGAGATGCTGGCTCTCAAGGGCGATACCGCCGATGAGGAGCTGGTGGCGGCCAAGACCGCGCTGGCGAAGCTCGGTGTGGTGAAGACCTCGGTGCTGCACGTCGGTGAGGGTGTGGTGGACCCGATGTCCACCCTGGTGAGGGTCGAGGTCGGGGAGAGCCCCGGTGGAGTGCGGTTCGCTGCCAAGCGGGCGAAGGCTGCCCGGACGGGCCGGACCCGTCGACGCCGCTGATGGTCGGTTGATCCCTGTAGGTATGGATTTCGGAGTGTCGTAGCGGGGTGAAGGCCCCGCCCGTGCATCGTGTTTCACGTGAAACGTCGCTCCCTGCTGCACGGAATCATCAGCCGCGGTCGTGCGGCTGCGTCCCCCCGCCACCGTCAGGAAACGGGGGCCCCCGATCCGGTGGAACCGTTGTCCACAATGGTGGATTCATCCACAGGAGTACGGGCCCCGCTGGTTCGCGACCCCGAAGGCATGGCAGGCTCTGTTCATCGCGAGCCTGATGTCGAGGAGAGTGAATCCGTGCGGTCAGACGCCAACCTCGCGGGGCCGATGGCCGAACCGGTCCCCGGCCCCCGCACCGAAGCGGCGGGCGAGGATGTTTCACGTGAAACACCGCCGCCACCTTTGGTGGACAACGACACCCCGATCGGCCGTGCCGCCCAGCTGGCCGTAGAGGCCCTGGGCCGGGCGGGCGAGGGCCTGCCCAGGCCGGAGCAGACCCGAGTCATGGTGGTTGCCAACCAGAAGGGCGGCGTGGGCAAGACCACCACGACCGTGAACCTGGCGGCCTCGCTGGCGCTGCACGGGGCCAGGGTCCTGGTGATCGACCTCGATCCGCAGGGCAATGCGTCCACGGCCCTGGGTATCGACCACCATGCCGAGGTGCCCTCCATCTACGAGGTTCTGGTGGAGAGCCGGCCGCTGCTGGAGGTGGTCCAGCCCGTTCCCGACGTGGAGGGCCTCTTCTGTGCGCCGGCCACCATCGATCTCGCGGGTGCGGAGATCGAGCTGGTATCGCTGGTGGCCCGGGAGAGCCGGCTTCAGCGGGCGATCCAGGCGTACCAGCAGCCGCTGGACTACATCCTCATCGACTGCCCGCCCTCGCTGGGACTCCTGACCGTCAACGCCCTGGTGGCCGGTGCGGAAGTGCTGATCCCCATCCAGTGCGAGTACTACGCGCTGGAGGGCCTGGGCCAGCTACTGCGCAATGTCGACCTGGTGCGGGCCCATCTCAACCCGTCCCTGCATGTCTCGACCATCCTGTTGACGATGTACGACGGCAGGACGCGGCTGGCTTCGCAGGTGGCGGACGAGGTGCGCAGCCACTTCGGGAGCGAGGTGCTCCGGACAAGCATCCCGCGGTCGGTGCGCATCTCGGAGGCTCCGAGTTACGGTCAGACGGTTCTGACCTACGATCCGGGATCCAGCGGATCCCTCTCCTATCTGGAGGCGGCGCGGGAGATTGCGCTGAGAGGTACGAACAACATGCAGAATGCCGTGGAGGGGATCCAGTGAGTGAGCGACGTAGGGGTCTGGGGCGGGGGCTCGGTGCGCTGATCCCCGCGGCGCCGCAGGAGAAGCCCGGGCCGGCCGTGGGAGCGGGTGGTTCCCTCTCTCCTTCGGCGGTGCCGGTTCTGACGGCAGAGCGTGGTGTTGCGGCGGCGAAGCTGGCTTCGCTGGCGCAGGCCGATGTTTCACGTGAAACAACGGAGCCGTCGGCCGCGGTGGAGCCGGAGCCGACGGACATGGTGGCCGGAGCGACGTTCGCGGAGCTTCCGATCGACGCGATCACGCCGAACCCGCGGCAGCCGCGGGAGGTTTTCGACGAGGACGCACTGGCGGAGCTGGTGACCTCCATCCAGGAGGTGGGACTGCTTCAGCCGGTGGTGGTGCGGCAGTCCGGCCAGGACCGCTATGAGCTCATCATGGGTGAGCGCCGCTGGCGGGCGTGCCGGGAGGCCGGTCTGGAGCGGATCCCGGCGATCATCCGGGCCACGGACGACGAGAAGCTGCTGCTGGACGCCCTGCTGGAGAACCTCCACCGGGCCCAGCTGAACCCGCTGGAAGAGGCCGCGGCCTATGACCAGCTGCTGCGGGACTTCAGCTGTACGCACGACCAGCTGGCGGACCGGATCGGGCGCTCGCGTCCGCAGGTGTCGAACACGCTGCGGCTGCTGAAGCTGTCGCCGCCGGTACAGCGGCGGGTGGCGGCCGGTGTGCTGTCGGCGGGGCACGCGAGGGCCTTGCTGTCGGTGGTCGACACCGAGGTACAGGACCGGCTGGCACACCGGATCGTGGCCGAGGGGCTGTCGGTGCGGGCGGTCGAGGAGATCGTCACCCTGATGGGGTCGGAGCCTTCGAGCCCGGTCAAGCCGAAGGGGCCGCGGGCCGGTGCCCGGGTTTCGCCGGCGTTGAACGAGCTGGCTTCGCGATTGTCGGACCGGTTCGAGACGCGGGTGAAGGTCGATCTGGGCCAGAAGAAGGGAAAGATCACCGTCGAGTTCGCCTCGATGGAGGATCTTGAGCGGATCCTGGGGACGCTGGCGCCGGGCGAGGGCCGGGTCCTGGACCAGGGCGCTTCGGGGGAGTAGTTCCCCGGGCGAAGGGCGGGCTGTGCCGGTGGCTGAC
Source organism: Streptomyces venezuelae (assembly GCF_008642295.1). Lineage (GTDB taxonomy): Bacteria > Actinomycetota > Actinomycetes > Streptomycetales > Streptomycetaceae > Streptomyces > Streptomyces venezuelae_C. The sequence goes on along the minus strand of NZ_CP029190.1, from coordinate 3,729,247 downwards.
CGGTGCGGCCCGCCCTTTGCCCTTATACGATGCGGTCATGGGTCGTCGGCTGGTACCTCTCACGCTGGACAACCTGCAGGATCTGCCCAGGCGTTGCCGGTCCTGCGTGTTCTGGGAGCTCGATCCCGTCAGCGGTGAGGCGGCGGTGAAGGCGGGTACTCCGGAACTCGAGAAGGAGGCCTGGATCTCCGCGGTGCTCCTGGAGTGGGGGTCCTGCGGCCGGGTGGTCTATGTGGACGATGTCCCGGTGGGCTTCGTTCTGTTCGCGCCGCCGGCCTATGTGCCGCGGTCCACGGCGTTTCCGACCAGCCCGGTCTCCCCTGATGCGGTGCAGCTGATCACCGGGTGGATCATGCCGGGCTATCAGGGCCAGGGGCTGGGCCGGGTGATGGTGCAGACGGTCGCGAAGGACCTGCTGCGGCGGGGGTTCCGGGCGATCGAGGCGTTCGGGGATGCGCGCTGGGAACGGCCGGGCTGTCTGTTGCCGGCGGATCATCTGCTGGCAGTCGGCTTCAAGACGGTGCGTCCCCATCCCGTGCATCCGAGGCTGCGGCTGGAGCTGCGGTCGACGCTGTCGTGGAAGGAAGACGTGGAGTTGGCCTTGGACCGGTTGCTGGGTGCGGCCCGCAAGGAGCCGGCCCTGCGTCCCCTGTGACCACACGCGGACGGGGCCGCCCCCGTGAGGAGGCGGCCCCGTCCTGCTGCGCTTGGCCGGGTGGTACCTGCCGTCAGCTGACGAAGTCGGCGAGGTCGCGCAGGATGGCGGCCTTGGGCTTGGCACCGACGATGGTCTTGGCGACCTCGCCGTTCTGGTAGACGTTCAGGGTCGGGATGGACATGACGCCGTACTTCGCGGCCGTCTCCGGGTTCTCGTCGATGTTCAGCTTGACGATCTCGATCTGGTCGCCGTACTCGGCGGCGATGGCCTCAAGAGACGGAGCGATCTGGCGGCAGGGGCCGCACCAGGCAGCCCAGAAGTCCACCAGGACGGGCTTGTCACTGCGCAGAACCTCGGCGTCGAAGTCCTTGTCGGTGACGTTCTTCAGGGTGCCGGCCACAGCGGCCTCCTTCTTTTCCTGCGGGGTGTGGGGTGTGAGGGGGGTGGGTCAGGGGTGGTTCAGACGGCCGCGGCGGCCTTGTCCGCGTCCGTCAGGGCGGCCAGGAAGCGCTCGGCGTCGAGGGCGGCGGAGCAGCCGGTGCCGGCGGCGGTGATGGCCTGGCGGTAGGTGTGGTCGACGACGTCGCCGGCACCGAACACGCCCGGGAGGTTGGTGCGGGTCGAGGGGGCCTCGACCTTGAGGTAGCCCTCCTCGTCCAGTTCCAGCTGCCCCTTGAAGAGCTCGGTGCGCGGGTCGTGGCCCACGGCGATGAACAGGCCGGTGACGGCCAGCTCGGAGGTCTCGCCCGTCTTGGTGTTGCGCAGGGTGAGGCTCGAGAGCTTGCTGTCCCCGTGGATCGCGGCGACCTCGCTGTCCCAGGCGAACTTGATCTTCGGGTCGGCGAAGGCGCGGTCCTGCATCGCCTTGGAGGCGCGCAGGCTGTCACGGCGGTGGACGATGGTGACCGACTTCGCGAACCGCGAGAGGAAGGTGGCCTCCTCCATCGCGGTGTCGCCGCCGCCGACGACGGCGATGTCCTGGTCCTTGAAGAAGAACCCGTCGCAGGTCGCGCACCAGGAGACGCCACGGCCGGAGAGGGCGTCCTCGTTGGGCAGACCCAGCTTGCGGTGCTGCGAACCGGTGGTCACGATGACGGCCTTGGCACGGTGGACCGTGCCGGCGGTGTCGGTGACGGTCTTGATCTCGCCGGCGAGGTCCACGGAGACGACGTCGTCCGGGACCAGCTCGGCACCGAAGCGCTCGGCCTGGGCGCGCATGTTGTCCATCAGGTCCGGGCCCATGATGCCGTCACGGAAGCCGGGGAAGTTCTCGACCTCGGTGGTGTTCATCAGGGCGCCACCTGCGGTGACAGCACCCTCGAAGACCAGGGGCTTGAGCGAAGCGCGTGCGGTGTACAGGGCGGCGGTGTAACCGGCCGGCCCGGAGCCGATGATGATCACGTTACGGACGTCGCTCACGGGTACTTTCCTCGTCTCTACGGACTGCCTGCTGCCTACCGGGGGCCGGTGCGGACTCTCACCCCACCCAACGGATCCTACGGCGCGTGCATTCCCGAGTTGTCCCCGTGACCGCCTTCAGGTGTTACGGGCGCGGGTAGGTCTCCGTGAGCAGGGGCTTGCCGGTGGCCGTTGCGGGGTTGTTTTCGCAGGCGGTGTCGACGACGACGGCATCGACTCTGGCGGGGTCGCCCGGGTGGGGGAGAACCAGCAGATAGACCTCGGTGCCCTGGAAAGTCCCCCGTTCGGAGGCAAGAGGGGCCTCGGTGCGGCCGGTGGCGGCCTGGACGCACTGCGGTACGGCTTGGGCACTGCGGCCTTCCGGGGCCACGAGGCCCGGCTCGGGGCTGGTGCCGTCCAGTCCGTAGGGGGTTTTCTCGCCGTTCTCAGCCCGTGTCTTTCCTGCTGCCTCACCGGTCAGGAGCAGCCGGACGCTGTTCTGGAGGCCCTCTGCGGTGAAGGAGCCGGCAGCCTGCTGGGACTGGTCGGCCGCGGCGCTGGGAGCCTGCTTGGTCGCGGCGTCGTGGCTCGTCTCACCGGAGGGGAAGCCGCCGGTGAGGTAGATGCCGAACACGCAGGCTGCGGCTGCGGCCAGGGCGCCGAGTGCGGCCATCCGGCGGCGGGCCCGGCTGCGGCCGGGACCGGTGGCGCCGCCGGGGCGTCCGGCCGGGGCGGTGGGCGATGTCGATGTTTCACGTGAAACCCGGCGCGGGGCGGGCGGGCCGGGTTCGGGCTGAGGCCGGGTGGCCGGGGGCGCGGTCCGGTCGAGGAGGGCCTCGGCGGCGAGGGCGGCGTCGATCCGGCCGGCGATGTCGGCGGGCATCCGGGCGGGCCCGGGGAGCGTGCCGAGCAGCCCGCGGATCTCCTCCAGGGAAGCGCGTACGTCCGCGCACAGCGCGCAGTCGTCGAGATGCCGGCGGACCTGCGCCGAGCGGGTCGGGGAGAGCAGGCCCTCGGCGAGGTCGGAGATCTCCGAGACGTCCGGGTGCCGGATCGTTCCGGGCGCGCCGGTTGTGGGGCTCACGTTCGTCCACCTCCGCCCTTCACAGCATTGGGGTCCCTGCGTTCTGCTGCCGGTGGGACGGGAGTCCCCTGCGACCGGTTCCTTCCCCGCTCGGCGACGGGGTTATCCCCGTGATCGCCGCGCAGATGAGTGAGCATCGGAACGAGTTTTGCCCGGCCACGGGCGCAGCGGCTCTTGATGGTGCCGGCCGGCACCTCGAGGATCCTGGCGGCTTCGGCGACGGGGTACCCCTGCATGTCGACGAGTACGAGGGCGGCCCGCTGATCGGCGGGAAGGGTGGCCAGGGCGGCCAGGAGCTGCCGGTGGAGGTCCTGGCGTTCGGCGGGTGCCTCGGCGGACTCGTGGGGCTCCAGGAGGCGCTCCAGGCGCTCGGTGTCGTCCAGGGGCGCGGTGCGGCGGGTGGCGGCCTTCCGGGCCCGGTCCAGGCAGGCGTTGACGGTGATGCGGTGGAGCCAGGTGGTGACGGCGGAGTCCCCGCGGAAGGTGTGGGCGGCCCGGTAGGCGGAGACCAGGGCGTCCTGAACGGCGTCGGCGGCTTCCTCCCGGTCGCCGAGGGTGCGGAGGGCGACGGCCCAGAGCCGGTCCCGATGGCGGCGTACCAGCTCACCGAAGGCATCGGGGTCCCCGGCGACATGCCGTGCCAGGAGGTCCTGGTCGCTGTCGCCGGGTGTGGCGTCGTCCAAAGGTGAGCCCCTCCCCTGCTGTCGGTCAGCCCGAGAACTTCAGCCCGAGAACTTCACGTCCGTGATGGCCTGCTTGTATCCGGCCTGGCTGTACTCGTATGCCGGGGCATACGGCGCGGCGGTCAGCCAGAGCACCACGTAGCGGGTCTTCACCGGGTCCTTGGCGGTCAGGCTCATGGTGCCGTCCGAGGTGGTGCCGGTGACGATTTTCTTCATCTTGCCGAGCGGTGTTGAGGAGGACGCGCTGTCCGCTGCGTAGAGCGTGATTTCGGTGTGGTCACCGGTGAACTTCAGCCCTATCGAAGCGGACTTGACCTCCTGCTCGGAGCCGAGGTCGAAGATCAGGCCGACTCCGCCCTTGTAGGACGTGAGGTCCGGGCCGTCGTTGAAGGCCTTGGTCCGCCAGTACGTCGACGGGTTTCCGTCGTAGCTGTGGTCGACTCCGTCGATGTTCTGCGGATTGCCGTCGGGGTAGTACTCCTGGGCGTTCTTGACGGCGAGCGGGACGGACTCCTTCTTCGGTGGCGCCTCATCGTCGTTGTCGGTGGTGGGCGGCTGGTTCTGGGTGGTGTTGGAGCCACCCTGGCCACCGTGGTCGATCAGGGTGTCGGCGAGCTGCCAGCTGCCCAGGCCGAGGGCAGCGATGAGCAGCGCGGCGACACCCCACTTGAGTGCCCGGCCGGTGCGGCTCTGCAGCGGCGGCGGTGGGGACACGGGCATCGCCGTGGTGGCGGCCCCGGGCCTGGGCGTGCCGTAACTGCCCTGCTGGTAGGTGGTGTGCTGGTACTCGGGCGGGGCCGTGAACGTCGGCTCAGGGGGCCGGATGCGGGGCATCGCGGCGACTGCCTTGGCCAGTTCCTCGGGGGTGGTGAAGGCGGGTTCCTGCCGGGAGGCGGTGGCCCCGTCGTTGGCGAGGGCGCGCATGGCGAGCTCGCCCAGTCCGCGGTGGACGCCGGCCCGGACCTGGTCGGGGGCGATCAGGCCGACACCCTTGGGCAGGCCGCTGAGGCCGTAGGCGTCGGTCTCGTAGGGCCAGCGTTGGGTGAGGGCGGCGTACAGCAGTGCGCCGATCCCCTCGGTGTCGGTGCGCTGCGGGCTGTCGCTGGTGATGCCGCGCAGGGCGGCGTTCACGGCGAGGCCGCGGATGCGGTACTGGCCGGTGGAGGTCCGCAGTATGGCCCCGGGGGTGAGGCGCAGATGGGCCAGGCCTTCCCGGTGCGCAGCGGCCATGGCCTGGGATACCTGGGTGACCAGCTGGTAGGCCTCGTGGGGCTCCATCGGGCCGGTGGCGAGCACAGCGGTCAGCTCGGTGGCGTCGGGCAGCCATTCGTGGACCACATAGACGAGGTCGTTCTCCTCGACGGCGTCGAGGACCTGGACGAACCGGGGGTCGCCGAGGAGGGCGGAGGAGCGGGCGGCGGCCAGGACCGAACGGGCCCGGGGGTGGTCGGCGGGCAGCAGGTGCACACCCACGGCGCGGCGGAGCTTTTCGTCCATCGCACGCCAGCTGCTGAATCCGTCCAGACGGGTGACGCACTCCTCGAGCCGGTAGCGTCTGGCCAGCTTGTGGCCGCTGTGGAGTTCGGGCGCGGCCGTGGTTGCGGCTGCCTTCCGGTCACCGTCCGGTTCGGGCATGGGCTTGTCCGCGGCTTGTCGGGTGTCCTGGGTTTCCACCCCGTCGGCCGTGGCCTTGGCCGCCTGAGCGGCCGGCGGCTCGTCGCCGCTGTTGTCGGCCACGTCGACGGCAGCCGTGCTACGTTCCGCCACCGTCGTTCCTGCCTCCCCATCCGTTACGCGCTGTCGGTCAGTCTGCGAAGCCATGCCAATTGTGCCCACAGTCCGACGCTATGCACGACACACGATGGGGGCCGATGGTTGTGCGCATCAGCGCCCCAAACGTCCGCGCACCATTCCGACCATGGCGTTGAGTTCCTCGATCCGCATGCGCTTGGCGGCGATGAGGAAGACGGCTGCAAGGGCGATCGTGCCGGCCACGAGCGCGGCCAGGGAACCGGTGACTCCGCTGCCGAGGTAGTGGGTGATGGCCCAGGCGGCGGCACCGGCGACCAGGGCGGCCGGAATGCAGGCCCCGATGAGGCGGGTGTAGGTGCGCATGACGTGGGCGCCGTCCAGGTCGCCGCCCAGCCGGGCCTTCAGACGGCGCCAGGCGACACCGACGCCGACGGCGTAGCCGAGGCCGTAGGCGGCGGCCATACCGACGACGGCCCAGCGGGCCGGCAGCACGAAGAACGCCGCGGCGGAGACGGCGGCGTTGACGCCGGCCACGATGACGGTGTTGTAGAACGGCGTCCGGGTGTCTTCGTAGGCGTAGAAGCCGCGCAGGACGACGTACTGCACGGAGTACGGGATGAGGCCGAGGCCGAAGGCCATCAGGACGTAACCGATGTTCTGCGCACCGGCGCCGGAGCCCGCGTACAGCAGGGTGGCCATGGGCACGCCGAGGGCGAGGAAGGCGAAGGCACAGGGCACGATCGCGACGGCCGAGGTGCGCAGCCCGTAGGAGATGTCGTCGCGGACGGCCGCGGCGTCCCCGTCGTGGGCCGAGCGGGAGATGCGGGGGAGGACGGCCGTCATCACCGAGACGGTGATGATCGCCTGCGGCATCTGCCAGAGCAGCAGCGCGTAGTTGTAGGCGGTGATACCGGTACCGGCGTGGCCCTGCTTCTCGGCGACCGAACCGGCCCAGGTGGCGAGCTGGGTGACCACCACGAGACCGACCTGGTTGGCGAGGACGAAGAAGAACGTCCACTTGGCCAGCCGGGCGGCCTTGCCGAGGCCGTGGCCCTTCCAGTCGAAGCGCAGTCGCGGGCTGAAGCCGGCGTCACGCAGGTAGGGCAGCATCGCCAGGGCCTGGACGGTGAGGCCCAGCAGGGTGCCGATGCCCAGCAGGCGGACACCGTCGGCAGTGACGGTGGAAGCGTTGACCCCGGAGGTGGTGAACCCGCCGAAGGCCCAGATGAAGGCGCCGAAGGTGGTGATGACCACGATGTTGTTGAGGACGGGGGTCCACATCATCGCGCCGAACCGGCCGCGGGCGTTGAGGATCTGGCCGAGGACCACGTGGATGCCCATGAAGAACATGGTGGGCAGGCAGTAGCGGGCGAAGGCGACGGCCACCTCCATCTGCTTCGGGTCGGAGGCGATCTTCGGGGACATCATGGTGATGAACAGCGGCGCGGCCAGCACGCAGACGGTGGTGACGCCGGCCAGCAGGACCACCACGAGGGTGAGGAGCCGGTTGGCGTAGGCCGTTCCGCCGTCGCTGTCGTTCTTCATGGCCCGCACCAGCTGCGGGATGAACACGGCGTTGAGGGCGCCACCGCCGACCAGCACGTAGATCATCGTCGGCAGGGTGTTGGCGACCTGGTAGGTGTCGTTGAAGGTGCCGACGCCGATCGCCGCGGCGATCACCAGGGTGCGCAGGAAGCCGGTGATACGGGAGACGATCGTGCCGGCGGCCATCAGCGCACTGGACTTGAGCAGGCTTGCGGCCCGTCCGGCGGGCTTGGCAGGCGCCGGGGCGGCGACCGGGGCCTCCTCGGCAGTGGGCCGGGGGGTGGCCTGCTGGTCGCGGTACAGGTGGGCGAAGGCGTCCGGCTCGGGCTCCTCCTCGGCGGCCGTGGTGACGAGGGAGTCCACGCCGACGAACTGGGTGGTGGCCGCCTGGTCCCCGTACGGCATGTGCCGGGACGGGCCGTCCGGCTCGGGCGGCGGGGTCTGCGCCCACACCCGCGGGTCGGGGGCGTACGAGGGCGCCGACGGAGCCGCGTACAGCGGGCCGGGTTCCTGGTAGGTGCCGGGCGGCGGCGGGGGGTGGGCGGCCCGGTCGTAGAGGGCCTCGGTCACAGGGTCCTGTGCGGACAGGTCCTGCGACCGGTACGGGTCGTAGGCGTAGGCATCATGGACATACGGGTCGCGGTCCGGCGCGTGGGCAGGCGGAGGCACCTGCCCGGCCACCGGGGTGCCCGGAGCAGTGCCCTGGCCGGGCGCTTGCCCGCCGGTGCCCTGCGCACGGTCACCGTCGTACGGCGCGTTCATCGAAACCCCACCTCATCGTCCCCAGGCCGACCGGCCACGGCATCGCTCAACGGTCCACTGTCTCACCCGGGCCGGACGTGCTGCCGCTTTGCGGTCCGGTGTCCGTGCTCTCGTCACTCGGCTGCGTGCTCTCCTCGGCGGCGGCACGGGCCGCGACCCGCTTGCGGGCGGCGTACATCTTGATGCCCGCCAGGACCAGGAGGAGCACACCACCGGCGATGACGAGCATCACCGTGGAGGTGATCTCGGTGGCCTCGACTGTGAACTTCTGCTCCTTGCCGTAGGGCACGCCGTCCTTGGTGTAGAGCTGCGCGGTGACCTCGACGGGGCCGCTCGCCGTGGCCTTGGCGGTGAACTTCACGGTCTGGCTGTGCCCGCCCTGGACGGACACCTCCTGCTGGGCCTGGCCGCCCTCTCCCTCGAACGCCAGCCGGGTCGGGTTGGCGGACTTCAGCCGCAGCACCAGCCCCTGTACGTCCTGGACCAGGCCGTTCTGCACGGTGACCGGGATGGTGGCGCTGTGCCCGGAAAGGGTGGCGTCGGACTTGCGGACCAGCCGGACCTTGTCGGTCAGCCCGTTGAGGTACTGCTGCACCCCGTCCCGGTACAGCCGGGCCTCCTGGGGATGGCCGCGCCAGGAGGTGGACATCTCCCGGTTGATCGTGTTGCCGAACGGGATGGTGACCCGGTCGGGGGCGCTGAGGATCACCTTGAAGTGGTCGAGGGTGTTCTGCGTGGTGCGGATCTTCTCGAAGGCGGCCTGCGGGAGCTCCGACTTCCGCAGCATCTCCGGGTACTGGCCGGCGCCCGGGACCTGGGTGGCGGCCCCCGGGTCGGGCTTGGCCTTGGCGGCGGCCTCCAGGTCCAGCGGCTGGGTCCAGCGCCCGGCCTGCAGGCCGCGCAGCGCGGCGGCCATGGTCTGCACCTGGCTGGAGGTGGGCATCCGCTGCGGGGCGACCACGAAGCTGCGCTGGGCATCGGTGGGCTGGAGGTTCAGGGCGAGGCTCTGGGCCAGGAACTCCTGGACCGCGAGGGTGGAGGTCCCGGCGGTCAGCATGTCGCCCTGGAAGGCGGTGGACAGCCGTGCATCGGCAACGACGGCCGTGGCGCCGGCCCCGATGGGGCGGGCCGCCGAGGGCGTGTAGCCGAGGCTTCCGGTCTCCTGCAGGCTGTCGCTGCGGGTCAGCACGTTGTGGGCGCCGGCCGAGGTGGCCACATTGACGATCGACGGATCGATGGCCCCTTCGACGGGCCAGGAGAAGTCGGTGGACGGGGTGACGTGCAGGACGGTGTCGACGGCCTGGGCGGCCTTGTCGGTGGCGGGCTGCAGCTGGCCGAGGCTGCCCGAGACGTCCTTCCCGCGGTGGGCGAGGGAGGCGATGTCCGGGTCGCCGAAGGGCAGGGCGACGACCTTCTTGCCCTGTACGGCGGCTTCCAGGGAGTTCAGCCACCGCTCGGCGACGGCCTTGTTCTTGCCCTGGACAACCCTTCCGTCCGGGGTGCGCACCCGGTAGCCCTTGGTCATCGCATCGACCGTGTACAGCAGGTCGGGGTCGATGACCCAGGTGACCGGCAGTTCCCGGCCGAGGGAGACCATCTGCCCCAGACGGCCGGTCTCCGCCAGATCGGCGGCCAGATCGTCGTTCAGGAAGATCGGGGTCTGGGTCTCGTCGGGCAGGGTCTCGGCGGTCAGGTGGGTGGTGGAGATCAGCGGCCAGAGATAGGTGAGCTGAGAGCGCTTGGCGGCTGCCTCCGGCTGCCAGGGCAGGAAGGTCCGCTCGATTCCGAGGACCTGCTCGGCCGGCCGGCTACCGGTTCCTCCGGACACGGAGACGCCGAGCTGGTAGACCCCGTCCTTGTCCAGTGCCAGCTTGTTGACCGGGACCTTGAGGGTGAACTCCTGCCCGACCTTCGAGGGCAGGGCGGGAATCTTGACCGCATAGGCCTGGTCGATCTCCGCGGGATCGACCCCGGGCCGGAATCGGGTCTGCTCGGAGACGCTGTCGATGGCATCCCGGTTTTCCAGCGGCGGTCCCACTCGCAGACCCACATGGGCGTCCGTGATCGTCTCCGCGCCCGTGTTGGTCACGGTGCCGGTGATCGTGAGGGTGTCGCCCTTCACCGGGGCGGCGGGCGCCAGCGAGAACAATTGCACATCGACGGTCCCATTGCCGTTCTCGACCGCCGAGGCCTCGGGCGCCGGGGCGTAGACCAGGCCGGCGAGCACCGGAGTGCCTGCGAGCAGCACGACCGCACGCCGCAGCCACCGGCGCCGGACAGGAGCCGGGGCCGGCCCGTTGATGTCTCCCGTGTCTGCCCCATCGGCCACGCGCTTCGCCCGTCCCTCGGTGTGTCAGTGGTCGTCGTTTGTGCGTCCACGCATGGTAACGAGGCCCGCTGTGCCCGAGTGCCGCGGACTGCTCCACATGATCGTGGCCACCGGACGGCGGTACGGCCTCGAGGCGTCCCGTAAACGGTGAAGCTCCTCGCGGGCGGGGCACGTACCCTTTTCTGTTGTGCCGAACGCCAATGAAGACAACCCCAGCGCCCTGAGCCAGGTGCAGCACCGCGCAGTGAACGAACTGCTGCGGGTCGCCCCCGTCGCCGACGAGCTCGGACGCCGCTTCCAGGAAGCGGGCTTCCGCCTCGCCCTGGTCGGCGGCTCCGTCCGCGACGCGCTGCTCGGGCGCCTCGGCAACGATCTGGACTTCACCACCGATGCCCGCCCCGAGGACGTCCTGAAGATCGTCCGCCCCTGGGCGGACTCGGTCTGGGACGTCGGTATCGCCTTCGGCACCATCGGCTGCCAGAAGGAGGCCCGGGTCGGTGACACCGACCGGAGCTTCCAGATCGAGGTGACCACCTACCGGTCGGAAGCCTACGACCGGACCTCGCGCAAGCCCGAGGTGTCCTACGGCGACTCCATCGAGGAAGACCTGGTCCGCCGTGACTTCACGGTCAATGCGATGGCCCTGGCACTGCCCGAGCAGGAGTTCATCGACCCGCACGGCGGTCTGGAAGACCTGGCGGCACGGATCCTGCGGACCCCGGGCACCCCGGAGGACTCCTTCTCGGACGATCCGCTGCGCATGATGCGGGCTGCCCGGTTCGCCGCCCAGCTCGATTTCGAGGTGGCACCCGAGGTCATTGCGGCCATGGAGTCCATGTACGACCGCATCGAGATCGTCTCGGCCGAGCGGATCCAGGCCGAGCTGAACAAGCTGCTGCTCGCCGCCCACCCCCGCAAGGGCCTCGGCCTGCTCGTGGACACCGGGCTGGCCGACCGGGTGCTGCCCGAGCTGCCGGCCCTGCGGCTGGAGCGCGACGAACACCACCGCCACAAGGACGTCTACGACCACTCGCTGATCGTGCTCGAGCAGGCGATCGACCTTGAGGAGGACGGCCCCGACCTGGTGCTGCGGCTGGCCGCCCTGCTGCACGACATCGGGAAGCCGCGCACCCGCCGGTTCGAGGTGGACGGCCGGGTCTCCTTCCACCACCACGAGGTGGTGGGCGCCAAGATGACCCGGAAGCGGCTGACCGCGCTGAAGTACTCCAACGAGATGATCAAGGATGTTTCCCGTCTCGTGGAGCTGCACCTGCGCTTCCACGGCTACGGCACCGGCGAGTGGACCGACTCCGCCGTGCGGCGCTACGTCCGTGACGCGGGCCCGCTGCTGAGCCGGCTGCACAAGCTGACCCGGTCCGACTGCACCACCCGCAACAAGCGCAAGGCCAATGCGCTCTCCCGGGCCTACGACGGCCTGGAGGACCGGATCGCCCAGCTGCAGGAGCAGGAGGAGCTGGACGCGATCCGGCCCGACCTGGACGGGAACCAGATCATGGAGGTGCTCGGCATCGGTCCCGGCCCCGTGATCGGCAAGGCCTACGCCTTCCTGCTGGAGCTGCGGCTGGAGAACGGGCCGATGGCGCGGGACGCCGCCGTCACTGCGCTCAAGGAGTGGTGGGCGGCCCAGGGCTGATCCCGGTGCGGCGATGTTTCACGTGAAACATCCCGCGCCGAGGGCGGGCGATGTTTGGTGGGCAATGTTTCACGTGAAACGTCGCCCGCGGCGTGCCAGCCCCACCGCGGTCGCGGCGTAGAGGACGGCCACGCACACGATCAGCGTCACGGACTTGCCGTCGGCCGGCAGGATCAGCGCTGCCGCCGCGGCGGCCGTGACGAAGGCGACGTTGAACAGCACGTCGTAGAGGGAGAAGACCCGCCCGCGGAAGTCGTCGTCCACCCGGGACTGGACCTCCGTATCGGTGGCGATCTTGGCGCCTTGGGTGGCCAGGCCCAGGACGAAGGCGGCGGCCAGCATCGGCCCCGGGGCGAAGAACAGTCCCAGAGCCGGTACCAGGACCGCGGCGCTTCCGGCGCAGGCGGTGATGCAGCCCCGGGTGCCGAGCCGGCCCACCAGCCACGGCGTGATCACGGCAGCCGTGAAAAAGCCCGCCCCCGAGGCGCCGACCGCCAGCCCCAGCAGGGCGAGACCGTCCGACTCCCGGTCCGCCCAGGCGTACCGGCAGAGCATCAGCACCATCACCGTGAGCGCGCCGTAGCAGAACCGCATCGAGGTCATGGCCGCCAGCGCCTGGGCCGCAGGCCGGCGCTCCGACAGGTGCCGTAGCCCCGCGGCCATCCCCCGTACGGTCAGAGCGATCCCCTCGAGCGGAGTGGGATGCCGGTGCGCCGGGTCGTGGTCGGGGCCGAGCAGGGCGATGGGCAGCCGCAGCGAGGCCAGGGCGGCACACAGGTAGAGGCCGGCGCCCAGCAGCACCACCACGGCATTGGACTCGGCGGCCAGCAGGCGGACCAGGAAGGCCAGCCCCCCGCCGGCGGTTGCCGCCAGGGTGCCCGCGGTGGGAGACAGCGCATTGGCGATGACCAGCTGCTCGGGACCGACCACCCGGGGCAGGGAGGCGGACAGCCCCGCCAGGACGAAACGGTTGACGGCGGTGACCGAGAGGGCAGAGGCGTAGAACAGCCAGTCCGGCACCTGCGCCACGATCAGTATCCCGGTGACACAGGCCAGGAGGGCGCGGAGCAGATTGCCGTAGAGGAAGACCTGGCGGCGGCGCCACCGGTCCAGCAGGACCCCGGCGAACGGGCCGATCGCCGAGTAGGGGAGCAGCAGGACCGCCATGGTGGAGGCAATGGCGGTGGCCGAGGTCTGCTTCTCGGGGGAGAACACCACATAGGTGGCGAGGGCCACCTGGTAGACGCCGTCGGCCGCCTGGGACAGCAGTCGTACGGCAAGCAGCTTCCGGAAGTCCCTCAGGCGCAGCAGCACGCGCAGATCCCGTACGACAGCCATGAGGGCTAGGGTCACATACGCGGAGGGTCCCCGGGCATATTGCCCGGGGACCCTCCGCGGAAGAGAAGGCGAACCCTTGGCTCGCCTCGTCTGTCGTGCTTAGCGCTCGACCTCGCCCTTGATGAACTTCTCGACGTTGGCCAGGGCCTCGTCGTCGAAGTACTGGACCGGCGGGGACTTCATGAAGTAGCTGGACGCCGAGAGGATCGGGCCGCCGATGCCGCGGTCCTTGGCGATCTTCGCGGCGCGCAGGGCGTCGATGATGACACCCGCGGAGTTCGGGGAGTCCCAGACCTCGAGCTTGTACTCCAGGTTCAGCGGAACGTCACCGAAGGCGCGGCCCTCGAGGCGGACGTAGGCCCACTTGCGGTCGTCGAGCCACGCGACGTAGTCGGACGGGCCGATGTGGACGTTCTTCTCGCCGAGCTCACGGTCGGGGATCTGCGATGTGACGGCCTGGGTCTTGGAGATCTTCTTCGACTCCAGGCGGTCGCGCTCCAGCATGTTCTTGAAGTCCATGTTGCCGCCGACGTTGAGCTGCATGGTGCGCTCAAGACGGACACCGCGGTCCTCGAACAGCTTGGCCATCACGCGGTGCGTGATGGTTGCGCCGACCTGGGACTTGATGTCGTCGCCGACGATCGGGACACCGGCCTCGGTGAACTTGTCCGCCCACTCCTTGGTGCCGGCGATGAAGACCGGGAGGGCGTTGACGAACGCGACCTTGGCGTCGATGGCGCACTGCGCGTAGAACTTCGCGGCGTCCTCGGAACCGACGGGCAGGTAGCAGACCAGAACGTCGACCTGCTTGTCCTTCAGGACCTGGACCACGTCGACCGGGGCCTCGGAGGACTCCTCGATGGTCATCCGGTAGTACTTGCCCAGGCCGTCGTAGGTGTGGCCGCGCTGCACGGTCACGCCCTTGCGCGGGACGTCGCAGATCTTGATGGTGTTGTTCTCGCTGGCGCCGATGGCGTCCGAGAGGTCGAGGCCGACCTTCTTCGCGTCGACATCGAAGGCCGCGACGAACTCGACGTCACGCACGTGGTAGTCGCCGAACTGCACGTGCATCAGACCCGGGACCTTGGTGGCCGGGTCGGCGTCCTTGTAGTACTCGACGCCCTGCACCAGCGAGGCGGCGCAGTTGCCCACGCCGACGATGGCTACGCGAACCGAACCCATTCCGGTTGCTCCCTGTTTGTTCTCGGACGAGGCCTGCGAGCTGCAGGGCCTCATTTTTCGGTTTCGTCGGACGGACCGGGACGTCTCTGGTCCCGTCCCGCCCGCTCACTCTCAATCAGCTCGTTCAGCCAGCGGACTTCGCGCTCGACGGACTCCATGCCGTGCCGTTGCAGCTCCAGCGTGTAGTCGTCGACGCGTTCCCGGGTGCGGGCGAGCGAGGCGCGCATCTTCTCGAGGCGCTCCTCCAGCCGGCTGCGGCGGCCCTCCAGGACCCGCATCCGCACCTCCCGCTCGGTCTGGCCGAAGAAGGCGAAGCGGGCGGCGAAGGACTCGTCCTCCCAGGTCTCCGGCCCGGTGTGGGAAAGGAGCTCCTCGAAGTGTTCCTTGCCTGCCGCCGTCAACCGGTAGACGATCTTGGCCCGCCGCCCTGCGAGTGAAGCGGCAAGGGCGTCCTCCGGAGCATTGCCCGGTTCTTCGATCAACCAGCCGTTGGCGACCAGCGTCTTGAGGCAGGGGTAGAGCGTCCCGTAGCTGAATGCCCGGAAGACCCCCAGCGAGGTGTTGAGCCGCTTGCGCAGTTCATACCCGTGCATGGGGGATTCGCGGAGCAGGCCGAGGACGGCGAACTCGAGGATGCCCGAGCGTCGACTCATCCGCCAGCTCCCTCCCCCACCTCATGGTCCCGTATGTCATGTCGGGCCGATGTATCGACTCGATACATCCAGACGATAGAACGGGCCGCCTCCGCTCACAAGGGAGGGCATGGTGACCGGTGTCACATCACCAATTCGCACCAGGCAAGTTGCCGGATTTGGGGTGAACTTCGGCACTGGTTGGGTTTTGAACGTGCGTAGTCTGTGCGCCATGAGCGAGCACCGCCGCAAACCGCCGCAGCCTCAGGGCGGCGGCCGAGCAGCGTCCCGCCGGGCCGGCCAGCGCGGCACCGGCCGCAGCGCCATGCCCGGACGCGATGTCCCCACCACCTCGCACAGCGGCCCGTACGGCGGTCAGACCGCCCACGGCAGCCGTGCCGAGGCCCGTCGGGCCGCCCAGCGCGGCTCCGGCCGCGGCCGGCCGGACAAGCGGTTCATCAATTACCCGCGGTCCGACAAGCACGGCTGGCAGCGCTTCATGCCGTCCTGGAAGCTGGTCGGCGGGACCGCTCTGGGGTTCTTCGCGATCGTGACGGCGGGCGCCGGCATCGGTATCGCCATGGTCGGCACCCCCGACCCCCACAAGGCGGCCAAGGCCCAGAACAACGTCTACTACTGGGCTGACGGCTCCCAGATGGCGGCCACCGGTGGCACCACCAACCGGCAGATCGTCACCATCGACAAGATCCCGAAGTCGATGCGGAACGCGGTGATCGCAGCCGAGAACGCGTCCTTCGAGACCGACAAGGGCGTGGACCCCATGGGCGTGGGCCGCGCCGTCTACAACATGGCCACCGGCGGCTCCACCCAGGGTGGCTCGACGATCACCCAGCAGTACGTCAAGAACACCTTCCTCAGCTCCGAGCAGACCCTCAAGCGGAAGGTCACCGAGCTCTTCATCTCGATAAAGCTCGGTGTCACCGAGGAGAAGGACGTCGTCCTCGCGGGCTACCTGAACACCGCCTACTACGGACGCGACGCCTACGGCATCCAGGCTGCCTCCCGGGCCTACTTCGGCAAGGACTGCAACCACCTCACGCCCTCCGAGAGCGCCTTCCTCGCCCAGGTCCTCAAGGGTCCCAACCTCTACAACCCGGACGGCGGCATCGGCAGCGCCGCCACCCCGGAGGCCAACGCCGACCGGGCCGCGAAGCGCTGGGCCTGGGTGCTCGACCGCGAGGTCGAGGTCGGCCGGATGACCCCGCAGGAACGCGACCAGCACAAGGCCGCAGGTTTCCCCAAGCTCATCGACTCCGAGCAGGCCCGCTCGCTCACCGGCCAGACCGGCTACCTGGTCGAGACGGCCAAGCAGTACGTGATGAAGACCAAGAACCTCACGGTCGAGCAGATGGCCAAGGGCGGCTACCGGATCTACACCACCTTCCAGAAGCCCCGGGTGGACGCGCTGACCAAGGCGGTCGACGACACCCGCAAGGACTTCCTCGACCCGAAGAAGCGGCCCGCCCACGACACCAATGTGCAGTTCGGCGCCGCCTCCGTCGATGTGAAGACCGGCGCCATCGTCGCCCTGTACGGCGGTCCGGGCTGGGACCAGAAGTACTTCAACAACAACGCCAACACCACCGGTGTCCCGGTCGGCTCCACCTGGAAGCCGTACGTGCTGGCCGCAGCCATGGAGTACGGCACCCAGAACTCCGACGGCGAGGGCCTCTCCGTCGACAGCAAGTACCCGGCCAACGACCTCACCGTGATCAACAACCGGGCGGGCAAGCCGCTGCGCGACGCCTCCGGCAAGCCGTTCCGGCAGAAGAACGAGAGCTCCTTCCCCTACGGCTACGTGACCCTGAACGAGTCGATGGAGAAGTCCATCAACGTGCCGTTCGCCCAGCTCGTCTTCGACGTCGGCCACGACAAGGTGCGCAAGGTGGCCCAGGCCACCGGCATCCTCAAGGAGTCGATGAACCCCAACAACGACGCCTCGTTCGCCCTGGGCACCTCCACCCCCAGCGCCATCCGGATGGCCGACTCCTACGCCACCTTCGCCGCCTCGGGTACCCACCGCGAGCCGTTCTCCGTCACCAAGGTGGTCCAGAACGGCGAGGAGCTGGCCGGCTTCGAGGCACCCAAGGCGGAGCGGGCGATGGACAACGCCGTCGCCGACAACGTCACCAAGGTCCTCGAGAACGTCGTCGAGAACGGAACCGGCACCAAGGCCAAGAAGCTCGGCCGGCCGGCCGCCGGCAAGACCGGAACCACCGACAAGAACAAGTCGGCCTGGTTCGTCGGCTACACCCCGGAACTCTCCACCGCGGTCACCCTCTTCCGGACCGACCCCAACGCCAAGGTCAAGACCCTCGAGTCGATGAACGGCACCGGTGGCGTCGACTCCATCCACGGTGGCGACATCCCCGCCGTGATCTGGACCGACTACATGAAGGCCGCGCTGAAGGGCCTTCCGATCAAGAAGTTCCCCGAGGCCGAGGACATCGGCGTCACCGCCGACTCGGCCGGCGCGCCGTCCCCCAGCCCGAGCCCGTCGCCCTCCCCCTCCCCTTCGGAATCGAAGAAGCAGGAGGTCAGCCCCTCCCCCTCGCCGAGCCCGTCGAAGGGCGGCAAGCCCTCCTGCAAGCCGTGGCAGTGGGACTGCAACTCCGATGCAGGCACCACCACCGGCATCGACAACGGAGGGATGAGCGACGGCGGAGCCAACGGCGGCCCCGGTGGCATCAGCCCCTCCCCGAGCAAGTCCGGCAAGCCGGGCCGCCCGGGTGGCACCACCAGCGGATCGACCAGCGGAACCACCAGTGGTACCACCAGCGGTTCCGGCTCAACGGACGGCAGCACCATCTGGGGACCCTCCGGTGAGGACACCGGCTGACCCCGGTACGGCAGGATGAACGCATGACCAAGGTGCACGAGGACCACCCCGTACCACCCACCCGGGAGGACGAGGTCGCCGCCGCAGGCAGCCAGATCATCGGCGGCCCGCTCGGCCGCCACGCCCTGTTCGGCGGCCACTGGCTGACCCCGGTCCGGGTCGTGGTCCTCGTCGCCCTCGGCATGTTCGCCCTGGGCATGGTGCAGAAACTGCCCTGCTACAACTGGGCGTGGTTCAAGGGCGCGAGCTCCCAGTACACCCACGCCTGCTACTCCGACATCCCGCACCTGTACGTGGTACGCGGCTTCGCCGACAACCTCACCCCGTACTTCGACCGGCTCCCCGGCGACATGCAGTACCTCGAGTACCCCGTACTCACCGGACTGTTCATGGAGATCGCCTCCTGGCTGACCCCCGGCAGCGGCTCCATGCAGCACCGCGAGCAGATCTACTGGATGGTCAACGCCGGCATGCTGATGGCCTGCACGGCCGTCATCGCCGTCTGTGTCGCCCGCACCCACCGCCGTCGGCCCTGGGACGCCCTGCTCTTCGCCCTCGCACCGGCCTTCGCGCTCACCGCAACCATCAACTGGGACCTGCTGGCCCTCGCCCTGACCGCCGCCGCGATGCTCATGTGGTCCCGCGGCCGGGCGCTGGCCTTCGGCATCCTCATCGGCCTGGCCACCGCCGCCAAGCTCTACCCCGTCCTGCTGCTCGGCCCGCTCTTCGTGCTGTGCTGGCGGGCCGGGAAGTGGCGGGCCTTCGGGACCGCGGCCCTCGGCGCTGCGGGCTCCTGGCTGCTGGTCAACCTGCCCGTGATGATCTGGGCCTGGGAGGGCTGGACGAAATTCTACACCTTCAGCCAGGAACGCCCCATCGACTTCGGCTCCGTCTGGCTGCTGATCTCACAGCGCTCCGGGAACCCCCTGGAAGGCGCCAACACCTTCGCCACCGCGCTCACCCTGCTGCTCTGCGCGGGCATCGGCCTGCTGGCCCTGACCGCGCCCCGCCGACCGCGGTTCGCACAGCTCGCCTTCCTGGTCGTCGCCGCCTTCATCCTGACCAACAAGGTCTACTCGCCGCAGTACGTGCTGTGGCTGATCCCGCTGGCGGCACTGGCCCGCCCGCGCTGGCGCGACATCCTGATCTGGCAGGCCGGTGAGGTCATGTACTTCCTCGGCATCTGGATGTACCTCGCGTACACCACCAGCAACGACAAGCACCAGGGCCTGCCCCTGGAGGGCTACCAGCTGGCGATCGCCGCCCACCTGCTGGCCACCCTCTACCTGTGCGCGATGGTCGTACGCGACATCCTGCGGCCCGAACGGGACCCGGTACGCCGGGACGGCTCGGACGACCCCTCGGGCGGGATCCTCGACGGCGCCCCGGACGTGTTCGTCCTCAGAGACGCCGCGAGGGCGCCGCAGCAGGCGGCGCCCTCGGAGGGACAGCGGGTCGAGTGGGGTCAGCGGTCGACCGAACGGTCGAACTGAGTGGTCGTGTGCCGAAGGTGCGCGACCAGCTCGTCGCCCACCTTCGGCTCCGTCGCGTCCGACGGCACGAACAGGATCGACACCTGCATGTGCGGCGGTTCGGCGAACCAGCGCTGCTTGCCCGCCCACACGAACGGCGAAAGGTTCCGGTTGACGGTGGCGAGACCCGCCCGGGCCACGCCCTTGGCCCGCGGCATCACCCCGTGCAGCGCCTTCGGGGCCTCCAGGCCCACCCCGTGCGAGGTGCCGCCGGCGACGACGACCAGCCAGCCGTCCGAGGCGGCCTTCTGCTGCCGGTAGCCGAACCGGTCTCCCTTGGCCACCCGGGTGACGTCCAGGACCGACCCCTTGTACTCGGTCGCCTCGTGGTCGCCCAGCCACAGCCGGGTCCCGATCCGGGCCCGGAAGCGGGTCTGCGGGAACTGCTGCTGGAGCCGGGTCTGCTCCTCCGCCCGCAGGTGGCTCACGAACATCGTGTGCAGCGGCAGCCGGGCGGCCCGCAGCCGGTCCATCCAGCCGATGACCTCCTCGACGGCGTCCGAGCCGTCCGGCCGGTCCAGGGGCAGGTGCAGGGCGAAACCCTCCAGCCGCACGTCCTCGATGGCCCCGGCCAGCATGCCGAGATCCTGCTCGGACACCCCGTGGCGCTTCATCGAGCTCATGCACTCGATGACCACCCGGGCACCCACCAGCCCGCGCACCCCGTCCACCGAGGACACCGAGCGGATCACCCGGTCCGGCAGCGGCACCGGGTCCTCACCCCGCCGGAACGGGGTCAGGACCAGCAGGTCGCCGCTGAACATGTCCTTGATCTTCGCGGCCTCGTATGTGGTGCCGACCGCCAGGATGTCGGTCCCCAGCCGGGTCGCCTCCTCGGCGAGCCGGTCGTGGCCGAACCCGTAGCCATTGCCCTTGCAGACCGGGATCAGCCCGGGGAACTGGTCGAACACCTGCTTCTGGTGCGCACGCCAGCGCGCGGTGTCGACGTAGAGCGTGAGCGCCATGCCTGTCCGGACCCCTTCTCTCAGCGTTCTCTCAGCGGCGCGACATATAGATGTCGAGCGCCTTGTGCAGCAGCTTGTTGAGCGGGAAGTCCCACTCGCCGACGTACTCGACGGCCTCGCCGCCGGTACCCACCTTGAACTGGATCAGACCGAACAGGTGGTCGTTCTCGTCCAGGGTGTCACTGATACCGCGCAGGTCGTACACGCTCGCGCCGAGGGCGTAGGAATCCCGCAGCATCCGCCACTGCATCGCGTTCGAGGGGCGCACCTCGCGCTTGTGGTTGGCCGAGGCACCGTACGAGTACCAGACGTGCTGGCCGACGGTGAGCATCGTGGCGGCGGCCAGCGGCTCCCCTTCGTGCTTGGCGATGTACAGCCGCATCCGGTTGGGGTCCTCGGAGTTGAGGGCCGTCCACTGGCGCTGGAAGTAGCTGAGCGGGCGCGGGCGGAACTTGTCGCGCTCGGCCGTGATCTCGTACAGGTGCTGCCAGGTGGGCAGGTCCTCGTAACCGCCCTGGACCACCTCGACGCCGGCCTTCTCGGCCTTCTTGATGTTGCGGCGCCACAGCTGGTTGAAGCCCTTGAGGACATCGTCCAGCGAACGGTTGGCCAGCGGCACCTGGAACACGTAGCGCGGCTGGACGTCACCGAATCCGGCGCCGCCGTCCTCGCCCTGCTGCCAGCCCATCCGGCGCAGCTTGTCCGACACCTCGAAGGCGCGGGGCTCGATGTGCGAAGGCTCCACATCGCGCAGGCGCTTGACCTCCGGGTCCTGGATGCCCGACTTGATGGCGGCCGAGTTCCAGCGGCGGATGACCACCGGCGGACCCATCTTCACGGTGAACGCACCCTGCTGCTTGAGGTGGGCCAGCATCGGCTGGAGCCACTCCTCCAGATTGGGGGCGTACCAGTTGATGACGGGGCCCTCCGGCAGGTACGCCAGGTACCGCTTCACCTTGGGCAGCTGGCGGTACAACACCAGGGCGGCGCCGACGAGTTCGCCGGACTTGTCGAACCAACCGAGGTTCTCGGACCGCCACTCGTTCTTCACGTCGGCCCACGCCGGGACCTGGCAGTGACTAGCCGAGGGCAGGCTCTGGAGATAAGCCAGATGCTGCTCTCGGCTGATGGTCCTCAGGGACAGGCTCATGCGGGGCGCTCCTCCGGCGGCTTCGCTGGGTATGCCGCGAAGCCTACTGTGACAAGGGCGCCACCCATCCGGGGGACAAGGGGCGCCCTGCCGCGAAGGTGCCCCGGTCAGCCGATCAGGCCGCCGAACAGGCCTCCGTGAGCCATGCCCAGGAAGAAGCCGAGCGCGGACGCGCCCAGCCCGACGACCAGTGCGAAACGCTCGCGCGTGGTCTCGGAAATGAACTGTCCGTAGCCGCCCGTGAGGATCCCGATCAGCCCGGCCCACGAGGTGAGCAGGTGCAGATCGGGGAAGAAGGCCGTGATCAACGCCACGGCGCCCAGCACCAGTGTTGCCGCGAGCAGGGCGTCCTGAAGGGGATGGGGCTTGCCGTCGGTGGCGAGCAGGGAGATGGGGGACCGGCTTCGCATTGCCTGTGCCATCGGAAGGCACCTCCTGGCTGAGGCGGGCATAGCATCGCGCACACCCGATGTGTACAGATTGTGGTCCTCTCCTGCCGGATTTCAACCGGAAGGAGGGGAGCAGGTACTCTGTACGACTGCACTGGTGTCTGCCGTCTGCTCTGAGTCCTTCCGAGCGGCCGGATGCCGTGCAACACGCATCACGACCCTCCTGCCACGGAACGACCGTGGCCGCTGAGTCCAAAGGAGGTGGGTTCCACATGCGTCACTACGAGGTGATGGTCATCCTCGACCCCGATCTCGAGGAGCGCGCTGTCTCCCCGCTGATCGAGAACTTCCTCTCCGTCGTCCGTGAGGGCAACGGAAAGGTCGAGAAGGTCGACACCTGGGGCCGTCGTCGTCTCGCTTACGAGATCAAGAAGAAGCCCGAGGGCATCTACTCGGTCATCGACCTGCAGGCCGAGCCTGCGGTCGTCAAGGAGCTCGACCGCCAGATGAACCTGAACGAGTCGGTCCTCCGGACCAAGGTCCTCCGTCCCGAGACCCACTGAACTTCGGTTCAGCGGTAATCGGGTCCGAGTAGCACTAGCAGCCAGCAGCAATCCCCGCCGAGAGGTTCATCCATGGCAGGCGAGACCGTCATCACGGTCGTCGGCAATCTCGTCGACGACCCCGAGCTGCGCTTCACCCCCTCGGGTGCGGCGGTCGCGAAGTTCCGTGTCGCGTCCACTCCCCGCACCTTCGACCGCCAGACCAATGAGTGGAAGGACGGCGAGAGCCTGTTCCTGACCTGCTCGGTGTGGCGCCAGGCGGCCGAGAACGTGGCCGAGTCGCTCCAGCGCGGCATGCGCGTCGTCGTACAGGGCCGGCTCCGCCAGCGCTCGTACGAGGACCGCGAGGGTGTCAAGCGCACGGTCTTCGAGCTGGACGTCGAGGAAGTCGGCCCCAGCCTGCGCAACGCCACGGCCAAGGTCACCAAGACCTCCGGTCGCGGTGGCCAGGGTGGCTACGGCGGCGGCCAGCAGCAGGGCGGCGGCGGTGGCAACTGGGGCGGAGCCCCCAGCGGCGGCCAGCAGGGCGGCGGAGCTCCCTCCGACGACCCCTGGGCGTCCAGCGCTCCGGCCGGCGGCCAGCAGCAGGGCGGCGGAGGCGGCTGGGGTGGAAACTCCGGCGGTTCCGGCGGCGGCTACTCGGACGAGCCGCCCTTCTAGGGCAGCCCGTACCCAAACTTCTTGATCACACAGGAGAAACACCATGGCGAAGCCGCCTGTGCGCAAGCCTAAGAAGAAGGTCTGCGCGTTCTGCAAGGACAAGACCGCTTACGTGGACTACAAGGACACGAACATGCTGCGGAAGTTCATTTCCGACCGCGGCAAGATCCGTGCCCGCCGCGTTACCGGCAACTGCACGCAGCACCAGCGTGACGTCGCCACGGCCGTGAAGAACAGCCGTGAGATGGCGCTGCTGCCCTACACGTCCACCGCGCGCTAAGGAAAGGGTGACCGACTAATGAAGATCATCCTGACCCACGAGGTCTCCGGCCTCGGTACGGCCGGCGACGTCGTCGACGTCAAGGACGGCTACGCTCGCAACTACCTGGTCCCGCGTGGTTTCGCGATCCGCTGGACCAAGGGTGGCGAGAAGGACGTGGCGCAGATCCGCCGCGCCCGCAAGATCCACGAGATCGCGACCATCGAGCAGGCCAACGAGGTCAAGGCCAAGCTCGAGGGCACGAAGGTCCGTCTGGCCACCCGCTCGGGTGACGCCGGCCGTCTCTTCGGCTCCGTGACCCCGGCCGACATCGCTGCGGCGATCGAGGCTTCCGGTGGTCCGAAGGTCGACAAGCGCCGTGTCGAGCTCGGTGCGCCGATCAAGACCCTCGGTTCCTACCAGGTCTCCGTGCGCCTGCACGCCGACGTGGTCGCGAACCTGGGCGTCGAGGTCGTCGCCGCCTAAGGGCTGCACATGAAAGGGCCGCACCCCTCAGGGTGCGGCCCTTTCGTCATGTTTCACGTGAAACAGCGGCGCCAGCGGACAGCGGCGTCAGCGGGTGGCACCGGTGACCAGCCAGAGGCCCGAGCGGGCCCTCAGCTGCAGTGTGACCATCCGGACCAGCATCATCAGCGTCATCGCCCACCAGAGCATCGTCAGACCGCCCCCGAGAGCCGGGACGAGCAGGGCGGCCGGCGCGAAGACCGCCAGGGTCACCAGCATGGCCTTGGCCAGGTACGGGCCGTCGCCGGCACCGATCAGTACCCCGTCGAGGACGAAGACGACTCCGGCGATCGGTTGTGAGATGGCCAGCACCAGCAGGGCGGGCAGCAGCGCGGCTTCCACCGCCGGGTCGGAGGTGAAGAGCGGAATGAACAGCGGACGGGTCACGATGACCAGCAGGCCGAGTACCGCGCCTGCACCGATGCCCCACTGCACCATGCGGCGTCCCACTGCCCTGGCTCCTTCGGCGTCCCCGGCGCCCAGATAGCGGCCGATGATCGACTGGCCCGCGATGGCGATCGCGTCCAGGGAGAAGGCGAGCAGGCTCCACAGGGCGATCAGGATCTGGTGGGCGGCGATGTCCGTGTCGCCGAGCCGGGCCGCCACCGCGGTGGCGAGCATCAGTGCGGCGCGCAGCGAGAGGGTGCGGACCAGCAGCGGGGCGCTGGTCTGTGCACAGGCCCGGATTCCCGCCGGGTCGGGGCGGAGGGAGGCACCGTGCCGGCGGGCGCCGCGGACGACCACGATCAGGTAGACGGCGGCCATGGCCCACTGGGCGAGGACGGTGCCCCAGGCGGAGCCGGCGATGCCCAGGCCGGCGCCGTAGACCAGGGCGAGGTTCAGCACGGTGTTGGCGGCGAACCCGCCGATGGCCACGTAGAGGGGCGTACGGGTGTCCTGGAGGCCCCGCAGCACTCCGGTCGCCGCGAGGACCACCAGCATGGCGGGCAGGCCCAGCGCGGAGATCCTGAGGTAGGTGAGGGCGTACGGGGCGGCGGTGTCGGAGGCGCCGAACGCGGAGACCAGCCAGGGGGCCGAGGACAGCAGGGCGACGACGACCAGGGCGCCGAGCATCAGGGCCAGCCATATGCCGTCCATGCCCTGCCGTATGGCGGCCTGGAGGTCCCCGGCTCCCACCCGGCGGGCTACGGCCGCGGTGGTGGCGTAGGCGAGGAACACGAAGACGCTGACGCCGGTGGTGAGCAGTGCCGCCGCGATGCCGAGACCGGCGAGCTGGGGGGTGCCGAGGTGGCCCACGATAGCGCTGTCCGCCATGACGAACAGCGGCTCGGCGACGAGGGACCCGAAGGCGGGCACGGCGAGTGCGAGTATCTCGCGGTCATGCCGTTTCGGGCCGGCCTTCGGTAGCGCGGGGGCCTGTGTCATGTGCTCAATCTAATCTTCCACAGGTAATGGATGCAATGCCCCAGAGGTCCTTACTGTGGCGCTGACTTGGGCGTTCTCTGCAGCCCGTCCGGGGCGATCTTGAGACAGTGCCGAATTAATTTCTCCCCCACAGTCGGTGGATGAAGAAAGGGCAGGTCAGGAGGGGTATCGGGGCGGGTTGGGTGATTTTGTCCACAGCGCCGTCCCCCGGTCCGTGCACAGGTGGAAGCGAGTTACCCACAGCTTCGACCCCGTCATCCACATCTCATCCACACAGCCTGTGGATAACAAGATTGGCTGACGTCGCCCGCGGCCCTACCGTTGTGCGTTGCCCGACTCGCCGAAGCGCGGTTTCGGGTGCCCCACATGTCAGAGCCGTGTCGTAGAAAGAGTGACACGGCGAGGTCCGCGTTGCGGACGGGAGGAGGCGGCCCGGTGAGCATCCCCGAGCCCATGGACGACCCCTGGGCCGACACGGGTCCCGGTGACCGTCTGCCCGTCTCCCGTCCGCGCCGGGGAGAAGGCCGGGGCCGTGGCGACGAACAGCACGAGCGGGGCCGCGAGGGCGGTTCCTGGGACGGCGGGGGCGGCTTCGAGCGGGTCCCGCCGCAGGACCTGGACGCCGAGCAGTCCGTGCTGGGCGGCATGCTGCTGTCCAAGGACGCGATCGCCGATGTGGTCGAGGTCCTGAAGGGCCACGACTTCTACCGTCCGTCCCACGAAACGATCTACCAGGCGATCCTCGACCTCTACGCCAAGGGCGAGCCGGCCGACCCGATCACCGTCGGCGCGGAACTCACCAGGCGAGGTGAGATCGCCAAGGTCGGCGGCGCCTCGTACCTGCACACGCTGGTGCAGTCGGTGCCCACCGCGGCGAACGCCGAGTACTACGCGGAGATCGTCCACGAGCGGGCGGTGCTGCGCAGGCTGGTGGCGGCCGGTACGAAGATCACGCAGATGGGCTATGCGGCCGACGGCGACGTCGACGAGATCGTCAACAGCGCCCAGGCGGAGATCTACGCGGTCACCGAGCAGCGGACCTCCGAGGACTACCTGCCGCTCGGCGACATCATGGAAGGCGCGCTCGACGAGATCGAGGCCATCGGCTCGCGCAGCGGCCAGATGTCGGGAGTGCCCACCGGGTTCACCGACCTGGATTCGCTGACCAACGGCCTCCACCCGGGCCAGATGATCGTGATCGCGGCCCGTCCGGCCATGGGTAAGTCCACGCTGGCGCTGGACTTCGCCCGGGCCTGCTCGATCAAGAGCAACCTGCCGAGCGTGATCTTCTCCCTCGAAATGGGCCGCAACGAGATCGCGATGCGCCTGCTGTCGGCAGAGGCGCGGGTGGCTCTGCACCACATGCGGTCGGGCACGATGACGGACGACGACTGGACGCGCTTGGCCCGCCGGATGCCGGACGTCTCGGCGGCGCCGCTCTACATCGACGACTCGCCGAACCTGTCGATGATGGAGATCCGCGCGAAGTGCCGTCGGCTGAAGCAGCGCAACGACCTCTCTCTGGTGGTCATCGACTACCTCCAGCTGATGCAGTCGGGCGGCGCCCGGCGCCCCGAGAGCCGTCAGCAAGAGGTCTCGGACATGTCGCGTAACCTCAAGCTGCTCGCCAAGGAGCTGGAGGTGCCGGTCATCGCACTGTCGCAGCTGAACCGTGGCCCGGAGCAGCGGACGGACAAGAAGCCGATGGTCTCGGACCTGCGTGAATCGGGTTCCATCGAGCAGGACGCGGACATGGTGATCCTGCTCCACCGTGAGGACGCGTACGAGAAGGAGTCGCCGCGCGCGGGCGAGGCGGACCTGATCGTGGCGAAGCACCGTAACGGCCCGACGGCGACCATCACCGTGGCCTTCCAAGGCCACTATTCGCGGTTCGTGGACATGGCCAACACGTAGCATCCCGGGCATGACTGACATGCCTGAGGACGCGCCCCTCGCAGCCCTGCTTCCCGCCACGCGCCGGTCGCTGCTCCACCGGATTGCGGTCGCCCAGGCAGACGGGCGGTCGCCTTCGCTGGTGGCGGCCGTGGCCCGGGGCGGAGAGATCGTCTGGGAGGGTTCCCGGACGATGATGCCCGGGCACGGCCCCGACGGTGATGTCCAGTACCGGATCGGTTCGATCACCAAGACCTTCACAGCGGTGCTGGTGCTGCGGCTGCGGGACGAGGGGCTGCTGGACCTCGGCGACCCCCTGGGGAAGTACCTTCCGGGCACCGGAGCGGGCGAGGTGACCATTGCTCAACTGCTCTCGCACACGGCGGGTCTGGCGGCCGAGACCCCCGGCGAGTGGTGGGAGCGGACGCCCGCCGAGCTGCGGCCCGGTCTGGCGGACGTACTGGGCGCGCAGCCGTTCCGGCAGCCGCCCGGGCGCCGGCACCACTACTCCAACCCCGGCTACACCCTGCTGGGTTCGCTCATCGAGGCAGTCCGGGGCAGGCCCTGGGCCGAGGTGCTACAGGCCGAGGTACTGGAACCGCTCGGGCTGGACCGCACGGGCGTGCATCCGGAGCAGCCGCATGCGGGTGGCTGGGCGGTGCATCCATGGGCGGACGTGATGATGCCGGAGCCCGCGGAGGATCTGGGTCTGATGGCCGCGGCCGGTCAACTGTGGTCGACCACCCGGGACTTGGCGCGGTTCGCGGTGTTCCTGATGCAGGGGGACGACCGGGTGCTGGGCGCGGATTCGGTGCGTGAGATGCGTACGGCGGCCTCGCCGCCCGAGCCGGGGATCGCCGACGGGGGCTATGGCCTCGGCCTTCAGCTGCTGGAATCGGGCGGCCGGAAGCTGGCCGGGCACAGCGGCTCGCTGCCGGGGTTCGTGGCCGGGCTGTGGTTCGGTGAGTCGGACGATGTGGCGGCGGTGGTGCTGGCCAACTGCACCTCGGGGCTGCCCGCGTCGACGGTGGCGACGGATCTGGTGCGCCTGGTGGCCGAGGCGGAGCCGCGGATCCCGGAGCCGTGGCGGCCGTTCCGGGAAGCGGATCCGGTGGCGCTGGAGCTGGTCGGTCCCTGGTACTGGGGAGCCGCGCCGTTCGTGCTACGGCTGACGGCCGACGGGCTGCTGGAGCTGACCCCGGTGGGTGCGACGGGCCGGGCCGCCCGGTTCCGGTCCGCCCCGGACGGTACCTGGACGGGGCTGGCGGGCTACTACGCGGGTGAGCAGCTGCGGGCGGTGCGCCGGCCCGATGGCACGGTCGGCCATCTGGACCTGTGCTCGTTCGTGTTCACGCGGCAGCCCTACGCCCCGGATGCCCCGGTGCCCGGCGGGGTGGACCCGGAGGGCTGGCGGGGCATCGGCTAGGCATCGGGCGGGCGGTTCAGAGCGGGAGCTTGAAGCCGAGGTGGGAGGCGGTGAAGCCGAGGCGCTCGTAGAAGCGGTGGGCGTCGGTGCGGCTCACGTCGGAGGTGAGCTGAACCAGAGCGCAGTTCTCCCGGCGGGACTCCTCGATCGCCCATTCCATGAACAGGGTGCCGAGGCCGCTGCCGCGTTCGTCGGCGTGGACGCGGACACCCTCGACGATGGAACGGGTCGACCCCTTGCGCGACAGGCCGGGGACGATGGTGAGCTGGAGGGTGCCGACCACGCGTGCGCCGCGTACGGCGACCACGATGCGCTGGTGGGGGTCCTTCGTGATGCGCCGGAGCGCGTCCTGGTACGGGGTGAGGTCCTCGGGGGACTCGCGGGTGGCGCCGAGCGGATCGTCGGCGAGCATGGCGACGATCGCGGGCAGGTCGTCCTCGGTGGCGGGCCGGATGGTCAGGTCGGTCATGGCGGTGCCGTTCCTTCTGGTGTGCGGGTCAGGCTGCGACGGTGAGGGGTGCGAAGCGGCGGGACCAGATGCCCGGCAGGGCGGGGAGCGAGCGGGTCATCACCGTGTTGCCGGCGATGGGCTCCAGGCCGCAGGCGGTCAGCCAGCTCAGCAGGTCCTCGTGCCGTACGTCGATATCGGTCCGCAGGGGCCGGTCGGTGCCGGCGGCGAGGGCGGTGACCAGGGCCTTGGCCGTTTCGGTCTCGGCGGCGATCAGCGGGCCGATCACGTCGCTGTCGGTATTGGGCCAGGCCGCGGCGTAGCCGGTCAGGGCGCCGCTGCGGTCCTCGGAGACCAGCAGTCGGCGGGAGAAGGCCGGGAGCCGGGCGAGCAGGTGGGTCCGGTCGGTGCCGTGGACCTCGTGGTCCAGGCGCACGATCTGCGGCAGGTCGGCGGCGACGGCGGGCCGGACCCGGGAGGTGTCGATACCGGGCTCGGGACGGAAGGTGCCGCGGAGCATCTCGGCATGGCCGACGGCGGTGAAGCCGAGCTGCTCGTACAGGGGGCGGCCATAGGGGGTGGCATGGAGGGTGAGCGGGATGCCCTTGAGGATCCCGTCGCACACCTGGGTCATCAGGTGCCGGCCGAGGCCCTGGCGGGCATAGCGCTCGGCGACGAGGACCATGCCGATGGCCGCGAGGTCGGGTGCCGTGCCATAGCGCGTGACCGTGCAGGCGGCGGCCAGGCCCCGTCCGTCGGGTGCGTCGATGCCGTACCCGGTGCCCGCAGTAAGCAGCAAGGCCCATTTGTGGTCTTCGCGATGCCAGCCGCGGTCCACGGAGAGGTCGGTGCAGTGGGCGAGATCGTCCACGGTCAGCGGGCGGATCGGGCGGTCGGTGAGGTGTGATGGTGTCACCGGCCCAGAGTGGATCACCGGCTGAGGGGCGTCCAGAGGATTTGATGTTTCACGTGAAACACGGTGTTTCACGTGAAACGGACCCACTAGCCTCGAGGGCTATGACCCGCCTGCATCTCTTCGACCTCGACGGCACTCTGATGTACGGATCAGCGGCGCCGGTGGAGTTGTCCCGGCAGCTGGGTCTGCTGGCGGAGATCGCGGACCTGGAGCGGGCATTCAGCGCACGGGAGATCGGACCGCCGGAGTTTGCGGTGGGGGTGCACGCGCTGTGGGCGCATCTGACCCCCGCGCATGTCCGGGCCGCGTTCGAGGGAGCACCGTGGCTGGCGGGCATCCGCGAAGTCTGGCGGGAGATCCGCGCACGGGGCGAGTACTGCGCGGTGATCTCGCTCTCCCCGTCCTTCTTCGTGGAGCTCCTGCTGGAGTGGGGTGCGCATGCGGCGCATGGCTCGGTCTTCCCGGAGGTGCCCTTCACCCGGCCGGTGGATGTGACCGGGATCCTTACGCCGGAGGACAAGCTGACGGTCGCGGACCGGCTGTGCAAGCGGTTCGGACTGGACCGGGCGGACTGTGTGGCCTACGGGGATTCGATGACCGATGCCGTGCTCTTCGGGGCGGTGCCGGTCTCGGTGGCGGTGAATGCCCGGCCGTATCTCGCGGAGCGTGCCACCCACGTGTACCAGGGCCGGGACCTTCGGGAGGCATATCAGCTGGTGACTGTGGCACGCCCGGGAGTTGAGACATCGTAAGGGGGAAGTGGGTTCGAAGCGTGGATTTTGCGCAAATGCCCGCGGGGCCGGTGCCCGGCTGGCATGCTGCGAAGCCATGGAGCCCTCCCCCGATGCCGTGCTCATCCGCCGCACCCTCACGGAGATAGCGCCCGTTGCCGACAAGGTGACCTCCTACTTCTATGCGCTGGTGTTCACGCGTCACCCCGAAGTGCGGTCGATGTTCCCGGCGGCGATGGACGCCCAGCGCGACCGGCTGCTGAAAGCGTTGCTCACCGCGGCCGAGCACATCGACGACCCGGAGGTGCTCACCCCCTATCTGCGCCGGCTGGGCATGGGACACCGTAAGTACGGCACCCAGGCCGCGCACTATCCGGTGGTCGGCGAGGCACTGATCGGGGCCCTGTCTCGCTACGCCGAGCGGACCTGGGGGCCGGAGGCAGAGGCCGCGTGGGTGCGGGCGTACACGGCGATCTCTCAGATCATGATCGATGCGGCGGCACAGGACGAGCATCATGCCCCGGCCTGGTGGCAGGCCGAGGTGGTCTCCCACGATCTGCGGACCGCGGACATCGCAGTGGTGACGGTCCGTCCCGACCGGCCGTACCCCTTCCTGGCGGGGCAGTACGCGAGCCTGGAGACCCCGTGGTGGCCCCGGGTGTGGCGGCACTACTCCTTCGCTTCGGCACCACGGGCAGACGGGCTGCTGTCCTTCCACGTCAAGGCGGTGCCGGCGGGCTGGGTCTCCAATGCCCTGGTCCGGCACGCCCGGCCGGGGGACGTGCTGCGGCTGGGTCCGCCGGCCGGTTCGATGGTGGTGGACCACAGCACGGACAACGGAATGCTCTGCCTGGGAGGTGGCACCGGCATCGCCCCGATCAAGGCGTTGATCGAGGACGTGGCCGAGCACGGTGAGCGGCGTCCGGTGGAGGTGTTCTTCGGGGCCCGCTGCGATAGCGACCTGTACGACAAGGACACCCTGCTGGGCCTCCAGCGTTCGCATCCGTGGCTGTCGGTACGTCCCGTGGTGGGTGACGGGCTGGCCGGGCAGCTGCCCCAGGCGGTGGGCAAGCACGGGCCGTGGAACTCGTACGACGCGTTCATATCGGGTCCGCCCGGGCTGATCCGGAGCGGGGTGGATGCGCTGGAGCGGATCGGGATACCGAGAGAACGGATTCGGCACGACGCGGTCGAGGAGCTGGCCGGAGCGGGTGTAGCGGGCTGAGGGGCCGGGCCCCTCAGCCCGCTGGGGGTTCAGCTCGGGTGGATTCAGCCCAGGTCGGGCGCGTGCATGGCGCGGACGCCCTCGATGTTTCCGTCGAGGTAGTGCCGCAGGGACAGTGGGACCAGATGGACCGCGGCGATACCGACCCGGGTGAACGGCACCCGGACGATCTCGTATTCGCCTTCCGGATGTTCGACCTCGGGGCCATGGCGCAGGCTGGGGTCCATGGATTCGAGGCGGCAGACGAAGAAGTGCTGCACCTTGCAGCCCGTCACGCCGCCGGAGGCGATGTGTTCGACGGTGTCCACGAAACAGGGCACCACATCGGTGATTTTTGCGCCGAGCTCCTCATGGACCTCGCGGTGCAGGGCGTCGACGACGGTGGCGTCGGAGGCCTCCACCCCGCCGCCGGGAGTCAGCCAGTACGGGTCGAGTCCGGGCTTGGTGCGCTTGATCAGGATCAGGTCATCACCGTCGAGCAAGATCGCGCGGGCGGTGCGTTTGACCACGGGACGTTCGGTCATGGGAGAAGAGTGGCCCAGTCCTCCGGTTCTGAAACGCTTCCGGTCCATCGGCGGCGGTGGGTTCCGGCTCAGCGGTCGTCGGCCGGCCCGGCTTCCCCGGCCTCACCGAGCGCGCTGTCCAGAGCCCTGAGCACATCGGCGACCAGATCCTCGGTGTCCTCGGCGCCGGCAGAGAAGCGGATGAAGCCCTCGGGGACGGCGTCCCCGCCCCAGCGCCCCCGTCGTTCCGCGGTGGACCGGACCCCGCCGAAGCTGGTGGCGTCCTCGACCAGGGTCAGCTCCCGCAGGAAGCGGTCGGCGTGCGCGCGGTCGGAGAGGGTGAAGGAGACCACCGAGCCATAACCGTGCATCTGCCGGGTGGCGGTCTTGTGCGAGGGGTCGGTGGGCAGGCCCGGGTAGCGGAGTCCTGCCACGTCGGGACGGGTGGCCAGGGCCTCGGCGACGGCGAGCGCATTGGCCCACTGGCGGAGGGTGCGCAGCTGGAGGGTGGCGAGGGAGCGGTGGGCGAGCCAGGCCTCCATGGGGCCGGGGATCGCGCCGACGATCTTGCGCCACTGCCGGACCCGGACGGCGAGTTCGGGGGTCCGGCAGACGACGTAGCCGAGCAACAGGTCTCCGTGGCCGGTGAGCCCCTTGGTGCCGCTGGCCACGGAGAAGTCCGCGCCGAGTTCCAGGGGCCGCTGGCCGAGCGGGGTGGCGAGGGTGTTGTCGACGGCGACCAGGGTGCCGCCGGCGTGGGCGGCTTCGGTCAGCCGCCGGATGTCGCACACGTCGAGCCCCGGGTTGGAGGGGGATTCGATCCACAGCAGCCGGGCTCCGTCGAGCACCTCGAGCTGCGCGTCCGCGGCGGTGGGCGCGGTGCGCACCTGGACCCCGTAGGCCTGGAGCTGATCGCGGACCAGGGGCAGGGCCTGGTAGCCGTCGTCGGGCAGTACCACGGTGTCGCCGGCGCGAGCCTGGGAGAGCAGCACGGCGGAGACGGCGGCCATACCGGAGGCGAAGACGACCGTCTCCGGGGGACCGGGGTGCCCCGCGGTGCCGGCGGAGCCGTCGCGGGGTGCTTCCAGTTCCCCGATGGCCCGTTCCAGCAGGGTCCAGGTGGGGTTGGCGTCGCGGGCGTAGGTGTACGGGCCGTCGACCTCGCCGGGCAGGTGGAAGTGCGAGGCGAAGACCGGTCCGGGCAGGGTGGGCTGGTTCTTGACCGGCTCGGGGAGACCGGCGCGGACGGCCCTGGTGCCCTCACCGAGAGCAGAGCCGCGCGGGGGTGGGGGGAGGAGGTCATGTGTTCTGTTCCTTCACTGCCAGGCGTACGGCTTCCAGTAGACCGGCGCTCGCGGCCTCGACCAGTTCCAGGCAGTCCTCGAAACCGTCGAGCCCGCCGTAGTAGGGGTCGGGCACGTCCATGCCCGCTTCGCCGCCGGTGGGGTCGGCGGCCGGGTCGTACGAGCGCAACAGCCGCACCTTGGCGGCGTCCGCAGGGGTGGGGGCCAGCCGGCGGAGGTCGCGCAGGTGGCCGGTGTCCAGGGCTATGACAAGGTCGAGTTCGGCGAACCAGGCGGCCCGGAACTGGCGGGCCCGGTGGTCCTGCGGGTAGCCGGCGGATTCGAGGACGGAGACGGTGCGCGGGTCGGCGCCGTCGCCCTCGTGCCAGCCGCCGGTGCCGGCACTGTCGACCAGGACCAGGCCGTCCAGGCCGGCCTCGGTGACGTGTGCGCGGAAGACCGACTCGGCCATCGGCGAGCGGCAGATGTTTCCGGTGCAGACGAAGCAGACGCGGTACACGGGCGGCTCAGCTCCGGTCGGGCAGGGCCAGGTTCACGGCCCAGGAGACGATGGAGATGATCAGGGCGCCGACCACGGCGCTCCAGAAGCCCTCGACATGGAACTCGATGTTCAGCTTGCCGGCCAGCCAGGAGGTGAGCATCAGCATCAGAGCGTTCACGACCAGGGTGAACAATCCGAGGGTGAGGATGAACAGCGGCAGCGAGAGCAGCTTCACCACCGGCTTGACGATGAGGTTCACCAGTCCGAAGACCAGTGCGACCAGGATCAGGGCAATGGCCTTGTCGCCGGTGCTCGCCCCGGTCAGGGTGATGCCGGAGACCAGCCAGATGGCCACGGCCAGGGCGGCTGCGTTGGCGAGCGTCTTGACTACGAAGTTCGTCATGAGACCGATCGTTGCAGAGAAGCGGAAGAAAGGGTCACGAGGAGCATGAAGGCGTTCCGGCTGGATGAGCTCGAAGCGGAGCGGATCGCGAACGAGGGCGCGTACCTGCAGTTCCTGAAGGAGCGGAACATGTCCGTGGGGCTGTACGCGCTCGATGCCGGACAGATGGATCCGCAGGCACCGCACCGTCAGGACGAGGTGTACTTCGTGGTCAGCGGCCGGGGTTCGATCACCGTGGGAGAGGAGACGACGACGGTGGCCCGGGGCAGCGTGGTCTATGTTCCGGCCGGGGTGCCCCACAGGTTCCACCACATCAGCGAGGACCTGAAGGTGCTGGTGGTGTTCTCTCCCCCGGAGGGCTGAGGGTCGCCCCCGGTGTCCCCTTAAGGGGCGGATCAGGGAACTGCGGGGGCCTGCGGGCCCCTTTTCCGAGGCCCGCGCTCCTAGCATCGAAGGCAGGAAAGCACAGACGAAGTCACGGACGACGTCACAGGCGAAGTCTCAGATGGGGAAGAGGTCGTGGACATGGACGGCATTCGGCAGATATTCGCAGGCATGCCCTGGTGGGTGAAGTGGGTCGCCGTTCCGCTGCTGGCCCTGTTCGTGTTCGGCGGCGTCATCACCAGCGTCCTGGGTGCGCTCATCGGTCTGGTGTTCAAACTGCTGCTGTTCGTCGCCCTCGTCGGCGGTCTGGTGTTCGTCGTCAAGAAGTTCACCGGGGCCGGCAGCGGCACGAAGTCCTCTTCGACAGACTGGTAGGCCCCGGGGCCCGTGGGGCCCCGGAAGCCTCACGGGAAGCCCGTGAAGACCTGTCGGAGCCCGCGGGATTAACCCAGGTGAGGGAACGTGCACCGGCAAACGCCTCACACGCCCGGACTCGGCGGATAGAGTGGCAATCTGTGCCGAACCTGGGCACCGCAGCCGGTCATACCGGTTCTGACCCGCGGCTTAGTCACGTGATCGCCCGCCGAGCATGACCCCCAGGAGAT
Source organism: Streptomyces venezuelae (assembly GCF_008642295.1). Lineage (GTDB taxonomy): Bacteria > Actinomycetota > Actinomycetes > Streptomycetales > Streptomycetaceae > Streptomyces > Streptomyces venezuelae_C. The sequence continues at coordinate 3,693,622 of NZ_CP029190.1, read as the reverse complement.
TCGGCGCATGCGGGGGCGGCCCCCGCAGGGCGGGTCCCGCAAGGCCCGCCGCCACGCCTGGGGGTGAGCTTTGTCTTCGGTTCACAATGCCGCTGTACCGACCCTGATCGGTTCGGTGCAACGGGCGCTGAGACTGCTCGAAGCCGTCGGTTCCCATAGTGAGGGAGCCCCGGCGAAACAACTGGCACGCGAGGCCGGGCTCCCGCTTCCCACCGCGTACCACCTGCTGCGCACGCTCACCCATGAGGGCTATCTGCGCCGGGAGAGCGGGGTGTTCGTGCTTGGCGACGCAGCCGGTCGGCTGGCCGGTGGCGGATTGCAGCAGAAACGTCGCAGCATGATCCTCGATTCGCTCGCCCACTTCCGGGACGTGGTCGGGGCACCCGTCTACTTCGCGGTCTACCGCGAGGGTGAAATCGAGGTGGTCGGGGCCGCGGACACCCCGAACCATCCCGCCTGCGAGGAATGGGCCGCCTTCCGGGAGACCGGGCATGCGCACGCCATCGGACAGTGCCTGCTCAGCCAGCTCGACGAAAAGGCCCGCCTGGATCATTACGACCGTCACCCGGTGGCCGCGATCACTCCCTACACCGTCGCGGACATGCGCGCGATGGAACAGCGAATTTCCGCCATGGAGCGGATGCAGCCGGTTACAGAGCGTCAGGAGTACGCCCTGGGCGTCGTGTGTGCGGCGATCCCGATCACGGCCGGCGATACCGCCGCAACCATGGCCATTTCCCTACCTCTGCACCAAGAGGACCGGTTGCTGTATGCAGTCGATCGGCTACGCAGTGAAGTAGGCGCGCTGTTGAGCACGCTCTCCTTCTCTATCAGTATCTGAAAACTCACTCCTTGTGATCTGCTAGCCCGTCCACCACGATTGTCAAGAGGGCCTTGGGGGACCATTCCTGGCCACTTCAAACACTGTGGGGTAGGCATGCGCGAGTCTGTACAGGCAGAGGTCATGATGAGCTTCCTCGTCTCGGAGGAACTCTCGTTCCGGATCCCGGTGGAACTCCGGTACGACGCTCGTGACCCCTACGCAGTACGCCTGACCTTCCACCTCCCCGGCGATGCGCCCGTGACCTGGGCGTTCGGCAGGGAGCTGCTCCTCGACGGCATCAACAAGCCATGCGGCGACGGTGATGTGCACATCGCCCCCACCGATCCCGAGGAGCTCTCCGATGTCCACATCCGGCTTCAGGTCGGCAGCGACCGGGCCCTGTTCCGGGCCGGCGCGGCACCGCTGGTCGCCTTCCTCGACCGCACCGACCGGATCGTGCCGCTCGGTCAGGAGCGCAACCTCGGCGATTTCGAGGAGCACCTCGACGACGCCCTCGGCAAGATCCTCGCCGGGGCGCAGCAGAACGAACAGAACGCCGGCTGAGCTGCCGGCCGAGCCGTCGGCTGGGCAGAGGCCGGCCCGCCCACCCGGCGTACGTTCAGCGCTTGCGCCGACGGCGGCCCCGACCGCCGAGGACCGTACCCGAACCGGCCGAACGGGCCGAACGGGCCGAACCGGTAGCCCCGGCCAGGGCTTCCGGCCGGTCCGCCGAGACCACCAGTGCCGCCAGTACGGTGGTCACCGGAACCGAGGCCACCAGCCCGATGGAGCCCACCAGGGTCCGGACGATCTCCTCCGCGACCAGCTCGCTGTTGGCCACCGCCCCCATGCTGCTGTTGGCGATCGAGAACAGCAGCAGCAGCGGGAGGGCCGCACCCGCATAGGCGAGGATCAGGGTGTTGACTACGGATGCGATGTGGTCGCGTCCGATCCGGATCCCCGCCCGGTACAGCTCGCGCGGTCCCATCCTGGGATCGGCCTGGTGCAGTTCCCAGACGGCCGACGTCTGGGTGATCGTCACATCGTCGAGTACGCCGAGGGATCCGATGATCACACCGGCGAGCAGCAGGCCGCTCATGTCGATGTCCGGGTAGAGCCCATGGATGAGCCCGGTGTTGTCGTCGGTGTTGCCGGTCAGGAACGCCCAGTCGATCAGCGCTGAGCCCATCAGTCCGATCAGCAGCAGGGAGACCAGCGTGCCGAGTACGGCGACCGAGGTGCGGGCGGTCAGGCCGTGGCACATGTAGAGGGCGATCAGCATGATGGCGCTCGCCCCGACCACCGCGACGACCAGTGGGTTCGAGCCCTGCAGGATGGCGGGCAGGATAAACAGGGTCAGGATGCCAAAGCTGATTGCAAGTGCGACCAGAGCGAACAGTCCGCGGAGTCGGCCCACCGCGACCACCACCAGGGCAAAGACGGCGGCGAGCAGCGCGATCGGCATCTTCCGGTTGACGTCGATCACCGAGTACTGCAGGTCCCGCGGGGCGTCCGGGGCGTACGCGACGACCACACCCTGACCCTTCTCCAGCTGTCGCGGGGCGCCGGGTTGGACGACCTCGACAAAGGTCCGGCCGCGGTCCGGGCCGGTGCCGATCTCGACCGTGGCCTTCTTGCAGGTTCCGGTCTGCCCGGCTTGCGCCTCGCGCCCCTGCGGCGTGTTGGGGTTCGCTGTCGGAGGCACCTGCGCGGCATTTACTGATGCACAGTCAACTGTTTGCAGGTCGGTGACGGTGGCCTGCTGGGTCTGCCGGTCGAAGCCGACTCCGGTGCGCTCGTGCGCGGGTGCACCGCCCGGCCACAGGACCACCAGGCCGACCAGGACGGCGGTGGCGAAGGGCACCAGGACGGCGGCGATCACCCTGCGGAGATGCCGCGAGACGGGAGCCGCAGGACCGTGCCCATGCCCATGGCTGTGCCCGTGACTGTGGCCCTGGCTCTGACCGTGGCTCTGACCGTGCCCGTGGCTGTGACCGTTGCCACTTCCGTGACCGCTGGGGTCCATGGGGTCCGTGGGGTCGCTGGGGGGCTGAGGCAAGGAGGTCACCGACCGATCATCGCAAGAGATGAGGGGGCCCACTGTTCAGCACGCCACACATGACGCTAGCGTGGGGGCTACTTTGCACAACGCGGGAGCTCGGAGCACCGGGCTGAGAGGGCGCTGATCACCGTACGCACGTACGGGAGGAGGCTGCGTCGACCGCCGAACCTGTTACCGGGTAATGCCGGCGTAGGGAGATAGGTCTCATGACCATTCAGGATGCACGCACGCCTGCCACCAGCCAGGACGGCCAGGACAGCCAGGCCGCTCAGGCCGACCGCAAGCCGGGCTGGCACAAGGGATATGTCACGGGATCCCGCCCCGACATCCAGGTGCCGGTCCGCCAGGTCCATCTGACCACCGGCCGCGATGTCACGCTGTACGACACCTCCGGCCCGTACACCGACCCGCAGATCGAGACCGACGTCCGGCGCGGACTCGCGCCGCTCCGCGAGAACTGGATCATCGGCCGCGGCGACACCGAGGAGTACGCGGGACGCCCCGTGCGCCCTGAGGACGACGGCATCAAGCACACCTCGCCCCGCGGCGGCCTCAAGAACCTCGACGCGGTCTTCCCGGGCCGCCCGCGCCAGCCCCGCCGGGGCCGGGGCGGCGCCGCGGTCACGCAGCTCGCGTACGCCCGCCGCGGCGAGATCACGCCGGAGATGGAGTACGTCGCGATCCGCGAGAACGTCTCCCCCGAGGTCGTCCGCGAGGAGATCGCCGCCGGCCGCGCCGTGCTCCCGGCGAACGTGAACCACCCGGAGATCGAGCCGATGATCATCGGCAAGCGCTTCCTGGTGAAGGTCAACGCCAACATCGGCAACTCCGCCGTCACCTCCTCCATCGAGGAGGAGGTGGAGAAGATGACCTGGGCCACCCGCTGGGGCGCCGACACGGTCATGGACCTCTCCACCGGCCGCAACATCCACACCACCCGCGAGTGGGTGCTGCGCAACTCCCCCGTCCCGATCGGCACCGTGCCCCTCTACCAGGCCCTGGAGAAGGTCGACGGCCGCGCCGAGGACCTGACCTGGGAGATCTACAAGGACACGGTCATCGAGCAGGCCGAGCAGGGCGTCGACTACATGACGGTGCACGCCGGCGTGCTGCTGCCGTACGTCCCGCTGACCGCCCGCCGCAAGACCGGCATCGTCTCCCGCGGCGGCTCGATCATGGCGGCCTGGTGCCTGGCGCACCACAAGGAGAACTTCCTCTACACGAACTTCGAGGAGCTCTGCGACATCCTGGCGACGTACGACGTCACGTACTCGCTGGGCGACGGCCTGCGCCCCGGCTCCATCGCGGACGCCAACGACGCGGCGCAGTTCGCCGAGCTGAAGACGCTGGGCGAGCTGAACACGATCGCCAAGCGGCACAACGTCCAGACGATGATCGAGGGCCCGGGCCATGTCCCGATGCACAAGATCAAGGAGAACATCGACCTCCAGCAGGAGATCTGCGAGGAGGCGCCGTTCTACACCCTGGGCCCGCTGACCACGGACGTCGCCCCGGCCTACGACCACATCACCTCGGGCATCGGCGCCGCGATGATCGCCTGGTGGGGCACGGCGATGCTCTGCTACGTGACGCCCAAGGAGCACCTGGGCCTGCCCAACCGCGACGACGTGAAGACCGGTGTCATCACGTACAAGATCGCGGCGCATGCGGCAGACCTGGCCAAGGGCCACCCGGGGGCCCAGGAGTGGGATGACGCCCTGTCGGACGCCCGCTTCGAGTTCCGCTGGGAGGACCAGTTCAACCTGGCCCTGGACCCGGACACGGCCCGTGAGTTCCACGACGAGACGCTTCCGGCCGAGCCGGCCAAGACCGCGCACTTCTGCTCCATGTGCGGGCCGAAGTTCTGCTCGATGAAGATCTCCCAGGACATCCGCCGTGAGCACGGCGGGGACCTGAAGGCCGACGAGATCCAGGCGGGCATGGCGGAGAAGTCCGCGGAGTTCGCGGCTGCGGGCAACCGCGTGTACCTGCCGCTGGCCGACTGACCTGCGCGAACGAGGCTGGCCGACGGCATCCGGGGGGAGTCGTCGGCCAGCCTTCGTCTTTCGTTGGGCTGATCCAGCTGACAGCTGATAGCTGACGCCCAGTCAGTGCACCCCCCCCTCTCCCGTGCCACCCCTACCTGAGGCAGACCACCTCGACCCGCTGGACCAGGTTGTTGCCGAAGCCGCCCCGGTTCCAGGGGGCCGCGAGCGGCTGGGTGTGCCCGGCGGCGTCGGTGGCGCGGACGGTGAGGCGGAACGAGCCCGGCGTCGCCGTCCAGCTGGTGCGCCACGCGGCCCACGCCCAGGGCCGTGCCAGGTCGGCGGTCACCTCGGCGTCGGTCCAACTCTCCTCGCCGTCGCTACTGACCTCCACGAGGACCACCGGGCCGTGCCCGGACCAGGCGCGCCCGGCGAGCGGGACGGGTCCGGGCCGGACGACCCGGGTGCGGGACATGAAGTCGGGGAAGCCGGGCGGAATCATCAGGGCACGAGGCGCGATGACCTCCACGGGCTCCCCCGGCTCGTCCGGGATCTGCCGGTAGCGGTAGGCGACGGCCTGCTGGAAGCCGGTGAAGGGGGTGTCGGTGACGGTGATGTCACGCAGCCACTTGACGCTCGCCATGCCGTACCAGCCGGGCACGACAAGGCGCAGCGGGTGGCCGTGCTGGGGCGGCAGCGGAGCGCCGTTCATGGCGTACGCCACCAGCACGCCCCGGGCCGGATCGGTCGCCATGTCGAGCGGGAGGCCGCGCTGGTAGTCCTGCTCGGTGCCGCGTTCGACACCGTGGTCGGCGCCGGTGAAGACGGCCTCGACGGCGCCCTCGACGATCCCCGCCTCGGCGAGCAGGTCGGCCAGCGGGACGCCGGTCCAGTCGGCGGTGCCGACGGCCTCGACGAGCCAGGGCTGGCTGACGGGGCGGGGCGCGAGCCGGGCCCGGCCGTTGCCCGCGCACTCCAGGGTGACTCGGTGGGTGACCGGCGGACGCGCCCGCAGGGCCGTCAGGTCGAGGGAGAGGGGGCGGCGGACGAGTCCTCCGACCGTCAGCCGCCACGCGTCGGCGTCGGCAGAGGGGATGTCGTAGTGGACCAGGACGTAGTGGAGGCCGGGCGGGCTGGTGTCGTAGCGCAGGGCTTCGAGTGGTAGGCCGTGGTTGCGGGCGGCGAGGGCCAGCTCCGCGGTGCTGATCCCCTCGTCGGGTCCGGCGACGCGGCCCGGCGCGCTGACGTCCCTGAGATCCGGGATGCCGTCCATGTCTTCATGATGCGCCGCCGTCCGGCTCCTCTCATCCGCTGGCCTTCGCGGCTGCGGGCAACCGGGTCTACCGGCCGCTGGCCGACTGACCGCCGCACCGACCGGGCAGCGCCGTGTACTGCTGCGCCAGGGGTTGAGCTGGAGTGCACTCCAGCTCGTAGGGTGCGCCGGTATGACGATGCGATACAGGAACTTGGGCGGGACCGGCATCGAGGTGAGCGTGCACTGCCTCGGCACGATGATGTTCGGGGCGGTCGGCAACCCCGATCACGACGACTGCGTAGAGATCATCCACGCGGCCCTCGACGAGGGCATCAACTTCGTCGACACCGCCGACATGTACTCCGCGGGGGAGTCCGAGACGATCGTCGGCAAGGCGCTCAAGGGGCGCCGGCGCGAGGATGTCGTCCTCGCCACCAAGGGCCACTTCCCCCTGGGCGAGGGCCGCAACCGGAGCGGGAACTCGCGGCGCTGGCTGGTGCAGGCGGTGGAGGACAGCCTCACCCGGCTCGGCACGGACTGGATCGACCTGTACCAGGTGCACCGGCCCGACCCCCGGACGGACATCGAGGAAACCCTCGGGGTGCTGGGGGACCTCGTGCGGGCGGGGAAGATACGCGCCTTCGGCTGCTCCACCTTCCCCGCCGAGGAGATCGCCGAGTCCCACCACGTGGCCGAGCGGCGCGGGCTGGCGCGCTTCAGGACCGAGCAGCCGCCCTACTCGATCCTCGCGCGCGGAGTGGAGAAGGACGTGCTGCCCACCGCCCGCAAGTACGGGATGGGGGTGCTGACCTGGAGCCCGCTGGCCTCCGGATTCCTCAGCGGGGCGTACCGGCCGGGCCGGGACGTGGACCTGAGCAGCGGGCGGGCCGCCCTGACGCCGGCCCGCTTCGATCCTGCCGTCCCCGGCAACCTGGCCAAGCTGGCGGCTGCCGGAGAGCTGATCGAGGTGGCGGAGAGCATCGGGTGCAGCCTGCCGGAGCTCGCCGTCGCCTTCCCGCTCGTCCACCCGGCGGTCACCTCGGTGATCATCGGGCCGCGCACCATGGAGCAGCTCCGCTCCCTGGTGAAGGGGGTGTCGGTGGTTCCGGACGACGAGACCCTCGACCGGATCGACGCGATCGTGCCGCCCGGTACGAACCTGTACCACCCGGACGGCGCCTGGCGGCCCGCCGCACTGACCGAGCCCGCCCTGCGGCGGCGCCCCGTCGGAGACCGGTAGCCCCCAGAGGCGCGAGCCCCGACCGGCCCGCTACTCCCGGCCGTGCTCGGGGCCGCCGAAGTCCGGACTGGTGAAGTCCGGGGCCGTATAGCCGGGCCGGGACCCCTGTGAGGGCGATCCCGGGCTGGTGAAGTCGGGCCGGGTGTAGCCCAGATCGGGGATGCGCCCGGCCTTCGGCGTACGCGGTACGGGAACCCCGGCCGGCCCCGGATCGGCCAGTGCCTCCCGCAGGAACGGCACGATGCCCCGCTCCAGCAGGGCGTGCCGCCAGGCCTCGCGGGCCTGCACCACCTCGTGCGGGACCGTCTCGGCCGCATCGGCGGCCACTTCCGTGGCCCGGTTGCGGACGGCCGTGACCAGCAGCCCGACCACCGCGAACAGCAGGGCCACCACGGTCAGGGCTCCGAACAGCCATCCGGCGGTGAGGATCGTTTCGGCGAAGGCGGGCTCGGGGTCGAGCATCTTCATGATCCAGCCCACCAGGAGGAAGATCACCATGGCGGTGCCGGCCAGGACGGGGGCCAGCACCGCGACCATCGCGCCGATCCCTGCTCCGGCCGGGCCGTCCGCCGCGACATCGGCCGTCGCCGAGTGCGCCGCGAGGGCGGCCTCGCGCAGTTCGCCCCGTACTTTCACGTAATGGTCGTACTCGGTGGCGGCGGCGGTGGTCAGCAGCACACTGGCGTTGGTCGCCATGGTGCGTAGCTGCTCCGCGTTGAGGCGTTCGCCGAGCGCGGTGAGCTCGGGCCGATCGTGCGCAGTGCGCAGTACTTCGTCGAGGAGTCGATCGAACTCCGGGCGGTCTTCGGCCAGCAGGTGCCCAGCGTTGTTCATGTGCATCCCCCGATGCTCCGAAGGGGCCGGTGCCGCCCGCGCGACACACCGGGCGACCGGCACAAACGGAGGAGAGCCTGCTACGGATAGAGCGATGGTAGAGCGATCGCGCCATCCACTGACAGGGGCTTTCAGGAAATGGCAACCATCAGTCGTTCAACGGAAGTTGTACGACCAGGAGTTTCCCGGCCATGGTCACTCCGCCGTCCATGGCGATCGCGAGGCCGTCCGCGTACACATGGGGGCCGTCCACCGCCTCCGGTCCGCGGCTTTCGTCGCCGTCCTCGGTGCCGACCTCGCCCAGCAGGTAGGGGATGGGGCTGTGCCCGTGCACCACGCGCCCGCCGCCGTAGGTGTCCAGCAGTTCGCGGACCGCGAGGGGGCCGGCGTCCTGGTCGCGGAAGGCGAACCGCTTGGTGAACTTGCGGAACAGGTCCCAGGTCTCGTCCGCGTCGTTCAGGTTGAGCAGCTCGTGGATCTTGTCGTTGACATCCTCGATGGAGTCGCCGTAGTCGAGGTAGGCGGTGGTGTCGGAGTGCAGCAGCAGGTGGCCGTCCTCCAGGGCTGCCGCGTCCAGCCGGGACATCCACTGGAGGTGGACGTCCTCCAGGCGCTCCATGTCGGTGCGCTGGCCGCCGTTGAGCAGCCAGGCGGCCTGGAAGGTGGCGGTGCCGGCGCCGGAGGAGACGGGGGTGTCCCCGAAGCGCTTGGCACCGATCAGCAGGAGTTCGTGATTGCCCATCAGGGCCTTGCAGTAGCCGCCGGCGGCGGCGGCCTCGGCGGACAGCCGCATCACGAGGTCGATGACGCCGATGCCGTCGGGGCCGCGGTCGGTGAAGTCGCCGAGGAACCAGAGCCGGGCGGTGCCGGCGGACCAGCGGCCGTCGGCGTCGATGAGGCCCTGGGCGTGGAGTTCGGTGACGAGCTCGTCGAGGTAGCCGTGGACGTCGCCGACCACGTAGAGCGGGCCGGGTCCGGTGCCCTGCTCCGGGGCGTCCTGGGGGACGTACTGGACCTGGACGGTGTCCCCGGGGCCGCCGGCCGCGCCGCGGCCGATGACCGGGAGGTCGCGCTGGGTGGGGGTGTAGCCCTCGGGCTCCTCGTACTCCTCGTACGGCTCGGGGCCCGCCTGGTTCACCGGCTCGGGTCCGTCGTACGCGGGCCGGTACGCCTGCTGGGGCGGTACGGCCGGATGTCCGGCGGCGGGCACGGCGGGCGGCACGGCGGGCGGTACGGCCGGTGGCACGGGGGCGGAGTCCTCGTAATAGGCGGGGTATTCGCCGTACACGGGTGCCTCGGTGACGGCCGGGACCGTGGGGACCTGGAAGTCCCGCAGCGTGTCCGTCCGCATCACGGGTCCCTGACCGGCCCCCTGAGTCATCGACCCCTCCACCACCGTCGCGCTGCCGTACACCTGCGGACCCTCCTGCCCTCCTCGGCGGAGGGTCCGTGATGTCGTGCGCCCATCATAGGAATGCAGCTCGCGCTCTGTGACGCACCAGGGGTGGTGAATCCTGGGCGGAAGCGCGCCTTCCGCCTATTTTCTCCCGAATTGCCTCAGTCGCGGGCCGGCGAGCGGGGCGGACTGACGGTGGTCCGGGGCCGCCTGCGCTGCGAAGAAGTCCTGACGATCAGTTCGGTCGGGACCACCTGCTCCACCGGCCGGCCGGTGTCGACCCCCTCGATCGCATCGATCAGGAGCTGCACCACGGCGGTTCCGATCCGGCGCGGTTTGAGGGAGAGGGTGGTGATCGGCGGCTCGGTGTTCGCGTACACGGTGGACTCGCTGCAGCACACCAGCAGCAGGTCCTCGGGGACGCGCAGGCCGTAGCGGCGGGCGGCGGCCAGCAGGTCCGTGCCGTTGGGGTCGAAGAGCCCGTAGACGGCGTCGGGGCGGTCGGGCCGGGCGAGCAGCCGGTCGGCGGCCACGGCTCCGGCGCAGGGGTCGTGGGCGGGGTAGGACTCGTAGACGGGGTCCTGGCCGACCCGGTCGCACCAGTTGAGGTAGGCGGTGGTGGAGAGCCGGGTGTAGGTGTCGGTGGTGGTGCCGGTGAGCAGTCCGATCCGGCGGGCGCCGGCGGCGGCGAGGTGGTCGAGCAGGTTGAGGACGGCCGCTTCGTGGTCGTTGTCGACCCAGGCGGTGACGGGGAGGGAGCCGGCCGGGCGCCCGTCGGAGACCACCGGCAGGCCCTGGCGGACGAGCTCGGTGACCACGGGGTCGTGGTCGGAGGGGTCGATGACCACGGTGCCGTCGAGGGCCACGTTGGACCAGACGTCGTGACGGGAGGTGGCGGGGAGGATGACCAGGGCGTAGCCGCGGGCGAGCGCGGCGGAGGTGGCGGCCCGGGCCATCTCGGCGAAGTAGGCGAACTCGGTGAAGGTGAAAGGTTCATCCCCGTACGTCGTCACGGTCAGGCCGATCAGGCCGGATTTGCCGGTACGGAGGGTGCGAGCGGCGGCGGAGGGGCGATAGCCCAGTCGGTCGGCGACCTCGCGGACGTGGCGGCGGGTGGCGTCCGGGAGCCGGCCCTTGCCATTGAGCGCGTCGGAGACGGTTGTGATCGAGACGCCGGCCGCGGCGGCCACGTCCCTGATGCCGGCCCGGCCCTGTCGGCCGGCGGCCCGCCGGGTGGTCTCGGTCCGGCTCACCTGATGCTTCCCTGCTGCTGTCATGGCGAGCCGATAGTAGGGCTCGGTGGGGTGGCTGGTCCGGATGCATATGCACGCGTTGACAGGCACGATTCTGCATGGTTCGCCACCCCCAATGACCTTGGAAATGAAGGGTGTTGTGCGCTCTGAGTGACGACCACGCTTGTCGTCGGGTCCGGGCATGCCAAATCGGGGAGGTCTCGGGCTGGTCTCAACTCACCTGTACGAGGGACGCGCGCCACGGCGTGGGCCACCAGCGCGTGCATATATGTACGCGCTCCCCCTCTTTCCCGGCGCACACCATTTTCGGCCGGGCGGAATCCTCATAAGGTGAGCAGTATTGAGTTGTACGGGAAGGTCGAGGAGGACCTGCGGTGAGCGAGAAGAGCCCGAAGCTGCGCGCCGAGCTGGACGGCATCCCCACCTACAAACCGGGCAAGCCGGCCGCGGCCGGGGGACCTGTCGCGTACAAGCTGTCCTCCAACGAGAACCCGTATCCGCCGCTGCCGGGGGTGCTGGAGCAGGCGGTCGCGGCGGCCGGCAATTTCAACCGCTACCCGGACATGGCCTGCACCGGCCTGGTGAACGAGCTGGCCGAGCGGTTCGGCGTACCGGTGGAGCACATCGCCACCGGCACCGGTTCGGTGGGCGTGGCGCAGTCGCTGATCCAGTCGACGGCCGGCCCGGGTGACGAGGTCATGTACGCCTGGCGGTCCTTCGAGGCGTACCCGATCATCACCCAGATCTCCGGGGCGAAGTCGGTGCAGGTTCCGCTGACCGCGGGCGATGTGCACGACCTGGACGCGATGGCGGACGCCATCACCGAGCGGACCCGGCTGATCTTCGTCTGCAACCCGAACAACCCCACCGGCACCGTGGTGCGCCGGGCGGAGCTGGAGCGGTTCCTGGACCGGGTGCCCTCGGACGTGCTGGTGGTGCTGGACGAGGCGTACAAGGAGTTCATCCGGGACGCCGAGGTGCCGGACGGCATCGAGCTGTACCGCAACCGGCCGAACGTCGCGGTGCTGCGTACGTTCTCCAAGGCGTACGGCCTGGCCGGCCTGCGGGTGGGCTTCGCGGTGGCGCACGAGCCGGTGGCCGCGGCGCTGCGCAAGACGGCGGTGCCCTTCGGCGTCAGCCAGCTGGCCCAGGACGCGGCCGTTGCCTCGCTGCGTGCCGAGGACGAGCTGCTGGGGCGGGTCGGCTCGCTGGTCTGCGAGCGGAACCGGGTGTACGAAACGCTGCTGGCCCAGGGCTGGACGGTGGTTCCGGAGACCCAGGCGAACTTCGTGTGGATGCGGCTGGGGGAGCGGACCGCCGCGTTCGCGGCGGCCTGCGAGAAGGCCGGTGTGGTGGTCCGGCCCTTCGCGGGCGAGGGCCTACGGGTCACGATCGGTGAGACCGAGGCGAACGACCTCTTCCTGCACACGGCGGAGGCCTTCTTCAAGGAGCTGTAGCTCCGCTTTCCGCTTTTCGCTTTCGTGGAGCTGTTTCCGCGCCGGGCTCAGGCCCGTTCTACGCGGATGGGGTCGCCGTCGCGGACGGTGGCCAGGAGGCGGGGGTCGCCGTCGAACGAGCCGAGCACATTGCAGGGGCTCGCCAGGCGGCTCTCGCCTCCGCGCGAGATGGGCGTGGGGCCGTAGGGGAGGGCGAGTGCATCCCCTTCGGTCCAGAAGGCGACGGTGCCGGGGTCGACGACCTGACGGGCGTCGTGCTCCAGGGTCACCGAGACGCCGGTGTCGAAGTAGACCTCCTCGCCCCAGGTGTGGGCACTGGCGGAGATCGGGAGTGCCGCGGCGAGGGCCTTGGCGGTCGGGGTTTCGTCGAGGGTTGCGGTGAGCTGGCCGGCGGGCCAGGAGATTCGAATCTGCATGGGCTCAATTCAACAATCTGTTGAAATTCTTGGCTAGGGGTACCCCCGCCGCAAAGACCCGGAAAGCGGTGCGCCATAATGCTTGTGAATGTGAACGCGTTCACAAGCGTGTCCTGCTTCCTCCCGGTATGGGGAGGAACCCGCCAGGCAGACTGCCCGCTGTGACCACGGCGACGACAAGGAGAAGACGACGTGGAACTAGCTTTGGCGCCGGAGACATTGGCGCGCTGGCAGTTCGGTATCACCACCGTCTACCACTTCCTCTTCGTTCCCCTGACGATCTCGCTGGCGGCACTCACCGCCGGACTGCAGACCGCCTGGGTGCGAACGGAGAAGGAGAAGTACCTCAAGGCCACCAAGTTCTGGGGCAAGCTGTTTCTGATCAACATCGCGATGGGTGTCGTCACCGGCATCGTCCAGGAGTTCCAGTTCGGCATGAACTGGTCCGACTACTCGCGGTTCGTCGGTGACATCTTCGGGGCCCCGCTGGCCTTCGAGGCACTGATCGCGTTCTTCTTCGAATCCACCTTCATCGGCCTGTGGATCTTCGGCTGGGACAAGCTGCCGAAGAAGATCCACCTGGCCTGCATATGGATGGTCTCGATCGGCACCGTCCTGTCGGCGTACTTCATCCTCGCGGCCAATTCCTGGATGCAGCACCCGGTTGGCTACCGGATCAACGAGGAGCGGGGCCGGGCCGAGCTCACCGACTTCTGGCTGGTGCTCACCCAGAACACCGCACTCACCCAGTTCTTCCACACCATCACGGCCGCCTTCCTGGTCGGCGGCGCGTTCATGGTCGGCATCGCCGCCTTCCACCTGGCGCGCAAGAAGCACATCCCGGTGATGCGGACCTCGCTGCGGCTCGGCCTGATCACTCTGATCATCGCAGGCCTGGGCACCGCCATCAGCGGCGACCTGCTCGGCAAGGTCATGTTCAAGCAGCAGCCGATGAAGATGGCCGCCGCCGAGGCCCTCTGGGACGGCGAGGCGCCCGCGCCCTTCTCCGTCTTCGCATACGGCGATGTCGAAGAGGGCCACAACAAGGTCGCGATCGAGATACCCGGCCTGCTGTCCTTCCTGGCCAACGACGACTTCAGCTCCTTCGTCCCCGGCATCAACGACGTCAACAAGGCCGAGCAGGAGAAGTACGGGCCCGGCGACTACCGGCCCAACATCCCGGTCGCCTACTGGAGCTTCCGCTGGATGATCGGCTTCGGCATGGCGTCCGTCGCGGTCGGCGTGCTGGGCCTGTGGCTGACCCGCAAGAAGTTCCTGCTGCCGGCCCGGCTGCGCACCGGTGAGGACGAGGTCCCGCACCTGGTCCTGTACAAGAAGCCGCTGAGCCCCCGCTTCGCCAAGTGGTACTGGATGCTCGCGCTCTGGACCATGTGCTTCCCGCTGATCGCCACCTCCTGGGGCTGGATCTTCACCGAGATGGGCCGCCAGCCGTGGGTGGTCTACGGAGTCCTGCGCACCCAGGACGCGGTCTCCCCCGGCGTCTCCCAGGGCGAGGTGCTCACCTCGATGATCGGCTTCACCCTGCTGTACGCCGTGCTCGCGGTGATCGAGGTCCGGCTGCTCGTCAAGTACGTCAAGGCCGGGCCGCCCGAGCTCACCGAGTCCGACCTCAACCCGCCCACCAAGATCGGCGGCGACGACAAGAACGCCGACCGGCCGATGGCCTTCTCGTACTGAGGCTGAGGAGACCACACCATGAACCTTCACGACCTCTGGTTCGTACTCATCGCCGTCCTCTGGATCGGCTACTTCTTCCTCGAGGGCTTCGACTTCGGTATCGGCGTCCTGACCAAGCTGCTGGCCCGGGACCGTACCGAGAAGCGCGTCCTGATCAACACCATCGGTCCCGTCTGGGACGGCAACGAGGTCTGGCTGCTGAGCGCCGTGGGCGCGACCTTCGCTGCCTTCCCCGAGTGGTACGCCACCCTGCTCTCCGGCTTCTACCTGCCCATCCTGCTCATCGTGGGCTGCCTGATCGTCCGGGGCGTGGCCTTCGAGTACCGGCACAAGCGGCCCGAGGACCGGTGGCAGACGAACTGGGAACACGCGATCTTCTGGACCTCGCTGACCATTGCGTTCCTGTGGGGCGTGGCCTTCGCCAACATCGTGCGCGGTGTGAAGATCGACTCCGCGATGGAGTACACCGGCACCCTCGCCGACCTGGTGAACGTCTACTCGCTCCTCGGCGGACTGGTCACCCTCACCCTGTTCACCTTCCACGGCGCGGTGTTCGCCTCGCTCAAGACGGTCGGTGACATCCGGGACCGTGCGCGGCAGCTCGCCACCCGGCTGGGTGCCGTCACCGCCGTCCTGGTCCTCGTCTTCCTGATCTGGACCCAGACCATGCGGGGCGACGGCACGAGCCTGGCCGCGATGGCCGTGGCGGTGCTCGCCCTGGTGGGCGCCCTGGGCGCCAACCTCGCGGGCCGCGAAGGCTGGTCGTTCGCACTGTCCGGGATCACCATCGCGGCTGCCTTCGCGATGCTCTTCCTGGCGCTCTTCCCGAACGTCATGCCCTCGTCGCTGGACGAGGCCTGGAACCTCACGGTCACCAACGCCGCGTCCAGCCCGTACACCCTGAAGCTCATGACCTGGTGCGCGGCCATCGCCACGCCGGTGGTGCTGCTCTACCAGGGCTGGACCTACTGGGTGTTCCGCAAGCGGATCGGCACCCAGCACATCGCCGACTCCCACTGACCCGGCTCTCAAGACGGATCCCACGCTCAAGACGGACCCCGTTCTCAAGACGAACCCTGCTCTCAAGGGGGCATGTTTCACGTGAAACCGATCGACCCGCGCCTGCTCCGGTACGCCCGCTCCACCCGCTTCTTCCTCGGTGCGGTGGTGGCCCTCGGCCTGGCCGGGGCGGGGCTGGTCGTCGGACAGGCGATGCTGATCGCCGAGATCGTGGTCGGGGCCTTCGAGCAGGGGCTCGATGGGGCCGCCCTCCGGACGCCACTGCTGCTCCTCGCGGCCGTGGCGCTGGGGCGCGGCCTGGTGGCCTGGCTTACCGAACTGGCTGCGCACCGGGCCAGTGCTGCGGTGAAGTCGGAGCTGCGCGGCAGACTGCTGGACCGGGCCGCCGAGCTGGGGCCGGGCTGGCTCAGCGGGCAGCGGACCGGCTCGCTGGTGGCGGTGGCCACCCGGGGTGTGGATGCACTCGACGACTACTTCTCCCGCTACCTGCCCCAGCTGGGGCTTGCTGTGGTGGTTCCGGTGGCGGTGCTCGCCCGGATCGTCACCGAGGACTGGGTGTCGGCGGCGATCATCGTGGTCACCCTGCCGCTGATCCCCCTGTTCATGGTCCTCATCGGCTGGGCCACCCAGGCCCGGATGGACCGGCAATGGCGGCTGCTGTCCCGGCTGTCGGGGCACTTCCTCGACGTAGTGGCCGGACTGCCGACGCTCAAGGTGTTCGGCCGGGCCAAGGCCCAGGCGGAGGCGATCCGCACCATCACCGACGAGTACCGGCGGGCGACCCTGCGGACCCTGCGCATCGCCTTCCTCTCCTCCTTTGCGCTGGAGCTGCTCGCCACCCTCTCGGTGGCGCTGGTGGCCGTCACCATCGGTATGCGGCTGGTCCACGGTGAGCTGGACCTGTACACGGGCCTGGTGATCCTGATCCTGGCTCCGGAGGCCTATCTGCCGCTGCGCCAGGTGGGCGCGCAGTACCACGCGGCTGCGGAGGGGCTCGCCGCGGCCGAGGAGATCTTCGAGGTCCTTGAGACCCCGTTGCCGGCCGTCGGCGGTTCGGCCGTGGTGCCGTCCGGACCGGTGGAGCTGTCCGTCGAGGGCGTGGCGGTCCGGTACCCAGGCCGGGCGGGGGCCTCCCCCGGCCCGGTCACCCTGACCGTCGGACCCGGTGAGTGCGTGGCCGTCACCGGGCCGAGCGGGGTGGGCAAGTCCACCCTGCTCTCGGTCCTGCTGGGGTTCACGGCCCCGTCCGAGGGGCGGGTGCGGGCCGGGGGAACAGACCTGGCGGAGCTCTCGCCGACCGGTCTGGAGGAGTGGCGGTCGCGGATCGCCTGGGTGCCGCAGCGGCCCCACCTGTTCGCCGGGACGATCGCCGAGAATGTTCGGCTGGCCCGGCCCGGGGCAACCGAGGAAGCCGTGGCCGCGGCCCTGCGGGAGGCCGGTGCCTGGGAGTTCGTCTCCGCGCTGCCGCGGGGTGCCTCGACCGTGCTCGGTGAGGGCGGCATCGGCCTGTCCGCCGGTCAGCGCCAGCGACTGGCCCTGGCCCGGGCGTTCCTCGCCGACCGGCCGGTGTTGCTGCTGGACGAGCCGACGGCGGCCCTGGACGGCGAGACCGAAGCGGGTGTGGTGGACGCGGTCCGGCGGCTGGCCGCGGGCCGGACCGTCCTGCTGGTGGTGCACCGGCCGGCGCTGCTGGCCGTCGCGGACCGGGTGGTCGGGCTGACTCCGGCGACTGCGACTGCGGCTTCGGCTGCGATTTCGAATGCGGCTGCGGGTCCGGTTCTGGTTCCGGCTGACGCGGGTGCCGGTGATGCCGCCGGTCCGTTGCCGGCGGAGGAGTCGGGACCCGGGGCCTGGATCCTGGGACCCGGGGACGACCGCGGGGCCGCAGCCGGCGGCAGTGGTGTGCCGGAGTCGGGCTTCGCCACCTCGCCGGGCGGGTCCGGAGGACGGAACCCGCTGGCCCGGGTCAGGGCCGCCGCCCGGGCCTCGCGGGGACGGTTCCGGTGGGGGCTGCTGTTCGGAGCACTGGCCGTCGGGTGCAGCGTCGGCCTGATGGCGGTGTCCGGCTGGCTGATCTCACGGGCTTCCGAACAGCCGCCCGTGCTCTACCTGATGATGGCCGTCACGGCGACCCGCGCCTTCGGGATCGGCCGGGCGGTGTTCCGGTATGCCGAGCGGCTGGTCTCCCACGATGCCGTGCTGCGGATGCTTGCCGACCTCCGGGTCTCCGTGTACCGGCGGCTCGAGCGGATCGCTCCCGCCGGACTGCGCGAGCAGCGGCGCGGGGACCTGCTGGCCCGGCTGGTTGCCGACGCCGATGCCCTGCAGGACTACTGGCTGCGCTGGCTGCTGCCGGTCGGCACCGCCCTCCTGGTCGGGACCGGCTCGGTCGCGTTCACCGCTTGGCTGCTGCCCGAGGCCGGTGCGGTACTCGCGGTCGGCCTGCTCACCGCCGGTGTCGGGGTTCCGCTGATCGGCGCCGCGGTGGCCCGCCGGGCCGAGCGTCGGCTCGCGCCCGCCCGGGGCGAACTCGCCACCCGCGTGACGGAGCTGCTGACCGGCACCGCCGAACTCACCGTCGCCGGCGCACTGGCCGACCGCAAGGCCGGGGTGCGGACGAGCGACCGCACGCTCACCGCCATCTCCGCCCGCGGCGCCGCCGCCACCGGTCTCGGCAGCGGCCTGTCCGCGCTGGTGTGCGGACTCACCGTGGTGCTGGCCGCCGCCGCGGGCGCCGCGGCCGTGGCCGGCGGACGGCTGTCCGGGGTGGCCATGGCCGTGGTCGTACTCACCCCGCTCGCCGCCTTCGAAGCCGTCACCGGTCTGCCCCTGGCCGTCCAGTACCGTCAGCGGGTCCGGCGCAGTGCCGAGCGGGTGTACGAGGTGCTCGACGCGCCGGTTCCGGTGGCCGAGCCGGAACACCCCGCGCCGGCCCCCGCCTCCCCCTTCCCGCTGCGGCTCACCGGGATCGCCGCCCGGTACCCCGGCCAGGAGCGGGATGCCGTGCGCGATATCGATCTGACCCTGGAGGCCGGGCGGCGGATCGCGGTCGTCGGGCCCTCCGGCTCCGGCAAGACCACCCTCGCGCAGCTGCTGCTCCGCTTCCTGCCGGCCTCGGAGGGCAGCTACACCCTGGGCGGGACCGAGGCCCGCGAACTGGACGGCGACCGGGTCCGCCGGTTCGTCGGACTGTGCGCGCAGGACGCCCACCTCTTCGACAGCTCCGTACGGGAGAACCTGCGGCTGGCCCGGCCCGGCGCGACCGAGCCGGAGCTGCGCCGGGCGCTGGCCGGGGCCCGGCTCCTGGACTGGGCGGAAGCCCTGCCCGATGGCCTGGACACCCTGGTCGGCGAGCACGGCGAGCGGATCTCCGGCGGACAGCGGCAGCGGCTCGCGCTGGCCCGGGCCCTGCTCGCCGACTTCCCCGTACTCGTCCTGGACGAGCCCGCCGAGCACCTGGACACGGAGACCGCGGACGCCCTGACGGCCGATCTGCTGGCCGCCACCGAGGGCCGCACCACCGTGCTGATCACGCACCGGCTGGCCGGGCTGGAGGCGGTCGACGAGGTGCTGGTCCTGGAGGACGGGCGGATCGCCCAGCGCGGGACGTACGGTGAGCTCGCCGCCCTGGACGGCCCGTTGCGCAGGATGCTGGACCGGGAACGGGAAACCGATCTCGCGGCAGCCGGTACCGCGGGGGGAGCAGCGGCCGACTTTCCTCGGTAAAAGGGACTAATTAGGCTCAAGGGCATGTCAGTGCAGGAGTCCCAGGAACCCCCGGACCCGATGGAGGCCGCCACCGAGGCCACCCGGAGCCTGCAGGGCCTGTCCACCGAGCTCACGGCCCGTGTTCCGCAACTGCTGGAGGCCATGCGCTCGGTCGGCACGGGGCTCGAACTGCACTCCACACTGGACCGCATCTGTGAGACCGCAGCCGAACTCGCCGGCGCCCGCTACGCGGCCATCGGGGTGGTCGACACCGAGGGGCGGGGGCTGTCCGACTTCGTCACCCATGGCATCTCCGCCGAGCAGGCCCGGCTCATCGGGCACCGTCCGGACGGAAAACGGGGGCTGCTCGGTGCGCTGATCCGCCACCCCGACCCGGTGCTGCTCGCCGATCTCACCAAGGACCCGCGGTCGGCGGGGTTCCCGCCGAACCACCCGCCGATGAAGACCTTCCTCGGTGTCCCGATCCGGGTGCAGGGCGAGATCTTCGGCAATCTCTACCTCGCCGAGAAGCGTGGCGGCGGGGAATTCAACGACTACGACCTCCACATGCTCCGGGTACTGGCCACCGAGGCGGGCATCGCCATCGGCAATGCCCGGCTCTATGAGGCGGCCACCCAGCGGGAACGCTGGATCGACGGCTCGGTGGCCGTCACGACCGCCCTGCTGTCGGGCGGGGACGCCGACGACGCGCTGGTCGTGGTCGCCGAACAGGCCCGTCACCTGGCCGACTCGGCCGCCGGCATCGTGATGCTGCCGGCCAGGGAAGGCGGCATGGAGATCGTCGCGGTCTCCGCCGAGAACCCGGCGACCTCGCTCGGGGTGCTCATTCCGGCGGAGAGCCCGGTGGTGGAGAAGCTGCTCCAGGGCGAACCGGTGTTCGTGGACGACATCTCCGCCGACCCGCGCATGATCAGCCGGCTGACCAGCCCGTACGGGCCGTGCATGATGCTGCCCCTGCAGAGCGGCGGCCGGGTGCTGGGGGCGCTGGTCACCCCGCGGGGGCGCGGGGAGCGGCCGTTCACCGAGTCCGAGCGGACCCTGGCCACCCAGTTCGCCTCGCAGGCGGCGCTCGCCCTGATGATGGCGGAGGCACAGCGCGACCGGGAGCGGCTCGCGGTCTACGAGGACCGCGACCGGATCGCCCGTGATCTGCACGACCTGGTGATCCAGCGGCTGTTCGCCACCGGGATGATGCTGGAGGGTGCCCAGCGCCGGTCGGTCGTGCCCGAGGTGCGGGACGGGGTCGGCAAGGCCGTTGACGAGCTGGACGTGACCATTCAGGAGATCCGCACGGCGATCTTCGCATTGCAGCAGGGGCCGGCCGAGGCGCCCTCCGGGTTCCGCACCCGGGTGCTCCGCGAGATCAACATGGCGGCCGTGCCCCTGGGCTTCAAGCCCTCGCACCGCTTTCTCGGACCGGTGGACGCGGTGGTCGGCGAGCTGGTCGGCAAGAACCTGATCGCGGCGCTGCGCGAGGCGCTGTCCAACGCCTTCCGGCACGCCGAGGCCTCGCGGATCGAGGTGGTCCTCGATTCCACCGTCACCCTGCCGGACGGGCGGCCCGGGGTGCGGCTGGAGGTCGCTGACGACGGCGTGGGCATCGCGGAGGGCGGCCGGCGCAGCGGGCTGCGGAACCTGCGCCGCCGCGCCGAGTCGCTGGGCGGCTCCAGTTCGTACGGGCCCGGTATCGGCGAGCACGGCGGCGGCACCACCCTGGTGTGGGAGGCGCCGCTCTAGGCGTACCGCGGGCCTGCTTCAGGCCCGCTGCGGGCGCTGCTCTAGGCCCGGTCGGTGTCCGCCGCCGGGTCTGGGGCGGGGGGCCTGCGGTCGGCGAGGATGTGCTCGATGATCACGGCGACCCCGTCCTCGTTGTTGGCGACCGTCCGTCCGGAGGCCGCCGCGATCACATCCGGATGGGCATTGCCCATGGCGTACGAGGTGCCGGCCCAGCTCAGCATCTCCACGTCGTTCGGCATGTCCCCGAAGGCCACCACCTCGTCGGCGGAGATGCCGCGTTCCGCGCAGCACATCGCGAGCGTGCTGGCCTTGGACACCCCCGGCCCGCTGACCTCCAGCAGGGCGGTGGGGCTGGACCGGGTGATGGAGCCGTACTCGCCGGCCGCGGACCGGGCCAGCACCAGGAACTCGTCCGGAGAGAGCTCCGGGTGGTGGGCGAGCAGCTTCAGCACCGGGGCGGCATGCGCACCGGGCTCCTCGTGCAGCAGCTTCTCGGCAACGGCCACGGTGGCACCCGGGTCCTGGAAGAACGGCGGGTAGTGCGGCTCGTAGTGGATTCCGGTGGTCAGTTCGACCGCGAACGAGGTGCCGGGGGCGGCCTCGCGCAGGGCGCGCACCACGGCGAGCGCGGCCGACCGGGCCAGCCCCCGCACCTCGATGATCCGGCCGTCGTCGTGCAGGTCGACCACGGCGGCGCCGTTCGCGCAGATGGCGAGTCCGTGCCCGTGGACGTGATCGCTGACCACATCCATCCAGCGGGCAGGCCGGCCGGTGACGAAGAACACCTCGATTCCGGCCTCCTCCGCGGCGGCGAGTGCGGCGACGGTCCGTTCCGAGACGGATTTGTCGTCCCGCAGGAGGGTTCCGTCGAGGTCGGTGGCGATAAGCCGGGTCACGGGTGGGTGCCCGTCCGGGCGCTGGGAAGCCGAGGTCACGGGTCCATCTTCGCCCATGGCGGGCAGGCCCGGACGCGCGATGTCCATGGGTGCCGCTGTGGCGGCCGTAGGCTCTGGGACATGAGTCTGCGACTGAGCACGGTGGTCCTTCCGGTACGTCGGTGGCAGGAGGGAGGCCGCGACGCATGGGTGCGGGCCGAGCAGCTCGGCTTCCACACCGCCTACACCTATGACCATCTGGCCTGGCGCAGCTTCCGTGACGGGCCGTGGTTCGGTGCGGTACCGACGCTGACCGCGGCGGCCACCGCGACCGAGCGGCTGAGGCTGGGCACGCTGGTGACCTCGCCGAACTTCCGGCACCCGGTCACCCTCGCCAAGGAACTCATTTCCCTGGACGACATCTCCGGCGGGCGGATCACGCTGGGCATCGGCGCGGGCAGCAACGGCTTCGACGCGACCACGCTCGGTCAGGAGCCCTGGACCCCGCGCGAGCGGGCCGACCACTTCGCAGAGTTCCTTCCGCTGCTGGACCGGCTGCTCACCGAGGACTCGGTCAGCCACACGGGCCTGCACTACGCGGCGGAGGAGGCACGGAACATTCCCGGCTGCGTCCAGCGGCCCCGGCTGCCCTTCGCGGTGGCCGCCACCGGCCCGCGCGGTCTGAAGCTGGCGGCCCGGCACGGGCAGGCCTGGGTGACCACCGGCGACCCCAAGCTGTACGAGGAGGGCACCCCGGAGCAGTCGGTGGCGGCCATCCGAGGGCAGCTGGAGAAGCTCGGCAAGGCCTGCGCGGAGATCGGGCGGAACGTCGCCGAGCTCGACAAGGTCCTGCTGACCGGGTTCACGCCGGAGCAGAACACGGTGCTGGACTCGCTGGATGCGTTCGTGGACTTCGCGGGGCGCCATATCGAGCTCGGCATCACCGAGATCGTCGTCCACTCCCCGATCCCGGACTCCGTGTTCGCTGCGGACGAGAAGGTGTTCGAGCGGATCGCCACGGAGGCGCCGGCCCAGCTGGGCTGAGCCGGCGCCGCCGGCGCGGTCAGCCGCGCAGGGCCTCGGCGGCTCCCTCCGCACGGGAGAGCACCCAGTCCGGAGCTGTGCCCTCCGGGAGGTCGCGGAGTTCCGCGGCCAGGGCTTCCATCCGGGCGGCGCCCGCCTCCGCACGGCCGAGATCGCGGTCCGTCCAGGCCGCACCGCTCAGGCATTGGAAGCGCTGCTGGACGTGCTCCGGACCGAGGCCGGCGTAGAGGCCGGCCGCCCGGTCCCAGAGCTCGACCGCCTCCACACGCAGCCGGTGGATCTGCTCGGCGGATCCGGCCTGGGCTCCCTCCGCCTCCTTGGCCCCCTCGCTCTCCTCGCTCTCCTCGGCCTGCTCGTTCAGCGCATCCACGTGCTGATCGAGGACCTGAGCGAGCTGTTGCCAGGTCTGGGCGAGCTCGTAGGTGAGCTCCGGCCCCGTCGCCCCGTCCAGGTACTCCGCGGCCTCCTCCATCCGGGCCCTGGCCCGGGCCGTCGTCGCGTCCGTGCTCTCCTCGCGCAGGTACAGCCAGGCCAGGGAGCGCAGGATGCGGACGACCGCCACCGGGTTGTCCCCGGCCTCCCGGTGCAGTTCCAAGGCGCGTTCATAGGCGGCGACCGATTCCGTCACCAGCCCGGCGCCGGCCAGCGTCTCCGCCGCCGAATGGGCCAGAGACGCCTGGGGGCGCGGGTCCTTCCAGTCCTTCGTGGTCTCCGCCGCCAGCAGATACTGCTCGGCCGCCGACCGGGGGTCGTGCAGCTCGCGCAGCAGATCCCCCAGGAACTCCCGGGCCTGGACCCCCTGGTGCGCTCCGTGCTCGAGCAGGTCCGGCAGCGCCGACTGCAGTACCTCGGCGGCTTCTGCCGTACGTTCCTGCCGGGCGTATGCCCGGGTCAGCAGCAGCCGGGCGTACGCCCCGCCCTCGGCCGCCAGTCCGGCCTGGTCGAACCAGTGCGCCGCGTCCAGGGCGTGGGTAGCGGCCTCCGCCGCCTCGCCGGTCCGTAGGAGGAGGTCCGCCAGGGTCAGCCGCAGGCCGCCCTGCCGTACCGCATCGGGCAGCTCGACCGCGTGGACGAGTGCGGCCCGGGCTGCCTCCACCGCTTCGCCGGGCCGGTCCAGCGACATCAGCACCCCGGCCTGCAGGGCGAGCGGTTCCACGGCCAGCCACGGCTGTCCGGTGCCGAGGCTGCGGGAGGCCGCGGAGGTGAGCAGCGCCTCGGCCCGCTCGGGCTCGCCTTCGGCCAGGGCCAGCCGGGCCAGCATGTGCTCGGCGTCGCCCAGCAGGTCCGCGAGCGGCCCGATGTCTTCCGTGTCTGCGAAACCGGCCAGGAAATCCATCAGGTCGGCGGCGCACCGGGCATCCACCTCTGGATCGTCTTGGCCCAGGTACGCCTCCACTCGGGTCTTGAGCAGGTCCACCGATGCGATCCGGCGGATCCGCAGCGGTTCCTCCGCGCCCAGCGCCGCCGCCGAGGCGGCGGCCACCGCGAGCAGCTTCCGGATCTCCTCGGCCTCGGCCCCGAACTGCACGGCGGCCGAGGCCAGCCGCAGCTCTGCCAATGCGGCCCGGTCTTCCTGCCCGGCAGCCCGGTGCGCGTCCCGGGCCGCGGCGAACAGCTCCCGGGCCGAGGGGTCCCCGGCCTCCGCGGCCGTCATGCTCCGGTGCTCCAGCAGATCGGCGTTCAGTGCCGCGTCCATGTGCTCCGCATCGACGCGGGCCGCTACGGCTTCCCATGCGGCCTCGGTCCGCGGGTGGCCCTGGGCGCGGGCGGCCCGGGCATCGGCCACCAAGTCGGCGAACGCCGTCGCTGTTTCACGTGAAACATCGGGGACGGGCGCTGTCGGCCCCGGGGGCACGGCGGGCGCTGCGGGCAGCGTGCTGCTGCGTACCCCGAGCGGCAGCAGGTCGACCAGCGGCTGCTGCGCGATCCGCTCGGCGAACTGCTCCGAGACCCTGGAGTTGCCGTTGCGCGCGTCAAAGCGGCGGGCGATGTCCAGGGCGTCCGCGTGCAGTACCCCGTACAGTTCGTGGACCGTCCGCGGGATGCCTTCGAAGGGAACGGCGGGCCCGTCGCCGTGACCGAGTTCGGCCAGTCGGCGCAGCAGGACGAGGACACCGCCGTAGAACGTGACCCGGGCTTCGAGGTCGGCCAGCGGGCGCAGGTGGGCGGAGTGCTCGGCGAGGATCTCCAATCCCCGTGATTCGTTGCCGGTCAGCGCACAGAACTCGATGTGCTTGCCGACGGAGCGGAGCAGGCTTTCGTTGCCGCGCGCCATGCGGTAGCCACGCAGGTGGTGTGCGCGGGCCTCGTCGAGCCGGCCGAGGCGCAGCAGGGGCAGCAGGGAGTTGGCCAGGGTGCGGTGGGGTTCCTCGGCGCAGCTCCGCCCGCCGTCGAGGACCGGTTGCCAGACCTCCACGGCCTTGGCGTCATCGCCCTGGTGGGACCAGAACCAGCCCTGGGTGTTGAGCTCGCAGGCGTGGCAGTCGCTCATGCTGTCGCGCTCGGCGGCCATGAAGGCCTCCGCGGCCCGCTGTGCGCGGGCGTCGTCGGCCATCGCCTCGGCGAGGAAGAGCTCGGCTTCGCGTACCGGTCGTTCGCTGTAGCCGGCGATCCGGTAGCGGCGCTCCATCTCGGCGATCCAGCCCGCCGCGGACTCGAGGGAGATCTCGGGGGAGTTGGAGATGGCGGTCGCCACCCACTTGAACTGCCAGAACAGGGAGTGGGTCTCCCCGGAGGAGAACGCGGCCGGGTCCCGGTCGTACTCCTGGAGCAGACGGGCGAAGGGGACCAGCATCTTGGTCCGCTCGGCGGTGAACTCGTAGGCGTCGATCTGGTTGTCCAGGGCCTGGCGGAGCAGGGCGCGGTCCCCGGTGGCCTCGGCTGCGGCGCTGAGCGCCTCGGCGTGCGCGTTGCGTGCGGCGCCGTAGGGGGCCTGCCGGTTCTCGAAGAGGCCGCGGCGCACCTCGTCGGGGGTCATCGTGCTCATGCGTGGTCCTCCTGGGCGCCGGACGTGTGGGTGGCCCATTCCAGAAGCCCCAGGAAGGCCCGGTTGAGCAGGGTGGAGTCGGCCGGTCGCAGCGGACGCTGCGACATCAGCAGGGCCTGCCCGTACAGGGATTCGACGGCGGTGGCGGTGAGGGCCTCGTCGGGCAGGGCGGCGATCCGGCGGATCAGCGGGTTGTTGTGGTTCAGGACCAGCCGGGCGCGCGGGGCGGAGCCACGGAGCGCGCCGAGGATGCCGGACCACAGGGAGTCGGCGCTCTCCGCGGCGGCTGCCCGGTCGCGTTCCTGCCGGGCCTGCCGGTCGTCGAGGTAGAGGGCGGGCACGGCCACCGGCTGGAAGGCGCGCAGCACCACATCACAGCTCTGTGCCTCCAGCCGGGTGCGGGCGGTGGCCAGGAAGGCGGCCAGGGCCAGCTCGGCGGAGGTCGGCACCGGGTCGAGACGGTCGGTGACCGCTCCGGCGTCCAGCTCGGTGACGTTGATTCCGGGCCGTACCGTGGGCAGCAGGGCCAGCAGGTCGGCGTCGTAGGTGTAGCCGGCGTTGATCACACCGAGTCCGTGGGCCGCCGCGATCGGGGCGATCTGACGGAACTCCTCCACGGTCCGGGTGAAGTGGATGTCGGAGTGGACGGCCGCGAACTCCTCCAGACTCATGGAGCCGTCGCTGGTTTCGAAGGGCAGCCAGGGCAGCATCAGGTCCAGCAGCTCGGCATCGTGCCGGGCCAAGGACTTCACTCCGAGGTGATGGACGCTCAGGAAGGCGGCCAGCCGCTCGGGTTCGCTCGCGGCCAGCTCGGCGAGCCAGCCCCGGATCCGGGCGCCCAGGGCCTCCCGGACGGCGGCGAGGGTCTCGTCGTCGTACAGGTTCTCCCGGGAGGCGGTGGGCCGGAGGGTGTCGGTGTCCAGGACGGCGCGGACGAAGAACGCCCAGTCCGGCAGCAGGTTGTCGGCCCGGTCGGTGAGCAGCATGCCCTTGAGGTGGACGCGGTGTCCGGCCCGGTGGGCGGGGCTGGTCGGCTCGGGCAGGACGTACGCCACTCCGCGCACCCCGGCGACCGGCAGGTCCAGGTCGATGGTGTCGAGCGGGGTGAACCCGAACAGCTCGGCGCAGTGCCCGGAGAGGGCGACGCGGCGGGCCGTGGGGGTGGGGAAGGCGCGGTCCCAGATCGCCGGCCGGTCGGTGACCGGGCGGGGCTCGGCGCCGGTGCCGTCCTCGAAGGTGATCTCATAGGGCAGGAGGGCGCCGAAGTCGCGGGCGAGCTGTTCGACCTTGGCGGCGGTGGTCCATTCCTCGGCGCCGGGGCGGATTTCGAGGTGGACGGTGGTGCCGGGGTGGAGGCGGGCTTCGTCGGGGAGTTCGCGCACGGTGTAGGAGCCGTCGTCGGTGGCGAGCCATTCGACGGGGGCGGCCTTCGGGTCGCGTGCGGAACGGGTGATCACGCGGATTCGGCGGGCGACGACGAAGCAGGCGAGCAGGCCGATTCCGAACTGGCCGAGGAATTCCTGCCGGGTGGTCTCCAGGCCGTGTTCCCCGCCGCGCTTGGAGCTGCGACCGATGGTGGCGAGCAGGGAGTGTGCCTCGTCGGCGGTGAGGCCGATGCCGTTGTCCTCGATGGAGACCCGGCCTTCGGCGGCGGTGAGCCGGATGTGCACCTCGGTGTCCGGGGCGTGGTCCTGGAGGGTGCGGCGGGCCGTGACGGCGTCGACCGCGTTCTGCAGGAGCTCGCGTACGTAGACCCGGGGGCTGGAATAGAGGTGGTGGGAGAGGAGATCGACCAGGCCGCGCAGGTCGACCTGGAAATTGTTTACGGGCGTCATGAGATGTCACCTCGGGTGCGCACGGTGGGTTGGGCGACCGCGAGGACCCCCCCCTCACAGATCGTGGAGATCAGCGTAGGGGGAGGGTCGGACAATCTCTTCCGGAATTTCCGGAGTTACGGCAGGCGCAGGAACTGGGGCGGTACGGCGTCCACCAGCCACACCCCGTTGGCACTGATCCGGAACACATGTCCGGCGGCGTGCATGGCGGCGGCGTCGACGGTGAGTACCACGGGGCGTCCGCGGCGGGCGCCGACCCGGGTTGCGGTCTCCCGGTCGGGGGAGAGGTGGACGTGGTGGCGGCGCATCGGGCGCAGTCCCTCGGCGCGGATGGCGTCCAGGACTGCGGGGACGGTGCCGTGGTAGAGGAAGGCCGGCGGTTGGGCCTCCGGCAGGTCGAGGTCCACGCCCGAGACGGTGTGGCCCTGGCTGGCGCGGATCCGGGTGCCCTCGACGGCGAACCGCTGCTTGTCGTTGGCGGCGACGACGTGGTCGAGTTCGGCGCGGGTGAAGGGGAATCCGTGGTTCCCGGCGGCGCGCAGGAGATCGTCGATCTCCACCCAGCCCTGCGGGTCGAGCACCAGTCCGATGCGTTCCGGCTGATGACGCAAATGTTTCGAGACGTATTTGGACACTTTCACAGTGCGTTTCTCGTCCATGACCACAGAGTGCCTGGTCGGAGGCGGTTCGGGCAGGGATTTTCGGCGGTCGGGTCCCCCTGGACCCCCTCTATCGCGCTTCCGAGATACGGAATACATTTTCCGTAAATCTGCCATCCGATCTCGGACCCTACCGGTCCGCGGTCCGCACCCGTCTGCTTTGAGGGAGCCCCCATGACCGCACCCGTCTCACTCGCCCGCCGAGCGGTTGCCGAATTCATCGGCACGACGGCCCTGCTCCTCGTGGTGGTCGGATCCGGAATCCAGGCTGCCGCCCTCAGTGCCGACACCGCTGTGGCCCTGATCGCCAACACGCTCGCCTCCGCCATCGGCCTCGGCCTGATCATCACCCTGTTCGGCCCGCTCTCGGGCGCCCACCTCAACCCCGTTGTCACCCTCACCTCCTGGTGGGACCGGCGTACCGGCGACCCCGACGGCCTCACCGGCCGCCAGGCCCTCGTCTACACCGCCGCGCAGACGGGTGGCGCAATCACCGGCGCCCTGCTCGCCGAAGCGATGTTCGGCCGGACCCCCGGCGCCTTCGCCACCCAGGTCCGCGACGGCGGGCACCTGCTCATCGGGGAGGTCGTCGCCACCGCCGGCCTGGTCCTCGTCATCCAGGGCCTCGGCCGCATCGGACGCCCCCGGCTCGTCCCCGCCGCCGTCGCCGCCTACATCGCCGCCGCGATCTGGTTCACGTCCTCCGGCTCCTTCGCCAACCCCGCCGGAACCGTCGGCCGAGCCTTCACCGACTCCTTCACCGGAATCGCCCCTGTCTCACTGCCCGGCTTCGTCGCGGCCCAGCTGGTCGGCGGGATCCTCGGGCTGGCCCTCGCCGCCGTCCTCTACGGCCGCCGGACCGCCCCCGCCCCCGCACCCGCCCCTGCCGACCGGACCGAGACCACCCCGCTCAACCAGGCTTACGAAACAGTCAGTTGAACCGTCCACAGGTTTCGTGAGTTGTCCACAGCCGATTCGGTTGGAATTGCACGCAATCGAGTGATCCGCCCTGTGGATGGTGTGCACGGGCCCGCCGTCAGGCACTGCCCCGACGCGCCAGGTCGTTCATCGTCCGGGCCTGGAGCTCCCGCTCCGTCGCGGCCCGGACGAACGCCGCCACATGCTCGGCCCCCACCAGCTCCTGCACCGCCCGTACTGTCTCGGCCGGCAGTGCCACCGGGGCCGGGCCGCTGGGCTGCGGGGGCCCGGCCGACCCCAGATGCCGCTGCAGATGGCGCGTGGCGAAGAGCCGCATCGCCCGCGCCAGCTCGGCGTCCACCGTCTGCTGCGCCAGTGGGCGCAGCCGGCGCACCATCGTCGCCGCCTCCGTCGCATCCGCTTCCGTCGGAGGATGGTGGCCCAGGTAGCGGGCGAAGACATGCTCCGTGGTGAACTCCAGGAACCGCGAGGCGATGTGCTCCACCTGCCCGCGCAGCTCCCTCAGATGTCCGGTGATCGCCGCCAGGGGCACCCCCGCGGCGTGCAGTTCCGCCGCCACCGCCAGCTCCTGTGGGGAGGGCACCAGGAACTCGTCCTGGCACCCCGGGACCCGCTCCAGCACACCCAGTTCACAGGCCTCGTCCACCGCCCGGTCGTCGGACCGGCCGCCGAACCGCTCGTTCAGCTCCTCCCGGGAGATCCGGGCCGCTTCCTCGTCCGTCCACGGCCCGTGCACCTCCGCCACCAGACCGAGCACCCCGCCCAGCCCGCGGCCCGCATCCCAGGCCTCCAGCAGTTCCTTGATGGAGGCCAGGGTGTAGCCGCGGTCGAGCAGATCGGCGATCTGGCGCAGCCGCGCCAGATGCGTGTCCCGGTACACATTGGAGCGGCCCCGCCGCTCCGGCTTCGGCAGCAGCCCGCGGTCCTGGTACGCACGGATGGTGCGCACCGTGGCGCCGCTGTGGTGCGCCAGGTCCTCGATCCGGTACTCGGCCACTGCCTGTTCGGACAATCCTCGCTCCCTACGACATGGCGGCTCTGCCGATGGCCCCTGCCGCAGCCCGCGCGGCAGGCGAAACCGCCAGGTACTCGACCGCCCTGCGCAGCGAGCCCTCCTGCGAGGGATGGTACGACCGCCGGAAGTAGCGGGGTATGGCCATGCCGAGCTCTCTCCAGCCGGGCAGCAGTCCCTTGGCCACCGCCCGGTTGTGCTCGCGCAGCGAATAGCGCATCCGTCCGCCCAGCTGCGGATCGTTGCGGATCAGGTACGCCGCACCCGAGGCCCACAGCCAGGCCAGCACCGGGGCGGTCACCACCATGCCCTCGATCCGCCGTGCGTACCGGGGCAGTCCGGATCCCCCGCAGTGCTGGTACATGTCGAAGGCGACCGCCCTGTGCTCCACCTCCTCCGCGCCGTGCCAGCGCAGCAGATCGAGCATGATCTCGTCCGCCCCCGCCCGGTCCAGGGCATCGGCGCGCAGCACCCAGTCCCCCAGCACCGCCGTGAACTGCTCGATCGCGGCGATCAGGGCGAGCCGGAACCGCAGCCACTCCCCGGCCGGAACCGGCAGGCCGAACGGCGGGGTCTCCCCCAGCAGCTTCTCGAAGAGGAAGTCCACGTGTTTCGTGTACGCCTCGGTCGGAAGCCGCTGTTCGGCGAGGTGGTCCAGGACATGGGAGTGCTGCACGCTGTGCGTGGCCTCCTGCCCCATGAACCCCTTGACGTCCTTGCGCAGCTCCGGGTCGGTGACCAGCGGCAGGCCCTCTCTGAAGACCTTCACGAACCACCGCTCCCCGGCGGGCAGCAGCAGGTGCAGCACATTGATCACATGGGTGGCGGTGGGCTCGTCCGGTATCCAGTGCAGCGGGGTGGTCCGCCATTCGAAGGCCACCCGGCGCGGCACGATCGCATGGCCGCTCACAGCTTGGGCTCCACCCTCGCCAGCCTCCTCAGCACCCGCGGGGCGAACCGGGACAGGAACAGGGCGCCCTTGGACTCGGGGGTCACCGGTACCACCGCCCGGTTGTGGACCACCGCATCGAGGACCGCCTCGGCGACCTTCTCCGGGGGGAAGTTCCGCAGCCCGTACAGCCGGGCCGAGCGCTGCTGGCGGCGCTTCTCCTCCGCCGGGTCCACCCCGGCGAACCGGGCCGTGGAGGTGATGTTGGTGTTGACGATGCCGGGGCATATCGCGGAGACCCCGATCGACCGGGAGGCCAGCTCGGCGCGCAGGCACTCGGACAGCATCAGCACCGCGGCCTTGGAGGTCGAGTACGCGGGCAGGGTCTTGGACGGCAGATAGGCGGCGGCCGAGGCGGTGTTGACGATGTGCCCGCCCTGCCCGCGGTCGGCCATCTGCCGGCCGAAGATCCGGCAGCCGTGGATGACCCCCCACAGATTGACGTCCAGGACCTTCCGCCAGTCCTCCGAGCTGGTGTCGAGGAAGGCCCCCGACAGCCCGATCCCGGCGTTGTTGACCAGGACGTCCACGATTCCGTACTCGGCGGCGACCTTTGCGGCGAGCTTCTCCATCGCCTGCTCGTCGCTGACGTCCACGCTCTCCCCCCAGGCCTCCGGGGCACCGATCAGCCGGGCCATCTCCGCGGTCCGCACGGCCCCCTCGGCGTCCCGGTCCACGGCCACCACCCGGGCACCGGCCTCGGCGAACGCGAAGGCCGTGGCCCGGCCGATGCCGCTGGCGGCACCGGTCACCAGGACCAGCTGCCCGCCGAAGCGGTCGGCATACCGCCCCGGTGCCCGCCGCTCGGGGGCCGGGCCGGGCACCTCTTCCCTGGCGGTCACGAACTCGCTGATCCATGCGGCCAGCTGGTCGGGCCGGGTCCGCGGCACCCAGTGCTTGGCCGGCAGGGTCCGCCGCACCAGCTCCGGGGCCCACAGCTCCAGGTCGTCGTAGAGCCGCTCCGACAGGAAGGCGTCCCCGGTCGGCGTGATCAGCTGAACGGGCACGTGCGCATAGGCGTCAGGGCGCGGCCGGCGCATCCGCGGCCGGACGTTGTCCCGGTACAGCCAGGCGCCGTGTGCGGCGTCCGAGGGGAGCGAGGCCGTCGGGTACGCGCCGGCCGGAACCTGCTCCACCCGCTGGAGGATCTTCGGCCACCGCTTGCCCAGGGGACCCCGCCAGGCGAGTTCCGGCAGCACCGGCGTGTGCAGCAGGTACACGTACCAGGACTTGGCGCCCTGCCCGAGCAGCTGCGCGGCCCGGCGCGGAGTGGGCCGCAGCATCCGCTTCTTGATCCAGTGTCCGAAGTGGTCCAGCGAGGGCCCGGACATGGAGGTGAAGGAGGCGATCCGCCCCTCGGTCCGCTTGACGGTGGCGAACTCCCAGCCCTGGACGGAGCCCCAGTCGTGCCCGACCAGGTGCACCGGCCTGTCCGGGCTCACGGCGTCCGCAACCGCCAGGAAGTCGTCGGTCAGCTTCTCCAGGGTGAACCCGCCGCGCAGCGGCTGCGGGGCCGTGGACCGGCCGTGCCCGCGCACGTCGTACAGCACCACATGGAAGCGCTCCGCCAGCCGCTCGGCGACCTCCGACCAGACCTCCTTGCTGTCCGGGTAGCCGTGGACCAGCAGAACGGTCGGCCGGTCCGCCTCGCCCAGTTCGACGACGCACAGCTCGACCCCGCCCGTGCTCACCCTGCGCTCGCGCGCCCCCGCCAGCCCCGTCCCGCTCATGCCGCCCTCTCCTCGGTCTCGGCCCAGCGCCGCACATGCGGCAGATCATCATCCAGCCAGAATGCGCTCTCCTCGGGATCCTTCGAGTCGGTCACGACCAGGATCTCCTCGAACTTCGCGCCGGTACCCCGGAAGCCCAGATGGGGCTCCACCGCCCACAGCCCGGGCTGCGGCGGGTGAGCGGAGAACCTGTACGGACTCCACAGGGGGGACCAGCCTTCGCGGTGCCCGTGCAGGGCATCGCTCGCCAGCCCCTTGAGGGACTGGGTGCCGAACCCGAACACGGTCGGCGACCAGCGCCGCTCCCTGACCCGGTCCACCTTGTGCGCGATCACCCCGAACGGATAGGCGCGGTGCCGGTTCGCGTAACCCTGCCGGACCATCAGCCGCTCGACGTCCTCGTAGATCTCCCGCAGCGGCCTGCGCTCGCGGACCTCGGCGAGGATCAGTTCGCGGTGCGCCCGCAGGTCGTCCATCAGCCGGTCCTGCACCGGGTTCAGCCCCAGACTGCCCGAGTAGCCGATGTCCGCCGCATACCCGTTCAGGATCGGCGCGGCGTCCAGGATGAACGGCATTCCCGGCTCCAGCCGCCGATTGGTGGGGAAGAACTGCAGCGGTATCCGGAAGTTCACGAAGGCCGTTCGGTCACCGAACCAGGCGAAGGGCAGATGGAACCAGTCCCGCACCCCCCGCTCGCGCAGCCAGTCGCGCTGCATCCGGGCGGCCTCCCGCTCGGTGACCCCGGCCTTCAGCTGCGCCGAAACCGCCTCGGCGCACGCATAGGCGAGCCGCTGTACTTCCCTGAACCCGCGAAGATCGTCCCCTGCCATGCCAGCCGTCCGTCCCGTAGCCGTACGTGCCCGTAAGTTGACACTGACGAATGTGACAATGCCTGGAGGTCACGTCAAGGGTCGCGCAGGGACGGGAGCCCAACTCCGGCCCGAGTTGGCTCTCCGGAGCCACGCCCGTATCAGCCTCCCGTACGGGCATGTAGTCCTGAAGGCGGAGACAGGGTCCCGCTCCAGGTCTGACGCTCGGAGGCGGCCACACCACTACCGTCGAAGCCGTGACTGTCATTGCGACCGAAAGCCTGAGCAAGCGGTACCCCCGAGTGACCGCCCTCGACCGGCTCTCCCTGGACATCGGGCCCGGCGTGACCGGCCTCGTGGGTGCCAACGGAGCCGGCAAGTCCACGCTGATCAAGATCCTGCTGGGACTGTCCCCCGCCACCGAGGGCCGTGCCGCCGTACTCGGACTCGACGTCGCCACGCACGGCAGCGCCATCCGGGAACGTGTCGGCTACATGCCCGAACACGACTGCCTGCCGCCCGACGTCTCGGCCACCGAATTCGTCGTCCACATGGCGCGCATGTCCGGACTGCCGCCGACCGCGGCCCGCGAGCGGACCGCCGACACCCTGCGCCACGTCGGGCTCTACGAGGAGCGCTACCGCCCCATCGGCGGCTACTCCACCGGTATGAAGCAGCGGGTCAAGCTCGCCCAGGCCCTCGTCCACGACCCCCAGCTGGTCCTCCTCGACGAGCCCACCAACGGCCTGGACCCGGTCGGCCGGGACGAGATGCTCGGACTGATCCGCCGCATCCACACCGACTTCGGCATCTCGGTCCTGGTCACCTCGCACCTCCTGGGCGAACTGGAACGCACCTGCGACCACGTCGTGGTCGTCGACGGCGGCAGGCTCCTGCGCTCCAGCTCCACCAGCGACTTCACCCAGACCACCACCACCCTCGCGGTCGAGGTCACCGACTCCGACACCCACCCGGACGGCACCGCGGCCCTCCGCCAGGCACTCGCCTCGGCCGGCGTCACCCTCCACGAGGGAGAGGAACAAGGTCTGCCCGGCGCCGGCCACATCCTCCTCGTGGAGGCCACCGGCGAGCAGATCTACGACACCGTCCGCGACACCGTCGCCGACCTCGGCCTCGGCCTGGTCCGCATGGAGCAGCGCCGCCACCACATCGCCGAGGTCTTCAAGGACCCGAAGGGAGCCGGTTCCGATGGCAACTGACACCTCCACCCAGATCCACAACATCGGCTACCGCTCCTACGACGGCGCCCGGCTCGGCCGTGCCTACGCCCGCACCTCGCTCTTCTCGCAGTCCCTGCGAGGCGCCTACGGACTCGGCCGCTCCGCCAAGTCCAAGGTCCTCCCGATGATCCTCTTCGCGGTCATGTGCATCCCCGCGCTGATCATCGTCGCGGTCGCCATCGCGGTCCCCGGCTCCACCGACCTGCCGATGAAGTACACGACGTACGCCATCACCACCCAGGTGGTCATCGGTCTCTACCTCGCGTCCCAGGCGCCCCAGTCGGTCTCCCGGGATCTGCGCTTCAAGACTGTGCCGCTCTACTTCTCCCGGCCCATCGAGCGCGTCGACTACGTCCTCGCCAAGTACGCGGCGATGGCCTCGGCCCTCTTCATCCTCACCGCCACCCCGCTGCTGATCATGTACATCGGCTCGCTGCTGGCGAAATTCGACTTCGCGGACCAGACCGAAGGGTTCGCTCAAGGACTGGTCTCCGTGCTGCTCCTCTCGATCCTCTTCGCCGGCCTCGGCCTGGTCATGGCTGCGCTCACCCCGCGCCGCGGCTTCGGCGTCGCCGCTGTCATCGCCCTGCTGCTGATCCCCTACGGCGCCGTCTCCACCATCCAGGTCGTCGCCCTGGAGACCGGCAACAGCAGTGCCATCGAGTGGATGGGCCTGTTCTCCCCGATCACCCTGATCGACGGAGTCCAGACCGCCTTCCTCAACGCCGACTCCGCCTTCCCCGGCGGCGACGGCCCCTCGGCCGGCGTCGGCATCGTCTACCTGCTCGCCGTCTTCGCCCTCATCGCCGGCTCCTACGCCGCGCTGATGGCCCGCTACCGGAAGGCCGGGCTGTGACCATCATCGACATCGACCACACCTCCCGCTGGTTCGGGAACGTCGTCGCCGTCAACGACGTGACCATGCGCATCGGGCCCGGGGTCACCGGCCTCCTCGGCCCCAACGGCGCCGGCAAGTCCACCCTCATCAACATGATGGGCGGCTTCCTGGCCCCCTCCACCGGCACCGTGACCCTCGACGGCGCCCCGATCTGGCAGAACGAGACGGTCTACCGGCACATCGGCGTGGTACCCGAGCGGGAATCCATGTACGACTTCCTCACCGGCCGCGAGTTCGTCGTCGCCAACGCCGAACTCCACGGCCTCGACGACGCCGCCGCCCAGCGGGCCCTGGCCACCGTGGAGATGGAGTACGCCCAGGACCGCAAGATCGCGACCTACTCCAAGGGCATGCGGCAGCGCGTCAAGATGGCTTCCGCCCTCGTCCACGACCCCTCCGTGCTGCTGCTCGACGAACCGTTCAACGGCATGGACCCGCGCCAGCGCATGCAGCTCATGGACCTGCTGCGCCGCATGGGGGACGAA
The DNA here is from genome assembly GCF_008642295.1 of Streptomyces venezuelae. Classification (GTDB taxonomy): domain Bacteria; phylum Actinomycetota; class Actinomycetes; order Streptomycetales; family Streptomycetaceae; genus Streptomyces; species Streptomyces venezuelae_C. The sequence continues at coordinate 3,657,255 of NZ_CP029190.1, read as the reverse complement.
GGCCGGACCGTCCTGTTCTCCTCCCACATCCTCGAAGAGGTCGAACAGCTCGCCTCGCACATCGAGGTGATCGTGGCCGGCCGGCACGCGGCCTCCGGCGACTTCCGCCGGATCCGCCGCCTGATGACCGACCGGCCGCACCGCTACCTCGTACGCTCCTCCGACGACCGGGCGCTCGCCGCTGCCCTGATCGCCGACCCCTCCACCGCCGGCATCGAGGTCGACCACAAGGAAGGCGCCCTGCGCATCCAGGCCGTCGACTTCGGCCGCTTCACCGAGCTGCTGCCGCGCGTCGCACGCGCCCGCGGCATCCGGCTGCTGACGGTCTCCCCCTCCGACGAGTCCCTCGAGTCGGTCTTCTCCTACCTCGTAGCGGCCTGAAGGAGCTGGCACCGATGTACAACCCCACCGTCGCCCGGCTCACCTACCGGGCCCTGCTCGGCCGCCGCCGCGCGCTGATCCTCTTCGCGCTGCCCGCCCTGCTGATCGCCATCTCCCTCGCCGTCCGCGCCTTCACCGGCGTCGACGACAAGGTCGCGGCCGACCTTCTCGGCGGCTTCGCCCTCGCCACCATGGTCCCGCTGATCGGCGTCATCGCCGGCACCGGTGCCATCGGACCCGAGATCGACGACGGCTCGATCGTCTACCTGCTCGCCAAGCCGGTGAAGCGCCCGACGATCATCATGACCAAGCTCATCGTCGCCATCGCCGTCACCATGGCGTTCTCCGCGATCCCCACCCTGATCGCCGGCTTCATCCTCAACGGCAACGGCCAGCAGATCGCGGTCGCCTACACCGTGGCTGCGCTCATCGCCTCCGTCGCCTACAGCGCACTCTTCCTGCTGCTGGGCACCGTCAGCCGGCACGCAGTGGTCTTCGGCCTGGTCTACGCACTGATCTGGGAGTCCCTCTTCGGCAGCCTGGTCTCCGGAGCCAAGACCCTCAGCGTCCAGCAGTGGGCTCTCTCCCTCGCCGAGAAGGTTGCCGGACCCGGCTATGTGGACGCCGCCGTCGGTCTGCCCACCGCCGTGACCCTGCTCGCCGTCGTCACCGTGGGAGCCACCGTCTACGCCGGCCAGAAGCTCCGCCGCCTCACCCTCGCCGGCGAGGAGTAGGCGGGCCGCGCCACCGCGACACCCGCCCCGCCCGGCCTCATGCGCCGGGCGGGGCACAGCCGTACCCGTCATGATCGGCGCATGCTGCCGCACACCGAGCCCGAGCCCTCCCGGCCCGTGCGGTCCTGGGTACGCTCCTCGCCCGGGACGCACATCTGGCTGCTGATCATCGCCGTCACCAGCCTCGTCGTGGCCCTGGTCCCCGAGCAGCCCGAACACCTGCTGCTGCACCGCAACAGCAGCAATATCCACGAGCTCGACCAGTACCCGATCAGGTCACTCGTCACCAGCGCCTTCTGGATCGAGAACCCCGCCTCTCTCGCCCTCTACGCCCTCCTCTTCGAGGTGTTCCAGGCGCCCGTGGAACGCTGGCTGGGTACCCTGCGCTGGCTCGTCATCATCGCAACCGCCCATATCGCCGCCACCTTGGCCAGCCAGAAGCTGGTCCTGATGGCCATCGAGGATCATCGCGCCCCGCGCAGCATGGCCCATGTGGTCGACATCGGCGTCAGCTACGGACTGGCAGCTGCCATCGGGGTGCTCACCTACCGGCTGCCCCACCCCTGGCGCTGGCCCTACCTGATCGGCGCCGTCGCCCTGTTCGGGATCCCCCTGCTCACCGGGGCCACCTTCACCGACTTCGGGCACGCCATCGCCCTCGCCGTCGGTCTGCTGGCCTGGCCCCTCACCCGGCACCCTGTTTCACGTGAAACATAGTCAGCCGGGAGTCACTCGGGAGTCAGCCGGTCTCCGCTGACACCACCCCGTGCTCCCACGCCCACGAGGCGATTCCGACCCGGTTCCGCACCCCCAATTTCGCCTGCACATTGGCGATATGGGTCTTGGCCGTCCCGGCGCTGATGAACAGCTCCGAGCCGATCTCCGCATTCGTCAGGCCCCGGGCCACCAGCCGGACGATCTCCAGCTCCCGCTCGGTCAGCGGATGAGGCGCGGGAACCCGTGCAGCAGGCTGTTCGGTGAGCCGGCTCAGCAGCCGCACGGTGATCTGCGGACTGATCATCGTGTCCCCCTGCACGGCCGCCCGCACCCCCTCGATCAGCAGGGCCGGGCCAGAGCGCTTCAGCAGGAACCCACAGGCGCCGTACCGCAGTGCAGTGTGAACGTATTCGTCGAGATCGAACGTGGTCACCACGACCACCTTGGTGACCGGTGCCAGCAGGCGGGTCACCTCCAGCCCGTCCAGCTTCGGCATCCGGATGTCCACCAGCACCACATCCGGCCGCAGCTCCCGGGCCAGCGCCACTGCCTGCTCCCCGTCCTCCGCCTCCCCCACCACGCTGATGTCCGGCTGAGAATCGAGAATCAGCCGGAATCCGCTGCGAATATCCGCCTGGTCATCCGCTATCAGAATCCGCGTCGTCACCCGACCATGATCACCCCTGGGGGGCTGTCACCGCCGGGAAAACCGCACGGACCAGCCAGCCGCCCCCGTCCACCGCGCCAGCTGTCAGAGTCCCCTCCGCTGCCTCCACCCGCCCCCGCAGACCCTCCAGCCCGGTCCCGCTCCGGCGCCGGGCCCAACGCCCCCGCCCACCCCCCTGGGCAGCGGAATTGGCCACACTCAGCTCGATCCCCGCCCCGGCCCGCCGGACCGCCACGGTCACCAGCGCGGCCCCGGGCGCATGCCTCCGTACGTTCGTCAGCGCCTCCACCACCACCCGGTACGCCGTGCTGTCCGCCTCCCGGGACAGCCCCGCCAGCGCCACCGGATCCGCCTCCAGTACCCCGCCCTCGAACCTGCCGACCAGAGCGGGCAGTTCCGCAAGCCCGGGGGTCGGCGCCGTCGGACCGCCGCCCGCCGCCCGCAGCGCGTGCACCGTACGGTCCATCGTGGCCAGCGCGTTCAGTCCCGCCGCCTCGATCCGCTCCAGGGCCGCCACCGCGTGCCGCGGATCCTGTTCCGCCACGAACCGCGCCGCCTGTGCCTGCACCACGATCGCGCTGACATCGTGCGCCACAAAGTCATGCAGATCACGGGCCAGTTCCAGCTGCTGCTCCCGCCGTGCCTCGACCACCGCCCGTCGGGACCGCCCCGCCTGACGACGCAGGTACGCACCGGCTCCGGACGCTCCTGCCGCCGGCAACGCCCAGAACAGCGCGGCCCCGGCCGCCTCCGGCCACCCCGCGTCCGGCATCAGGGAAACCGGCCAGTACGCCACCGCCGCCCCGCCCAGACAGCAGCCGGCCCAGGCCCATGGCCGCGGCGACCAGCGGGCCGTGAGCGCCAGCAGCGGCAGCAGTACCCCGACCCCGAGCAGCGTCCCCGCGGCGGGTGCACCCCGCACGGAGGCGACCAGCAGCAGGACGGCCCCCAGAGCCAGCGAAGGACCGTATCCGGCGCTCAGTTTCGAGATCACCCGGCCGACCCTACGAGCCCGCACCCACCCCGGCCATCTGCCGATCGGCAGAGCCGCGTACCGGTACGACCTGCCGGTCGGCGGATGGATTCCGGGACCTCGACCGACGAGGTTGGAGACATCAACCGATGCCCGAGGACAAGGACTTGGCCGATGACCACCAGCACGGCCGCCACCGCACCCGCCCGGGCCACGGACACCCCTCCCGGCGTCTCCCCCCGGCTCGTCCGGACCGCCAGGCTCGCCTCGCTGACCGTGTTGCCCAGCTGCCTGTGGCGGCTCCTGATCGCCTTGGGCGTGCCCATGGGCTGGGGCCCCGGCAGCGACCTGCACCACTCGTACTATCCGGGCCGGGCATCCCTGGCCCTGCTCCTCGTCTGTGCCCTCCAGGAAGCCGCGGGCCTGCTGAGTCTCGGCCTGGTCCAGCGCTGGGGCGAGCAGGTGCCCCACTGGGTGCCCGGACTGGGCGGACGCCGGATCCACCCCATGACGGCCTTGGTCCCCGCCGCGCTCGGCGCCATCGCAGTCACCGGCGTCACGTTCCTGGGCGCCTGGGTGTGGAACGACACCAACGCCGCGAATCCCGACGCGCCCACCGGGTTCTACGGCTGGCTCTTCGCCCTGACCTACGCGCCCCTGCTGCTGTGGGGTCCGCTGCTGGGCATCCTCACCGTCGCCTACTGGCGGCGCCGCCGGATACACGGCTGATGCGCGGAAATTCACTGGTCCGCGACCACCCGCCCGGGCACAGTGGATCTCGCGGGGAGCAACAAAAGGTCCGGGTCGGCCACTTCGAGCGCGCCTCAGGGCGCGGGCCGTCCCGGACCTCCTGCATGCGTTTCTAGGCCGCGCCCAGCAGGCGCTCCAGCACCACCGCGATGCCGTCCTCCTCATTGGAGGTCGTCACCTCGTCCGCGATGGCCTTCAGATCACGGTGGGCGTTGGCCATGGCCACACCGTGGGCCGCCCAGCCGAACATGGGGATGTCGTTCGGCATATCGCCGAAGGCGATGGTCTCCGTCTTCTTCACACCCAGCCGGCGCGCCGCCAGAGAGAGCCCCGTCGCCTTGCTCAGCCCCAGCGGCAGTATCTCCACCACGCCCGGCCCCGCCACGACCACGTCGACCAGTGCCCCGACGATGTTCTTCGCCGTCGTGGCGAGGGTGTCGTCGTCCAGCTCGGCATGTTGGATGTACAGCTTGGTGAGCGGGGCCGCCCACAGCTCCGCCGTGTCCTTCAGGAACACGTACGGCAGCGGCCCCTCCTGCACCTGGTAGCCCGGGCCGACCAGCACGTCGCCGTCGATCCCGTCCCGGCTCGCGGCCAGGAAGACCGGGCCCAGCTCCGCCTCGATCTTGGCCAGTGCCAGCCCGCCGAGCTGCCGGTCCAGGGTCACCGAGGTGAGCAGCCGGTGCTCTCCCGCGTGGTAGACCTGGGCTCCCTGGCCGCACACCGCGAGCCCCTGGTAGCCCAGGTCGTCGAGGATGGGACGGGTCCAGGGCACGGCCCGGCCGGTGACCACGATGTGGGCGGCCCCCGCCGCGGTCGCCGCGGCGAGCGCCTCGCGCGTCCGCTCGGAGATCGACTCGTCGGCCCGCAGCAGCGTGCCGTCGAGGTCGGTGGCGATCAGGCGGTACGGAAGACTCACTTGGCGACCGGCTCCAGGACCTCGCGGCCACCCAGGTACGGGCGGAGCACTTCGGGCACCCGCACCGAACCGTCGGCCTGCTGGTGGTTCTCCAGCAGTGCCACGATGGTCCGCGGAACGGCGCACAGCGTGCCGTTCAGGGTGGCCAGCGGCTGGGTCTTCTTGCCGTCCCGCAGGCGCACCGACAGGCGACGGGCCTGGAAGCTGTCGCAGTTCGAGGCGGAGGTCAGCTCGCGGTACTTGCCCTGGGTCGGGATCCAGGCCTCGCAGTCGAACTTGCGGGAGGCGGAGGCGCCCAGGTCGCCGGTGGCGACGTCGATCACCTGGAACGGCAGCTCGAGGCTGGTCAGCCACTGCTTTTCCCAGTCCAGCAGGCGCTGGTGCTCGGCCTCGGCGTCCTCCGGCGCGACGTAGGAGAACATCTCCACCTTGTCGAACTGGTGGACGCGGAAGATGCCGCGGGTGTCCTTGCCGTACGTGCCGGCCTCACGCCGGAAGCACGGCGAGAAGCCGGCGTACCGCAGCGGCAGCTTGTCCGCCTCGATGATCTCGTCCATGTGGTACGCGGCGAGCGGTACCTCGGAGGTGCCGACCAGGTAGTAGTCGTCCTTCTCCAGGTGGTAGACGTTCTCCGAGGCCTGGCCGAGGAAGCCGGTGCCCTCCATGGCCCGCGGACGCACCAGGGCCGGGGTCAGCATCGGGATGAAACCGGCCGCGGTGGCCTGCGCGATGGCCGCGTTGACCAGCGCGAGCTCGAGCAGGGCGCCGACACCCGTGAGGTAGTAGAAGCGCGAGCCCGACACCTTCGCGCCGCGCTCCACGTCGATCGCGGCCAGCAGCTCGCCGAGCTCCAGGTGGTCCTTGGGCTCGAAGCCCTCGGCGGCGAAGTCGCGGATCGTGCCGTGCGTCTCCAGTACGGCGAAGTCCTCCTCGCCGCCGACGGGCACGTCCGGGTGGACGATGTTGCCCAGCTGGAGCAGCAGCGCGCGGGCGGCTTCGTCCGCCTCGTTCTGCGCGGCCTCGGCGGCCTTCACGTCCGCCTTGAGCTGCTCGGCCTTCTTGAGCAGTTCCGCCCGCTCCTCCGGGGAGGCCTTGGGGATCAGCTTGCCGAGGGACTTCTGCTCGTTGCGGAGCTCGTCGAATCGGACGCCCGAGGACCTGCGGCGCTCGTCGGCGGAGAGCAGTGCGTCGACAAGCTCGACGTCCTCTCCACGGGCGCGCTGCGAGGCGCGGACACGGTCGGGGTCTTCACGGAGCAGCCGGAGGTCAATCACCCCTCCAGGCTACCGGGCGGGGCTCGAGGGGATCACACCGATATCACGCTGCGTGTCGCTATGTCCCAATTGCCGCGAATGCAAAACTGTTGCCGTGTGGCCGGAACCGGGCGGCCCACGATGGTCGATAAAAGGGTTCCGATTCCCCGAAATAGGTACATCGGTGACCCTTGCGCCTCGCGGGTGCACGGCCTGAACAGCCGACTTGTCCACAGGAATGGAGCGCGAAGGCCTCTTGTCCACAGGCTGTGGCCGGTCTCTGTGGACAGAATTGGGGATCATTCCCGAGGAAGCTCGGCGTGGGTCGAATCGGGGTTCAAACCACCCTCACACACTCATTCGGGTGGGAATGACTCGCTCCAAAGAGTTGATCGGGGATACGGGGGTGACGCCGTTCACCTACCGCTCGCTCATGCGAAACCTGAGTGCCCCGACCGATTTGTCGACCTTACGGGGCCCCGGTGTCGACTAGTCCACAGGCTCGAGGCCGAGCCTGTGGATAACCCGGTGGATAACTTTACGGACGCCCGTCGAGGCAGCGCGTCAGCCAGTCGGAGGCAGCCGTGAAGTCGCCGTCGGTGGTTCCGGCGCGGGCGGCTCTGATGTCACCCTGCGCAACACCCGCCCGCGGATAGGAGCCGAGGAAGCGGACCTGCGGGCAGGTGCGCCTGAGGCCCATCAGCGCCTCGCTCATCCGGCGGTCGGAGATGTGGCCTTCGGCGTCCACGGCGAAGCAGTAGTTGCCGATGCCCTGGCCGGTGGGCCGGGACTGGATGAGCATGAGGTTGACCCCGCGGACCGCGAACTCCTGGAGGAGTTCGAGCAGAGCTCCGGGGTGGTCGTCGCCGAGCCAGAGCACCACGGAGGTCTTGTCGGCACCGGTGGGCGCGGCCGGCCGGGCCGGCCGGCCCACCAGCACGAACCGGGTCTCTGCGTTCTCCGCGTCGTGGATCTCGGTGACCAGGGGCTCCAGCCCATAGGTGGCGGCAGCGAACTCCCCGGCGAAGGCTGCGTCGAACCGGCCCTCCTGGACGAGCCGTGCGCCGTCGGCGTTGGAGGCGGCCGACTCCCACACCGCGTCGGGCAGGTGGGCGCGCAGCCAGTTGCGCACCTGCGGCTGCGCCACCGGGTGCCCGGTGACCGTCTTGACGTCGGACAGTTTGGTGCCGGGCCGAACCAGCAACGCGAACGCGATCGGCAGCAGCACCTCGCGGTAGATCATCAGGGGTTCGCCGGAGGCCAGCTCGTCGAGGGTGGCGGTGACTCCGCCCTCCACCGAGTTCTCGATCGGCACCAGGGCCGCGGCGGCTTCTCCGTTGCGTACGGCATCCAGAGCGGCCGGGACCGACACCATCGGGACCAGCTCCCGGGTGGCGGCTTCCGGCAGGGTTCGCAGGGCGGCTTCGGTGAACGTGCCCTCGGGTCCGAGATAGGTGAAGCGCGTGGCCGACATGCGGTCAGCCTAATGCCGGGAGGGGCCGCCCCGTGGTGCCGTTCACCCCTCGAGCAGTCGCTGGCCGACGTACTCCCCGGGCCGGGGCCCGGCCGGCACGGCGTACAGTCCGCTGGCTTCGTGCCGGATGAAAGGGGACAGGGCGTCGCCCCGGTCGAGCTTGCGCTGGACGGGGACGAACCCGCGGAGCGGGTCGGCCTGCCAGCAGACGAAGAGCAGCCCTGCGTCGGGAGTGCCGTCCGGGCCGATTCCGTCGTGGTACGAGAAGGGCCGGCGGAGCATGGCGGCACCGCCGTTCTGCTCGGGGGCGGAGATACGGGCATGGGCGTTGGAGGGGATGACGGGCTTTCCGTCGGCGCCGAACCTGTTGAGATCGGGCTCGGTGGTCTCCGTGCCGCCGGTCAGCGGCGCGCCATTGGCCTTCTTCCGGCCGATGATCTGTTCCTGCTGCTCCAGGGACTGCTTCTCCCAGTCGTCGAGGAGCATCCGGATACGGCGTACGACGGCATAGGAGCCGCCGGCCATCCAGGCGTGTTCGGCGGGGCCGGGTCCGGCGTCCGGGACGAAGATCCGCCGGTCGAAGTCGGGTTCGGCGGGCTTGGGATTGCCGGTGCCGTCGACCTGGCCCATCAGATTGCGGGCGGTCATGGGGGTGCCGGTGGCGCCGGGGGAGCGGTTGAAGCCGTTCATCTGCCACCGGATCCGGGCCGCCTCACCGGCCTCCTTCTGGAGGGTCCGCAGGGCGTGGAAGGCAACGAGCCCGTCATTGGCGCCGATCTGGATCCACAGGTCGCCGTTGCTGCGCTTGGGGTCGAGCTGGTCCGCGGAGAAATCGGGCAGCGGGTCGAGGGCGGTGGGCCGGCGGTGCGTGAGCCCGGTCCTGTCGAAGAAGGAGTGGCCGAAGCCGAAGGTGACGGTGAGGGAGCAGGGTCCCGCGTCGAGGGCGATCCCGGTGTCGCCGGCTGCCGCGGGCTCCCCCGCCATCAGCCGGCGGGCGCTGTCGGACCAGCGGCGGAGCAGGGCGATGGCCTCCGTACGGCCGGCGCCGGGGGCCAGGTCGAGGGCGAGGAGGTGGCCCTTGGCCTGGAGGGGGGTGGTGATGCCGGCCTGCCGGTCGCCGTGGAAGGCGACCGCCGTGCTGCCCAGGGTGGACAGGGCGCCGGGGTTGCCGGTGCCGCCGCTGTCGTTGCCGCTGTCGGCGAGTGCGGAGTGGCCGAGCGCGCCGCCGGCCGCGCCGAGCGCGAGTCCGGCGGCGCCGGCCGCGCCGACGGTGCCCAGCAGCCGCCTACGGGAGATCTCGATGTCGGTGGTGCTCTCAGTCACGCTGCTCAGCCGATCTTCACGTTCTTGTTGACGGTCACTTGGTCGATGTCGGAGGTGCGGACGGTCACGTCGATGCGCCACTCGCCGGCCAGCGGGAGCTGGACCCCGCTCGCGCTCCAGTGCCCGGCGCCGGCGCGGTCCGGGACCAGGGGCAGGGGGCCGATCTCCTGGGCGGGGAGGGTGAAGGAGACCTTCACCTCGGGGGCGTCGAGGGGCTGGCCGTCGGCGCCGTCGATCCACAGGTGGAGGGTGTTGGCACCGGTCCGGCCCGGGTCGAGTTCAAGGCGTGCGGTGCCCTTGCCGGACTGGCCGCCGGTGTCGAAGGGCAGGCTGATCTTGATGGGGCGGTTCGGAACGGCGGTGGCCGTGGCGGTGTCCCGCCCGGCTTCGAGTTCTGCGGCCCGGCCCGGTTCGGTGCTGGTCAGCAGGGTGGTGACGGCGAGCAGTACGGCGGCCACGGCGGCCTCGGTGAGGACCGAGCGGCGTAGTCCGGCGCGGTCGGTGTCGGCGTTGCGGAGGCGCTGCTTGCGGGCCTTGGTACGGGCGGCCTGCTGCCGGGCGAGCTGGGCGGCGCGTTCGGGATCCGCGGGGACGGAGACCGGCTCGGGCTCGGGCTGCGGCTCGGTGTCCGTCTCGGTGTCCTGCGCGGTCGCTGTTTCACGTGAAACATCGCTGCGAGTGGCCAGCCGGGCGGTCCACCTGCGGGACATCGAGGCGACGCCGACAAGGACGGCGACGAGGCCGATCTTGACGAGCAGGAGCTGTCCGTAGCCGGTGCCGGTGAGAGCGGACCAACTGCCGACCTGCCGCCAGGCCTGGTAGAGGCCGGTGGCGGCGAGGACCAGAACGCTGGTGAAAGCGATCCGGGAGAAGCGCTGAACGGTCTCGCGGGGGAGCGCGGGGCTGGTGTGCAGGGCGACCAGGAGGGCGGTGAGCCCACCGAGCCAGGTGGCGACTGCCAGCAGATGGAGGATGTCCACCGGCATGGCGATGCCGGTCTGAATGCCGGTGGATGCGTGTTCCGACAGGGCCCAGGTGGCGGCGATGCCGCCGGCCACGACGGTGCCGCCCACGCCAAGGCCGAAGGTCAGGTCGCTGAGCTCCTTCGCCTCCTCGGCGCTACCGGTCGCGTCGTCGGCGGTGTCCTTCGATGCGCCCCCCGTGGAGTCCTTCGCGGCGTCCGTCGCAGCGTCCGTCACGGCGTCCTCGGCCGGCTTCTGACGGGCATAGGAACCGAAGAGTACGGCGATGAAGAGGGCGGCGGCTCCCAGCAGCAGCAGTCGGGAGACCAGGGAGGCCCCGGTCTTGGTCTCCAGTACGGCCTTCAGCCCACCGAGGTCGAAGGCGTCGGCGAACTCCCCGGACCCGGTGTACGGGTGGCGCAGGACGAGCATGGCGAGCGTGGCGGCGGTGAGGGTCACCCAGGCGCGCAGGACGAGCTTCTGCAGGGGGCGTTCGGCGGCACCGCGGCGCCAGCACAGCAGGATGAAGGCGGCGCTGCCGACGAGGACGGCGAACCCGGCGTAGGCGGCGTAGCGTGCGATGTCGTACGCGATGCCGACCGGGCCGTCGCCGGCCTGACGGGTGGGCAGGGTGACGGTGGTGGCGGAGGGGGCGCCGATGGAGAAGGTGAAGGCGCCGGAGATGGGGTGGCTGTCACCGGACACGGCCTGCCAGGCGACCGTATAGGTGCCGTTGGGGAGTCCGGTGTGCAGGGCAGTGCCGTAGCGGATGACGGATCCGCTGCACAGGTCGCGGAGTTCGCCGGTGTCGACGCGCTTGCCGCGGGGGTCCATGACGCGGATGGAGTCGTCGCCCATGGCGACCTTCTCCGAGAAGGAGAGGGTGACCTGGGCCGGCGCAGTGGCGACCACCGCCCCGTCCTTGGGGTCGCTCGCGGTGAGTGCGGCGTGTGCCGCGGCCGGTGTGGCCGCGGTGAACAAGGTTGCCAGCAAGGCTGCGAGGACCAGCACGAGCCGCGGCAGGAGTGCCGTGGCAGTGGTGCGGGCCGGGGATGGGGCGGTGGCCGTCATGGCGTGTCAGTCCCTCGGTCCGTCAGTGGGAGTTTTCGTTCTGCGGGTTGTGGGTCCGTTCCTTCACATCGAGTTCGACCTTGACAGGGCCGGCCTTCTCGAAGCGCAGTTCGATGGTGATCTTGTCGCCGACCTTCGGCTTGTTCTTGAGCCCCATGAACATGACGTGGTTGCCGCCGCGTTCCAGTTTCAGCTCGCCGTTCGCTGGTACGTCCATGGACGGAACCTGCTGCATCTTCTGGTTCTTGGTCTCGTGGATCTGCACGTCATCGGAGAGCGGGCTGGTGACGGCCGTGAGCTTGTCGGCGGTCGAGGAGCCGTTCTTGATGACCATGAAGCCGCCGGCCATCTTGTCGTTGACGGGTTCCGGCATGAAGGCGCCGCTCACCGTCATGGCGGGCTTGGCCGGCTTGTCGGAGCCGGAACCCGAGTCGGAGCCGGAGTCGGAGGAGCAGCCGGATATGGCGAGGGCGGCCGTCAGGGAGAGGGCGGCGGCGAGGGTGCGGGTGGTGCGGCGGTTCACGGGTTCTCTCCCTTGACGAGCTTCGGCAGGTCCTTGGTGTAGGCGTCGGCGCTGGTGTCCTCGCCGTAGAGGACATAGCCCTCGTCGGTCTTGGGGGAGAACGCCAGGACCTGGGCGCCGTGCATGGAGACGACGCTCCCGTCGGCCTCCTTCTTGGCGGGGTCGATGCCGATGCCGATGCTGCGGGCTGCTGCCTGGATGGTCTTGAAGTCGCCGGTGAGGCCGACGAAGGACGGGTCCTGGGCCTTGAGCCACGAGCCGAGGGATGCCGGGGTGTCCCGCTCGGGGTCGGTGGTGACGAACACGACCTGGAGCTTGTCCTGGTCCGCCTTGGGGAGAGCCTTACGGGCCACGGCGATGTTGCTCATGGTGAGCGGGCACACGTCGGGGCAGTTGGTGTAGCCGAAGTAGATGAGCACGGCCTTGCCCTTGGTCTGCTCACGCAGGTTCCACGGCTTGCCCGTGGTGTCGGTGAGGACCAGGTCCGGCTTTTCGAAGGGCCGGTCGAGCACGGTGCCCGCCGCGGTCTTGGCCGGGGCGTTCACCTGGGCAACGGCGCTTTTGGCGGGCTTGTTGTCGCCGCAGGCGGCGAGGGTGAAAACGGCTGCCGCTGCCAGGGCGGCGGCCGTCACACGTGTGGTGCGCATGGAGAGTGGTCCCTGGGATCGGGGATGTACGGATTTCATCGGGTGGAGGCCGGCAGAGGGGCCGGTCAGGAGGTGCGGCGGCGGGAGGCGACACCGAAGGCGACGCCGCCGAGGCCGACGACGATGCCGGTGATGCCGAGGGCGCGGGCCGTGGTGTCGGAGCTGCTCGCGGCAGCCTCGTCGTGACCGCCGTCCTTCGCGTCCTTGCCGTGCGCGTCCTGCTTGCCGCCCTTGGCGTCGCCGCCGTGGTGGTCGTCGCCCTTGGCGGGGGTCAGCGCGAGCACGGGAGCCGGGTTCTGCGGCTCCTCGGCGCCTTCCTTGGGTTCTTCGATCCAGCGCACGACCTCGTTGTTGTCGTAGGTCTGGATCGCCTTGAAGACCAGCTTGTCGGTGTTCTCGGGCAGCTTGCCGACCGAGACGGGGAACTGCTGGAACTTGCCGGGTCCGATGGTCCCGCCAGTCCAGGTGATCTTGCTGACTGCCTCGTTGATCTGCTTGCCGTGCACCGTGAGCGGCTTGTCGAGCTTGGTCTTCTCGACACTCACGGTCCAGCCGGGGATGTCCTGCGGCATGGCAGAGGTCAGCGGGTGGTCGGTCGGGAAGCTGACTTCCAGCTTGTTCGTCGAGGCGTTGTCGCGCTCGTTCGGCACCTTGAAGTTGATGGTGGCGTAGCCGCCCTGGGCGGCCTCTCCGGCGGGCTGCACGCTGACGTGCGCGAAGGCGGTGCCGGAGAGCACGAGGACGGAGCCGGCGGCGAGCGCGGCGGCGAAGGAGACGCGAGAGGTCTTCATGGCGGGAACTCCACGGGAGCAGGAATGACGGTGGCCCCGCGCACGGGCGCGCGCGGAGTGCGCGGCACCGGTACTTCCGCCCCTGGTCAGGGGTGGTGAGCCAAGGGCCGCGTCAGGCTGCGAGGGCGTACGCCGCGGGTGGTCCCCGCCTGATGACCGTGTGCTGGAGTGCCACCCGGCCGGGCGTGCCGGTGCGGTCCGGGGCCGTGCGTACGGCCTGCGGGGTACCGGGGGCCGCGCCTGCGAGTCCCGCGCAGAGGGCCCGTACGAAGGCCAGTGCGGCGCGCAGGGCCCGTACCGGAACGGCTTCGGCGGACCGCCGGGACAGCCGGACGATGCGGAACAGGGCGGCGTCGCCACGGCCGAGGAGCCAGCCGGCCGCGAGCGCGGCCAGCAGATGGCCGAGCAGCATGGGCAGGCTGAACAGCCCGGTCGCCGGTTCGGCGGCGGTCTGGGCGGCGTGGGCGGCGTGCGTGTGCGCGGTGTGGGCGGCCTGCCCGGCGAGGGCGGCGGTGGAGGTGTCGGGGTTGATCCCGGCGGCCTCGAGAATCCGGCGGGCCTGGCCGGGGCTGAGCGGGACGGAGTTCCCGCCGCAGACCAGGCGGGCCGCCAAGGCCGCGAGCGAGGTGTCGGAGGCCGCCTGGGCCGGGCCGGCTGCACCTGCCGTGGCAGCAGCTGCCTCATGCTGGCCGAGGCCGAACAGGGCGTGCAGCGCGAGCTGTCCGCCGACGAGTCCGGCGGTAATGCCGGGCAGGCTCCGTCGGCGGCCTGCGAGGGGTGCCGCAAGGGCGAAAACGGCGAGGAATCCGGCGCCTATCGCCCACCAGGGCACGGTGGCACAGGACGCCAGGGCATGCCCGGCCGCGGACAGCACGACGCAGACCGCGGTGAACACCGCGGCCCGGATGAGCCGGAGTCCGGCTCCGGCGCGTGCCGTCTGGGGGGCAGTCATGGCCGGGCCATCATCGCACTGCGCTTACCGCTTCCCTACGGCAGGTCCGGAAGGTCCCTTGAGTCCCCCTGGTGGCATGGGCCGAATGAGCGCTCTGCCGACTGCGAGGGGCTTACGGGGTGGCGTGGGCGGCAATAGGTACAGGTATGAGCATCTGGTGGTCTCTCCACTTGAGGCGCGAGGCTGCGAGCGTGCCGCTCGCCAGGCGGCTGCTGCTGGGGACGATGGAGACCGCGGGGGTGGACCCGGACATCTCCTTCGACCTCTCGGTGGCGCTGAGCGAGGCGTGTGCGAACGCGGTGGAGCACGGCGGGCGGGATCCGGGGGCGGAGAGCGGGGCGTACCGCGTCACCGCATATCTGGACGGGGACCGCTGCCGGATCGAGGTCACGGACTCGGGCCCGGGTTTCCCGGCGCATACGGTGACCCGCCACAGACCTCCGCAGCCGGGTGCGGCGGGGCCGGCGGCGTCGGCCGGACAGTCCGGGCCGGGGCTGCGGGAGCACGGCCGGGGACTGTGCCTGATCGAGGAACTCGCAGATCACGTGCGATTCCGCAACCGGCCGGGCCGTGGCGCGGTGGTCAGCTTCGACAAGATGCTGAAGTGGCAGGACGGGGCCCTGCTCAAGGCTTCATAGGACGGCGAAGGGGCGGTGCCCGGTCGGGACACCGCCCCTTTTTCCGCGGTTCACGCAGCGCGGTCCGCGGGGAGCTGCTCGGGGGCGGATCAGCCCTTGAGGCGGGCCATCCAGGCCTCGACATCGCCGGAGGTCCGCGGCAGTCCGGCGGAGAGGTTCCGGTTGCCGTCCTCGGTCACCAGGATGTCGTCCTCGATACGGACGCCGATGCCGCGGTACTCCTCCGGCACGGTCAGGTCGTCGGCCTGGAAGTAGAGGCCGGGCTCGACGGTGAGGCACATGCCGGGCTCCAGGGTGCCGTCGACATAGGCCTCGGTGCGGGCGGCGGCGCAGTCGTGGACGTCCATGCCGAGCATGTGGCCGGTGCCGTGCAGGGTCCAGCGACGCTGGAGGCCCAGCTCCAGGACCCGCTCGACCGGGCCCTCCAGCAGGCCCCACTCGACGAGCTTCTCGGCGAGCACGTGCTGCGAGGCGTCGTGGAAGTCGCGGAACTTCGCGCCGGGCTTGACGGCCGCGATGCCGGCTTCCTGGGACTCGTACACCGCGTCGTAGATCTTGCGCTGGATGTCGGTGTAGGTGCCGTTGATGGGCAGGGTGCGGGTGACATCCGCGGTGTAGAGGGAGTGGGTCTCCACACCGGCGTCGAGGAGCAGCAGGTCGCCGGAGCGGACGGCGCCGTCGTTGCGGACCCAGTGCAGGGTGCAGGCGTGGGCGCCGGCGGCGCAGATGGACCCGTAGCCGACGTCGTTGCCCTCGACGCGGGCGCGCAGGAAGAAGGTGCCCTCGATGTAGCGCTCGGAGGTGGCCTCGGCCTTGTCCAGGACCTTCACCACGTCCTCGAACCCGCGGACGGTGGAGTCGACGGCCTTCTGCAGTTCGCCGATCTCGAACTCGTCCTTCACAGCGCGGGCCTCGGAGAGGTAGACGCGCAGCTCCTCGTCGAGTTCCTTGGTGACCTTGTCGGTCAGCGCGGCCTCGATGACGGAGTCGTGGCCGCGGACGTTGCGGACCGGGCCGGTGGCCTCGGAGAGCTCCTCGGCGAGCTTGCGGACGTCCTTGGCGGGGATGCCGAGCAGCTGCTCCGCCTCGGCCAGCGAGTGGCGCCGGCCGACCCACAGTTCACCCTGGCCGGAGAGCCAGAACTCGCCGTTCTCACGGTCGGAGCGCGGCAGCAGGTACACGGTCGCGGTGTGGCCGTCGACGGTGGGCTCCAGGACCAGGACGCCGTTCTCGGTCTGGTCGCCGGTCAGGTACGCGTACTCGGTGGAGGCGCGGAAGGGGTACTCGGTGTCGTTCGACCGGGTCTTCAGACGGCCCGCGGGGATGACGAGGCGCTCGCCGGGGAAGCGCGCGGAGAGCGCGGCGCGGCGGGCCGCGGTGTGGGCGGCCTGGGCGATGGGCTCGAGGCCGTGGAGCTCGGTGTCGGCCCAGCCGGTACGCATGCTCTCGGCGAGTTCGTCGCTGACGCCCGGGTACAGACCGTTCTTGCGCTGCTTGTGCGCCTTCTGGGGCTGCTCTTCTTCCGGGGTCTCCGGGGTGAGCTCGTCAGCCACGTCTTCTCCTCCGCTGCTTCGCTGCTGCGCTACGAAATGGACCGGGTGGGGCCGCATCCATCGTATGTGCGAAGGGCAAGCAGCTGGCAGGGATGTGACAAATCAGTCAAATCGCGCGGCCAGCAGCACGATGTCCTCGCCGCCCCCGTCCCCGTCGGGCAGAACCGTGCGCAGGATGTGCTCGCAGACGGCGTCCGGGTCCTCCCGGAGTGATCGGGGCACTCCGGCGGCGGCTGCGTGGAGCCGCGCGTAGGCGCGGTCCATCGGGTCGCCGGTACGCCGCAGCAGCCCGTCGGTGTACAGCAGCACCGTTTCTCCGGCGGCGGGCTCGATCTCCACGCTCGGCGCCTCCCAGCAGGCGAGCATGCCGAGCGGGGCGGAGAGGGAGGTCTCCACGTACTCGGTGCGGCGCTCGCCGATCACCAGCGGCGGAGTGTGCCCCGCCCCGGCCAGGACGATCTTGCGGCGGGCGGGCTCGCAGTAGGCGAACAGCGCGGTCGCCGAGCGGGCCGGTTCGGTGAGCCGGAGCAGCAGTTCCAGGTCGGAGAGGACGGCGACCGGGTCCTCGCCCTCCATCACGGCGTACGCGCGCAGGGAGGCGCGGAGCCGTCCCATGGCGGCGACCGCGCTGGGCCCGGAGCCGGTGACCGAGCCGACGGCCAGGCCGAGGGCGTTCTCCGGCAGCGGCAGGGCGTCGTACCAGTCGCCACCGCCGGCCGGTCCGGTGCGGTGGCGGGCGGCGAGCTGGACCCCGGGAATCCTGGGGAGCCGGCTGGGCAGCAGCTCCTCCGAGATGGTGGCCAGCCGGATGCGGGCGCGCTCGGCCTCCAGCACCCGGGCGAGGTGCTCGGCTCCGTGCCGTACGTAGAGGCCCGCCAGGTCGCGCTGGCGGTCGCCGGGCTCGGCCGGTTCGTCGTACAGCCAGACGGCCGCGCCGAGCCGGCCGGTGGACTCGGCGGTCAGCGGGAGTGCGTAGCTGGCGGCGTAGCCGAGGCGGGCGGCGACCTCGCGGTGGCGTGGGTCGACCTGGGCGGCGTACCCGCCGGTTCCGGGGGCGGCGTCCGGCTCGGGGAGCACTTCGGAGCCGCCGTGGGCGTCCGGGAGCCCGTCGAGGATCCGGCCGTACGAGGTGGCGCTGCGCGGCACGGTCTCGATGTGGCCGAGATCGGCGCGGCCGAGGCCAAGGCCGATGGTGGTGGCGGGGCCGAGGCCGTCGGCGGGTTCCAGGACGACCAGGCCGCGGCGGGCGCCGACCAGGGCGGCTCCGGCGCGCAGGAACTCCTGGAGCGAGGCGGCGAGGTCGGTGGCGCGGGCGAGGCGCTCGGTGAGTTCGTGGAGGGTGGTGAGGTCGGAGACCATGCCCGCCAGCCGGTCCTGGATGACCGTGCTCGAGGCGGCCGGCGCAGGGGGGAGGGGGTCGGGCGGGCGGGCGAAGCCGCAGTGTGAGGGGAAGCCGCAACTGCTGGATCGATTCCAGCCACTTTCGGCAGATGCGGGGCGCTCATGGCATCCGCCTTTCCACCTGGTGCGATTCGCCATAAAGCATTGCAAACCCCCAGATCATTCTGGGCCGCCATCAATGGGTCCACATCTACACGCACAGGTGGAGCGATGTCCAGCATTGCCCAGGTGGGAATCCTGGTGTCCGTGAGGCGACAACTCCCCGTGCAGCCAAGGCTCAAACTTGGCCGGAAAAGGCGGCAAGTGGCCCCTTTTTGCGATCGACTGAGCGGGCGCTGGAACGGCTCCGGGTACGTAGTCGGTGTTGACCGAGGAGAGTTGACGGAGGCCGGGCGCGACCCGGTGCGGGTGCGTTCCGCCCCCGCCGGACGTTTCATGGACCCGTAAGAAGACTGCACGAGCCGCGTGAACCTGCTTCAGGCGGACAGTGACGCGAAACGTGTACGTGTGGTGAAACACCGCATACGTGGTGTGATGTGACCCTCGGCGTTCAACGGAAAGGAACGAGCGCTCATGCGCGAGATCCTCGGAAGGCGTCTCCAGCGGCTCCGCAGTTCCCTGCAGTCCGCGCGTTCCCGCGCCGGGTCCGGACTCGGCTTCGGCTTCGGCTCCCGCTCCGGCTCTGGTTCCGGCTCCGGCTCCGGCTCTGGTTTCAGCTCCGGTTCCGGGCCGGACGGTTCACCCGATCTGCTCGAAGGAGCACTTCGGTGTGCGACCACATGGCAGTGGCCGGTACTTCCCGGTGTGGGCCGGTCGGGTGCGGACGGCGGGCGCTGCGCCTGCCCCGATCCCGACTGCCCGGTGCCGGGCGCACATCCCTTCGACCCCGGCCTGCTGGCCGCCACCACCGATGCCCGGATGGTGCGCTGGTGGTGGACCAATCGACCGGCGGCGCCGGTCATCCTGGCCACCGGAGGCCGTGCGCCCTGTGCGGTGAGCCTGCCCGCCGGTGCGGCGGCGCTGGCATTGGCCCGGCTGGACGCGCTGGGCCTGCGGGTGGGGCCGGTGGTCGCCACCCCCGCCCGGTGGGCGCTGCTGGTGGAGCCGTACTCCCTGGAACGGCTCGGCGAACTCCTCTACGCGAAGGACCATGTGCCGTCCACGCTGCGCTTCCACGGGGAGGGCGGCTATCTGCTGGTGCCCGCCTCCGGGGCGGCGGCCTCCGGGTCTTCCGCCTCCGGGTCGACCGTCGGCAGCCGGGTCCGCTGGGAACGCGCACCGCGGGCGGCCGAGGGTGCGGATGCCGGCTGCGGGGCGCGGCGGCCCTGGCTGCCGGACGTGGCCGAGGTGGTGGATGCCCTGGTGGAGGCCGCTTCACTCGAACGGGTGCCACCGGCGTGAGTTTCCCGGGGAATTGGGCGCGGGCATCTTCGTAGCCGATTCCCGCGTCGCTATCTTCGGCGAATGAATCTCCGCCTGACCGCTATCGGCGCCGGTGTACTGATCATCTTGTCGCTTCCGCTCGCCGGGGCGATTGCGGGACCGGAGTTCCGTGGTCAGGACGACGGAAAGGGCGGTGGGCTGCTCACCGCTCTTGGGCTGGCGGAGGATTCCGGCCGGCCCGCCGGTTCCGGTCCGACAGGACAGGACGGCCGGGGAGATGCGGGCGGGGAATCTGCCGGAGCCGGGGCGGGCGGGCAGCCCGGACCGTCCGAGGCCCCGCGGACGGATTCCCGCTGCGGCCCCGAACTCTCCTCGCCCGACGGGGTGGAGGCGCAAACCTGCGTGCTGGCCGGCGGAGGGCAGACCTGGGGGCGCAGCTACTACCGGAACACCAGCGGGCGCGCGCTGGACGCCGTCCTGACGCTGATGGGCCCGGCCGGGCGTACCGTACAGATCCACTGCAAGGTGGGGGCGGGAGACGAGCCGGGATTGTGTGAAACGCCGCGTGACCGGTCCGCCGGAGTGCAGGACGACTACACGGCCGTAGCGGAATTTGCAGTTCCGGATGATGAAGGGCGACTGCTGCTGCGGTCGGGGAGCAACTCGCCTGTGTCCACGGACGGTTGAGCCGTGGACGAAAATAAGGCCCGGTCGCTGGCGACGGGGGATGCACCAGCGACCGGGCTACAAGAACGGTAACAAGAGATCGCCGGTACGCAAATTCGATCTCTGATATTCAGACACCGATTTGCAGGCGATTAGCGGGAGTTGTGACTCCGGTCACCGAGCCTGTGCGTGTCCGTGGATCAGCTCAGAGTGACCTGGCGGTTGGTGAGACCGCCGCGCGCACGACGCTCCTCGGAGGTGAGCGGGGCGTCGTTGGCGAGCGCCTTGGCGAGCCGCTCCGCGAAGGCTGCGGCAGGCTGTTCCACGTCCTTCGCCCCGACGCCGGTGGGCAGATCCCAGACCGGCACCATCAGGCCGTGCGCCCGGAAGGACCCGACCAGACGGGTGCCTTCCCCCAGGGAGGACTCGCCCGAGGCGTGCAGCCGGGCCAGCGCGTCGAGCAGCTTCTCCTCCGGGTGCGGCATGACCCAGCGCAGGTGGTTCTTGTCCGGGGTCTCACACCAGTAGGCCGCGTCGACGCCGGTCAGCTTGACGGTCGGGATGGCCGCGGCGTTGGCGCGCTCCAGGGAGGCGGCGATCTCCGGAGAGGCGTTCTGGGCGCTCTCCGCATCCGGAATCCAGAATTCGAACCCGCTGTGCACAACAGGCTCGAAACCGCCGTCCACATCGAGGAGATCCTGAAGTCGAGGACCGTCGGCCGGCACCTTGCGGGCCGGCACCGGGGTGCCCGGCTCGGCGGCGAGGGCACGCTCCAGCGTGTCGGCCATGTCCCGGGCGAGGTCTCCGGTGGACGTGTCGTTCTGCAGGCCGAGCAGGACGGAGCCGTCCTCGCGGCGCAGCGCCGGCCAGGCCATCGGCAGTACGGTCACCAGCGTCACCGACGGTACGCCCTCGGGCAGGCCGCCCTTGAGGGAGAGCGCCACGGTGGCGGCGGGCACCAGCTCGCGCAGCGCCACCCAGTCGCACTCGCCGGGCAGCCCCTCGAACGGGCGCTGCACCAGCTCGGTGCCGGCGTGCGCGGCGGCCCGGCCGTGGCAGGCCTTGTAGCGGCGCCCGGAACCGCAGGGGCAGGGCTCGCGGGCGCCCACCACCGGGATCTCCCCGTCCTTGAGCTGCGGCTTGGCAGTCGTTGCTGCGGGGCGCTTCTTGGCCATGGTCGGTGTCTCCCGGTTGCGGCGGTACGTGACGGCGCGAGCCTAGTCGCTCGCACTGCCGGTACCGCCGAACCGGGGGCCCTGCCGGAAGCACGGTCGGCGTGCACTCCCGGGGACGGCCGTTCGGCGGATCCCGTCGGACCTCGTTCGGGCCCTCAGACCAGACCTCAGGTCAGACCTCGGTCAGACCTCAGGGGATCTCGGCGATCTCAGTGGGTCTCGCGCCATCTCGGGCATCTCTGGTATCTCGGGCATCTCCAGATCGTCGAAAGGCGCCGTGAAGTCGATCGCAGGCGGCGCAACGCGCGTAGCGAAATCGTCATGGCGGGCTCCCGCCGCAACGATCACCCACACGGTGACCTCGCCCGCGGCTCCGTCGCGGACACCCCAGTCCTGGGCGAGGGCGCTGATGATGTTCAGCCCCCGGCCGCCCCGCGCGGTGACCGAGGGCGTGGCCGGAACAGGACGGGTGGGCCCGCCTCCGTCCGTCACCTCGACCGTCAGCCGACCCGCTTGGTCCACGCGCCACGCGGCGCGTATGTCTCCGTCTCCGATCTCCTGGGTGCCCAGTGGCCTGCCGTGTCGGCAGGCATTGCTGAGCAGTTCGGAAAGGATCAGAACGGCGTCGTCCACGACCGATTCGGACACTCCGCTGATGCGCAACTGCTCACGCATGCGGTGTCTTGCCTCACCCACGCCCGCAGGACCATGGGGTACGGCCATGCACGACGACGTGGGCACCTCCTGTGCCACCACCAACGCCACCCCCGGAACCTCCTTAGCCCCACGCCATGGTCTGGATGCCCCGATGGCCTGGACCGGAAACCGCCGGAGCGGAGACCTCTGACGCATTCATGACCATCGAATGCGGAACGGATGCGCCGGAGCACACCCTGTGATGGGCGGTGGCCCTGGGGCAGGCGGGAGAAAGGGGACGTCAGCGCCCGAGTTGGGACAGAACTTGGCGGGGTCGGTTCGTGATGATTGCTTCTACACCCAGATCAGCGCAGAGCTGAACATCTTCTGGCTCATTTACGGTCCATACATGTACCGAGTGTCCGGAGGCCTGAAGCTTGCGGATGAAGCCCGGATGGTTCCGGACGATGCGGATGCCCGGTCCGGCGATCCGCACCCCGGCCGGCAGTCGCCCGTCCCGCATGCGCGGCGAGATGAACTGCATCAGGTACACGGTCGGGACGGTGGGGGCGGCGGCCCGCACCCGGTGCAGGGAGCGCGCGGAGAAGCTCATGATCCGGACCGGGTGCGGCCCCTCGGCCGGCGGGGAGTCCAGCCCGAACCGCTTGAGCAGGAAGAGCAGGCGCTCCTCCACCTGTCCGGCCCAGCGGGTCGGGTGCTTCGTCTC
Source organism: Streptomyces venezuelae (assembly GCF_008642295.1). GTDB lineage: Bacteria > Actinomycetota > Actinomycetes > Streptomycetales > Streptomycetaceae > Streptomyces > Streptomyces venezuelae_C. The sequence continues at coordinate 3,634,939 of NZ_CP029190.1, read as the reverse complement.
GATGGCCAGTTCCACCGGCCGGCCCGCGTCGGCGGCCAGCTCCAGCAGGCGCTCCAGGGTCAGTACGGAGGTGCGGTCGGGGTCGGCGTCCCAGTCGGGTGACTCCTCGCGGTCCTTCCACGACCCGAAGTCGAGTGCGGCGAGATCGGCCAGCTCCAGGGCGGAGACCGCGCCGCGGCCGTTGGAGGTGCGGTTCACCCGCCGGTCGTGGACCAGGACCAGATGGCCGTCGGCGGTGAGCCGCACATCGCACTCGAGGGCGTCGGCACCGTCCTCGATGGCCTTTCGGTAGGCGGCCAGAGTGTGCTCTGGGGCGTCCTCCGAGGCTCCGCGGTGGGCGACGACCTGGATGGGGCGCGGCGTTGCGTGGGTCACCGGGTCATGGTGCCACCGCGGGGGCCGGGCGTGCCGGGCTGGGCGACAACGCACAGGTCCGGCTTACAGTGCTCTGACAGGACATGGGAAAGGCTTCGCCCAGGAACTTGTACGGCCGGTCGAACGTTCAGTCGGACCGATATCCGTTGTCTGCCGATATCCGATGAGCCGTATGTGACGAGGAGAGAGCGCTGTGAGCACCGAGAACGAGGGCACCGCGGCCCCGACGCCCCCCGCGGCCCCGTCCGAACCTCCCGTGCCGGTGGCCGCTCCCACGCCTGCGAGTGACGCCGTCCCGCCCGCCGCGCCGCCGACGGCCCCGGCCCCGGCACCGGCCCCGGTCTCGGACCCGGCCCAGGCGCCTGCCGCTCCGGCGGCTCAGGAACCCGCGGCCCCGGCTGCCGCACCGGCCCCGGCTCCGGTCGCTCCTGCCCCGGCAGAACCGCCGACCCAGCAGCTGCCGCCGACCCCTCCTGCCCCGGCTGAGGGCGCCTACGGCGCCCCGGCTCCGGCTCCGGCCCCGGCCCCCGTACCGGCCGCGCACGGTGCGGCCGGCTGGCCGCCGCCCCCGCCCACCGTCCCGGCGTACGGCATGCCCGGCGCCCACGGACACGGCGGTGGCGCCGGAGTCTGGGGCGCCCCTCTGACCACCGACGGCGTCCCCCCGGCCAAGCCCAAGGGCAGGGGCGGCCTGATTGCGGGCGTCCTGGTGGCCGCCCTGCTTGCCGGTGGCATCGGCGGCGGAATCGGTTACTGGGCCGCCGAGCGCGGGGACACCGGCTCCGGTTCGACCACCGTCAGCGCCGGCGTCACCCCCAAGGACATCAAGCGCGAGCCGGGCTCCATCGCGGGCCTGGCCGCGAAGGCGCTGCCCAGCGTCGTGACGATCCAGGCCCAGGGTGGTGACGGCGAGGGGGGCACGGGCACCGGGTTCGTCTACGACCAGCAGGGCCACATCCTCACCAACAACCACGTGGTGGCCTCCGCCGCCGACGGCGGAAAGCTTTCCGCGACCTTCTCCAACGGGAAGAAGTACGACGCCGAGGTCGTCGGCCGGGCCCAGGGCTACGACGTGGCCGTGCTGAAGCTGAAGGCCCCGCCGGCCGGCCTGGCACCGCTGGCTCTGGGCGATTCCGACCGGGTCGCGGTCGGCGACCCGACCATCGCGATCGGGGCCCCCTTCGGCCTGTCGAACACGGTCACCACCGGAATCGTCAGCGCCAAGAACCGTCCGGTGGCCTCCGGTGACGGCTCCAGCAACAAGAACTCGTACATGAGCGCCCTGCAGACCGACGCCTCGATCAACCCGGGCAACTCCGGCGGCCCCCTGCTCGATGGTCGCGGCGCGGTCATCGGGATCAACTCGGCGATCCAGTCGGCAGGCAACGGCGGATTCGGCGGCGGCCAGGCCGGCTCGATCGGCCTCGGCTTCGCCATCCCGATCAACCAGGCCAAGACCGTCGCCGATCAGCTGATCAAGACCGGCAAGCCGGTCTACCCGGTGATCGGGGTCTCGGTGGACCTGCAGGCCAAGTCCGACGGCGCCACGATCTCCACGAAGGGCGGCACCCCGAACGAGCTGGTGGACCCGAGCGGTCCGGCCGGCAAGGCGGGTCTCAAGCCCGGTGACGTGATCACCCAGCTCGGCGACAAGCAGATCGACAGCGGGCCCACCCTGATCAGCGAGATCTGGACCCACAAGCCGGGCGAGACGCTGAAGCTGACCTACCTGCGCGATGGGAAGCCGGCCACGGTGGACATCACCCTCGGCTCACGGGTCGGGGACAAGTAGCCGACCGCGCAGCGGGGCAACTGGGCGGCAGGACTGTCCTGATGGTGAGGGGCCGTAGGCGCGAATGAGCCTGCGGCCCCTCCCAATGTCCGCTTATGCTTCGCACGTGTTCGACTCCCGGCACATACGGACATTCCACGAAGTGGTGGCCTCCGGTTCCTACTCGGCGGCTGCCCGTGCCCTGGGGTACACCCAACCCGCCATCACCCAGCAGATGAAGGCCCTCGAACGGGCCGTCGGGACCCCGTTGTTCACCCGGGTGGGCCGGAGGATGCAGCTCACCGAGGCCGGTGAGTCCCTGGCCCGGCATGCCGAGCAGATCCTGGCCGGTCTGTCCGCCGCCCAACAGCAGATGAAGGCGTACGCCCGGCTGCGTACCGGCCGGGTCCGGCTGTGCGGATTCCCCAGTGCCAATGTCACCCTGGTTCCGGAGGCCCTCAGCGGCCTGGCCAAGGACCATCCCGGGGTACAGGTCGAGCTGTTGGAGGGCGAGCCGCCGGAATCGCTGCTCCGGCTCCAGCGCGGAGACTGCGATATCACCCTGGCGTTCACCTACCCCGGGCTGCACGAGGAGATCCCGGAGGGTGTCGCCGAGGTCAGGCTGCTGGAGGACCAGCTGACCGTCCTGCTGCCCAACGGTCATCCGCTGGCCCGGCGCCGGGCCGTGAACCTGGCCGACCTCGCCGAGGAGCAGTGGATCGCGGGCTGCCCGCGGTGCCGGGCCAATCTCCTGCACGAGTGTGCGGAGCTGGGATTCGTCCCCGACATACGGTTTGCCACCGATGACAACCTGGTGGTGCAGAGCCTGGTTGCGCAGGGCCTGGGTGTGGCGATGATGCCGGCCCTGGTCCTGCCCTCGCTGGCGCTCAACCGGGTGTGCGGGCGGGCCCTCCAGCCGGCCGCCCGCCGCCATATCTCCGCGTACGTCTACCAGGACCATCTCCGGATCCCGGCGACGGCGGTCGTGCTCGAGAAGCTCAAGCGCGCGGCGGCCAATCGCGTCGGCTGCTGAACCCGTTCTTGCCGTTCTCGATCCATAAGCTCCGGTTGGGATTCCGGGTCGAAACTGTCGTTGGACGTGATGGGTGGTCCGACGCACGCTGCGGATATGACCACGACCTTGCCGGCCCGCACCACCGCGAGGATGGCCGCCCTCGTCCGTGAGATCCGTACGGTCGTCGACCGGGGGCTCGCCCCGGACCTGACCGCCTACCTGGTCGGCGAACTCCTCGCCCCGCACCTGGGGGCGCACGATCTGCTCACCCCGGCCCAGCACGAGGGCGACCCGGACCACTACCGGCAGCACATCCTGCATGCCGAGCCGGACGGCGGCTTCTCCGTGGTCGCCCTGGTGTGGCTGCCCGGGCAGGAGACCTGCATTCACGATCACGTCGCATGGTGCGTGGCCGGGGTGCACCAGGGCGAGGAGAGCGAGCGGCGCTACCGGCTGGCCCCGGGTCCCGAGGGCGTGGCGCGGCTGATGCCCACCGAGGACGTGGTCAACGGGCCCGGAGAGGTGTGCGGGTTCGCCCCGCCCGGCGATATCCACCGGGTGCGCAACTCCTGCCGGACCAAGGCGATATCGATCCATGTCTATGGCGCCGACGTCTCTCGGCTGGGCACCAGCATCCGCCGCGTGTACACGCTCCCCGCAGAGTGATGGCCCTCCTCAACCGGCAGCAGGGCGCGGCCGTTCGTCATGTTTCACGTGAAACACCCGCATCCTGGCCCGGGTTGGCCACCGCGACGGGCGGCGCACTGCTCGCCTGGGGTGTGCACCGGCTGGTGCCGGCGGTTCCGCTGCTGACCGCCTCGGTGGTGCTGGGCATCGCAGCGGCTCATCTGCCCCGGATGCGGACCTTCGTCCGTGGCGCCGCCCGCCCCGGGCTGTCGCTGGCCGGGCGGCGGCTGATGCGGATCGGGATTGTGCTGTTGGGGCTGGGTCTGGGCCTGGAGGAGGTGCTCCGGCTGGGCTGGGCGGCCGTGGCCATGGTGCTCGGCGTGGTGGCCGTGACCTTCCTGGGCACCCTCTGGCTGGGTCGCCGGCTCGGCCTGCGCGGGGACCAGCCGTTGCTGATCGCCACCGGCTACTCGATCTGCGGGGCCTCGGCGATCGGCGCGGTGAGCCAGGTGTCCGGCAGCGATGAGGAGGATGTGGCCTCCTCGGTGGCGCTGGTGACCCTGTGCGGGACCTTGGCCATCGCCGTTCTCCCGCTGCTCCAAGGTCCGTTGGGCCTGACCGACCTCGGCTTCGGCCGCTGGGTGGGGGCGAGCGTGCACGATGTGGGCCAGGTGGTGGCGACGGCACAGACGTCCGGCCCGGCGGCCCTGGGCGAGGCGGTTCTGGTCAAGCTGATGCGGGTGGCGCTGCTGGCACCGCTGGTGGCCGCGGTGGCCTTTGCCCTGCGGGCCAGGCGGCGCGGGGAGCGGACGGCTTCGGGGCGGCGGCCGGCGCCGGTGCCGCTGTTCGTGGCGGGCTTCCTGATGGCGGTGGCGCTGCGTACGACCGGTCTGGTGCCGGAGGTGGCCCTGGAGTGGTCGCGTACGGCCCAGGAGGGTCTGCTGGCGGCGGCACTGTTCGGCCTGGGGAGCGCGGTGCACCTGCCCTCCCTGGCCCGCACCGGTGGGCGGGCTGCGCTGCTGGGGCTGGGGGCCTGGGTGGTGGTGGCCGGGGTGTCGTACGCGGGCGTGCTGCTGACCGTATGACGGCGGCCGGTGTGGGGCGGGGCGGTACGGGGTGATGCGAGGTGGCACGACCCGGCGGGTGGAAGTCGGCCAATCCTGGCCGGAACCGACCGAACGTTCTGACGACTACCTGACAATCCATCCCCTCCGTGCCACTCTGCCCCCGCAACCCGATCCGCACCGACAGCACTTCACCCCCACCCTGCCCGGGTCCGACCGGCCCAGGGCACGGCAGAAGGAGTCATGCGTGAATCGCAATCGCACGGCCGTTTCGGTCCTGATGACCACGGCCGCCCTGATCGCAGGGGCCCTGACGGCCGCCACCCCCTCGGCCGCCGCCTCCGACGCCCCCGCATCGTTCCGGCAGCAGCACACCCCGGGCTTCTGGACCGCCGAACGGATGCGTTCCGCGACCCCCCTCGATGTGACGGCGGCCCCCGGAGCCGGCCGGCTGGAGGTCTCCACCTCCCCCGCCGCCACCCGGATCGCCCCGACCGAGGCCGCCTCCCCCACCGCCTTCCCGCAGGCCGGTGGCGCCTGGACGGGCGGCGGAGCGGTGGTGAGGACTTCCGGCCGGGTGTTCTTCACGCTGGGCGACCGTACGGCCTCCTGCTCCGGTGACTCGATCACCAGCGCCAACGGCAGCACCGTCATCACGGCCGGCCACTGCGTGAAGTACCAGGGCTCCTGGCACACCAACTGGGTGTTCGTGCCGGCGTACAACAACGGCAGCGCACCGTACGGCCAGTGGTCGGCGACCAAGACCTTCGCCACCGACCAGTGGGCGGCGAGCGAGGACATGAACCACGATGTGGGCTACGCGGTCGTGGCTCCGCTGAACGGGCAGAAACTCAGCCAGGTGGTCGGCGCCCAGGGCCTGCTGTTCAACGGCGGCTACAACAAGCGGATGTACTCCTTCGGCTTCCCGGCAGCCGCGCCGTACGACGGCACCAAGCTGGTCTACTGCAGTGGCAACAGCGGCAAGGACTTCCTGCTGACCAAGGACCACAGCCTGGCCTGCAATATGACCGGCGGCTCCAGCGGCGGACCCTGGTTCCAGGACTTCAACGAGGCCACGGGCCTGGGTACCCAGGTGTCGGTGAACAGCTTCGGCTACACCTTCCTGCCGAACCGCATGTACGGCCCGTACTTCGGCAACGAGGCGAAGGCCGCCTACGACAAGGCCCAGACCGCCTGACCCACCCCTGACCCACCCGCTGCCCCATCCGCAGCCACCTCAGCCCTCCCTCGACCGCCCCGCCCACCCCTCACCGCCCGGTACTCTGTACCGGCCAGGTGGGTTGCCCGAGCGGCCTAAGGGAACGGTCTTGAAAACCGTCGTGGCAGCGATGTCACCGTGGGTTCAAATCCCACACCCACCGCTACAGCCGGGCCATGGCCCAGCTTGGAAGGGGTGCCACCGATCGGTGGCACCCCTTCTGCATGCGGTCTGGGTCAGCCGTCGAACCAGACGACCAGGCGGACGCCCTCGTCACCGTGCAGACTCGCGAGGGTGTGCATGACCGACCAGACGGCACCCCAGTCGCTGTCGGGCACAGCGTGCTTCCGGCGGAGGCGGCCGACGCGGAAGAGACGATCACCGTCGGGCCACTCGGTGCCCTCGGGGTAGGTGCGGCCCGCGCGGTAGACAGTGCGGGGGTCGGTGAGGCCGGCGAGCTCGGCAAAGCGGTCGAGGCCGGTGTTCCGGCCGTGCAGCTCCCAGGTTCCGTCCGGGCTGCGGTGGTACTCGTGGATGCACTCGTCGACCTCGTTCGCTTCCTCTTCCCAGTCCGTGGCCGCCAGCTCCGCCCAGGTGATCCAGGATGCACGGTGCGAGTCCGGGCTCCAGGACCCGTAGTCGGCGAGGGTCTCCCGCGACACGTCAGCGGGCAGGCCGCGGTCATCTGCGAGCGGGCGGAAGGTCGTGGTGTCGCGCATGCCGAACAGGGATCCAAAGGCGAGGTAGGAGCGCCCGTTGTAGAGGTGAGTGAGGTCGATGGCCGCATGCCAGCTGCGGTCGTCCTCGTCCAGCCAGCGATCCCAGCGGCACTCGATGAACCCGTGTATGTCTGTCCCCATGCCCGGAATTGTTCTCCGGGCCCGGTGGGTGATGCTCCGGGCGGGTGGTGTTTGTCGGAAGATCGGCGCGCGTCGGGCCGGTGCTGCGGTTGCGTCCGCATCATGACGAATGTATGCAGATCCGCCCGTCGGAACATCGGGAAGTGAGAGGCCGTCATGGCTGGAACCAGCAAGGTCGCGTCGATTCGCACCGCCGTCACCGCCGTTCTCGCCGCGCTCGTGGCGTTCTTCACCTCCTTCGGCCTGAGGGGCCGTGCGGCTGTAGCCGCGGGTCCCGCCGGGTCCGCGCCGGCGGCTCCGGCAGCTCTGGCAGCTCCGGTGGTCCCGGCTGCTGCAGGAGCCGGCGTCCCGGTCGGGGCCCCGTCAGGTGACAGGCCGGCCCGGCCGTCCCGGCGCAGCTGGCGGGCTGTGATGCGCGGCAGCGGGCTCCCGCCCACCCTTGCGCAGCGGATCCGGGCCGAGGCGCACGGTTCCTCCCCCTCGGTCCGCCGGTCGACCACGGCCGCCGCGTTGGCCGGGACCGCGTACCAGACGCTGTACCGGGCCCCGTCCGGGGAGGGCGCGGCCGAAGACGTGGTGCTGGCCGCGTAGCGGTGGCAACGGGGTTCGGGATGGGAACGGGTGCCCCGGTGTGCGCCGGGGGCGCGCGGGGGGCGTGAAGCTTGGGATTGCAGGGTCGCAGACCCGGGAGACGGCGGTCTCCCGTGGGGTCGCGGCCCTTTTTGGCATGCCCGGGGCCGGTCGGATTGCCGGAACGCTTCGTCCGTTGTGTGGCAGGGGTTTCAGCAGTGGCAGGGGCTCTGGCCTGGGACTCTGGGGGCGCGAATGAGGTTTATCCGATGTTGCTCATGCTTGCGGGGGAATAGTGCCCTGAGGGCTGGTTCGCCGGGGATTCGGTGGGCAACTCTGGTCTCGCGACGTCGTCACCACACGACCGAGGCGGTCGGCCAACTGCCTTGGAATGACTCTCACTTCGGGTATCTGGAGGATTCAGACATGGCAAGCATCCGCACCGCCCGCGTTGTCGCCGCAGCCGCCGCTCTTCCCCTCGCGTTCGCCCTCTTCGGCGGGGTTGCCCAGGCCGACATCGGCTCCTTCGCGAACGACGGATCGAACTCGAGCGTCGCGGGGATCATCGGCAGCGGGGTCGGCGGGGACAACTTCGGCAACTCCTCCACCACGCAGCAGGTTGCCACCGGCTCCGGTGCGTCCAACCAGAACAACAGCGCGCAGGTCAACGGCTCGGCCTTCACGGCCATCGACCAGTCGAACTCCAACGTGGCGGTGAACTTCCACCCCTGGTGGTAGATCTCCCTTCCAAGCGCCGTGGGCGCCTGCGCGACCGGACCGGCTGGGGTCCGGTAGCGCAGGCGCTCCGGCGTTTTTCCGGTCTGGCTCCCGACCTTGACATCCGGGATGGATCTGACGGACAGTCAGTTTCATTCGACGACGCGATGCCGGGAGGCCAGCACCGTGCACCTCGCCCCGACCGAAGACCAGGTGCGGCTCCGTGCCGAACTGCGGGCCTATTTCCGGCAGGTGATGCCCGACGGGCCGCCACAGCACCCCGCCGTGCAGCGGGAGCTGCTGCTCCGGATCGGCGCCGACGGCCTGCTCGGCCTCGGCTGGCCCGTCGAATACGGCGGCCAGGGCCGTGGCCCGGACGAGCAGTTCGTCTTCTTCGACGAGGCCTACCGGGCGGGCGCCCCCGTCTCCATGGTCACCCTGAACACCGTCGGCCCGACCCTGATGAAGTACGGGACCAGGGAGCAGAAGGACTACTTCCTCCCCCGCATCCTCAAGGGCGAGCTGATCTTCGCCATCGGCTACTCCGAGCCCGAGGCCGGCACCGATCTCGCCGCCCTCCGTACGAAGGCCGTCCGCGAGGGCGCGGACTGGGTGGTCGACGGCCAGAAGATCTTCACCTCGAACGCCCAGAACGCCGACTGGATCTGGCTCGCCTGCCGCACCGACCCCGAAGCCCCCAAGCACCGGGGCATCTCGATCATCCTGGTCCCCACCGACGACCCCGGGTTCTCCTGGACCCCCATCGACACCGTCGGCGGCCTGACCACCACCGCCACCTACTACGACGCCATCCGGGTGCCGGCGGGCAACCTGGTCGGGCCCGAGCACGGCGGCTGGGGCCTGATCACCAACCAGCTCAACCACGAGCGTGTCGCCCTCGCCGCCATCGGCATGCAGGCCGAGGACTTCTACGCCGAGGCCCTCGGCCACGCCAGGACCCCCGACCCGGACACCGGCGAGCGCCCCGCCGACCGCCCGTGGGTGCAGTCCCTGCTCGCCGAGGCGCACGCCCGGCTGGCCGCCGTACGGCTGCTCAACTGGAGGCTCGTCCAGGACGTGGGCGCCGGCACCCTGGCTCCCGGAGATGCAAGCGGCGTCAAGTTCCTCGGCACCGAGACCACCGTCGAGGTGTACCGGATCTGCCAGCAGATCGTCGGGGAGGAGGCCATGGTCCGGGGCCCGGCCGGGTTCGGTGGCGGCGAGCTGGAGCGGCTGAACCGTGCCGCCCAGATCAACACCTTCGGCGGCGGGGTCAGCGAGGTCCAGCGGGAGATCGTCGCGATGATGCGGCTCGGCATGAAGGGGCGCAAGCGGTGAGTGCGAGCAGGAGCGGGAACCGGAGCGAGACGCCGAGCGAGAGCCGGAGTACGGGCGAGGACGAGCTGTACGACCGGCTCAGGGCCTTCGAAGGGCGGCCCGCCGCCACCGCCGCCCAGGGCCGCGACCCGGTCAACCAGCCCATGATCCGCCACTGGTGCGAGGCGATGGGGGACACCAACGCCGCCTACACCGGCCCGGACGCGGTCGCCCCGCCCACCATGCTCCAGGCCTGGACGATGGCCGGACTCTCCGGCCATTCCGACGACGGGGGCCGGTCCAGCGCCCATGACGAGCTCTTCGCCCTCCTCGACGGCGCGGGCTGCACCTCCGTGGTCGCCACCGACTGCGAGCAGGAGTACCTCCGCCCGCTGCGCCCCGGCGACACCGTCACCTTCGACTCGGTCATCGAATCCGTCTCCCCCCGCAAGACCACCAAACTCGGCACCGGCCACTTCGTGACCACGCGGACGGACATCCGTGCCAACGGCGAACTCGCCGGAACCCACCGGTTCCGGATCCTCAAGTACGCTCCGGCCGCCCGGTCGAAGCCCCAGGAGGATCCGAAGCCGCGCCGGCCCCGCCCCGTGATCAACCGCGACAATCAGGGGTTCTGGGACGGAGTCCGCCGTCACCGGCTCCTCATCCAGCGCTGCACCGCCTGCACCACCCTCCGGTTCCCCTGGCTGCCGGGCTGCAACCACTGCGCGAGCCCCGACTGGGACACCGTCGAGGCCTCCGGTGCCGGAACCGTCTTCTCGTACGTGGTCATGCACCATCCGCCGTTCCCCGCCTTCGATCCGCCCTATGCCGTCGCCCTCGTGGAACTCGCCGAAGGCGTCCGGATCATCAGCAACATCACCGGCGTGCCCTACGACACGGTGCGCATCGGCATGCCCGTCCAGCTGGAGTTCCTCCGCGTCGACGACGACTTTGAACTCCCCGTCTTCCGCGCGAGCGAGGCCTGATGGACTTCCACCCCACCGAGGAGCAGACGGCGGCGGCCGGTCTGGCCGCCCGGATCTTCGGCGACCTCTCCACCCACGAGCGGCTCACCGCCGCCGGCACCGGCACGGACGCCGAGCTGTGGAAAGCCCTCACCACCGCCGGACTGGTCGCGGCGTCCCTCGACATCGGCCTGCTCGGACTGGTGCTGCTGCTGGAGGAACAGGGCCGCACCACCGCCCAGGTCCCGCTCGCCGCCACCTGCGTGTACGGCGTCCGGCCGGTCGCCGCCCACGGCACCGAGGAACAGCGGGCCCGGCTGCTGCCCGCCCTCGGTGAGGGCACGGCGGTGGCCACCGGAGCCTTCCCGGCCCGGAGCCGGGTCACCGCCGACGCCGGGCGCCTCACCGGGGTGCTGCCCGCCGTGCCCTGGCTCCGCGACGCCACCCATGTGCTGGTGCCGGACAGCCGGCGGGCCCTGTGGCTGGTACGGACGGACGCGCCCGGGGTGCAGACCGCCGCCGTGGAGACCACCGCTCCCTGGGCTGCCGGCCGGCTGACCCTGTCCGGCGCCGAGGCCGAGCCCCTGGGCGCCCCGGACGAGGGGACGGCGTACGCGGAGGTCCTGGCAGCAGCCCGTACCGCGTTCGCCGGACTCCAGGCGGGGGTCTGCGCCGGCTCGCTGGCCCGCGCCGTCAGCCACACCTCCACCCGCGAACAGTTCGGACGTCCCCTCTCCACCCACCAGGGCGTGATGCTGCGCGCCGCCGACGCCCACATGGACACCGAGGCGATCCGGGTCACCGCGTACGAAGCGGCCTGGCGCATCGACGAAGGCCTGCCCGCGGCCGATCAGGCACTGACCGCCGCCTGGTGGGCTGCCGAGGCGGGCACCCGGGTCGTGCACGCCGGCCAGCACCTGCACGGCGGAATGGGGGCCGACCTCGACCATCCCGTCCACCGGCACTTCCTGTGGGGGCGGCAACTCGACGCGTACCTGGGCTGCGGGGCCGAGCTGCTGGCCGAGCTCGGCGGCGTACTGGCAAAGGAGCAGGCATGAACATCGGCGACACGCTGCCGCCGCTGGAGATCCCCATCACCCGCACCCTGATCGTCGCCGGGGCCGTCGCCTCACGGGATTACCAGGACGTGCACCACGACGCGGAACTCGCCCGGCAGAAGGGCTCCCCCGACATCTTCATGAACATCCTCACCACCAACGGGCTGGTCGGCCGGTACATCACCGACCACCTCGGACCGCAGGCCGTGCTCCGCAAGGTGGCGATCCGCCTCGGCGCACCCAACTACCCCGGGGACACCATGGTCCTCACCGGGACGGTCACGGCCGTGGCCGGGGACAGCGTGGAGATCCGGGTGGTCGGCGCCAATGGCATCGGCCACCATGTGACGGGCACGGTCACGGCGGAGATACCGGCTGCTGCCTCGGCGGAGATACCGGCAGCCGCCCCGGTGGAGATACGGGCGGCGGGCTCGGCGGAGGTGCCGGCATGAGCGTCCGCAGCCGCGACCTGCTCGGCGGCAGGGCCGCCATCGCAGGCATCGGCGCCACCGAGTTCTCCAAGGACTCCGGCCGCAGCGAGCTGAAGCTGGCCGTCGAGGCCGTCCATGCCGCCCTCGACGACGCCGGGCTCACCCCCGCCGACGTGGACGGCATGGTCACCTTCACCATGGACACCAGCCCCGAGATCACCGTCGCCCAGGCGGCCGGGATCGGGGAACTCTCCTTCTTCTCCCGGATCCACTACGGCGGTGGCGCAGCCTGCGCCACCGTCCAGCAGGCCGCGCTCGCCGTCGCCACCGGGGTGGCCGAGGTCGTGGTCTGCTACCGCGCCTTCAACGAGCGCTCCGGACGCCGCTTCGGCTCCGGCGTCCAGCAGCGCGAACCCTCGGCGGAAGGCGCCGCACTCGGCTGGTCTCTGCCCTGGGGACTGCTCACCCCCGCCTCCTGGGTGGCCATGACCGCCCAGCGCTACCTGCACAGTTTCGGGCTGACCCCGGAGGCCTTCGGCCATGTGGCGGTCACCGGGCGGCGGCACGCCGCGAACAATCCGGCCGCCTACTTCCACGGCAAGCCCATCACCCTCGCCGACCACGCCGCCTCGCGCTGGATCGTGGAGCCGCTCCGTCTCCTGGACTGCTGCCAGGAGACCGACGGCGGCCAGGCCATCGTCGTGACCTCGACCGAACGGGCCAGGGACCTGCGGCACGCACCCGCCGTGATCACGGCTGCGGCGCAGGGCGCAGGCCGCCGCCAGGAGGGCATGACCTCCTTCTACCGGGACGACCTCACCGGCCTCGCCGAGATGAGCGTGGTGGCCCGGCAGCTGTGGCGGACCTCCGGGCTGCGCCCGTCGGACATCGACGTCGGCATCCTCTACGACCACTTCACCCCCTTCGTGCTGATGCAGCTGGAGGAGTTCGGCTTCTGCAAGCCCGGTGAGGCCGCCGGGTTCACCGCGGCCGGGGAGCTGCCGATCAACACCCATGGCGGCCAGCTCGGCGAGGCCTATCTGCACGGCATGAACGGCATCGCCGAAGCCGTCCGCCAGCTGCGCGGCAGCTCTGTCAACCAGGTCGCCGGAGCCGGGCACGTCCTGGTGACGGCGGGTACCGGGGTGCCGACCTCCGGTCTGATCCTGGGCGCGGAATCGACCATCGGCTAACCCCGGGGGCCGGCTCCTCCACCTTCAGGAGGTCGGGCCGGCCCCACCCCTACAACCTGAGGGGGACCCGGCTTCGGCACCTCCGGGCGATCCCGAGGGGGTACCCGCCCTCCTAGCGTGGAGCCATGACCACGCCTGTGTGCACGGATGCCTCACTCCCGTCGACGCGCCCGACCTACCCGTCGTTCTCGTCGTACGTACGGACGCGCGGGCCCGTCCTCATGCGCACCGCGCGCTCCCTCACCGCCAACCCCTGCGATGCCGAGGACCTGCTGCAGACGGCGCTCGCCAAGACCTATGTCGCCTGGGACCGCATCGAGGACCACCGGGCACTCGACGGCTATGTCCGCAGGGCCCTGGTCAACACCCGCACCTCCCAGTGGCGCAAGCGCAAGGTCGACGAGTTCGCCTGTGAGGAGCTCCCCGAGACCGAGGCTCCGCCGGCTGCCGACCCCGCCGAGATCCAGGCGCTGCGCGATGCGATGTGGCGGGCCGTGACCCGGCTGCCCGACCGGCAGCGGGCCATGGTCGTCCTCCGGTACTACGAGGACCTCAGCGAGGCCCAGACCGCCGAGTTGCTGGGAGTGTCGGTCGGCACCGTCAAGAGCGCCGTCTCACGTGCGCTCGGCAAGCTCCGGCAGGACCCCGAGCTCAGCCCGGAGCTCTGCCCGGCCTCCTGAACTGCCCCGGCCGGTCCCTGTTTCACGTGAAACAGCGCCTGCTGCCCGCTGCGCACCGTTTCACGTGAAACAGTGCGCCGTGCCCGCTGCGCGAGCTCCCGCGCTGTGCACGTAACCACACATGCTTTCGTGCACCCGTTTGTACTCCCGGGTAGTGACATGCCGACCGGTACGTGCGCAGAATCGGCAGGAACCAGGCCGAGCCGCCGCAGAGCCGCAGCGCCCCCGGGAGGACGCTTTGCTGAGCACCATGCAGGACGTACCACTGCTCGTCAGCCGCATACTGCAGCACGGCATGACGATCCACGGAAGCTCCCAGGTCAGCACCTGGACCGGCGAGCCCGAGCCGCAGCGCCGCAGCTTCGCCGAGATCGGCACCCGTACGCACCGGCTCGCCCATGCCCTCCGCGACGAACTCGGCGTCCGGCAGGACGAGCGGGTCGCCACCCTCATGTGGAACAACGCCGAGCATGTCGAGGCCTACTTCGCGATCCCGTCCATGGGCGCGGTCCTGCACACCCTGAACCTCCGGCTGCCTCCCGAGCAGCTCGTCTTCATCGTGAACCACGCCGCCGACCGGGTGGTCTTCGTCAACGGCAGCCTGCTGCCGCTGCTGGTGCCGCTGCTCCCGCACCTGCCGACCGTGGAACACGTGATCGTCTCCGGCCCCGGCGACCGCTCCGGCCTCGAAGCGCTGCCCGTCCGGGTACACGACTACGAGGACCTGATCGCGGACCGGCCCACCGCCTATCCGTGGCCGGAGCTGGACGAGCGCCAGGCCGCCGCCATGTGCTACACCTCTGGCACCACCGGCGACCCCAAGGGCGTGGTCTACTCCCACCGCTCCATCTACCTGCACTCCATGCAGGTGAACATGACCGAGTCGATGGGTCTGACCGGCCGGGACACCACCCTGGTCGTGGTCCCGCAGTTCCACGTCAATGCCTGGGGTCTGCCGCACGCCACCTTTATGACCGGCGTCAACATGCTGATGCCGGACCGGTTCCTGCAGCCCGGCCCGCTCGCCGAGATGATCGAGCGGGAGAAGCCCTCGCACGCGGCTGCCGTTCCCACCATCTGGCAGGGCCTGCTCGCCGAGGTCACCGCCAACCCGCGTGATCTGTCCTCGATGAAGCAGGTCACGATCGGCGGTTCCGCCTGCCCGCCCGCGCTGATGGAGGCGTACGACAGGCTGGGCGTCCGGCTCTGCCATGCCTGGGGCATGACCGAGACCTCCCCCCTGGGCACCATGGCCCACCCGCCGGCCGGGCTCACCGCCGAGGAGGAGTGGCCCTACCGGCTCACCCAGGGCCGCTTCCCGGCCGGTGTCGAGGCGCGGCTGGTCGGCCCGGGCGGGGACGTCCTCCCCTGGGACGGGGCATCCGCGGGCGAGCTGGAGGTCCGCGGCAACTGGATCGCAGCCGCCTACTACAACGGTGACGGCGCCGAACCGCTGCGTCCCGAGGACAAGTTCAGCGCCGACGGCTGGCTCAAGACCGGCGATGTCGGCGTGATCAGCGCGGACGGCTACCTGACCCTGACCGACCGGGCCAAGGACGTGATCAAGTCCGGCGGCGAGTGGATCTCCAGCGTGGAGCTGGAGAACGCACTGATGGCCCACCCCGATGTCGCGGAAGCGGCCGTGGTCGCCGTCCCCGACGAGAAGTGGGGCGAGCGGCCACTGGCCACCGTCGTCCTGAAGCCGGGATCCACCGTCGACTACGACGCCCTGCGGGCCTTCCTCGGCGAGACGATCGCCAAGTGGCAGCTGCCGGAGCGCTGGACCGTCATCGACGCGGTGCCGAAGACGAGCGTCGGCAAGTTCGACAAGAAGGTGATCCGCAAGCAGTACGCGGACGGGGCGCTGGAGGTCACGACGCTGGGCTGAGCCAGCCCCGCAGCAGCCTGCTGACCGCGGGCATCGCCACATAGGTCATCAGCGTGCTGAAGACCCCGGCGAAGGCCGCGGTCCGCAGGACCAGATGCAGATCCACCAGGTACGGCCCGAGCAGTGCGTTCCCCGCCAGCGAGATCGGGAAGATGGCCAGCCCCGAGCTGATCGCCATCTTCCACCGCGGGGGCGCGGGCCGGGTCGTGCCCGGCTTGGCGAACCAGGTCTCCATACCGTGCAGTTCCCGCCGGGCTATCTCGGTGTGGTGGTGGCCCTGGCAGTTGGCGAACCACTGCGCCCGCTCGGGAGAGTCCTGCCAGCGCTGGAACGCCGCGTGGTCCCGGAACCGGTGCACCAGGAACCAGGGCGCGCCCTCGGCCGCCGGCCGGAACAGCCCGTACCCCAGGTGGTCCGGGAAGCCGGCTGCCGTTTCCAGGATTCCCCGGGCCCACCTCTCGAAGGCTTCCTCGTGACCCTCCTCCACCTGCCGGGCGATGAGGAGGGTCACCTCGCCGTTGTCGGCGGGTACGGGCTTCTCGGTGTGCTCGATGGTGGCCATGGCCACCAGGGTGACTAATTCGTACCGATCTTCGCCAGCAGGTCCACGATGCGGCCCTGCACCTCCGCGGTGGTGGACCGCTCGGCGAGGAAGAGCACGCTCTCGCCGGAGGCGAGCCGGGGCAGTTCGGCCTCGTCGATGCCGCTGGTCGTGTAGACGACCAGCGGGGTGCGGTTCAACTGCCCGTTGGCGCGCAGCCAGTCCACGATGCCGGCTCGCCGCCGCCGGACCTGCATCAGGTCCATGACCACGAGGTTCGGCTGCATCCGGGTCGCCAGTTCCACCGCGTCGGTGTCGGCACCGGCCCGGCCCACCTGCATGCCGCGCCGTTCCAGGGCGGCGGTGAGGGCACCGGCGATCGGGTCCTTCTCCTCGATGAGCAGGACCCGCGAGGGGTGCTGCTCGCTGTCGCGCGGTGCGAGTGCCTTCAGGAGTACGGCCGGATCCGCGCCGTACGCCGCCTCGCGCGTGGCGTGACCCAGCCCGGCCGTCACCAGGACGGGCACCTCGGCGGCCACCGCGGCCTGGCGCAGTGACTGCAGGGCGGTGCGGGTGATCGGCCCGGTGAGCGGGTCGACGAACAGGGCGGCGGGGAAGGCGGCGATCTGCGCGTCGACTTCCTCGCGGGAGTGCACGATCACCGGCCGGTAGCCGCGGTCGCTGAGTGCCTGGGTGGTCGCGACGTCCGGGGCGGGCCACACCAGGAGCCGGCGCGGATTGTCCAAAGGCTCCGGGGGCAGCTCGTCGTCCACGGGCTGCGGCACGGGCCGGTTGACCACTTCGACGGCCCCGCCGGGGCCGTCCAGCGGTTCCGGACCCTCGGCTGCACCGGCTTCGGGGGCCCCTATGGCGAAGGCGCGGCCCTGCGGCGCGGGCTCGGCGAGCCTGCGCCGCCGCCCCGATCCGCCGGCGGTCCCTGCGGTGGCCTCCGCCTCCGCCCCGGGTGCGGTGGCCGGGCCCGCTCCGGCCGCGGCACCGGGGTCCACGCTGATGCCCTGGCCGAGGGTCCGGACGCTGATGGGCTGCGCCGGGTCCTTCGGCCGGCGGGCCGCCGGTACCGGGACGGGCGCGGCGGAGTCGTCCTCCGGAGCAGTCCGGGCAGCCGGGACCGGCCAGGCGGCGCCAGGACCGGTACCGGTGCCGGGTCCGGCGGCAGGAGCCGGCACCGGGACGGCAGCAGGCCCCGCTGCCGGGACCGGCCCGCCGGCCGGAGCGGGCCCCGTACCGGGCAGGGCGCGCCGCCGGCCGGTGGGCTGGTGGGCCTGGGCGGGAGTGTGATCGCCGGGCCCGGTGTTCTCGGCGGCGGCCTGGTGGGAGTCCTCCGCCTCAGGGCTCCCGAGTACCCGGCGGCCACGCCGCCCGCCGGGCGTGGCGGCTCCGGCGGCCACCGGGCCGGCCGGGGGTGTCGTGGGGGCCGCGGGAGCAGCGGGGGCGGCGGGCGTCGTGAGGTCGGGGAGCGGAGCGGACGCGGGAGCAGGGCCCACGGTGAAGCCGCTGCTGGGCAGGGGCACCAGGCCGGATGCTTCCGGGCCGGGGGCCGGGGCATCGCCGGGACGGGCCGATGCGCCTGCTGCGACGCCGCCGGCGGCGGAGGTACCGGAGCCCGGAGCAGAGGTGCCCGCCGGGAAATCGGTGCCCGGGACCGGGCCGAGAGCGGGCTGGGCCGGGCCCAGCGCCCGGCGCCGTCCGGCCGGGGCCTCGGCGGGCGGCAGCGCGGGCAAGGCCCGGCCGTCACCGTCACGGCCGCGTCGCCGTCCGGTGCCCAGCCCGGCGGGGTCCACCGGGGACTGCGCGAGCTCCGGCCCGGCGGGTTCGGCCGGGGACGGCACCACTGCTCCGGCTGCCCGCCGCCGCCCCGAGGGCAGTGCGAGCGCACCCCCGCCGGACTCCGGGGCCGGGCTCGGTTCCTCTTCGTCCAGGAAGGCGTCGACCCCGCGCCGGCCGCGCCGGCCGGAGCCCTGCTCCGACTGCGATCCGGGTGTCCGCGGCTCCCGGGGCCCCTTGGCCGTGGCCCCCGGTCCCGCCCCGGCTTCCCGGTCGGGCTCCGCCTCGGGTTCCGGGTCGGGCCGGGTGACCGTCCCGGCCCCCGCGCCCAGCGGCAGCTCCAGGACGTACGCACCGCCCGGCGCACCCGGCACCTCGACGGTCTGCAGCACCCCGCCGTGCGCGGTCACGATGCCCCGCACGATCGGCTCGTGCACCGGATTCCCGCCCTCGTACGGCCCGCGTACCTCGATCCGTACGACCTCGCCGCGCTGCGCCACCGCCACCACGATCGTCGAGTCCGTGTAGCCGCTGCCCGCCGGGGTCTTGCCGGTGGCGTCGACCCCGGCCACATCGGCGATCAGGTGGGCGAGCGCGATGGCGATCCGCTCCGGGTCGATCTCCGCCTCGATGGTCGGCGCGTGCACCGCGAACTGGGCGCGCCCCGGGCCGATCAGCTCGACCGCGGCGTCGACGCCGGCCGTGACGACCCCGTCGATCAGCACCGTCTCCTTGGCGAGCTTCTCGCTGCCCGAGTCCAGCCGCTGGTAGCCGAGTACGTTGTCGACCAGCGTGGTCATCCGCGAGTAGCCCGCGGCCAGGTGGTGCAGCAGCTGGTTCGCCTCCGGCCACAGCTGGCCCGCGTCGTCCGCCGCCAGGGTCGCCAGTTCGCCGCGCAGCTCCTCCAGCGGCCCGCGCAGGGCGTCGCCGAGTACCGCCAGCAGCTGGGCGTGTCGCGCGGCCAGCGCGTCGTACGGCCGCCGGTCGGTGAACGTCATCACCGCTCCGACCAGCTGTTCACCGTCCCGGACCGGCGAGGTGGTGAGGTCCACGGCGACCGGCTGGCCGGCCTTGTTCCACAGCACCTGCCCGCGCACGCGGTGCTTGCGCCCGCTGCGCAGGGTGTCGGCGAGCGGGGATTCCTCGAAGGGGAACGGGGAGCCGTCCGCCCGGGAGTGCTGGATCAGGCCGTGCAGCTCGCGGTTGCCGAGGTCCGTGGCCCGGTAACCGAGGATCTGTGCGGCGGCCGGGTTGACCAGGACCACCCGGCCGTCGGTGTCGGTGCCCACCACGCCTTCGGCGGCGGCCCGCAGGATCATCTCGGTCTGCCGCTGCGAGCGGGCCAGCTCCGCCTCGGTGTCGACGGTGCCGGAGAGGTCACGGACGACGAGCATCAGCAGCTCGTCACCGGTGTAGGAGTGGTGCGGCTCCCGGTAGGCGTCCCGGCCGTCCAGACTCGCGCTGGTCACCTCGACGGGGAATTCGCTGCCGTCGGTCCGGCGTGCCGTCATACGGGTGGGTTTGGTGCGCAGGCCGTCTTCGTCGCCGGGGCGGCGCATGGAGCCGGGGATCAGCTTGGAGTCGAACTCGGGCAGCAGGTCGAGCAGCCCGCGGCCGACGAGCCCGGTTCCGGGGCTCTCCATGACCTCGAGCGCGATCGAATTCGCGTTGACGACGGTGCCGTTCGCGTTGACGAGCAGCAGCGCGTCCGGCAGAGCGTCGAGTATTGCTGCGAGGCGAGCAGCGCCTCGGGATGGCCTGCTGCTCACGACGAGCTTCCTCCCTGACCACGACTACCGGCATGTCACGGGAGGAGTCTAAGGCCACCTTCCGCGCCTGGGGCGGCGGATCGGGGGCCCGATCCCGGTGCTCCCCGAATCCTCCCTGGTCAGGAACGCGGACTCGGAAGGACAGGTTCCAAGTCATGCCAGCGCTTGATCTCGCAACCGTTCTTCCGGTGGAAGGCGGCATCGACCTCGCGTCCGTGCCAGGTACCGGTGATCCGGGCGACGGCGCGTCCGCCGTACTCCGCGGTGCAGATCTGGTCCGCGGAGACGGCCGAGAACGGGTTCTTCCCGGCCTGGTGGAAGCGGTCGAGCCGGGCGCACGCCCGTTTGGCCTCCGGGTGGGTGCCGCCCACCGGGTCACACTCCAGGGTGTACGTGCCGTTGGCGGCACGGGAGGGGCCGTTGTGCTCCACGGTGACGGTGAGCCGGTCCGGCGGTGGTGTCAGGAGCCCGCCGAGGGGGAGGGGCGGCAGGGGGCCGCCGGCGGCCATGGCCGCGAGGGCGGAGCCGGTGGCGAGGGCAACGAGACGCATCAAGATCTCCAGGGTCGGCGGTCCGGTACGTCGGGGAGGGTGGGCCGGGGGTGGTGCGCGTACGCCTGCCCAACGAGGACCCCGCCTGGACGTTCCGGTGACCGGCGCCGAAAGGCTTTGCTCTCGTGCCGCCGCGCCTAGTACCGTGGGACCGGATTGGTGACCGGCCCCGCGCCTGTGTCATCATCTGCACGCACCCTCGTACGCGGGGGTGTGCTGGAGGCGTCGCCTAGTCCGGTCTATGGCGCCGCACTGCTAATGCGGTTTGGGGCTTACCCCCCATCGAGGGTTCAAATCCCTCCGCCTCCGCTTGAGTGATCACCGAAGCCCCGGTCCTGACGGACCGGGGCTTCGGTCGTTCCGGAACCCCGCCAGAAGAGCTGTTTCCGCAGGTCAGGGGTGGTTTGGATAACGGATTTCGCGTCACGGCGAGGTCCATGTATTGTTGTTCTCGCAAGGCCAACGGGGCGAAAAACCCCGGGAAGCACAAGCACTCGTAGCTTAACGGATAGAGCATCTGACTACGGATCAGAAGGTTGCAGGTTCGAATCCTGCCGAGTGCACAGCAGGCCGGAGGCCCCAAGGAGAGATCCTTGGGGCCTCTAGCTTTTGTGAAATGGGTGAGGGCGCGCCCCTGACGCCGCCCCTGCCCGGCTGTGGTCAGTGCGGATCCGGCGGTGCGGCGAGCAACCCCGACCGGGCAATGAGCACCCCGAGCTGCACGCGGTTCGCGCTGCCGAGCAGTTCGGCGAGGTGCGCGATGTGCTTGCGGCACGTCCGCACGCTGATTCCCAGACGCTGGGCCACGATCTTGTCCGCATGCCCCTCCGCCAGCAGCCGCGCGATCGCGAACTGGCGCTCCGAGACGCCCTTGGGCCCGGGGAGGGCGGGGGCCGAGGCCTCGAAGGGCAGGGCCTGGTGCCAGAAGCGTTCGAAGACGGAGATCAGGTAGTCGACCAGCGCGGGATGCCGCAGTTCGAGCGCAACACGACGGTCGGGGCTCGCCGGCACGAAGGCGACCGTGCTGTCCATGATGATCATCCGCTGCGGTACGTCGCCCACACTGCGCACCTCGAACGCGTCTCCCAGCGCCGCCATGAAGGCGCGCAGCGCCGGGTTGTGCAGCGACGCCCTGCCGTACACGCTGCGGGTGTGCACCCCGCGCTCCCGCAGTCGCAGATGTCGCGGCAGCGCCTCCTCGAGGATGGACTCGCAGCGGGTCCTGGGTTCGATGCACAGCAATTCCCGCTCACACGCGTGGGTTGCCCTCTCGATCGCCGCATTGATCCGGGCGACCCCCTCCAGCACCACGATCCCGCCCGCATCAACGGCCGGCGACGTGTCCCCGAGTGCCTGGAACTGCTCCAGCGACCGGGCGACCTTCGCCTCCCGCAATCGCTGCGCATGGATCTCCGCATCGATGTCCCTGAGCGCCACGTGCAGCGCGACAGCGGGATCCGTCGGCCGCAACCACTCCATCGCCTGCGGATCGGGGTGCAGCAACCCCAGATCGATCAGACAAGGCACCCGGGCCGCTTCCTCCCGTCGGACACGGCCCCGACGCAGCGCCGCTGCGTAGACCTCGCTGCCCGCCTCGCACAACTCCTCCAGACCATGCGTGTGCTGAACCCGCGTCATTCCCACCCCGTCGGCACGGCATCGCCGATCGGATGCCGGCGTGCCCAACACAAGATCCTACGAGGCCCGTTGGCGGGTGCGGCGGCTGGACGAGGCCCGGCGTCAGTCACCGCGCGGATGCCAGGCGCGGGCCTGCCGGGCAGCGACAGTGGCTGCCCACAGCCACATGAGGACGCTGACCACCAGGACGATCCCCGCCGCCGACCAGAGCAGTTCACGCGTGATGTAGGACTCTCCGTACGCGGTGACCGGGGCTGCCAGGCCGGCCGCGACAACGCTTCCGACAAGACCTGCCAGGGCCAGTGGGGTGAGGACGGACCACGCCGCGCTCGCATGGAAGACGCGCAGGCCGCCGGTGAGGACGGAGAGGGGAGCGAGCGCACGTCCGTGGCGCAGGAATTCCGCCATGGCGCTGAGGCCGGCGGTCACGGCGAGCACGGCGATGCCGGTCACGCCGAGGAGGGTGCTCCACCGCCCCTGGTCCCGGTTGGGGATTCCGGCGGTCAGCTGCTCCTCGCCCGGAGTGCGGACTTGTGCACCGCGGGGGAACACCTCGTAGGACAGCTTCTTCACGGCCGCGGTGGAGACGTCGTTTCCGTCGCGGTGCAGGATGACGAGGGGGAAGTTCGCTTCGGGGGACGCGGCGCGCTGTGCGATGCCGTGGGTGTCGGTGCGGTGGATGTCCAGGATCAGTTCGCCGTGCGGGGTCCATCGGATCAGTTCTTGCAGCCGGGGGTCCTCGGGTACTCCGGTGATGCGGCTTGTGCCGGCGGGGCAGGGAAGCCGCAGGGCGGCGAGGGCGGGGCAGCCGGCGTACAGGGTCATGGGCATGTCGGCGCCGTCGGCCGGCGGGACGAGCAGGACGGCTTCGGCGTTCGGCAGGCGGTCCAGGAAGGCGGTCATTTCCGCGGTGGTCACGTCTCCTTTGGCGCCGACCGTGAGGGCGCTGCGGCCGATGCGGTCGAGGGTGTGCCGTGCCCCGGCGCTCTGTGAGCCGAACAGGCCCTGCCAGGCGACCGCCTGCATCAGGATGATGAGGGCCACCGTGACACCGGTGACCACCCGGGCGGTGGCACCGGGGTGGGTTGCGGTGCGGCGTCCAGCGACGAGGGTGCCGGGCAGCCCGTGGGCCTGCCCCCGGCGGGTGAGGATCCGTCCGCCGGCTGCCGTGACGGTTGCGACGGCGGCGGGCAGGGTGAGGGTCGTGGCGGCGATTCCTGCCCATCCGATGGGGATGCGCCAAGGGGAGCCCTGCCCGGCGAAGCCGGGGCCGTACAGCGCTATGAGGAACATGACGGGGAACAGTGCGGCGATGCGGGGCAGCCAGACGGAGGGGGCCTCGCTGTGGGGGCGCGTTCCGTGGGCGCTCCGGCGTGGTGCGAGGTCTGCGGTGACGACTACCGCAAGGACGGTCAGCAGCGCCATGACGGGGGTCAGAGTGATCAGCCGGCCGTGTTCGATCAGGTGCGCGGACGACAGGATGTAGTCGGTGTAGGGGATGTGGGTGTCGTGCAGCAGGGTCGTGGTGACGGCTGCGGCGCCGAGGAGTGCACCGATGAGCACCGGGTGGCCTGCTTCGCCGAGGGCGATGAGGGCTCGGTCCCTGCGCCGTCCCCCGAGTGCGGAGACCAGGGCGGTCCTGCGGTCGCGGGCGTGGGCGCCGGTGCGTGCGGCGACGAGGAGGAGGACGAGGCCCGGCAGGAGGAGCATGCCGGCCACAGCAGCCTGGAACATCCATTCGGCCTTGTCGTCCTGTCGTCCCGAGCCGGGTTCAAGGCCGGGCATGATCTCGCCGTCGGCAGGGCCGAAGCCGGTGATGACCTCGCTCGGCAGCTCCGCACTGAGGCCGCCGCGCGGCCGGACGTAGGCGAGCCATTCGGTGGGCTCGTCCAGGCCGGATGCCTGGATGGTGCCGGCGAGCTTGCCGTATCGGTTGTCGATGTCCTCGTCCGCGCCGGCCTTCCTGAGGGCCGGTGACAGGACTGCCTCGCCGGGGGCGGGCCAGCGCTCCACTCCGGGCGGCAGCGGCGCGTCGCCCTGGAGCGGCGCCAGGTACACGACGCTGAAGCGCCGTTCGCCGTCGAGCGCGTCGGATCCCACAAGCCACGCGGTGGAACCGGGATGGCCTTCGCGTGCCGTCACGACGGGGGTTCTGGCGGTGCGCTGTTGTTCCTTGCCCGTGTACACGGCGTGGACCGCGACCAGGCTGCCCATGGCGAGGGTGAGGACCAGGGTGGCGAGGAGGAGGGCGACGAAGCGGGTACCGCCGGCTTCCGCCTTCCGGCCGGCGGTGCGTCCGACGGTGAGGAGCTGACGCACCAGTCCTCTCGTGGTGGTGGCCATCAGCGTGCCTCTCCCGCGATGGCCGGTTCGAGGGTGCCGGCGGTGAGGTGCAGGGTGCGGTCCGCGCGGGCGGCGATGCCCGGGTCGTGAGTGACCAGGAGGAGTCCGCAGGAGTACTGCCGCGGCAGGTCGAACAGCAATTGGGCGGTCCTGTCCCGGGTTTCGGTGTCCAGGGCGCCGGTCGGCTCGTCGGCCAGCAGGAGGGCCGGCTCATTGATCAGGGCGCGGGCCACCGCTGTGCGCTGCCGTTCTCCGCCGGAGAGTTCCTGGCTGGTCGCCGCCCGTGGCACGCCGAGGTCATCGAGCAGGCGCTGCGCGCGGTCTCGCACGTCATGCCGGCTGCGGCGGGCGAGGAGGGCGGCGAGGACGACGTTGTCCAGCGGGCTGAGTTCCGGGAGGAGTTCACCGAACTGGAAGACCATGCCGATCGACTGGGCGCGCAGTCGGGCACGCTGGGAGGTGCGGAGGCGAGTGGTCTCGGTGCCGGTGACGGTGATCGTTCCCTTGTCCGGGGCGATGAGGCCCAGCACGCAGGACAGGAGGGTGCTCTTCCCGGATCCGGACGGCCCGGTCACGGCGATCGATTCGCCTGCGCACAAGGACAGGTGGAGGCCGTCGAACAGCGTTCGTCCGCCGATCCGATGACCGAGCCCGGTGACCTCCAGTACCGTCCGCGTGTCTGCGGCGGTGTCCTGTGCTGCCCGCATAGAGGTGGTTGTCCTCACTGTGTTGTAGGTGTCCGGGAACGCAGATGCGGTGGGGCGTTCTGCGCGCCGCCCCACCGCATCACTGCGTTCTAGAAGCCGTCACCGGGCCGGTCGTCATTGCCGCAGGTGTCCGGGGTGAGCCAGAGGTCGACGCACGCAGTCACCTTGCGGACATAGTTCGACTCGTCCATGCCGCTGCGGACGGTGGTGCCGTTGCCGTTGGAGTTGTTGAGGCGCAGGCCGGTGTTGTTACGGCGGTCGTACAGGGTGAAGACGGAGTAGCCGTCGCTTGCGGTGTCCTTGATGGCGACCTGGCCGTTGGTGCCGTGGCTCCAGGCCTTTGTGCCTATGCCCGTCGAGTCCAGGTTTTCCCCGGCGCCGGCGAATGCCTGTCCGGCCCCGGACAGTGCGAGTACGGCTGCGCCGCCCACCAGGATCCTGGTTGCAGTTTTGCCGATGGACATGAGTACTCCCCGTGTTGGTCGATGCACTGCTGAATACGCGGACGGACGCAGTGGCGGCTCTTCGCTCACCGTCCCGGCGCCGTAGGCCTCTGC
This sequence comes from Streptomyces venezuelae, assembly GCF_008642295.1. Lineage (GTDB taxonomy): Bacteria > Actinomycetota > Actinomycetes > Streptomycetales > Streptomycetaceae > Streptomyces > Streptomyces venezuelae_C. The sequence goes on along the minus strand of NZ_CP029190.1, from coordinate 3,609,295 downwards.
GCCGGCCGCCGCGTGATCGACTCTCTCTCGGTCGCGGCGCAGCCACCACCGTCATGTTGTTGCACTGCAGGAAGCTGAGCCGTGCAGTTGTTGCCGCCCCGGCTACCGGGGCAGGCCGGTCACCGACAGCACCAGGGAATAGAGCGATGTGGTGGCCGTGATGAACATGCGGTTGTTCTTCGGGCCGCCGAAGGCGATGTTCGAGACCGGTTCCGGGATGCGGATCCGGCCGATGAGGTCGCCGTCCGGGGCGTAGCAGTGCACCCCGTCCTCCATGGCGGCGACCCACAGCCGGCCCGCGTCGTCGAAGCGGATGTTGTCGAACCGGGCCCCTGTGCGGTCTGCGGGGGCCTCGGTGAAGACCTTGCCGTCGGAGAGGGTGCCGTTCTCGCGGACCTCGAAGACCCGGATGTGGCCCGCCCGGGTGTCGGACACGTACAAGTGGCGTTCGTCCGGGGAGAAGACCAGGCCGTTCGGGCCGGCGAAGCCGTCCGCGGCGAGGTGGACCTCGCCGGTCGAGGGGTCGGTCCGGTAGACGTTGCAGGCGCCGATCTCGCTCTCCGCCCGGTGGCCCTCGTAGTCGCTGGTGATGCCGAAGTCCGGGTCGGAGAACCAGACCGAGCCGTCGGAGCGGACCACCGCGTCGTTGGGGCTGTTCAGCCGCTTCGTTCCGTAGTGCGTGGCGAGGGCGGTCACGGTGCCGTCCGGTTCGGTGCGGGTGACCCGGCGGTTGCCCTGTTCGCAGGTGATCAGCCGGCCCTGCCGGTCGAGGGTGTTGCCGTTCGGGTGGCCGGCCGGGGACCGGAACGGCCCGACGGTGCCGGTCGGTTCGTCCCAGCGCAGCAGCCGGTCGTTGGGGATGTCGCTCCACACCAGTTGGCGCCAGGCGGGGAGCCAGAGCGGGCCCTCCGCCCAGCGGCAGTCGTCGTGGAGGCGCTCCAGCCGCATGTCGCCGTTGGCGCAGCGGCCGGTCAGGAAGCGGTCGTCCAGGATCTCGTACAGATCAGGGTCGACTATGGAGGATGTCGTCATGCAGAGCTCCTGATGTTCTGAATGATGTTCGGTCGTGACCGAGATTGCCGGATGCGGTACGGTCCTGACAAGGGTCCAGCGGAGGAGAACCATGGATGGCATCGACCGGGCGATCGTCGTGCGGCTGCAGCAGGACGCCGGACAGTCGTACGCCGCCCTCGGCGCGGCCGTGGGGCTGTCGGCCGGTGCCGCGCACGAGCGGGTCCGCAAGCTGCGTGAGCGCGGGGTCATCCGCCGTACCACCGTCGATGTGGATCCGGCGGCCGTCGGCAGCGGGGTGCTCGCCTTCGTGATGGTCGACTCGAACGCCTGGATGGGTGACTCCGGCGGGCAGTTCGCGGCCATCGACGAGATCCAGGAGGCGCACATCATCGCCGGCAGTGCCTCCGTGCTGGTGAAGGTGCGCACCGCCACCACCGGGCAGCTCCAGGACGTGCTGCGCCGGCTCTATGCCATCGAAGGGGTGAGCGGAACCCAGGCGACCGTGGCCCTGGAGACCTTGTTCGAGCGCCCGCTGCCCCTGTGACCTCCGTGATCTGGCGCTGCACCGGGCCGCGTTGGAGCGAGGGCCGGCCCGGGATCGGCTGGTACGCCGAGCAGCGCGGCGAGCGGACCAGCCTCCTCGCGTACGGGCAGCGGCTCGCCTTCACCGGAACGGGGCAGCGCACCTGCCTCGGGGTGTGGCGGGGCGGGCGGCGGACCCCGTGTCCCACGGCCGCCGTGATTCCGTCCCGATCCGCAGGTGCGCAGTGCGCCGACTGTGCCCGGCTGGACCGCTCCTTCTCGGTGGCCGCCGACACCCGGGCCGACGACCCCCGCCCCTACCGCGTCTACCTCGCCTGGTTCGGGCCGGGTCTGATCAAGGTCGGGATCACGGCCGAGGAGCGGGGTCCGGCCCGGCTGCTGGAGCAGGGCGCGGTGACCTGGACCTGGCTCGGGCGGGGGCCGCTGATGGCTGCCCGGCGGACCGAGGAGCTGCTGCGGGCCGCCCTCAAGGTGCCCGACCGGATCGCCTACGCGCGCAAGCGGACCGTCCGGGACCGGCTGCCGGACGCCGCCGGGCGGGCCGGGGAGGTGGCCGGGCTGCACGAGCGGGCGGCTGCCCTGGCCGGCTGGCCGGAGACCCTGGAGCGGCTGCCCTGCGGGATCGTCGACCATGCCGGGGTGTTCGGGCTGGCCGGGCTGCCCCGACCGGACCGGCAGCCCGATCGGATGACGGCGGGAGGCACCGTCGCGGGGCTGCTGGTGGGCGCGGCGGGACCGGATCTGCACTTCGCCGACGGGCTGGTCATGGACGCCCGGCTGCTGGCCGGATGGGTGCTGGCCGCCGCCGGGCCGGATGCGGTCACCACCGTGCCGGTGACCGGCCTCGCCGGGGAGGAACACGCCGAGCAGGAAGGGCTGTTCTGAGGACTGCACCGGACGGTGGCGGTGAAGGTCAAATCTTGGATCCCTTTGCGATCAACGGGTGGTTTGCGGTGGACACGGCCGACCCCCGCCGCGGAGGGTGGGGGCATGAGCAACCAGCCCATACAGGCATTCGAACCGCCCTATCTGATGGCCGTGTTCACCTCCGTCCGCACCGAAGGCGGCAGCGGCTACACCGAGACCGCCGCCCGGATGAGCTCCCTGGTCAAGGAGATCCCCGGCTACCTCGGCCACGAGAACGCCCACACCCCCGGCGGGCTCAGCATCACCGTCGGCTACTTCCGTGACCAGGAGGCCCTCGACGCCTGGCGCACCAACCTGGAGCACCGGGAGGCCAAGGCCCGGGGCGTCAAGGAGTGGTACGAGAGCTACACCCTGCACGTCGGGACCGTGGAGCGGAGTTCCGGCTTTGTCCGGGGACGCTGAGGCGGCGGCCCGGACGGCAGCGGCCGTCCGGGCGTTCACCGGCCGCCTCGGCCTGCCCGGGCTGGTCGACGTGCACACCCACTTCATGCCGGAACGGGTCCTGGACAAGGTCTGGGACTACTTCGACGCAGTGGGACCGCTCACCGGCGTGGCCTGGCCCATCACCTACCGGCACGAGGAGGAGGAACGCGTCACCCTGCTGCGGCAGTTCGGCGTCCTCGCCTTCACCTCCATGCTCTACCCGCACAAGCCCGCCATGGCGGCCTGGCTGAACTCCTGGTCGGCCGATTTCGCCGCCCGGACCCCGGACTGCCTGCACACCGCGACCTTCTTCCCGGAGGACGGGGTGGAGGGATATGTCCGGCGGGCCGTCGAGGCCGGGGCGCGGGTGTTCAAGGCACACCTCCAGGTCGGCGGGTACGACCCGAACGACACCCGGCTGGAGCCGGCCTGGGGACTGCTCGCCGAGGCCGGGATCCCCACGGTGATCCACTGCGGATCGGGGCCGGTGCCGGGCAAGCACACCGGGCCCGAGCCGATCGCCCGGCTGCTCGGCCGCCACCCCCGGCTCCCGCTGATCATCGCCCATATGGGCATGCCGGAGTACGAGGACTTCCTCGACCTCGCCGAGCGCCACCCCGAGGTCCGCCTCGACACCACCATGGTCTTCACCGGCTTCTCCGAGCGTCTCGCCGGCTTCCCGCCGGCCGCCCTCGGCCGGCTCGCCGCACTGGGCGACCGGATTCTCCTCGGCACCGACTTCCCGAACATCCCCTACCCGTACGAGCACCAGCTGGACTCCCTGGAGCGGCTCGGCCTGGGCGACGACTGGCTGCGGGCGGTCTGCCACGACAACGGCGCCCGGCTCTTCCCGCCCCGCTGACAGGTTTCTCAGAGGATTCACAGGAACCGGCAAGAGGGCTCTCAGAGGCGGGGGCGAGCGTGGTCGCCATGACTGCGACGACCACCTCCACCGCGTCCACGTCCCTCTCCACGCCCCATGCCGGGTCCCTGGTCCGCCCCGACGGCAGCCCCTGCCGGATCCTTGTCGTCGACGACGAGGCCGCGCTGTCCGAGCTTCTCTCCATGGCCCTGCGCTACGAGGGCTGCGAGGTGCGCAGCGCCGCCGACGGGGCGGCGGCCGTGCGGGCGGCCCGGCAGTTCCGGCCGGATGCCGTGGTCCTCGACATCATGCTGCCCGACATGGACGGACTGGCCGTCCTCGGGCGGCTCCGCAGGGAGCTCCCGCAGGTCCCGGTGCTGTTCCTGACCGCCAGGGACTCGGTGGAGGACCGGATCGCCGGGCTGACGGCCGGCGGGGACGACTACGTCACCAAGCCGTTCAGCCTGGAAGAGGTGGTGGCCCGGCTGCGCGGGCTGGTCCGCCGCTCCGGGGCCGCCCAGGCCGCCCGCGGCGCTTCCGTCCTGGTCGTCGGGGATCTGCGACTGGACGAGGACAGCCACGAGGTCAGCCGGGGAGGCCAGGAGATCCACCTCACCGCGACCGAGTTCGAGCTGCTCCGCTATCTGATGCGCAATCCGCGCCGCGTGCTCAGCAAGGCACAGATCCTCGACCGGGTCTGGTCCTACGACTTCGGCGGCCAGGCCAATGTGGTCGAGCTCTACATCTCCTACTTGCGGCGCAAGCTGGAGAGCGGGCCCGGCCGCAGCCCGATGATCCACACCCGCCGTGGAGCCGGATACCTGATCAAGCCGGGCGAGTAGTGCCCCGCAAGCCGTTCCGGAACAGGTCCCTGCGGACCCGGCTGGTGGTGTCCGCGGTTGCCCTGATCGCCGTCGTGGGGGCGGCGATCGGGGCGGTCACCACGCTCGCCCTGCGCTCCTACCTGGTGAACCAGCTGGACGGGCAGCTGCGGACGGCCGTCGAGATGTCCCTACGGGGTCCGGGCATGAAGCCCGGGCGGGCGGCCCCCGAGAACTCCCTGCTCAGCCTGCCGCCCGGGGCCCCGCTCGGTACCGTCGCCATCCGGCTGGACTCCGAGGGCAGGAGCGTCGCAGCCGCCCGTACGGTGGCCGAGGACGTGCCCACCCTCGATCACCGGGCTCCGCTCACCCCGGCCCAGACCGCCGCCCTCGAGGGGGCCGCCCGCGAGGCCGCCGGGCAGGCAGTGAACCGGGAACTGCCCGGGCTGGGCCGGTACCGGGTGCTGGCCGCCGCCGACGGCTCCCTCGCCCTCGCCTTCCCGCTCGCGGGGGTCGACTCCACCGTGAACACCCTGATCGCCGTCGAGGTCTGTGTGACCGTGGCCGGGCTTATCGCAGCCGGCCTGGCCGGGCAGGCCCTGGTCGGGGTCGCACTGCGCCCGCTGCGGCGGGTCGCCGCCACCGCCACCCGGGTCTCCGAACTCCCGCTGCACAGTGGTGAGGTGGCCCTGCACGAGCGAGTACCGGAAGCCGAGGCCGATCCGCGTACCGAGGTCGGCCAGGTCGGTGCAGCCCTCAACCGGATGCTGGGCCATGTCGGTTCGGCCCTCAGCGCCCGCCAGGAGAGTGAGACCCGGGTCCGGCAGTTCGTCGCCGACGCCAGCCACGAGCTGCGTACCCCGCTCGCCTCCATCCGTGGATACGCCGAACTCACCCGGCGGGGCCGGGAGGAACCCGGACCGGACACCCGGCACGCCCTGGGCCGGATCGAGTCCGAGGCCGCCCGGATGACCGGGCTGGTGGAAGATCTGCTGCTGCTGGCCCGACTGGACGCCGGCCGGCCACTGGACCGCCAGGACATCGATCTGGCACCTCTGGTCGTGGACGCGGTCAGCGACGCCCGGGCGGCCGGCCCCGGCCATCACTGGCGGCTCGAACTCCCCGACGAGCCCGCTCCGGTCCACGCCGATCCGGCCCGGATCCAGCAGGTGCTGGTCAACCTCCTCGCCAACGCCCGCACCCACACACCGGCCAACACCACTGTTACTGCGCGTGTTTCACGTGAAACGTTTGCCGTGCACCTCCAGGTCGAGGACGACGGCCCGGGCATTCCCCCCGCCCTGCTCCCCCATGTCTTCGAGCGTTTCGCCCGTGGAGACGCCTCCCGATCCCGGCATGCCGGCTCCACCGGCCTGGGACTGGCCATCGTCCAGGCCGTGGTCACGGCACACGGCGGCCAGGTCGGGGTCCACAGCGAGCCCGGCCGCACCTGCTTCGACGTCCGGCTGCCCCTGGGATATCCCTCGACCCCAGGCCATCGGCCGGCGGACAGCTCACAGCCGGACCACAGGCTCAGCACACAGCGGTGACAGGCCGCCCCGCGAGGGTCTGGGCATGCCAACCGACACCTCTCCGGCCGGCGCCTTGCCGGCCACCGGCTCCCTGCCGGCCCGGGCGCCGCTCGCCGCCCGGCCCGGCGAGCCCGTACTCGACGTGGTGATCCCGGTCTTCAACGAGGAGAAGGACCTCGGGCCCTGCGTCCGCCAGCTGCACGAGCATCTGACCCTCACCTTCCCGTACGCCTTCCGGATCACCATCGCCGACAATGCGAGCACCGACCGCACTCCCGAAGTGGCGAGCGCGCTCGCCGCGAGCCTGAACGGCGTACGCGGCATCCGGCTGGAGGAGAAGGGCCGCGGCCGAGCCCTGCGGACCGTGTGGTCCCGCTCGGAGGCGCCCGTCCTCGCCTATATGGACGTGGACCTCTCCACCGACCTCAACGCCCTCCTCCCGCTGGTGGCCCCGCTCCTCTCCGGGCACTCCGACCTGGCCATCGGCACCCGGCTTGCCCGCAGCTCCCGGGTGGTGCGCGGGGCCAAGCGGGAGTTCGTCTCCCGCGCCTACAACCTGATCCTGAGGTCGTCGCTGGCCGCCCGGTTCAGCGACGCACAGTGCGGGTTCAAGGCCATCCGGCGGGAGGTCGCCGAACGGCTGCTGCCGCTGGTGGAAGACTCGGGCTGGTTCTTCGACACCGAACTGCTGGTGCTCGCCGAGCGGGCCGGGCTGCGCATCCACGAGGTGCCGGTCGACTGGGTCGACGACCCCGATTCGACCGTGCACCTGGTCCGCACCGCCACCGAGGACCTCAAGGGCGTCTGGCGGGTGGGCCGGGCCCTGGCCGTCGGCGCGCTGCCGCTGGACCGGCTCGCCCGCCCCTTCGGCGACGACCCCCGGGACCGGCAGCTGCCCGGTGTCCCCCGCGGCCTGGCCCGCCAGCTCCTCGGCTTCTGCGCGGTCGGCGTGCTCTCCACCCTCGGCTACCTGGCCCTGTACACCCTCTTCCGGCTCGGGACCGGGGCACAGACGGCCAATGCCGCCGCCCTGCTGCTCTCCACGATCGCCAATACGGCGGCCAACCGGCGGCTCACCTTCGGGGTCCGCGGCCGTGACCGGGCCCTGCGCCACCAGGCCCAGGGCCTGCTGGTCTTCGGCATCGGACTGGCCCTGACCGGCGGCTCCCTGGCCGCGCTGAGCGCCGCCACCGACCACCCCGCACACGGCACCGAACTCGCCGTGCTGATCACCGCCAATCTCGCGGCCACCGTGCTGCGCTTCCTGCTCTTCCGCGCCTGGGTCTTTCCGGAGCGCCGGACCCCGCACCCGAAGGACACCCGATGACCACGGAACGCCCCCGCTGGGAGCGCCCGGCCCTGGCCGCCCTGCTCCTGGGCACCGCCGCCCTGCTGCTCTGGAACCTGAGCGCATCCGGCTACGCCAACTCCTTCTACTCCGCCGCCGTTCAAGCGGGCAGCGAGAGCTGGAAGGCGTTCTTCTTCGGCTCCTCGGATGCCGGGAACTCCATCACCGTCGACAAACCACCTGCCGCGCTCTGGCCGATGGCCCTGTCGGTACGGCTCTTCGGGCTGGGCTCATGGCAGATTCTGCTGCCCCAGGCCCTGATGGGCGTGGGCACCACCGCCGTGCTGTACGCCTCGGTGCGACGGCAGTTCGGACCGGGCCCGGCGCTGCTGTCCGGCACCGTGTTCGCGCTGACCCCCGTGGCCGCGCTGATGTTCCGGTTCAACAACCCGGACGCCCTGCTGACCCTGCTGCTCACGGTGGCCGTGTACTGCGTGCTGCGCGCACTCGAGGGCGCGGCCACCCGGTGGCTGGTGTGGGCGGGAGTGGTCCTGGGCCTCGCCTTCCTGACGAAAACCCTGCAGGCCTTTGTGATCCTGCCACCGCTGGCCGTGCTGTACGCCGTCTGCGCGCCGACCCGGCTGCGCCGGCGGCTGGGCCAGCTGGGACTGGCCGGGCTGGCGATGGTGGTGGCCGGCGGCTGGTGGGTGGCGATCGTGGAGCTGTGGCCCGCGTCCTCCCGGCCGTACATCGGCGGCTCGCAGACGAATTCCTTCCTGGAGCTGACCTTCGGCTACAACGGGCTCGGCCGGCTCAACGGGAATGAACCGGGCAGCGTGCGGGGCATGGCGGTCGAAGCCGGCGGGCCCGGCGGGTACGGGTTCCCCGACGGTTACGGGCCCCCCGGCGGGTACGGGGCCCCCGCCGGACGCGGAGGCGGTGGCTGGGGGGAGAACGGGATCGACCGGCTGTTCTCGACCGGGGTGGGCGGACAGATCTCCTGGCTGCTCCCCGCAGCCCTGATGCTGCTGGTGGCCGGCCTGATCGTCACCTGGCGGGCCCGGAGGGCCACCGATTCGCTGGAGGGCATGGCCCGGGCGGCCTTCCTGGCCTGGGGCGGCGCGCTGCTGATCACCATGGTGGTGTTCAGCTGGATGCAGGGCATCTTCCACGAGTACTACACGGTGGCGCTGGCGCCCTTTGTGGCGGCGCTGGTCGGCATGGGCGCGGCGGTGCTGTGGGAGGAACGGCACGGCCTTGCCGCCGCTGCCACCCTGGCGGGCACGGTGGCGCTGACCGCCTGGTGGTCGTACGTCCTGCTGGGACGGTCGCCGGACTATCTGCCGTGGCTGCGCTGGACCGTGCTGGGCGCCGGGCTCGTCGCGGCGGCCGGACTGCTTGCCGCCGGACGGCTGGGGCGGGGCCTCACGCTGAGTGCGGCGGCACTGGGCCTGGGCGCGGTGCTGGCCGGGCCGCTGGCGTACTGCCTGACCACGGTGAACACGGGACACACGGGCTCGATCGTGACGGCGGGTCCGGCGGTCGAGGGCGGTATGGGCGGCCGGGGGCCGCGGTTGGTGCGGGCCGGCGAGGGGCCTGTGCAGGGGCAGGCGCAGGCTCCGGCGCCGGGCCAGGGCCGGGGTCAGGGCCGGGGGCCGGGCCAGGGCCAGGGACAGCAGGCCGGGGGGATGCCGGGCGGGGCACCCCGGATGATGCCCGGCGGCGGGCCCGGTGGTGAGGCGGCCGGCGGACCCGGTGGTCCCATGGGCGGGCTGCTGAACGGGGCCCGGGTCGATGCGAAGGTGACCGCGCTGCTGCAGAAGGACGCGGACCGGTACACCTGGGCGGCGGCCACCGTGGGCGCGCAGAACGCCGCGAGCCATCAGCTGGCGAGCAAGCGGCCGGTGATGCCGATCGGCGGGTTCAACGGGAGCGATCCGTCGCCGACGATGGCGCAGTTCCAGGAGTACGTGCGCGCCGGGAAGATCCACTACTTCGTGGGCGGCGGCGAGGGCACGCGGGGTGCCGGGCTGACCGGTTCCGGAAGTGGTGAGATCGCGGAGTGGGTGGCGGAGCGGTACCAGGCAGTGGAGGTGGGAGGGGTGACGCTGTACGACCTGACCGCACCGAAGGCCTGACGGTCCGGAAGCTGCGCGGGATGGGGGAAGGGGCGGTGGGCAGGGTGTGGCACGCTCTAGCATGAAGGGGGCGCACCGGGCATACCGGGCTGGACGTCGGGCGCCCCAGGAGGGTGCCCCATGGTGACTTCGACCGAACCCGCTCGGATCAGTGTCTGGCTGGCCGTCAGGGCCTCCGGCGGACAGCGCCGGAGGCCCGGCGGGACGGCACCGTCCGGGCTGGACCGGGAGCGGATCACCGGCGCGGCCGTGGAGCTGCTGGACGCGGACGGCCTCGGGCGGTTCTCCATGCGGCGGCTGGCGGGACGGCTCGGGGTCACCGCGATGTCCCTGTACTGGTACGTCGACACCAAGCACGATCTGCTGGAGCTCGCCCTGGACCGGGTGATGGGCGAGCTGGCCCTGCCCCCCGCCCCCGCATCCGGCCCCAGGGCCGCAGCCGGCTGGGACAGCCGGCTGCGGAAGCTGGCGGGCGGCTACCGGCGGGTGCTGGCCGGCCATCCCTGGGCCGGGCAGCTGGCCGCCGAGTACCCCAACATCGGCCCGCACGCCCGGGGTTTCGACACGGCGCTGCTGCGGACGCTGGAGAGCGCCGGTCTGGCGGAGCCCGCCAGGGCCGGCGCCCATCTCGCCGTCATACAGTTCCTCCAGGGCTGCGGCGGCACCGTCCGCCGTTCCTCCGAGGAGGAGTTCAGGGCCGCACTCGAGGTCCTGGTCGCCGGGATCGAGGCCAACACCGGGCGACCGGCCTGAGCCGGCCCGGCCCGCCCCGCCGGCCCCCCCACCCCGTCGGCCCTTCGTTACGCCTTGGCCGCCGTATCCGCGGATGCAGCAGTGGCGGGCTCCGGAGCCGGGTGGGACTTCAGGGCCACCTCCTTGATGAACACCACCAGCACCAGCGCCACCAGCGCGGTCGGTGCCGCGTACAGGAAGACGTCGCCGACGCCGTGCCCGTACGCCGTCTCGATCACCTCGCGGAACGGCACCGGGAGCTTGTCGAGGTCGGGGATGCCGCCCCCGGCGGTACCGCCGTGCCCCAGGGCCGCCGCCTTCGGGCCGAGGGCCGTCAGGCCGTCCTTCACGTAACCGGTGACCTGGTGGGCCATCAGGGCGCCGAGCGCCGAGACGCCCATCGCGCCGCCGAGCGACCGGAAGAAGGTGACCACCGAGCTGGCCGAGCCCAGGTCCTCCGGGGCCACCTGGTTCTGCGCGGCGAGCACCAGGTTCTGCATCATCATCCCGAGGCCGAGACCGGTGAGGGCCATGAACCCGGCGATGTGCCAGTACGGGGTGTCGTGGCGGAGGCTGCCGAGCAGCCCGATTCCGGCCGTGAGCAGCACACCGCCGGATACCAGCCAGGCCTTCCACTTCCCGGTCTTGGTGATGATCTGCCCGGAGACCGTGGAGGAGACGAACAGGCCGCCGATCATCGGGATGGTCAGGACGCCGGACATGGTCGGCGACTCGTTGCGGGCCAGCTGGAAGAACTGGCTGAAGAACACCGTGCCGGAGAACATGGCCACGCCCACGAAGAGCGAGGCGGCCGAGGCCAGCGAGATGGTCGGGTTGCGGAACAGGCGCAGCGGGACGATCGGGTCGCTCGCCCGGGATTCGGCCACGACGAAGAGGATCCCGAGCAGCAGGGCGCCGCCGGTCATGGCCCAGGTCTGCCAGGAGACCCAGTCGTACGCGTCGCCGGCCTGGGTGACCCAGATGAGCAGCAGTGACACGGAGGCGCTGATCAGGAACGCCCCGAGCCAGTCGACCTTCACCTCGCGGCGCACCACCGGCAGGTGCAGGGTCCGCTGGAGCACCAGCAGCGCGATCACCGCGAAGGGCACGCCCACGTAGAAGCACCAGCGCCAGCCGAGCCAGTCGGTGTCGGTGATGACCCCGCCGAGCAGCGGGCCGCCGACGGTGGCCACGGCGAACACGGCGCCGAGGTACCCGCTGTACCGGCCGCGTTCCCGCGGGGAGATCATCGCGGCCATCACGATCTGCGCGAGGGCGGACAGGCCGCCGACACCGATGCCCTGGACCACGCGGCAGGCGATGAGGGTGCCGGTGTTCTGGGACAGGCCTGCGACCACCGAGCCGAGGACGTAGATCACCAGGGCGATCTGTACCAGCAGCTTCTTGCTGAAGAGGTCGGCCAGCTTGCCCCAGAGCGGGGTGGTGGCGGTCATCGACAGCAGGGCCGCGGTGACCACCCAGGTGTACGAGGACTGGGTGCCGCCGAGCTCGGTGATGATCTGCGGCAGGGCGTTGGAGACGATCGTGGAGGACAGGATCGCCACGAACATGCCGAGCATCAGCCCGGACAGCGCCTTCATGATCTGCGGATGGGTCATCGGGGTCATGGGTGTCATGGGGGTGGTGCCGTCGGGCGCGGTGGTCGCGGTCTCCGACTGGCTCTCCCCCCGCACCCCGGTGGGTGTGGTCGTCGCCATGGGTGTCCTTCGGGTGTCGGTGTCAGAAGCTCGATCGGAGTCGGGCCAGCAGGGTGTTCAGTACGGCGATGTCCTCGGCGGACCAGTCGGCCAGTGCCCGTTCCAGCGCGGCCGTGTACCGGCCGGCGAGCTCGGCCAGGAGCCGGCGGCCCGCCGGGGTGAGCCGGAGGATGCGGCAGCGGCCGTCGACCGGGTCGGGGTCGCGGTCGATCCAGCCGCGCTCGGCGACATGGGCCACGTGCCGGCTGGTCACCGAGATGTCGATGGCGAGCAGCTCGGAGAGCCGGCTGAGCCGCATCTCGCCGTGCCGGTTGAGGACGGTGAGCACGGCGGCGGGCCCGGGCGGGCAGTCGGCGGGGAGAGTCCGGGCGAGATCCCGCTTGACCGCGCCGATGCCGGTCAGCTGGCGGGCCAGTTCCTGGTAGTGGCTCAGCACGGACCCTCCCCATCTTGTTGCTTAGGGCAACCATAGAAGCGGATGGTTGCTACAAGCAAATGAATCCGGGGCGGAGAGCGGTAAAGGAAAGGGAAAACCCGCTAGGGTCCTGCTCCATGGCTGCACACAACAACGCACAGGGCCCCGAGGGCAACTACGACCCCGCGGGCAGCACGCAGATGTTCCGTGCCTTCGTCGACGAGGGCGAGCCGGCCCGGCAGGGAGCGACCGCCGGTCGCGGCCGGCGGGCCTCCGGCTCGACGTCGGTCTCCTGGCTGGGCTTCGCCTTCGGCATGGTGCTGCTGATCGGCGCCGTGGCCTGGCTGGCCCTCCGCTAGAACCGGCGGGCCCGGAACCGGCTAGCGCCAGGTCGCGCTGACCTGGCGGGTTTCGATGTGCCATCCCAGCGGGACCCGCCATGCCTCCAGGCACACGGTGAAGGTCCGGGTCTGGGTGCTCCCGCCCGCGATGGGAGCGGGCAGCGGCTGGGTGCTGGTGATCGTGCCCCAGCTCAGGCCCAGCACATTGCCCAGGATGTGGGTGGTGAAGGTCACCGTGCCCGAACGGGCCGCGGTGGTGCCGGTATTGGTGAACCCGACCGTGACCTTCTCGCACCAGCGGTCACCGGTGGCCGCGCGCACCGGCGTACCGAGGGTCAGCTGCGCCGGGGTGGCCGGGGGCGTGGTGCCCGGCTTGCCGGGTGCCGGCGGTGTCGTGGGCCGGCTGCCCGGCGGGGTCTGCGGACTCGTGGGCCGGCCCGGGGTGGTCCCGGGTGCGGTCGGGGTGCCGGGCGGCATGGGCCCCGCCGTGCCGGGCGGTGTCGTGCCCGGGCTGCCGGAGCCGCCGTTGTGGCCCGGCGGGGTTCCGGGTGCGCCGGAGCCCGGCGGGGCTGCCGGGTCGGCTGCAGCGGGCGACGTACTCGATGTCTGTGAGCTGCCGGAACCGCTCGAATCGCTCGAGCTGCTGGAACTGCCCGGCGGGGCGGCAGGCGGCGCCGCCAGCGGCTGGAACTCCACCCCGCCCTTGGGTGGCACGGTCTCTCCCGGCGCGCGTTCCGGCCCGGCGCCCGCCGCCCCCACGGCCACGAAGCCGTCGCGGGCCGGGCCGCCGCAGCCGGTCAGGGCGGCTGTGGCGGCCACGCACGCGGTCAGCAGAGTCAGCGCGCCCAGCGCTCCCCTTCGCATCGCGCCAGTGTTCCTGACGCTGCGTCAAATGACCAGAGCGCTGCGGCCGGCTACTCGCCGATCAGGCCCTGCCGGAGCTGGGCGAGGGTGCGGGTGAGCAGCCGGGAGACGTGCATCTGCGAGATGCCGACCTCTTCGCCGATCTGCGACTGGGTCATGTTCGCGAAGAAGCGCAGCATGATGATCTGCCGTTCTCGGGGCGGGAGTTTGGCCAGCAGCGGCTTGAGCGACTCGCGGTACTCGACCCCTTCCAGCGCGGTGTCCTCGTAGCCGAGGCGGTCCGCGAGGGAGCCCTCGCCGCCTTCGTCCTCCGGGGAGGGCGAGTCCAGCGAGGAGGCCGTGTACGCGTTGCCGACCGCGAGCCCGTCGACCACCTCTTCCTCGGATACGCCCAGGACGGCGGCCAGTTCGGGCACGGTTGGCGAGCGGTCCAGCTTCTGGGCGAGCTCGTCACTGGCCTTGGTCAGGGCGAGGCGCAGCTCCTGGAGCCGGCGCGGGACCCGGACGGACCAGGACGTGTCCCGAAAGAATCGTTTGATCTCGCCCACGACCGTCGGCATCGCGAACGTCGGGAACTCCACGCCGCGTTCGCAGTCGAACCGGTCGATCGCCTTGATCAGGCCGATGGTGCCGACCTGGACGATGTCCTCCATCGGCTCGTTGCGGCTGCGGAAGCGGGCCGCGGCGTACCGCACGAGCGGGAGGTTCAGCTCGATCAGGGTGTCGCGTACATAGGTCCGTTCCGGGCTGTCCGCGTCCAGGGCGGCGAGTCGCTGGAAGAGGGAGCGGGAGAGGGTGCGGGTGTCGATGGCTTCCGAGCGGTCAGACGCTGCAGGTGCCGTAGGGGCCACGCTCTTGACGAGTGTGAGCACCTTGGAGCTGCCCTGGTCTACGGACATGCCACCCCCTTGAGGTCGCGGACGGTCGCGTCGGGCGCGCCCGTCGGAGGAACGCAGCCTCCACCTGAATACCGGAGGCGGGGCTGCGGCAAACGCGGTTCCAGCAGAATGTCACATGTCGGCAACACGCTGTAGCGCCAAGTCGACATATCAGTGCAGCGACAGACGGGAATGAGCCCGATCTGTCGGGAAACGCTGCGAGGATCTCCACCCGATCCGGTTACGCCTCGATCCTGTTTGCGGATCGGAGTCGAGCGAAGCTCCGGGCCAGCAGCCGGGAGACGTGCATCTGTGAAACCCCGAGCTCCGCGCTGATCTGCGACTGCGTCAGATTGCTGTAGTAGCGGAGGAGGAGAATCCGCTGTTCGCGCTCGGGCAGTTGTACGAGCAGATGGCGGACCAGGTCGCGGTGCTCGACGCCGGCCAGCTCGGGGTCCTCGTAGCCCAGCCGGTCGAGCAGGCCGGGCATCCCGTCACCCTCCTGGGCCGCTTCCAGCGAGGTCGCATGGTAGGAGCGCCCGGCCTCGATGCAGGACAGCACCTCCTCCTCGGTGATCCGCAGCCGCTCGGCGATCTCCGGGGTGGTGGGCACCCTGCCGTGCAGGGTGGTGAGGTCCTCGGTGGCGGCGTTCACCTGGACCCACAGTTCGTGCAGTCGGCGGGGCACGTGGACGGTGCGGACGTTGTCGCGGAAGTAGCGCTTGATCTCTCCCACCACGGTGGGCATCGCAAAGGTCGGGAACTGCACACCGCGGTCCGGGTCGAACCGGTCGATGGCGTTGATCAGGCCGATGGTGCCGACCTGGACCACGTCCTCCATCGGCTCGTTGCGGCTGCGGAAGCGGGCGGCTGCGTAGCGGACCAGCGGGAGGTTGGCCTCGATCAGGGCCCCACGGACCCTCGTGTGCTCGCTGGTGCCCGGTTCCAGGCCCTTCAGCTGCCCGAAGAGGACCTGGGTGAGGGCCCGGGTGTCGGCCCCCCGGCTCTGCGGCCGGGAGGCCGCAGGGGGTTCCTCGGGGGGCTCCTGCTGGGGTGGCACCTGAGGCGCAGTACTGGCCGGCACGGTCACGCCACCCCTATCGATGTCCTCTCGGCCGACTCGGCCGAGTCGCCCGTCTCATCCGTCAAAAGCGGTCATAGCATCACAAGACATGTGCACTGTGTGCAAGCACCGTATATCGCCGTGTTGAGGGCAAGTTGGACATTGGATCGTGGCGGTTGTGGGGCCGGTGTACGGAAAACCCTCCACCCGTCGGAGTGGAGGGCTGGTTTGTCCGGAAACCGCACCGGCGTGCACCGGCGTACGGGTTCAGTTCACCAGTTCGGTCATGAACTCGCCGATTCCCTGGGCCGCATCCGATATGCCCTGAAAACCGATTTCCACCATCTCGGCGGCGCGCTTCGGCTGGGTGATGATGACGAAGAGAACGAACACGGTGAGGGCGCCCGTGATGAGCTTCTTGGTGTCCACGAGCGGTTTCGGCCTCCCCTGCCGGTCCTGCGAACTCCGGTGAGTGTAACCGGTCGGGTTCGGACACTCACCCGGTCTTTAAGGACCAACGACCCGCCACAACGGGCCCTTCGCCGCGGGATCCACGGCAGGCAGGGGCGCAGGATTGTTCACGTGCCCACCGGTTCTGGCAGGAAACCGGAGGGCAAGGGACAGGGCCTCACTGCGGGGTCCGAGCCGCAAGCTTCCCCCCTGACTGCGGCTCCGACTGGAAGGTCCCGTCCTCATCGGGGGGAGCGGCTTTGTCCCCCCGACGCCGCTTCCCCCGACCATCGTGTCAGAAGGCCCCGATCCCCTGGTCGGGGCCTTCTGCGCGTTGCCGGGGTGGCTGGGGGTGCCGGGGGTGCCGGGTGGGGCCGGCGAGGCTCGTCGGGCTACTGCACCGCGCCGGCGAGGCCGACGACCGGTGCCAGCGGGTCGATCAGGGGCGCCAGGTGGTTCGGCAGGTTCATCAGCTCGCCGGCCTTGTTCAGCTCGTTCAGCTTGCCGCCGATCTCCGGTACGGACGTGGGCTGGGCGGCGGCCGGCATGCCGGGTGCCGCCGAGGGCAGGTCCGGGAGGGTCAGCGGGGCCACCGGGAGGGCGGAGGCGGCGGGGGCGGCGAGGCCCGTGGCGGCCCCCGCGAGGGCGATGGCGGCGAGCATGCGCCGGGTCGTGGTCATGCCGTGACAACGCGCCCGGCCCCGGCCGGTCACGCGGGCCCCACCCGAAAAGCCGAGAGCCCCGACCCTTGCGGGGCGGGGCTCTCGGTCAGAGCGGTAGCGGTGGGATTTGAACCCACGGAGGAGTTGCCCCCTCACACGCTTTCGAGGCGTGCTCCTTCGGCCGCTCGGACACGCTACCGAGAGAGAGCTTAGCCCACGGAGCCCCGTGCGCCGAAATCCGTATCCCACGGGAGGGGCGCCGGGGTGCGGCGCCGCCTCGACCACGCCTCCGGCCACGCCTCAGAGCGTGCGGAAGAAGCCGGTCAGCTGCTCCGCGCACTCCGCTGCCAGCACCCCGCGGATCACCTCGGGCCGGTGGTTGAGCCTGCGGTCCCGGACGAGGTCCCAGAGCGAGCCGGCCGCGCCGGCCTTCTCGTCGTCCGCGCCGTAGACCACGCGCGCCACGCGGGACTGCACCAGGGCGCCCGCGCACATTACGCACGGCTCCAGGGTGACCACCAGGGTGCAGCCCGGGAGCCGCCAGGCGCCGAGTGCCGACGCGGCCCGCCGGAGGGCGAGGACTTCGGCGTGTGCGGTGGGGTCCCCGACGGCCTCGCGCTCGTTGTGCCCGGAGGCGAGCACGCTGCCGTCCGGGCCGAGCACGACGGCGCCGACCGGCACGTCACCGGCCGGCACCGCCCGGGCCGCCTCCGCCAGCGCCAGGCGCATGGCGTCCTGCCACGGGTCCCGCAGGGGATCGGGGTCGTGCATCGGGCCCACTAGCGGACGGCCTCCAGCACGTCGGTCGCGCCCAGGGTCTCCGCGAGCTCGCCGAGGGCATCCCCGTCGATGACCAGCAGCTGCTTGCGGCTCACCCCGAGGTCGGCCAGCAGGTCGCCGTCGCCGAGCGGGCCGATGGGTGCCGGGTCGGCGCCGGCCCGCGCCTCACTGTCGTCTGCGTCGTCGTCTTCCTCCTCGTAGGCGGCGACCGCCTCTTCCTCGCCGTCCTCGGTGCCGTCGAGGTCCAGCTCGTCGAGTTCGTTGTCGTCGTCCTCGTCGCGGCCCAGCAGCTCGTCGGTGAGCATCGAGCCGTACGAGCTGCGAGCCGCCGACGCGGCATTGGAGACGAAGATCCGCGGATCGTCCTCACCGTCGACCCGGACGACGCCGAACCAGACGCCTTCCTGCTCGATGAAGGCGACCACCGTGTCCTCGTCGACCGCGGCGGCGCGGGCGAGATCGGTCAGATCCGTCAGCGACTCGACGTCGTCGAGTTCCATGTCGCTCGCTTCCCACCCGTCTTCGGTGCGCGCGAGCAGTGCGGCGAAGTACACCGTGACTCTCCCACTGGTCATAGGCGTGATGCCGGTTGGAGGTCCCCCCGGCCGGAGGTTGGGGGGTGGAACGGCCGTCGTGCGTGCCGTTTCGTGCCCCGCCCCATCGGCATCGTGGCAGAAACAGCGGCTTTGCGAGAGGTCTTCCGCGCTTGCGTCGTGCCGTGCCGCGCGACGCGAGTGCTGCTCGGGGGGTTGTGGAGGGGTGCGGAGGGGGGTGGAGTTGTGCCGGCGGGGTGGTGCGCCGTGCCCGGGTCACCAGCGGAACGTACGCATCCGCATCTGCTGGCGCATCCGGGCGGCCCGGGCGCGCCGCGGCTGCACCCGGTCGCGCAGTTCCCGTGCCTCGTTCAGCTCACGCAGGAACTGGGCGCGGCGGGCCCGGCGCTGCGCCGCCGTCTCGGGCTCCTCTTCTTCCGTGCTCGTCAGGTTGTCGGGCATCGGCCACCATCCCAGGCTGGTCCGTCTCCTCCTTCGCGTCGCGAAGCAGACCCCCCGCCCCCACCTTCCCCCCGGGAGGCGGATTGATGCCAGTGTTCGGACGGAGCAAGGCAGGTGAGTGAGGGGGAGTGAGGCGGAGGGACGCCGGGGCGGTCTCACAGGGCGGTCAGCGCGGTTACTGTGGGGTTATGCGGATTCACGTCGTCGACCACCCGCTGGTGGCGCACAAACTGACCACCCTGCGCGACAAGCGCACCGATTCCCCGACCTTCCGGCGGCTCGCCGACGAGCTGGTGACCCTGCTCGCGTACGAGGCCACCCGGGACGTGCGCACCGAGCAGGCCGACATCGAGACCCCGGTCGGTCCGACCACCGGGGTGAAGATGTCCCACCCGCGCCCGCTGGTGGTGCCGATCCTGCGGGCCGGCCTCGGCATGCTCGACGGCATGGTGCGGCTGCTGCCGACCGCCGAGGTGGGCTTCATGGGCATGGTCCGCAACGAGGAGACCCTGGAGGCCTCCACGTACGCCACGCGCATGCCGGAGGACCTCTCGGGCCGCCAGGTGTACGTCGTGGACCCGATGCTGGCCACCGGCGGCACCCTGGTCGCGGCGATCCAGGAGCTGATCAAGCGCGGTGCCGACGATGTCACGGCGGTGGTGCTGCTGGCCGCTCCCGAGGGCATCGAGGTCATGGAGCGCGACCTGGCCGGCCAGCCGGTGACGGTGGTGACCGCCTCCGTGGACGAGCGGCTCAACGAGCACGGCTACATCGTGCCGGGCCTGGGCGACGCGGGCGACCGGATGTACGGCGCGGCCGAGTAGCCGCGCGGTCCGGCCTCCCGCACGCGTACGGGACCGGACCAGGGGTTCAGCACTTCTGCGAGGGCGCGGGCGCGGGATTGGCCAGGACGGCCAGTGCCTTGTCCGCGTCCTGCTTGGTGTTGAGGTCCTTGAAGCCGTCGCCCAGGATCAGGTCGATGTCCGCGGTCTCGCGGGTGTCGGTCTGCTGGGTGGTGCCGGCCAGCTGGGTGCCGAGAACCGAGTAGGCCGCCTTGTCGGTCCGGGCGGAGCCGAGCAGTATCCCGGGACCGGGGACCTTCTTGTCGAAGTCGGGCGGCGCGTTGCCGACCTTGCCGACGACGAACCCACGCTTGCGCAGCTCGTCGCCGACGGACTTGGCCAGGCCGGACCGGGGGGTGGCGTTGTAGACGTTGACCGTGATCTGGCCGGGCTGGGGGAGCGCCACGGCGGGAGCCTTGGTGACGGCGGCCGGGGCCGCAGGCTTTCCGTGCTTGCCCTGGACGCAGTCCGTGCCGGCGGCGGCCGTCTTCTTCCCGTCACCGCGGAACACGTCGACGACCTGGAGCGTCCCGTAGCCGAGCAGGCCGAGGGCCAGCACGGCGCCGACGACGGCGAGCACGATCCGGCGGCGGCGCCGGGGACGGGACATGCGGGGGTAAGCGGCTCCCGTTACGCGGTACTTTCCGCCCATGCCGGGGGGAGTGAGCATGCTCATGGGCGCAGCGTAGTGCGGCCCGGTGGCGATGCCTACCAAATGATCTGCTGATAGTGCAGAGCAGACCCGAAAGGCGCAATCAGCCCGCAATCAGCCCAGTTCGAGCACACGCGCATGGAGTACCTGGCGCTGTTGCAGCGCGGCGCGGACGGCGCGGTGCAGCCCGTCCTCCAGGTAGAGATCGCCCTGCCATTTCACGACGTGCGCGAAAAGATCGCCGTAGAAGGTCGAGTCCTCGGCGAGCAGCGTCTCGAGGTCCAGCTGTCCCTTGGTGGTCACCAACTGGTCGAGCCGGACCGGGCGCGGCGCGACGTCCGCCCACTGCCGGGTGGTTTCCCTGCCGTGGTCGGGGTACGGCCGCCCGTTTCCGATGCGCTTGAAGATCACACGGAAAGCCTACCGGGCCGGTGCCTGCGGGCGCAGCCGTGTGCTGTTGATGCAAAGGTGTCAAACAGGGCTATTTCGGGAGTGAGAGATGAGCGACAGCAGCGCGGCCGAGGAGATCGCCGCCGGTTACGCCTTCACCGGGCCCGCGCTCGACCTGGGGGCTCTGCTCTGGGACGGGACGTGCCTGCCGGAGCGCCAGATCCGCATTCCGCTGGCGATGCTCAACCGGCACGGCCTGGTCGCGGGGGCCACCGGCACCGGCAAGACCAAGACGCTCCAGCTGATCGCCGAACAGCTGTCGGCGAACGGCGTGCCGGTGTTCCTCGCCGACATCAAGGGCGATGTGTCGGGAATCTCGGCGCCGGGTGCGGCAGGTGAGAAGGTCGCCGCACGGGCGAAGGAGGTCGCTCAGGAGTGGGTGCCCACCGGATTTCCGAGCGAGTTCTACTCACTGGGCGGTATCGGCCCGGGAATTCCGGTGCGGGCCACCGTCACCAGTTTTGGCCCGGTCCTCCTGTCGAAGGTCCTCCAGCTCAACCAGACACAGGAGCAATCGCTCGGGCTGATTTTCCACTACGCGGATTCCAAAGGCCTCGAACTCGTCGATCTGAAGGATCTCCGGGCGGTGGTCGCATTCCTGGTTTCCGACCGTGGGAAACCGGAACTGAAGGGCATCGGCGGACTGTCCACGGTCACCGCGGGAGTGATTCTCCGGGCCCTCACCGCATTCGAGCAGCAGGGTGCCGCGGAGTTCTTCGGCGAGCCCGAGTTCGACACCAGTGAATTCCTGCGGACGGCGGCGGACGGCCGCGGGGTGGTCTCCGTGCTGGAACTCCCGGAGGTGCAGGACAAGCCCCAGCTCTTCTCCACCTTCCTGATGTGGATGCTGGCCGATCTCTTCAACGACCTGCCGGAGGTCGGCGATCTGGACCGGCCCAAGCTGGTGTTCTTCTTCGACGAGGCACACCTGCTGTTCAACGGGGCGTCGAAGCCGTTCCTGGAGTCGATCACCCAGACGGTGCGGCTGATCCGGTCGAAGGGGGTCGGCGTGTTCTTCGTGACCCAGACGCCGAAGGACGTGCCCTCGGACGTACTGGCCCAGCTCGGCAACCGGGTGCAGCACGCGCTGCGGGCCTTCACCCCGGACGATGCGAAGGCGCTGAAGGCCACGGTGAAGACGTTCCCCCATTCGGAGTACGACCTGGAGGAACTGCTCACCCGGCTGGGCACCGGCGAGGCGGTGGTCACGGTGCTGAGCGAGACCGGTGCGCCCACCCCGGTGGCGGCGACCCGGCTGCGCGCGCCGCAGTCCCTGATGGGCCCGGTGGACGCGGCTGCGCTGGACGCGGCGGTCAAGGGGTCGCTGCTGTACCCGCGGTACGCGGAGGCGGTCGACCGGGAGTCGGCGTACGAGAAGATCAGCGCGGAGCAGGCGGCTGCGGAACAGGCGGCGGAGGCGGCTGCCGCGGCGGCGGAAGCGGAGAAGCAGGCGAAGGCGGCGGCGAAGGGCGCGCCCAAGCCGGCGCCGTCACTGGCGGAACAGGTGGTGGGCAGCGGGCTGTTCCGCTCGCTGGCCCGGTCGGTCGGCACACAGCTGGGGCGCGAGATCTCCCGTTCGATCTTCGGCACGGCGCGCCGACGGCGCTGAGCCCGCCCCCGGGCCGGGCGGGGCTGGAGCCGGGCGCCGAGCCGGGCTGGGCCGAGCGGGGCTGGGGCTGGGCGCCGAGCCGGGCTGAGCCGGGCGGGGCTGGGGCCGGGCGGGCCGGGCGCCGAGCCAGGCTGGGGCCGGGGCTCGGCGCAGGTGCGGCCGGTCCGGTCAGCCGGCTTTGGCCGCCTTGGCGGCGGCCTTGGCCTGCTGCTTGTACGCGCGCACCTTCGCCAGGGACTCCGGGCCGGTGATGTCCGCCGCCGAGCGGTACACGCCGGCCGGGCCGTAGCCGCCGGCCGCCTCGCGCCACCCCGTCGGGCGCACCCCCATCCGCTTGCCCAGCAGGGCCAGGAAGATCTGGGCCTTCTGCTCCCCGAAGCCCGGCAGGGCCTTCAGCCTGCGCAGCAGTTCCGCGCCGGTGTCCGCGTCCGCCCAGACGGCCGCCGCATCGCCCCCGTAGTGCTCGACCAGATAAGCGCACAGCTGCTGCACGCGCTTGGCCATCGACCCCGGGTAGCGGTGCACGGCCGGCTTCTCGGAGAGGAGCGCGGCGAAGGCCTCCGGGTCGTACGCGGCGATCGCGTGGGCGTCCAGATCCTCGGACCCCAGCCGCTGCGCGATGGTCCAGGGGCCGGTGAACGCCCACTCCATCGGTACCTGCTGGTCGAGCAGCATGCCGACCAGGGCGGCGAGCGGGCTGCGCCCGAGCAGTTCGTCGGCCTCCGGCTGCTGGGCGAGCCTGAAGGTGTTCTCGGTGTGCTCCGTGTTCATGCCTCCAGCCTGCCCCGGCGCCGCGCTCCCCGCGCGATTGTCAGACCCCCGGCCTAGCGTGGGAATCAGCGCACATGCGACAGGAGTGGGTGGATCATGACTGATTTCTCCGACGGCGCCCCGTGCTGGGCCGACGCCATGTTCAACGACGTGGAGGGTGCCAAGAGCTTCTATGCGGACGTACTCGGCTGGACCTACGGCGAGGCCGCGACCGAGTTCGGCAACTACACGCAGGCCTACTCCGACGGGAAGGCGGTCGCGGCCGTGGTCCCGCCCATGCCCGGCAGCGAGGACATGCCCTCTGCCTGGTGCCTCTACCTCGCCTCGTCCGATGTGGCCGCCACGGCCGAGAAGGTGAAGACGGCCGGCGGCAAGATCCTCATGGAGCCCATGCAGGTCGGTTCGTTCGGCTCGATGCTGCTGGCCCAGGAGCCCAGCGGCGCCATCTTCGGCGTCTGGCAGCCCGGCGAGCACAAGGGCTTCGAGAAGATGGGCGAGAACGGCTCCTACGCGTGGGCCGAGGTCTTCACCCGCGAACCGGCCAAGGCCGACTCCTTCTTCACCCAGGTGTTCCCCTACCAGGCGCAGAAGATGGAGCCGGGCGACGACCCGGAGGCGGCCGGCATGGACTTCACGGTGTTCAGCGTCGGCAAGGAGCCGAGCCCGGTGCTGGGCCGGATGAAGATGGGCGAGGAGTTCCCCGCCGAGGTCCCCTCCTACATCCAGGTCTACTTCACCGTGCCGGACTGCGATGCCGCGGTGGAGAAGGCCAAGGCCCGTGGCGGTGAGTTGCACTTCGGCCCGATGGACAGCCCGTTCGGCCGCTTCGCGGCGCTCTCCGACCAGCAGGGTGCGGCCTTTGCGGTGATCGACGTGTCCACCACGGTCGGGGAGATGCCCCAGATGTCCGACGCGTAGTCGCCTTCGAACGGGGGTTAACCCCCGGTGGGTTGGGGGTCCAGCACCATCGGATCCGGGCGGGCGCGCGGCCAGGATGGCCCTATGGCCTTTCACCGCATCGTCCGCCCCTGCCCGCGCCACCGCTCGCGTTTCCGTCCCCGCCCGGCTCTCGCCGCCACGGCGCTCGCCCTCACCGCCGCCCTGGCGGCGGGTGGTTGCTCGCTCGTGGAGGAACGGAAGACGGTCACCTCGGACGTCACGGTCATGGAGGCCGTCACGGCGGTCGAGCTGAAGGACACCCGGTCCGGGTCCGTCATCGTCACGCCCGGGGACGGCCCGGGCGTGACGATCCACCGCACGGTCCGCTACTCGGGCGACACCGTCCCCCGGCCCGGCCATCGGGTGTCCGGCGGGGTGCTGACCTTCAGCGACGGCTGCGACCACGACACCTGCACCATCGACTACGAACTGAAGGTCCCGGCCGCGGCCACGGTGAAGCTGGAGAGCAGCAGCGGGGACCTGAAGGTGACCGGTGTGGCGGCGGCCGAGCTGCGCTCCTCCTCCGGGGACGTGAAGGCGGACCGGATCACCGGCCCGCTGAAGGTCCGTACGTCCTCGGGCTCGATCACCGGTACGGCGCTGGGCGGTCCGGCCGCGGAGGCCAGGTCCGGCTCGGGTGACGTGCGGCTGGGGTTCGAGAAGGCGCCGCGGTCGGCCGAGGCCGAGACGAGCTCCGGCGATGTCGGGCTGACGGTCCCGGGCGGCCCGTACCGGGTGGAGGCCTCGACCGGCTCGGGGGACCGTGACATCTCGGTGCCGACGGATCCGGGCGTGGCCGCCCGGCTCACCGTGAAGACCTCCTCGGGTGACCTCCGGATCGCATCCGCCGCCTGATGGGGTGCTTCCGGCCCGCGGATGCGAGTGGTTGAACACGGGGCCGGGGCCCGGCGGTTAGCGTCGGCAGGGTGGGGCATTTCAACGGCCCCACCTAGCTCCAAACAATGAGGAACGTTTCATGAGCCTGAGCATCCGCAACCAGATCGCCGGCACCGTCACGGCCGTCACCACCGGTGAGGCCATGGCCGCGGTCAAGGTCCGTCTGGAGGGCGGCCAGGACATCGTCGCCGCCATCACCGCCGACGCGGTCAAGGACCTCGGCATCGCGTCCGGCACTGCCGTCACGGCGCTGGTCAAGGCCACCGAGGTGGCTCTGGCCACCGGCCCGGTCGAGGGGATCTCCATCCGCAACCAGCTGTCCGGCACCGTGGCCGACGTGGCCACCGGTCCGGCCATGGCCTCGGTCAAGGTGGACGTGGACGGGGGCGGGCTCACCGCCGCCATCACCGCGGACGCCGTGCAGGCGCTCGGCCTGGCCGCCGGATCCCCGGTGGTCGCGCTGATCAAGGCCACCGAGATCTCCCTCGCCACGGCCTGACCCGGCCACGGCCCGACCCCGGCCGGCTTACCTCGCCACGGCCCGAGGCCGTCACCTCCCGGAGACCACGGCCCCGAACCACCCCCGCCTCGTCGAGATCCTTCCCGTCGAGGCGGGTGGCGAGCAGGGTGGCGCAGTCGAAGGTGACCTCCGCGCGGCGCTGCCGCCAGGTGCCACCGGGTTGAAGGGGCTCTCGCTCATCGACTTGGCGCCCAGCGGGCCGATCGCGTCCGAGGTCTCCATGAAGTGCACCTCGGTGCGCGGGACGTCGGCGTACTGCGGCAGCCGATAGCGGCGGAACGCCGAACTGTTGAAGGCCACCGAGCGCGGGGAGCGGGTCCAGTGCCCGTCCGCCGACCGGCCGGGACCTCTCCCGGCTGGACCACAAGCTGGACCTCTTCGCGGCGCTGCTCTGCGGCTGAGGACCGGTGCGCCCGTACGCCCGTACGCCCGTACGTACGGCTACGGCTACGGCGGCGACGCGATCGACTCCGGCTGCACCCCCAGCAGGGCGTCCGCGATGGCCGTACGCGCATACAGCACCGACCGCCCGCTGCGGTGCGCGGTGACCAGCCGGGCGGCCCGCAGTGCGGTCAGGTGCTGCGAGACCCCGGCCGCGGACAGGCCGCAGAGCAGCGCGAGCCGGGTGGTCGAGGCGGGCGTGTCCAGTTCGGCCAGCAGCAGCGCGCGCGAGCGGCCGAGCACACCGGCGACCGCCTCGGCGGCATCGGTCCGCCGCGGCTCCCACAGGGTGCCCACGCCCCGGGCCGGATAGGCGAGCTGGGGCGGATCGGGCGGGGTGATCCGGGTCAGGACGCGCGGCCAGGTGAACACGGAAGGCACCAGCAGCAGCCCGGCGCCGGCCTGGTCCCGGCCGAGCGAGCAGTGGCGGCGGAGCAGCGTCAGCGTGCCGGCGTCCCAGCGGACGCTCTCGTGCAGCTCGTTGAGGACGTGCGCGGAGCCGTGCTCGGCGACCTGGCGGGCCCGGTGGAAGACGTCCGCCTCCAGCAGGCGGCGGACCCGGGACCAGTACGGGGCGAGGGCGAGCTCCCAGTAGGCCTCGATCTCCTCGGTGACCTTGGCCAGGGCCTGTTCGGGCGCCTCGCGCAGCAGCCGGAGCCGGGCGGTGGAGCCCGGGACGCCGTCCGGGGAGCCGGTCCGGGAGCCTGTCTGGCCGGCGGTCTGGCCGACGGTCCGGCCGGCGGTCCGGCCGGCGGTCAGCATGTCCAGTTCGGTCCGGACCCGCTCCGGCCGGCTCTGCCGGATCTGCGCCAGCTCGGCGGAGAGTTCGGGGAACGGCCTGCCGGGGGTCGGGTTGAGGAAATCGGCCAGATAGCCCTGGGCCGGCACCAGTTCGGCGAGCCAGCCGCGGTCCAGCCCGGCGGCGGCCACCCGGGGCCTGACCTGGGCCGCCCAGCGGTGGTGCAGCGGGGATGCGGCGGGATCTCGGAGCAGCCGGTAGCTGGTCACCACCTCCCACATGGGCGAGACCGCAAACCGTGTCTGTGCCAGGTCCGCAGCGGAAAAACTCAACTCCGATTCCACACCGGCCCCCTCCGGCCAACCCATTGGATTCGGCCTGAGCTTAATCATTCCGTGGGCGCGGTGTCCGGGCCGCACGCTCCTCCCATGCCTCCTGCCCAGCGCTCCGCCAAGCCCTCCGCCAAGCCCTCCGCCATGCTCTCGACCTTCCGCGGACTCCCGGCCACCGTCTGGACCGTCTTCGCCGGCACCGTGGTCAACCGACTCGGCTTCATGGTCACCCCGTTCCTCGTCTTCTTCCTCGCCGACCGCGGGGTCTCCGGAACCGAGGCTTCGTACGTCCTCGGCGCCCTGGGCGCGGGCCACCTGCTCGGCCCGGCCGCCGGCGGGCTGCTGGCGGACCGGATCGGACGCCGCCCGACGATGCTGATCGGGCTCCTCGGCGCGGCGGCGGCGCAGGGCGCACTGTTCGTGGCGCCGGGGGTGGCCACGATGGCCGCCGCGGCCCTGCTGATCAGTGCGGCGGGCGCGACGGTGGGCCCGGCGGCGTACGCGCTGATGGCCGACACGGTCGACGCCGCCCACCGGCAGCGGGCGTACGCCCTGCTCAGCTGGGGGGTGAACATCGGTACCGCGGTGGCCGGCGTCCTCGGCGGCTTCCTGGCCGCGCGCGGCTACTGGCTGCTGTTCGCCGTGGATGCCGCCTCCATGCTCGTGTACGCCGTCGTGGTCGTGACCCGGCTGCGCGAGCCGGCCCGGCCGGCGGCGGCAACGGCCCGGTCGGCGAAGGAGGGCGAGGGCGAGGGCGAGGGCGTGGGCTACGGCGTGGTGTTCCGCGACCGGCTGCTGCTCGCCCTCCTGGGCCTCTTCGGCGTCCAGCTCTTCGTCTACTCGCTCACCGAGGTCGCCCTCCCGATGGCCATCCACGACAGCGGACTCTCCCCCGCCGTGTACGGGGCGATGGCGGCGGTCAACGCCGTGCTGGTGGTACTGCTCCAGCCGCTCGCGACGGCCCGGCTGGCCGGGCTCCCGCAGTTCCCGGTGCAGAGCGCGGGCGGCGCGCTGATCGCCCTCGGGGTGGCCCTGACCGGCCTGGCGGACAGCCTCGCGGGCTACGCCCTCTCGGTGGCGGTCTGGTCCCTGGGCGAGGTGGTGGTCTCCGGTATCGCCGCGGCGACGGTCGCCAACCTGGCCCCGGCCCATGCCCGCGGTCGCTACCAGGGCGCCTTCGCCTGGACCTGGGGCCTTGCCCGGTTCGCGGCCCTCACCCTGGGCGTCACCCTCTACACCCAGCTCGGCGCGGCGGCCCTGTGGTGGACGGCACTGGGCCTGGGACTGCTGTGCTCGGCGGTGACCCTGGGCCTTGCGGGCGCGGTGGCCCGGCGTACGGAACACGAACTGGCGGCCTGAGCCGGACGCCACGCCCCGCGCCGAGGACCCGTTCACCCGGTCGGCGGTATCCCGCGGGCCGTCCCGTTGGGCCGCCGGTATGACTGGAATCCGGTAGCCCGGTTCCGATCGACGGAACGGGGTCCGGTGAACGGTGTGAACGGAGTCGATCGGTATGGATGACTACCCGCTGCTCAACCTCTTCTGGACGATGCTGTGGCTGTTCCTATGGGTGTTGTGGTTCTTCCTGCTCTTCAAGGTCATCACCGACATCTTCCGAGACCACAGCCTGAGCGGCTGGGGCAAGGCCGGCTGGCTGGTCCTGGTCGTGCTGATCCCCTACCTCGGTGTCCTCATCTACCTCATCGCGCGTGGACGGAGCATGGGTGAGCGGGACGTGAAGCAGCTCAAGGAACAAGAGGAATCGTTCCGGCAGTACGTCCGGCAGGCCGCGGACTCCGGCGGCGGCAGCTCGGCGGACGAGCTGGCCAAACTCTCCGCACTGAAGGAGAAGGGGGACATCAGCCAGGAGGAGTTCGACCGGGCCAAGGCCAGAATCCTGGCCTGACCCCCGCCCTCCACAACCCGGCCAACGACGAAGGCCCGGACCGCTGGTGCGGTCCGGGCCCGATCACGCCCCGGTGATCAATGCGGCGTCGAGAGCAGCCGCCGGCTCAAGCCCGAGCATCTCGCCGATGTCGCTCCTACGACGACGCGGCGGGCGGCGAGTGATCCATCTCCTCGACACCAACGTGGTCGCCGAGATCACTACCCGGCGGAACCCCGCTCCAGCGGTTGTTGCCTGGGCCCGCTCGGTCCCGGCCACCGGTCTCCATCTGAGCGTCATCACGATCGCGGAGATCGAGGCCGGCATCGCGCAGACACCGGACCTGGTGCGGCGTGGGAGGCGCCAGATGCACTGATCGCCGCCACCGCCTTGGCGAACGGGTGGACTCTGGTGAGCCGGAACGTGAAGCACCTGACGCGGACCGGCGCGCTCCTGCTCAACCCCTGGGAGTACGAGGGCTGAGCTGAGGGCGGGGGTGTGAGCCCTCTTGGGCTCTGGCCCGGGGAAGATCCGCGGCGGGGCGTGGGGTGCCGTGGAAGACCTGGCCGGTGTGCCAGGAGCGGTGGTCCGCCGCCACGGGGCGGACGCCCGGCTGTGGGCCGATGAGCGGGCGGCCCGCAAGGGCTATGACGTGTTCGCGCCCCGATCCGCCCGTCGTATCCGCAGAAAGCGCACTGGTACTCGTACGCCGTCAGCACCAGCTCCCGCATCCGCCGGTCCCTCTTCCGCCGCGCGGAGGAAACCCGCCCGGTCTCCGCAGGCTCCAGCTCCAGGCCGACCGCCTCGCACAGTTCGCCGTGGAGGGAGGGCGGGAAGTGCAGGTCGAGCAAGACGCGCGCCATCCGGCCCAGCAGCGACGGCTCCCGCCGGAGGGTTTCCCGAAGCTCCGGGGCGAGCCGCCCAGCCGCCCCGGCCGCCCGCAGCTCCCGCACCGCGCTTCCGGGACTGCCGGGCCCGCGGTCGGTGTGCACTTCCCACACCCCATCGCTGACCAGATGGTGAAAGGGGTAGGCGGGCGTCGTCTTGTTGGGCGGGCCGTACTCGGCCAGCAGCCGCTTCAGGTCCTCCTCCACCGCGCTGTAGAGCAGCTCGCCGTCGGCATCCTGCTGGAACCGGCTGAGGGCGTACAAGAAGGGCCGCTGGTGCGGTCCGGGCCTTCTGCCGGCGGAGGATACGAGACTCGAACTCGTGAGGGGGTGCCCCCAACACGCTTTCCAAATGTTCGTACGGCCGTCCGGCGGGGGCCGTAGGCATCCTGACCTGTGGCGGAGCGTTCTGATGAGCTCAGTCCGGACGGCCCCGGACGGAGGCGAATGCAGCCAGAACCGCAACCACCGCTCGGCTACTTACCGCCCTCCGGGCCGTACCACTGGAGGGGTTGGCCGGTTACTGCGGCGATGCATTCGAAGTCGTGGTCACGGTGCAGGAGGGTGAGCCCCTGCAGCTCGGCAGTCGCTGCGACAACGAGATCGACCGCACCTGCGCTGCGGTGCTTGCCTTGCTTGGTGAGGGCCTCCTGGACCTGCCAGGCCCGCTCGTAAGCGCGGTCGTCGACCGGGACCCAGCCGAACAGCAGCCGCATGTCTTCGATGCCGCGTGCCCGGTCGGCAGCCGATCGGGCGCTGTAGAACAACTCCAGCTCGGTGATGGGGCACGTGGCGATCAGGCCGGCGGCTGCTGCCTGGTCCCAGCCGTACTGCTCCGCGTCGCCCCGCATGAAGCGGGCGAGGGCGCTGGTGTCGATCAGGTAGAGAGCGGCGTTCACCGTCGGTAGTTCCGCTTGTCCTCGAAGAGTGTCAGATCGAACGCACCTTCGTCGGCCGCGGCGCGCAGGCGGGTCAAGGCCAGCGCCCGCCGCCTGTTCTCCAGCACCTCGCGCAGGGCTGTGTTGACCGTCTCCTTCTTCGTGCTGGTACCCAAGGCTTTGGCTACGTCTGCCACCAGCTCGTCATCGAGATCAATCACTGTCCGACTCATGTGCACCTCCTTATATCAAGTATGGAAACAACTATACCTCCGATGGTTCATCGAGGCCATGGAGTCACGTCGGCATGACGCTGTGGATCCGGGAGAGGGTGAATACGCGTTCGTCTTCTCGCAGGTGGCACCAGGCTTCGAGGTAGGGCGGGTCGAGTTCGAGGCGGCTGAGGGTGCGCACCGTGCGGTTGCCGGAGGTGGCGACGTATTCGACGGTGAGGGGCGTTCCGGCGTCGATGGCATGGGCGAGCTGGCGGACATCGGTGTAGGACAGCCGCTTCGCGTACCCGGCGACGATCTCCTCGGTGTCGGTGCCGAAGGGGACCCCGCTGCCGAAGGGGTCGGGGTCTGGGGTGGTGGGCGGGGCGGTGAGCAGGCGGGCGGCCAGGGCGTTCGGGTCGGTGCCGGCCGGTGTCCTCGCGGTGTGGTTGACCGCGGTGTGGCGGTCGGTGTCCGTACCGGCCATTCGGGGGGTCGGTACGGCGGAGGCCCTCTGCGGTCGGGTCTTCTCGATGCGTACGGTTCCGTCGGCGGTCTCGGCAACGGGGGCGTAGCCCTCGGCGCGGAGCGCGGCGAGGGTCGCGTCGAGCGGGCTGCGGCTGACCAGCACCGTGGGCGCGAGCTGTCGGAGGCCGAGTTTGGCGAGCTCGCGGTGGGCGGCGAGCTCTGCGAGCAGCGCCGGCTCCTCGCCGTGGATGACGCAGGCGGCGGGGGCGATGCGCACGCGGCCGTGACTGCGTGCGGTGTCGGAGATGAGATAGGACAGGGGCTGGGGCAGCGGTCCGGTAGCGACAGCGGCCAGATTGGCTGTGAGGTCGTCCGGTGTGTGCCCGGCGTCCAGGGCCCGGCGGACGCTGTCGGTACTGAACCGCCAGACCGAGGCCGTGCCGCTGGTCTCGCGGTCGGCGACGGAATCCAGCAGCGCGGTGAGTGGTGCCGAGGGAGTGCCGGTGGCGACGGCGGTGAGGTCGGCGCCGATCCGCGCTGTCCGGGTGGCCGTGGGCAGGAGCCGCCGGCACGCGGCGGCCAGTCCTGGGACGTCGTCTTCCAGCAGGGCGTGGCCGAGGGGAGACAGAGCGCCGCGGGCGAGCACGCCGATCAGCTCGGCCTCGCGGATCAGGGAGGCGAACGGTGTCCGATCCAGGGGCGACGCGTCAGCGAGCGGGCGATGCCAGGCCACCAGCGGGCCCAGGTCCGAGGCAATGGTCGCGCCGTGCCCCGCCGGAAGCTGCGACGCCGCGTGGAGCAGTCCGTGCCGGGCCTGCAGGCAGCCGCTGCAGGGAGGTGTTCCCGCGAGGGCGGGGAGCACCTTGTTGTCCTCGTCACGCGCCCGGGTGGGGGTGAGTGCCAGGTTGTGCCATGCCTGGAGCAGTACGGCGAGTCGTTCGGCGGGCTCCTGGCCCGCCCAGGCGTCGTATGTCGTGGTGGGTGCCACACGGTCGCCGTCCCGGCCCAGTAGTCCGGCGGCGTATGCGGTCTCCAGGACGATGCGGACCACGGCGTCGTCGGCCTGGGAGGCCTTGCCGATCCGGGCGAGTTCACGTGCGCCGATCCCACCGGACTTGAGCCTGGCAGGCGGGGAAGCGGAGCAGGCCGACAAGACAGAGGCGGCCTGGGCGGCAAGTGCCGTGGACGCGGCTGCGGTCTCCCGTTCCACCTCGGCGGCGCCGACGGGCACCACCTGTGCGGAAGGCGGCAGGGGGGCGAACGGGGCGTGCCAGTCCGGCCCGCGCAGCGCCAGCGCGACTTCGACGGGCATGCGCGCGGGGCCGTACCGGTGGCGGTCCGCGACCAGGAGCCCCCGGTCGAGTGCCCATCGCGCGCCGGGTTCGAGGTCCGGCCCGGGTGATCCGAACACGATGAACTGCCGCTGCCCCGCCGCGGATTCCGCTCGGCGGGCAAGCAGCTTCTGTGTGATTGCCGGTGCCCGTGCCACCAGTGTGGCGATGGCTTGCGGGTCGCCGTGGTGATCCACCAAGGCCGCCAGTCGCTGCTGCTTGGTGCTGGGTGGCTTGATGCCAAGAGTCACGAGCATGGTGCGCAGCTCGTCCGAGGTCACGCTTGCCAGCAGCTTCTCCAGAGGGGTGTCCAGCCCCAGGGGTGCGTCCCACGCCTGCCGCAGGGGTGCGGCCATGCGGAGTGCTCCGGTGTCGTCCGGCCACACCAGTGCGTGATCGGCCAGCACCTCCAGCGCGGAGTCCAGCCGACGGGCGGTTTCACCGCCCGTCGCTCCCAGCAGCTTCGCCAGGGCATCGCGCGACGCCAGTCCTCCCAGTGCCGCTAGCGCCTCGGCCGTTTGCAGGCACGGCAGGGGGAGCTGCGGCAGGGCCAACGCCACCGACCCCGGGCGCTGGAGGCGGTCCGCCAGTTCCCCCACCGTCCGCGGCTCCGGAGACGACGCCGCGTCCTTCCGTACCGCGAGCACACGCGCCAGGCGGGGAGCGTCGAGGCTGCCCAGCCAGGACGCCAGCGTTGACCGGGATTTCATGGGGCACCTCGTCGAACCGAGCCTGAGTAGCACCGAAGCCGCTCCGGTGCAGAGTTCAAGGATGGTGCCTTCGCCGTGGTCGCGGGTGCGGAACGGAAGGGGTTCCTCCCGGGGTCTCGGCACGTGGAGGGCGGCGTCGGCCACCGATGCGCCGAAAAGTCTGGATTGAGGCGATGTAAACGCAACCGGAAATGCAACCACGGCACACCGAAGAGCCGGACCGCAATCAACGGTCCGGCTCTTCGTTTCGCCTGTTCAGGCGGCTGCGGAGGATACGAGATTCGAACTCGTGAGGGGTTGCCCCCAACACGCTTTCCAAGCGTGCGCCCTAGGCCACTAGGCGAATCCTCCGCCGCAAACAATACAAGACGTTGAGGGGTGCTCGCGAACGTGATCGTCGGGCGGGGAGCTCGAAGGGGTGCGGGTCGATTCCCGGGGCGTACATCCGCTAGGGTGGGGGCAGCCCCTCACGTGGCGCTATCTCACCCAACTCCCCCAGGGCCGGAAGGCAGCAAGGGTAAGTGGGCTCTGGCGGGTGCGTGGGGGGCGCTTGCGTTTCCGGGTGGGCGGTGGCCGCCCGTTGTCGGCGGGCCCGGATAACCTCGTAAGCGTGTCGTCCCTTGCGCTGTACCGCCGCTATCGCCCCGAGTCGTTCGCCGAGGTCATCGGGCAGGAGCATGTCACTGCCCCGCTGATGCAGGCCCTGCGGAACAACCGGGTCAATCACGCGTACCTGTTCAGCGGGCCGCGCGGCTGTGGAAAGACGACCAGCGCGCGCATCCTCGCCCGGTGCCTGAACTGTGAGCAAGGTCCCACCCCGACTCCCTGCGGGGAGTGCCAGTCCTGCCGTGACCTGGCCAGGAACGGCCCGGGCTCGATCGATGTCATCGAGATCGACGCCGCCTCGCACGGTGGCGTGGACGACGCCCGCGACCTGCGGGAAAAGGCGTTCTTCGGGCCGGCGAGCAGCCGGTACAAGATCTACATCATCGACGAGGCCCACATGGTCACCTCGGCGGGCTTCAACGCCCTGCTGAAGGTGGTCGAGGAGCCGCCGGAGCACCTCAAGTTCATCTTCGCGACCACGGAGCCGGAGAAGGTCATCGGGACCATCCGGTCCCGGACGCACCATTACCCCTTCCGGCTGGTCCCGCCCGGGACGCTCCGGGAGTACCTCGGCGAGGTCTGCGGGCGCGAGGGCATTCCCGTCGAGGACGGGGTGCTGCCGCTCGTGGTGCGGGCCGGTGCGGGGTCGGTGCGTGACTCGATGTCCGTCATGGACCAGCTGCTGGCCGGTGCCGGCGAAGCCGGTGTGACATACGCCATGGCGACCGCGCTCCTCGGATATACGGACGGCTCGCTGCTGGACTCGGTGGTGGACGCGTTCGCGGCCGGGGACGGCGCCGCGGCCTTCGAGGTGGTCGACCGGGTCGTCGAGGGCGGGAACGACCCCCGGCGGTTCGTCGCCGACCTGCTGGAGCGGCTGCGGGACCTGGTGATCCTGGCGGCCGTCCCGGACGCGGGGGAGAAGGGCCTGATCGACGCGCCCGCGGATGTGGTCGAGCGGATGCAGGCGCAGGCCTCGGTGTTCGGCGCGGCCGAACTGTCGCGGGCGGCCGATCTGGTCAACACCGGGCTGACCGAGATGCGCGGGGCGACCTCGCCCCGGCTGCAGCTGGAGCTGATCTGTGCGCGGGTGCTGCTGCCCGCGGCCTTCGACGACGAGCGGTCCTTCCAGGCCCGGCTCGACCGGCTGGAGCGCGGCGGCATGGCGATGGCAGTACCGCCGGCCGGCGCACCGGCGATGGGGTACGTGCCCGGGCCCGAGGCGCATGCGATGGCGCCGGTCGCGCCGGTCGCGCCGGCGCAGCAGGTGGCTCCGGGCGGTGGGCCGGCGGCTGCCCGCGCGGCGGTACGTCCGCAGCCAGCGGGGGCAGTTCCGGCGGCAGGGGCCGCCGGGGCCTCCGGGCCTGCCGCCGGAGTTCCCGGACCCGCGGAGGGCGTGCAGCCCGCTGCTGCTGCCGCTGCCGCGCCCGTTCAGGCCGAATCCGCTCCGGCCGCCGCGCCCGGGGCCTGGCCCGGAGCCGCGGTGCCGGGGGCCGGTGCCCCCGCTCAGCCGGCCGCCCCCGCAGCCCCGGCCGCCCCCGCGGCACCTGCCGCCCCGGCGCCCGGCGCATGGCCCGGAGCGGCGCAGCCCGGGGCCTGGCCTGGGGCCGCCCAGCCCGGCTCCGGTGCTCCGGCCGCCGCCGCGCCCGCCCCTCAGCAGGCCGCCGCCGCCCCCGCACCGGCCCCGGCTCCCGCACCCGCCGCGGCGGCACCCGGCATGGCCGCCGGTGCCGGGCAGGTCCAGGCGATGTGGCCGAGCATCCTGGAGGCCGTCAAGAACCGCCGCCGGTTCACCTGGATCCTGCTCAGCCAGAACGCCCAGGTCAGCGGCTTCGACGGGACCACCCTGCAGCTGGGCTTCCCCAACCCGGGGGCCCGGGACAACTTCTCCAGCAGCGGCAGCGAGGACGTCCTCAAGGCGGTACTGGCCGAGCAGTTCCAGGTGCACTGGAAGATCGAGGCCGTACTCGGCGGCGGCGCGCCCGCCCCGGCCGCCGGGGGGTACACCGCCCCGGCCGCGCCCGCCTACACCCCGCCGCCCGTCCAGGCCCAGCCCCCGGCTCCGGCCCCCGCCCCGGCGCCTTCACCCGCGTACACCCCGGCCCCCGCCGCAGCCCCGCCGCGGCCGGAGCCGGCCCCGGCGGCACCCGCTCCGGTCGCGCCCGAGGACGACGTACCGGAAGCGGACGACCCGGATCTCGTCGAGAGCGCGCTCACCGGTCACGACCTGATCGTGCGCGAGCTCGGGGCCACCGTGGTGGAGGAATATACGAACGAGTAGCGGCCCCGGATTGGGGTGGCCGCACGAAGGGCACACCGGCGCGCGGGCTAGGCTGCATCCCGTGAAGGTCCTCGTCATCGGCGGCGGCGCCCGCGAACACGCCCTGTGCCGCTCTCTGTCCCTCGACCCCGACGTCACCGCGCTCTACTGCGCCCCCGGTAATGCGGGGATCGCGGACGTGGCCGAGCTGCGGGAGGTGGACGCCCTCGACGGCGACGCCGTGGCCCGGCTGGCCGGTGAGCTCGGCGCCGATCTGGTCGTCGTCGGCCCGGAGGCCCCGCTGGTCGCCGGGGTTGCCGACGCCGTCCGCGCGGCCGGCATCCCCGTCTTCGGCCCGTCCGGCGAGGCCGCGCAGCTGGAGGGCTCCAAGGCCTTCGCCAAGGGTGTGATGGCCGCGGCCGGCGTGCCGACCGCCCGCAGCTACGTCTGCACCACCGCCGAGGAGATCGACGCCGCCCTCGACGCCTTCGGCCCCCCGTACGTGGTCAAGGACGACGGCCTGGCAGCCGGCAAGGGCGTCGTCGTCACCGAGGACCTCACCGCCGCCCGCGAGCACGCGCTGGCCTGCGACCGCGTGGTCATCGAGGAGTACCTGGACGGCCCCGAGGTCTCGCTGTTCGCCATCACCGACGGCGTCACCGTGCTCCCGCTGCAGCCCGCCCAGGACTTCAAGCGCGCCCTCGACGGCGACGAAGGCCCCAACACGGGCGGCATGGGCGCCTACTCCCCGCTGCCCTGGGCCGACCCCAAGCTGGTCGAGGAGGTGATGGCCACCGTTCTGCAGCCGACCGTCGACGAGCTGCGCCACCGCGGCACCCCCTTCTCCGGCCTGCTCTACGCCGGCCTCGCGATCACCTCCCGCGGAGTCCGGGTGATCGAGTTCAACGCGCGCTTCGGCGACCCGGAGACCCAGGTGGTGCTGGCCCGGCTGCGCACCCCGCTGGGCAGCGTCCTGCTGAACGCCGCCAACGGCACCCTGGACGCCGAGCCGCCGCTGAACTGGCGCGAGGACGCGGCCGTCACCGTGGTCGTCGCCTCCCACAACTACCCGGGCACCCCGCGCACCGGAGACCCGATCGAGGGCCTGGACGAGGTCGCCGCCCAGGACGGCCCGGCGGCGTACGTCCTGCACGCCGGCACCCGCCAGGAGGGTGGCAGCGTCGTCAGTGCGGGCGGCCGGGTCCTCTCCGTCACCGCGACCGGTTCCGATCTGGCGGAGGCCCGGGAGAGGGCGTATAAGGCGGTCGGGCGGATCCGGCTGGCCGGTTCCCAGCACCGTACGGACATCGCGGCCAAGGCGGCCGAAGGGCGCTGAGCCGCCCGACCGGCCCCCGTCGGCACGGTCTCGTACGGCGGCCCGCCGGTTGAAACGGAGTCCTGCGACGCGGGCCCGGTGCGCACCAGCTGCGCCCGGGCCCGCGCGTGCGATTGCATCCGGCCGCCTTCGAACGCAGCCAGCTTTACCCAAAGCCATTCCATCGGGTGATCGATGTGCCCTTCGCCTGACGGCCGCCCACACCCCAACTAGGGTGCGGCGCAAGCAATCCGGAGCTTGTTCCGGCACTTGGCCCACCGACATTGCGATGTCAGTGGCGAGTGTCACAGTGGGGGAGTGAGCAAAGCCGCCACAGGGCAGAGGGGGTGAGGTCCGGCCGTGTCCGGAACCGGTTCGACCATGGATTCGACCATGGAGGTGGGTGCGCTGTCCGCGCGCCACCGGGCCCTTGCCGTGCTGCGGGTACGCAGCAGGGCTCTGGCCGTCGCGCTGCTGCCCGCCGCCCTCGCGGTGGTGCTGGTGGCCGCCCGGATGACGGGGCGGCTGGCCGGGGACCCCTGGCCCGTCGTGACCCTCGCCGTGTGCGCCGTCGCCGTGCTGGTGCTGCTGACCGGCGGGATCTTCGCCGCCGTGGTGCTGCGGGCCAGTCCGGCCGTGACGCCCACCGTGCCGCTGTCGGAGGCCGCCGCCCCCGATCTCTACCGGATGGTGCGCGATCTGGCCGAGCGGCTGGAGGTGCCGGCGCCGTCCGCGATAGCGCTGACCCCCGACTGCGACAGCTGGCTCGAGGACCGCACGCATCCGGCACACCGGCGGCGCGGGATATCCCCCGATGTCAACGACCCCGCCGCGGCTGCCCCGGTGCTGGTCATCGGCTCCCCCTTCCTGTGGTGGATGCGAGTGGCCGAGCTGCGCGCCGTACTGGCCCCGGTCGTCGCCGGTACGGGCCCTTCGGCGCAGCCGGACATAGCCGAGGCCCGACGCTTCGTACGCGGGCTGGATGCCGCCGTGGACGTGGGCAACCGGCGCGGGCTCGGCTGGATCGCCCGCCCCGCCAGGCTGCTGCTGCGGCTGTGCCGGGCGGATGCCACGGAGATGGAGCGCGGGGTGGCCGCAGCCGCCTCGGAGCGGGCCCAGAGCGTGGACTACGGCCTGCGGATCGTCGCCCAGGAACAGGTCGGCCTCGCCTATGCGGGCTGGGACCGGCTGCTGACCCGGGTGGCGCTGCCGGCCTGGCGGATGGGCCGCTGGCCGGCCCACCTGGACGCGGGTGTGGTCTCGGCGCTGACCGAGCTGTCCCGCCGCGACCGGCTGGCCGACGGGTTCACCTCCCGGCTGGGCGAGCGCCCGGCCTGTGACCTGCTGGAACGGCCCGGTGTGATCGACGAGGCGGCCTCGCTGCTGGCGGCCCGCCTGTTCCACGGCGGTCCCTCGGAGTCCGGCCCGGACTGGTCCCCGGTGGACTGGTCGGCTTATCCGGAGGAGGTCGTCGACCGTAAATGGCGGACCGAGGCGGCCCGGCTCCATGCCGCCCTGGATGCGCTGGCGGTGCCCTCCGGGGTGCCGGCCCGTACCGGCGATCCCGGTGTCCCGGCCCGTGCCGGACGCACCGCCGACACCGGCCCGGGAACCGGAACCGCGTCGGGACCCGCATCCGGACCCGTATCCGGTGCCGGGACCGGGACCCTGGCCGGGGTGCCCGACGTACTGGCCGGGCCCACCCTGGAGCGGGTGATCGGGTACCTCGCCGACGAGGACGGCTCGGCCGGGGAAGCCCTGGCCGGCCGACTCAGCGGGGACGTGGCGCGGGAGGAGCGTTCGGCCGGCGCCGAGGCGGCGAAGGCGCGCGGTGCGGATGCCGTGCCGCTGTTCCCGCTCCAGCCCCCGCGGACCGGCCGGGACCTGCTGGCCGACCATGTCACGGCGATGGTCTGCTGTGCCGCCGTGGACTCCGCCGGGGCGGGCCCCGGCCTGGACTGGCTCGACGGTCCGGTGCTGCTGGTCGGCGGTGAGCGCCGCTCCGACCTGGCTCCGCGGGTGCTGTCCCTGGTCGAGGACGGGGACCCGGAGCCGCTGCGGGACTGGCTCGCCGAGCTCGGCGTCCGCCCGGAGAAGCCGGTCCGGCTGGTCTGACCCGCCGGGCCGGCCTCACCCGGCCCGGCCTGGCCCCACCGGGCCCCGGCCCGGCCTCACCCGGCCCGGCCCACCCTCACCCCGCCCGACCCCGCCGCTGCCCCCACTACGGACCGCACCCCGCCGTCCCGGGCGGACCGATAAGCGGAGAGTTTGGATCCGCTCACGTCAATTCACGACGAACGGTGACGGAGTGCGTGCGTTATGTGATGTGCTGGGTGTCGGGACCGGTCGCGGACGAACCGCGCCACACCGAGTCAGAGATGTCCGGGGGAGCGAGGGAGGGGAGCGGAATGGCTGCGGACCAGATCCGGCGATGGGAATCGGGCGCGCTCGCACACGCGGTGAGCGACCCCTTCGGCCAGGGACCCCTCCCATGGTTCCGCGGCAGCGAGCTGTACTTCGGCGACACCGGCCAGGTGGTCCCCTGGTACGTCGACCCGGCCGCGACCGGCTCGGCGGGCTCGGCGGGCTCGGCCGGATCGAGCGGCCCGGCCGGCTCCACCGCAGCGGGCCGGATCCCGACGCCCCGTGAGCGCACCAACGGCCCCCGGACCGCCGACGACGTACACCGCCAGATCAAGGGCTTCGCCTCCACCGGGGCCGTCACCCCCGGCGAGGCCATCGACTTCCACATCACCGTGGACCCGCCCCAGCAGTTCTCGGTCGACATCTACCGGATCGGGCACTACGGCGGCGACGGCGCCTCCAAGATCCACTCCAGCCCGCGCCTCTCCGGGATCGTCCAGCCCGCCCCGCTCACCGCCGACCGCACGGTCTCCTGCCACCACTGGTGGCTGTCCTGGCGGCTCCAGGTCCCCGCTTACTGGAACGTCGGCGCCTATGTCGCCGTCCTCACCACCGCCGACGGCTACCGTTCCCACATCCCCTTCACGGTCAGGGACGACCACCCCGCCGATCTGCTGCTCCTGCTCCCGGACATCACCTGGCAGGCCTACAACCTCTACCCCGAGGACGGCCGTACCGGCGCCAGCCTGTACCACGCCTGGGACGAGGACGGCCGGCTGCTCGGGGAGGAGGACGCGGCCACCACCGTCTCCTTCGACCGCCCGTATGCCGGAGCCGGCCTGCCCCTCCACGTGGGCCACGCCTACGACTTCATCCGCTGGGCCGAGCGCTACGGCTACGACCTCGCCTACGCCGACACCCGCGACCTGCACGCCGGCCGCATCGACCCGGCCCGCTACCGGGGCCTGGTCTTCCCCGGCCACGACGAGTACTGGTCCGTGCCCATGCGCCGCACCGCCGAACGCGCCCGCGACCACGGCACCTCGCTGGTGTTCCTCTCCGCCAACACCATGTACTGGCAGGTCGAACTCAGCCCCTCCCCCTCCGGGGTGCCCGACCGGCTCCTCACCTGCCGAAAACGCCGCGGCCCCGGCCGCACCGCCCTGTGGCGCGAGGTGGACCGCCCCGAGCAGCAGCTGCTCGGCATCCAGTACGCCGGCCGCGTCCCCGAACCCGCCCCGCTGATCGTCCGCAACGCCGGCCACTGGCTGTGGGAATCCACCGGAGCGGTGGAGAACGACGAGCTCGACGGCCTGGTCGCGGGCGAGGCCGACCGCTACTTCCCCCGCACCCAGCTCCCCGAGCACCAGGACCGGATCCTGCTCGCCCACTCCCCGTACGAGGACGGCGACGGCCACCGCCGCCACCAGGAGACCTCCCTCTACCGCGCGCCCAGCGGCGCCCTGGTCTTCGCCTCCGGCACTTTTGCCTGGTCACCGGCGCTCGACCGGCCCGGCCATGTCGACGAGCGGGTCCAGCGGGCCACGGCCAATCTCCTCGACCGGATCTGTAAGCGCGACTGACGCGCACCGAAGCCGCCGGCGCCACGCGACCGACCCCCGAGGCCGAGCAGTCTCCCCCGGTGCGCGAGAATCGGTGTGCTTCATACAGAACCACAGGGAGGCACCGTGTCCGGATTCGTCGAAAAGCCCGAGCCGGTTCAGGTTCCGGGCCTCGTCCACCTCCAC
The DNA here is from genome assembly GCF_008642295.1 of Streptomyces venezuelae. Taxonomy (GTDB): domain Bacteria; phylum Actinomycetota; class Actinomycetes; order Streptomycetales; family Streptomycetaceae; genus Streptomyces; species Streptomyces venezuelae_C. Next base: position 3,567,993 of record NZ_CP029190.1, on the reverse strand, counting down.
ACCGGCAAGGTCCGCGACCTCTACCGGGACGAGGAGGGCCGGCTCATCATGGTCGCCAGCGACCGGATGTCCGCCTACGACTGGGTGCTGCCCACCGAGATCCCGGACAAGGGCCGCGTCCTCACCCAGCTCTCCCTCTGGTGGTTCGGCCAGCTCGCGGACCTCGTCCCGAACCACGTCATCGGCACCGACCTGCCGGCCGGCGCCCCCGCCGACTGGGCCGGCCGCACCCTGGTCTGCAAGAACCTCGACATGGTCCCGGTCGAGTGCGTGGCCCGCGGCTACCTGACCGGCTCCGGCCTCACCGAGTACCGCAAGACCCGCACGGTCTGCGGACTCGCCCTCCCCGAGGGCCTGGTGGACGGCTCCGAGCTGCCCGCTCCGATCTTCACCCCGGCCACCAAGGCCGAGGTCGGCGAGCACGACGAGAACGTCTCCTACGAGGAGGTCGCTCGCCAGGTCGGCCCCGAGACGGCTGCCCTGCTGCGCCAGACCACCCTCGCCGTCTACGGCCGGGCCCGGGACATCGCCCGCGAGCGCGGGATCATCCTCGCGGACACCAAGTTCGAGTTCGGCTTCGACGAGACCGGCACCCTGGTCGCCGCCGACGAGGTGCTGACCCCCGACTCCTCCCGCTTCTGGCCGGCCGACCTGTGGCAGCCCGGCCGCTCCCAGCCCTCGTACGACAAGCAGTTCGTGCGGGATTGGCTGAGCTCGCCCGCCTCCGGCTGGGACCGCACCGCCGAACTGCCGCCGCCCGCCCTGCCCGCCGAGATCGTCGAGCAGACCCGGGCCAAGTACATCGAGGCGTACGAGCGGCTCACCGGCCAGCACTGGACCCACAGCGGACCGGCGAACGGCTCCTGAGACACGAAGAAGGCCCCGGTCGATTGACCGGGGCCTTCTTGATCTGAGCGGACGACGAGATTCGAACTCGCGACCCTCACCTTGGCAAGGTGATGCTCTACCAACTGAGCCACGTCCGCATGCGCCGTAGCGCGAGAACCACTATACCCAACCTCGCTCGCGTGCGAGACGCACTGCCGCATGACGGTTCTCCGCACCCAGCTTCGCAGCCGCCGCCGAGAGGTAGTTCCGGACCGTCCCCTGGGACAGCGCCGCCCGCTCGGCGATCTCCGCGATCGGCGCCCCGTCCGCCGCGAGTTCCAGCACCTCGGCCTCTCGGGCGGTCAGCGGGGAGTCCCCGGCGCTGATCGCATCCGCCGCCAACTCCGGGTCCACATACCGCCCTCCGCCGTACACGGTCCGGATGATCTCGGCCAGTTTCTGGGCCGAAACGGTCTTCGGGGCAAAGGCCCGCACCCCCGCGGACAGGGCCCGCTTCAGATGCCCGGGGCGGCCGTGACTGGTCACGATCATGGTCTTGCAGTCCGGGAGTTCGGCCCGCAGGGCTGTGGCGACACTCACACCGTCCGCCCCCGGCATCTGGAGATCCAGCACCGCCACATCCGGCCGGTGCGCCCGGGCCATCGCCAGCGCTTCCGGCCCCGAGGCGGCCTCCGCGACGACCAGCAGGTCGTCCTCCAGCGCCAGCAGCGCGGCGACCGCACCCCGGATCAGATGCTCGTCGTCGGCCAGCAGCACCCGTACGCGGGTCACGCTCACGCTCACGCCCGCACCACCCCCTGTTCAGGAAACTCCGCCATGTCCACCCGCAGCCGGTCGCCCGGAATGCCCGCCCGCAACCGGAACCGGCCCCCCGCGACCGTCCCGGCCTCCAGCGTGCCACCCAGCGCGGCCAGCCGTTCCCGCAGCCCGGCCAGGCCCGATCCGTCCCGGCCCGCGGGCCCGGCCGGCACCCCGTCGTTCTCGATGACCAGGGCCAGGCCCAAGCCCAAGCCCAAGCCCTTGCCCCCGTCCTCGGCCGTGCCCTCGCCCTCGTCCTCCGGCGCCAGCCGGATCACACAGCTCCGCGCGTCCCCGTGCCGCAGCACATTGGTGGTGCCCTCCCGGACCACCCAGCCCAGCGCCGACTGCACCGGAGCCGGCAGCTCGCGCCGGTCCCGCAGCTCCACCCGGCAGTCGATGCCGGCCGCCCGCAGCACCCCGCGCGCCCCGTCCAGTTCCACCGCGAGGTCCGCCTCCCGGTAGCCGCGCACCACGTCCCGCACCTCGCGCTGCGATTCCTGCGCGATCCGCTGCACCTCGACCATCTGGTCCACCGCCTCCGGCCGGCCGCGCCGCGCCAGCTGCACCGCCAGTTCGCTCTTCAGCGCGATCACCGCCAGGTTCCGGCCCATCACGTCGTGCATGTCCCGGCCGAACCGCAGCCGCTCCTCGGCCACCGCCAGCCGTGCCCCCAGCTCCCGCGAACGGTCCAGCTCCCATACGGTCTTCACCAGCCAGGCGGAGAACCCGCAGGTGAACGTGATCAGGGCGCAGCCGAACAGCAGGCCCACCATGTACCCGACGGAATCGGCGAAGGGCACCCCCACCGCCAACCCGCCCAGCCCGGTGACCACCGCCGCGGCCGGTGCGAGGTAGACCATCCGCCGCATCCGGCGCAGGCACAGGGTCAGTGAGCCGAGCCCGAAGACGACCACCCCCGTCACCAGGGTGGGCGCCGGGTCGGCGGGGCTGCCGTCCCCTTGCTGCCGCGCGTGCAGGAAGAGGAAGTACAGCGTGGCCGCACCGCTCACCAGGGCCAGGGCCAGGGCCGGCCGGACCGGCCGCTCCGCCCGGTCCAGCAGCCAGTCCAGTGCCCGGGAGGAGACCACCGCGCTCAGCACGGCGTGCGCCAGGACGAACGCCGCGGCGACCAGGTCCGCCGCGACGGGCTGCCTGCTGCCGGCCAGGGAGCCCAGCCCGATCGCCGTGACCTCCACCAGCGCGAAGCTGTGGAAGGACCACCGCGTGTACAGCTCCACCTTGGCCGCACTGCCAAGGCCGCTCCACCACCCGGTCAGCTTTGACACGGCCCGTCCCCCGATCGATCTAGCGGCGAGGTTCCCACCGGAACCACCGCTGCACAGCAAACACGGCGATCACGATCCAGGCCAGCGTGACCACGGCCGCGGTGGTCAGATCACCGGCGCCGCCGGCTTCCCCGGTGCCCAGCCAGCCGGCCCGCACCATGGTCATCACCCCGGTGAGCGGCAGCAGTTCACATGCCGAGGCGAGCTTGTCGGGCAGCGTCTCCAGCGGCACGAAGAGCCCGGAACCCACGGAGGTGAGCAGGAACAGCGGCAGCGTGGTCAGCCCCGCGCTCTCCACATTGCGGGTGAAGGCACTGGTCACCGCGGACAGGCCGGCCAGCAGCACGATGCCCGCGAGCACGGCGGCCACCAGCAGCAGCGGGTTCTGCGGGGTCCGCACGTCCAGGGCAGCCGCCCCGGCCACCGTGAGCACCACCACCTGGAGGAGGGCCAGCGCCGCCGCCGGCAGCGCGCTGCCGGCCAGGATCTCCAGGTCGTTCGCCTCGCCGGTGCGCAGCCGCTTCAGCACCAGCTCCTCGCGCCGGGCCACGTACGCCGAGACCAGGTTCATGTAGACGACGAGCACCAGCACCATCCCGATGCCGCCGGTCAGCGTCGCCTCTCCGACCGCCGCCGCGCCGCCGTCGAGCTCGAACTCGCCCAGTGAGGACCGCAGGACGAACACCATCGCCAGCGGCATCATCAGGGCCACGGACAGTGCGGCCCGATTCCGGATCAGCAGGGTGAGCTCGGACCGGCCGAGTGCGAAGAGCCGGCCGGCGTTCAGGGTCAGAGCGTTCATCGGGTCCCCGCCATGGTGTCGTCGTGGTCGGTACGGGTGTCGCTGCCGGCGGCCTCGGGGACGGCCCGGCGGCTCCGGGCCAGCTCCAGGAAGGCCTCCTCCAGCGAGGCGGACCTGGCGTCCAGCCCGGCCAGCTCCACCCCCTCCTGCTGGGCCCAGCGCAGTAGTTCGGTCAGCGAGGCCTGCAGCCGGCCGGTCCGGATTTCCACCTGCTGCCCTTCGGCAGCGGCGTGCAGCGACAGCGGCAGCAGGGCGGGGCGGATCCCCTCCGGCAGGGTGAACCTGATCCGGGCCGGCCGGGTGGCGGCCACCTCGGACGGGCTGCCGGACAGCACCAGTTCCCCCTCGTGCAGGATCGCCAGCCGGTCGGCCAGCTCCTCCGCCTCCTCCAGGTAGTGCGTGGTCAGCAGCACCGTGGTGCCCTGGTCCCGCAGCTGCCGGACCAACTCCCAGGTGGCCCGGCGGCCTTCCGGGTCCATGCCGGTGGTCGGCTCGTCGAGGAACAGCACCTCCGGCCGCCCCAGCAGGGCCAGCGCCAGGTCCAGCCGCCGCCGCTCGCCGCCGGAGAGCTGCTTCACCCGGACCGAGGCGCGGCCGGTGAGGCCGACCAGCTCCAGCACCTCGGTGCCGGGCCGGGCCCCGCTGGTCACACCGGCCCACATCCGTACCGTCTCGGTGACCGACAGGTCGGAGGGGAACCCGCCCTCCTGGAGCATCACCCCGGTCCGCGGCCGGACCCTGGCCCGTTCCCGGTGCGGGTCCATGCCGAAGACCCGGACCCGGCCGCCGGTCGGCGCCGCCAGTCCTTCCAGCAGTTCCACGGTGGAGGTCTTGCCCGCGCCGTTGGTGCCGAGCAGGGCGAAGACCTCGCCCCGGGCCACGGAGAAGGAGATGCCGCGAACGGCTTCGAAGCCCCCGGAGTAGCCGCGGCGCAGCTCCTCGACTTCGATCACGGGCTGGTCGGTGTTGGTCATGGATCCAGAATCGAGCCGGATCCGGAGCCGGAGCAGTGCGTGCTGTCACGATCGCCGATGACAAATGTCATGCATGATCCGGGAAACGCAGAAGGCCCCAGTCGCAATGACTGGGGCCTTCTCTCTGAGCGGACGACGAGATTCGAACTCGCGACCCTCACCTTGGCAAGGTGATGCTCTACCAACTGAGCCACGTCCGCATGTACCGCACCGGCGGTGCGAGCACCACTCTACCTGATCCACCGGAGTGGTTGGCAAAGCGTTGCAGAGCGGGTGACAGGAATCGCACACTGCGCCTTCCCCCTGGAAGGGGGATGTTCTGCTACTGAACTACACCCGCACGACCTTCGGGGTTGTGACCTGCGGCCTCGCCCCTCGGCGTGATCCACACACTAGCGGATCAGGTGGGGTGGTTGGCAAATCGGCGGTCAGTGGGCTTCGTTGTAGGCCTCGTAGATCCTCTTGGGGATCCGGCCGCGCGGGGGCACGTCGAGCTGGTTGGAGCGGGCCCAGGCCCGCACCACCGCCGGGTCCGGTGCGAGCGAGGTGTGCTTGTAGGTCTTCCCGGACCGCGCCTGCCGGCGTCCGGCGGCCACGTAAGGGGCGAGGCTCTTACGCAGTTTCTTTGCGTTGGCGAGATTGAGGTCGATCTCGTACGACTTACCGTCCAGGCCGAACGCGACCGTTTCCGCCGCTTCTCCGCCATCGATGTCGTCGGAGATCGTGACTACTACGCGCTGCGCCACGGATATCGGTCCCTTCGCGCGACTCCCCCGCCCGCTGACGTGCGGCGATGTCGACTGTGTGGATGTTTCGTAACAATACTGCTTTCCGGGGCAATCCCCGGGGATTCCTTTGTACCGCGATTTCTCGCGTATTGCGAAGCTCAGTTAATTCTCTCCGCGTGTCCCGCCGCAATCCCGAGTCGGTGGTTTTCCGGTGGATTTTGCGATCCGTTGGTGAAGCGCCGGATATCTACCCGCGTAGAAATTTGGGGCGGGTACGCTGAGGGAACCGCCTTCGCACCAACCACCACTCGGGAGTGCCAGTGGCACGCGTCGTAGTCGACGTCATGCTCAAGCCGGAGATCCTCGACCCCCAGGGCCAGGCGGTGCAGCGTGCACTGCCGCGCCTGGGCTTCGAGGGGATCGCCGACGTCCGCCAGGGGAAGCGCTTCGAACTCGAGGTGGAGGGGCCGGTCGACCAGGCCGCCCTCGACCGCATCCACAAGATGGCCGAAACGTTCCTCGCCAACACCGTCATCGAAGACTTCGTCGTCAAGGTGGAGTCCGGGTCGTGACCACTCGCATCGGTGTCGTCACGTTCCCCGGAACCCTCGACGACCGCGACTCGCTGCGCGCCGTCCGCCTCGCGGGCGCCGAGCCCGTCTCCCTCTGGCACCGCGACAAGGACCTGCACCAGGTCGACGCCGTGGTCCTCGCGGGCGGCTTCTCCTACGGCGACTACCTGCGGGCGGGTGCCATCTCCCGCTTCTCCCCGGTGATGGAGACGATCATCGAGCAGGCGAAGGCGGGCATGCCCGTCCTCGGCATCTGCAACGGCTTCCAGGTCCTCACCGAGGCCCACCTGCTGCCCGGCGCGATGCTCCGCAACAACCACCTGCACTTCATCTGCCGCGACCAGAAGCTCCGCGTCGAGAACGCGGAGACCGCCTGGACCGGGGACTACGAGCAGGGCCAGGAGATCTCCGTCCCGCTCAAGAACATGGACGGCCGCTACGTCGCCGACGAGCGCACGCTCGACGAGCTGGAGGCCGAAGGCCGCGTGGCCTTCCGGTACCTGGACATGAACCCGAACGGTTCGCTGCGCGACATCGCCGGCATCACCAACGCCGCGGGCAACGTCGTCGGCCTCATGCCGCACCCCGAGCACGCGGTGGAACCGCTGATCGGCACCGGCCGCACCGACGGCCTGCCGTTCTTCACCTCGGTCCTGAAGAAGCTGGTAAGCGCATGACCCTCGACACCGTCAAGCACGCCACCCAGACCCCGGACGCGGCCCAGCCGTGGAAGGAACTCGGCCTCAAGGAGGACGAGTACGACCGGATCCGGGAGATCCTCGGCCGCCGCCCCACCGGCGCCGAGCTCGCCATGTACTCCGTCATGTGGTCCGAGCACTGCTCCTACAAGAGCAGCAAGGTCCACCTGCGCCAGTTCGGCGAGAAGGCCCCCGAGAACACCGCTCTCCTCGTCGGCATCGGCGAGAACGCCGGTGTGGTCGACGTCGGCCAGGGCTACGCGGTCACCTTCAAGGTCGAGTCGCACAACCACCCCTCGTACATCGAGCCCTACCAGGGCGCGGCCACCGGCGTCGGCGGCATCGTCCGCGACATCCTCGCCATGGGCGCCCGCCCGGTCGCCGTCGTCGACCCGCTCCGCTTCGGCGCGGCCGACCACCCCGACACCAAGCGCGTCCTGCCGGGCGTGGTCGCGGGCATCGGCGGCTACGGCAACTGCCTGGGCCTGCCCAACATCGGCGGCGAGGTCGTCTTCGACTCCTGCTACCAGGGCAACCCGCTGGTCAACGCCGGCTGCATCGGCGTGATGAAGCACGAGGACATCCACCTCGCCAAGGCCTCCGGCCCCGGCAACAAGGTGATCCTCTACGGCGCCCGCACCGGCGGCGACGGCATCGGCGGCGTCTCGGTCCTCGCGTCCGAGACCTTCGACGATTCGAAGCCGACCAAGCGCCCCGCCGTCCAGGTCGGCGACCCCTTCCAGGAGAAGCTCCTCATCGAGTGCACCCTGGAGATCTTCCGGGAGAAGCTGGTCGCGGGCATCCAGGACCTCGGCGGCGCCGGGCTGTCCTGCGCCACCTCCGAGCTGGCCTCCGCCGGTTCCGGCGGCATGCGGGTCGAGCTGGACACCGTCCCGCTGCGCGATGCGACGCTCTCGCCCGAGGAAATCCTCATGAGCGAGTCGCAGGAACGCATGTGCGCGATCGTCGAGCCCCAGCACGTCGACCGCTTCATGGAGATCTGCGAGAAGTGGGACGTCATCGCCACCGTCATCGGTGAGGTGACCGAGGGCGAGCGCCTGGAGATCTTCTGGCACGGCGAGCAGATCGTGGACGTGCCCCCGGGCACCGTCGCCCACGAGGGCCCGGTCTACCAGCGCCCGTACGCCCGCCCCGAGTGGCAGGACGCGCTCCAGGCGGACGACGCGGGCACGCTGCCCCGCCCGCAGACCTCCGAAGAGCTCCGCGCGCAGGTGCTGGCCCTGGTCTCCTCCCCGAACCAAGCCTCGAAGTCCTGGGTCACCGACCAGTACGACCGCTTCGTGCAGGGCAATACGGTGCTGGCCCAGCCCGAGGACGCCGGCATGGTCCGGATCGACGCGGAGACCAACCTCGGCGTGGCCATGGCCACCGACGGCAACGGCCGATTCGCCAAGCTCGACCCGTACGCGGGGGCGCAGCTGGCGCTGGCCGAGGCCTACCGGAACGTGGCCGCGACCGGCGCCAAGCCGCTCGCAATCTCCGACTGCCTGAACTTCGGTTCGCCGGAGGACCCGGGCGTCATGTGGCAGTTCGCCGAGGCCTGCCGTGGTCTCGCGGACGGCTGCCTGGAGCTGGGCACCCCGGTGACCGGCGGCAATGTCTCCCTCTACAACCAGACCGGCGAGACCGCCATCCACCCGACCCCGGTCGTGGCGGTCCTCGGTGTGATCGACGACGTCAACCGCCGTACGCCGATGGCGTTCGCGGAGGCCGGCCAGCTGCTCTACCTGCTCGGCGACACCGCCGAGGAGTTCGGTGGCTCGGCCTGGTCCCAGGTCGTCCACGACCACCTCGGCGGCCTGCCGCCGAAGGTGGACCTGGGCCGGGAGAAGCTGCTCGGCGAGATCCTGATCTCGGCCTCCCGCGACGGCATGATCGACGCCGCGCACGATCTGTCCGACGGCGGCGTGATCCAGGCGCTCACCGAGTCCTGCCTGCGCGGCGGCAACGGTGCGCGGATCGTGGTCCCGGAGGCGCTGGACGCGTTCACCTTCCTGTTCTCCGAGTCGGCGGGCCGGGCCATCGTGGCCGTCCCGCGCAGCGAGGAGCTCCGCTTCACCGACATGTGCGGTGCGCGCGGCCTGCCCGCGACCCGTATCGGTGTGGTGGACGGCGAGGAGATCGAGATCCAGGGCCAGTTCGCCCTTCCGCTCGCCGAGCTCCGCGAGGCGCACGAGGCGACGATCCCGGCCCTGCTGGCCTGATCGCCCCCGGTCGTACGAGGCCCCGTCCACGGTGTGTGGGCGGGGCCTCGGCGCTGCCGCGCCGGGTCGAGCCGGTGCTTCCGGCCGCCGGATAGGCTCGCCGCATGGCCCAGGGGAAGAAGAAGCCGCGTACGTACGACCAGGCGAAGATTCGTGCCGCGGTGACCGCGCAGTTCGGGCATGTGGCCCGGGCCGTCGGGGAGTTGACCCCCGAGCAGCTCGCGCGGCCCAGCGGGCTCGGGGAGTGGAGCGTGGCCGAGCTCGCCGCGCACGTCGCCTGGATCGCCGACTCGCTCGCCCTGGGCCTGGCCCGGCCGCCCGCCGCCGTTGCCGAGCTGACCGTCGTCGAGTGGCCCTTCGCCACCGCCTCCCTGGCCGGGAAGATCTCCGAGGCCGCCCGGGAGACCCTGACCGGCGCCCCGCTGCCCGAGCTGTACGAGCGGGCGGGTGCCCGGCTGGCCGAGGCGCTGGAGGCCCATCCCGGGAGCCGGGTACTGGACTTGTGGATCGGGGACATGACCCTGGCCGACTTCCTGGTCACCCGTACGGTCGAGCTGGTGGTGCACACCGACGACCTGAACCGGGCCGCCGGCCTGGACATCCCCCTCGAACGGCAGGCCCTGGCCGCCTGCACCCGGCTGCTCGCCGACGCCCTCGCGTTCAAGGCCCCCGGCGGTTCCGTCGAGGTACGGGTGCCGCCCTTCGCGGTGGTCCAGTGCATCGAGGGCCCCCGTCACACCCGGGGCACCCCGCCCAATGTGGTGGAGACCGACCCGCTGACCTGGATCCGGCTCGCCACCGGGCGTACGGGGTGGGCGGAGGCGCTGGAGGACGCCCGGATCAGTGCCAGCGGGGAGCGGGCGGACCTGTCGGCGCTGCTGCCGGTGATGAGCTGACCCCGGAGGGACCCGGGAGGGACCCGGGAGTGATCGGGGAATGCGGGCGGAACCGGTTGCGGGGCGGGCGCGTCAGAGCGGCATGAGGACTTCACGCCGTGTACCGCTCGCCCTGTCCCTGGCCGCCGTACTCGCCCTCACCGCCTGCGGCGGTACCCAGGCGGCCGGATCGGTCGCCGATGTGAAACTGACCGGCACCAGCTGGTCGGTGCAGAGCCTGACGGCCGGGGGCAAGACCCTGACCGGACCACCGCAGGCCGCGGTGGCCTTCGAGGAGAACGGCACCAAGGCCACCGGCAACTACGGCTGCAACACCTTCGGTGCCGACCTGGTGATCGACGGTACGGCCGTGACCGTCACCCCGGGCGCCACCACGGCCATGGCCTGTGACGCCATGGACTTCGAGAACGCCTTCGCCCGGCTGTTCAAGGGCCGGCTGGAGATCGGCCGGCAGGACGGCCGGCTCACCCTGACCGCGCCCGGCGGCGACCGGATCGAGCTGGCCGATGCGCCCACGGCGGCACCGGCCGCCCTCACCGGCAGCCGGTGGGTCGTGGACTCGCTGGTCCGCGGCGAGACGGTGTCCTCCGTCCCCGCGGGCGCGGAGGGCCGGGCCGAGTTCACCATCGCCGCCGACGGCAGTGCCAGTGGCAGCCTCGGCTGCAACCGGTTCACCGGAAAGGCCGTGATCGACGGTCCGCGGGTCACCTTCGGGCCGCTCGCCGCCACCCGGATGGCCTGCACCGGACCGGCCGGCGAGGTCGAGAAGGCCCTGTCGGCGCTGTTCGCCTCCGGACCCCTGCACTACACGGTCAAGGACCGCACCCTGACCCTCACCGGGGCGGATGGTGCGGGTATTCGGGCGAGCATCCAGGAGAAGTGACCGGCTGACCGGCAGGTCCGTCTCAGACGCGGCTCAGACGCGGCTCAGACGCGGGCGGTGCCGCCGTCCTTCGCCATCGCCTGCGCGATGATCCGCCGGTTCTCCGCCAGCATCTCCTCGGGCAGCGGCGGCAGCGCCTCGTCCCACGCGGGCAGGAAGCTGCCGCGCAGCTGGAGCATGCCCTCCGGCCGGGCGAAGAAGAAGACGTGCAGATGGGCGGCGCCGTCCCCCCACCGGTTCACATGCGACCGGGCGATCCCGCCCGGGGACAGCACCGCCCGCTCGACGCGCTGGAGCATCGGACCCAGCTCGGCGGCCCGCTCGGGCGGCAGGTCCGACAGGTCGTGGTGGCCGCGGGGCACCAGTTTGAGGATGGCCGGAAGGCCTCCGTGCTCGTCCACGAGCCGCCAGTGCTCGTCCGTCCACAGGCAGTCGCCGTCGGCCAGGGAGCAGAACACGCAGTCCTGCGGGCCCTGCTCCCCGTTCCGGTCGGGCTCGGGCAGGGTCGGCTGTTCCAGCGCCCGCACCCGGATGTCCCCCTCGTACGGAAAGACGTCCCACCCCGACACGCCGTCGACGGGCAGAGAAAGCGGCTCGCCGATCGGCAACCGGCGTACGTACGCACTGGGTTCGGTCATGTGTTGATCACGACAAAGCTTGATCGGCTTCGGTAGGGATCCCGCAGGGGAGTGACCGAGCGGTCCCGCAATGTGAATGCGACAGTCGCTGTCGACAAATGAGCAGCTCGATACCGAGACGACGCGGAATGGTCACCCTCCGTGCTGTGAGATTTCCCGGGCCATCCCCAATTCGGACCAGTGGACGACGTCGCCTAGACTCAAGGTGTGCCTCGTGGTGATGGACGACTCAACCACGACCTGCTCCCCGGTGAGAAGGGCCCCCAGGACGCTTGCGGCGTCTTCGGTGTCTGGGCTCCGGGTGAAGAGGTCGCCAAGCTCACCTACTTCGGACTGTATGCACTGCAGCACCGCGGACAAGAGTCCGCGGGAATCGCTGTGAGCAACGGTTCCCAGATCCTCGTCTTCAAGGACATGGGCCTCGTTTCCCAGGTCTTCGACGAAACCTCCCTCGGATCCCTCCAAGGTCATATCGCGGTCGGTCACGCCCGCTACTCGACCACCGGAGCCTCCGTCTGGGAGAACGCTCAACCCACTTTCCGCGCGACCGCCCACGGCTCGATCGCCCTGGGCCACAACGGCAACCTGGTGAACACCGCCGAGCTTGCCGAGATGGTCGCCGACCTCCCCCGGCAGGACGGCCGCGCCACCCAGGTGGCGGCCACCAACGACACCGACCTGGTCACGGCCCTGCTGGCCGGGCAGGTCGACGCCGACGGGAAGCCGCTGACCATCGAGGAGTCCGCCCGCGTGGTGCTCCCGCAGGTCAAGGGAGCCTTCTCGCTCGTCTTCATGGACGAGGGGACCCTCTACACCGCCCGTGACCCGCAGGGCATCCGCCCGCTGGTCCTCGGCCGGCTGGAGCGCGGCTGGGTGGTGGCCAGTGAGACCGCCGCCCTCGACATCTGCGGCGCCAGCTTCGTCCGCGAGGTCGAACCCGGCGAACTCATCGCGATCGACGAGAACGGTCTGCGCACCTCCCGGTTCGCGGACGCGAAGCCCAAGGGCTGTGTCTTCGAGTACGTCTACCTGGCGCGCCCGGACACCGACATCGCCGGCCGCAACGTCTACCTCTCGCGTGTCGAGATGGGCCGCAGGCTGGCCAAGGAAGCCCCGGTCGAGGCCGACCTGGTGATACCGACTCCCGAGTCGGGCACCCCGGCCGCCGTCGGATACGCCGAGGCCAGCGGGATTCCGTACGGTTCCGGCCTGGTGAAGAACGCCTATGTCGGGCGGACCTTCATCCAGCCGTCCCAGACGATCCGGCAGCTCGGCATCCGGCTGAAGCTCAACCCCCTGAAGGAGGTCATCCGGGGCAAGCGCCTGGTGGTCGTCGACGACTCGATCGTCCGCGGCAACACCCAGCGCGCGCTGGTCCGGATGCTCCGCGAGGCCGGAGCGGCCGAGGTCCACATCCGGATCTCCTCCCCGCCGGTCAAGTGGCCCTGCTTCTTCGGCATCGACTTCGCCACCCGCGCCGAGCTCATCGCCAACGGCATGTCGGTCGAGGAGATCGGCACGTCGCTGGGCGCGGACTCGCTGGCGTACATCTCCCTCGATTCCATGATCGAGGCGACGACCATCCAGAAGCCGAACCTCTGCCGTGCCTGCTTCGACGGCGAGTACCCGATGGAGCTGCCCGACCCGGAGCTCCTCGGCAAGCAGCTGCTGGAGAACGAGCTGGCCGGCGGCACCGACGCCGCCGATGCGCTCCGTCGTCCGTAACCTCCCCCGGGTAACACCCTGCAGTACACGACACGAAAGTTCTCTCCTCCCATGTCAGAGACCACTGGTGCCAGCTACGCAGCTGCAGGCGTCGACATCGAAGCGGGTGACCGCGCCGTCGAGCTGATGAAGCAGTGGGTGAAGAAGACCCAGCGCCCCGAGGTCCTCGGCGGCCTCGGCGGTTTCGCCGGGCTCTTCGACGCCTCCGCTCTGAAGCGGTACGAGCGCCCGCTGCTCGCGTCGGCCACCGACGGCGTCGGGACCAAGGTCGACATCGCCCGCCAGATGGGCGTGTACGACACCATCGGCCACGACCTGGTGGCGATGGTCATGGACGACATCGTCGTCTGCGGTGCCGAGCCGCTCTTCATGACCGACTACATCTGCGTCGGCAAGGTCCACCCGGACCGGGTCGCGCAGATCGTCAAGGGCATCGCCGAGGGCTGTGTCCTGGCCGGTACCGCCCTGGTGGGCGGCGAGACCGCCGAGCACCCGGGCCTGCTCGGCCCGGACGAGTTCGACGTGGCCGGTGCCGGCACCGGTGTGGTCGAGTACGACCGGCTGCTCGGCGCCGATCGCATCCGTACGGGTGACGCCGTCATCGCCATGGCGTCCTCCGGCCTTCACTCGAACGGGTACTCGCTGGTCCGGCACGTGCTCTTCGACCGGGCCGGGCTGTCCCTGGACCGGGAGGTTCCGGAGTTCGGCCGGACCCTCGGCGAGGAGCTGCTGGAGCCCACCAAGATCTACTCGCTGGACTGCATGGCCCTCACCCGCACCACCGAGGTCCACGCGTTCTCACACGTCACCGGCGGCGGTCTGGCGGCCAACCTGGCCCGGGTCATCCCGGACCACCTGCATGCCTCGGTCGACCGTTCGACCTGGGCGCCGGGTGCGGTGTTCGATCTTGTCGGCAAGGCCGGCCGGGTGGCGCAGCCGGAGCTGGAGAAGACCCTGAACATGGGCGTCGGCATGATCGCCGTGGTCCCGCAGGAGTCGGTGGAGGTGGCGCTGACCACCCTGGCCGACCGCGGGGTCGACGCCTGGGTCGCCGGCGAGATCCTCGACCGGGGAGAGCACGCCGAGGGCGCGGCCCTCACCGGCTCCTACGCGAGCTGAGCAGCACGAAACCCGGTCCGGGGCCGCTGGCCCTGGACCGGGTTGTGTGATCTGCGCGTTTGTACGAAGCGATGAACGCGTCAAGCGCCGCGACGGTGCGACGCGGGACCGGACTCTTCGTCCTCGTCCTCGTCGTCGTCGTTGTACATATCCGCGTAGCGGGCGTACGGGTCGTCCTCGTCCTCGTCGTCCTCGAACGGCTCACCATTCGGCGGCTGGTTCTGGATCGGTTGCGAGTTCGATGCGCCCAGCTCGCTGGCCAGACGTGTCAGATCGGTCCCGCCGCTGCTGTACTTCAGCTGGCGGGCGACCTTCGTCTGCTTGGCCTTTGCCCGGCCGCGCCCCATGGCTCGACCCCCTCGGTGACGGGGCTCGACGGCCCCAGAGTCTTGACACGCGTTCATGGTTCGGAGCGGGCTCTCCTTGGAGAGACCGTCCGTAGGGCTTTAACGGTACCTGCTTCCGCGGCCATACGGTACGCCGCCCGCATGACGCGCCCCGGCGCAGTGACCGCGAGTCGCCCCGTACTCGCTGGTCAGCTGCGATTTTAACCCTTTCTTGGCGGCCGACCCGCCGAAGCACAGTGAGTCTTGTCTCGCCGTGCCCCGGCGGGTGTCATTCCGCTTACGCGGTACGGGTGGCGCGGGCGTCCGCCATCCGCTGTTCGGCGATCCGGTCGGCAGCCGCGGCCGGCGGGATGCCATCCGCCTTGGCACGTGCAAATATCGCCAGGGTGGTGTCGAAGATCTTCGAGGCCTTGGCCTTGCACCGGTCGAAGTCGAAGCCGTGCAGCTCGTCGGCGACCTGGATCACCCCGCCCGCGTTGACCACGTAGTCCGGGGCGTAGAGGATCCCGCGGTCCGCGAGGTCCTTCTCCACGCCCGGGTGGGCGAGCTGGTTGTTCGCGGCCCCGCAGACCACCTTGGCGGTCAGCACCGGCACGGAGTCGTCGTTCAGGGCGCCGCCCAGGGCGCAGGGGGCGTAGATGTCCAGGCCCTCGACGCGGATCAGGGCCTCGGTGTCGGCCACCGCGGTGACCTTGCCCGGGTGCTTGTCGAGGATGCGCTGCACGGACTCCTCGCGGACGTCCGTGATCACGACCTCCGCGCCGTCCTCCAGCAGGTGCTCGACCAGGTAGTGGCCGACCTTGCCGACGCCCACCACGCCGACCTTGCGGCCTCGCAGGGTCGGGTCGCCCCACAGGTGCTGGGCGCTGGCCCGCATGCCCTGGAAGACCCCGTACGCGGTCAGCACCGAGGAGTCGCCGGCGCCGCCGTTCTCGGGGGACCGGCCGGTCGCCCAGCGGGTCTCGCGCGCCACCACGTCCATGTCGGCCACATAGGTGCCGACGTCGCAGGCGGTCACGTACCGGCCGCCGAGGGACTCCACGAACCGGCCGTAGGCCAGCAGCAGTTCCTCGCTCTTCAGAACGTCCGGGTCGCCGATGATCACGGCTTTGCCGCCGCCGTGGTCCAGCCCGGCGAGGGCGTTCTTGTACGACATGCCGCGGGCGAGGTTCAGCGCGTCCAGGACGGCCTCCTCGTCGGAGGCGTACGCGTGGAAGCGCGTGCCGCCGAGGGCGGGGCCCAGGGCGGTGGAGTGAATGGCGATGACGGCCTTGAGGCCACTGGCTCGGTCCTGGCACAGCACGACTTGCTCATGGCCGCCCTGCTCCGTGCGGAACAGGGTGTGCAGGACGCCGTCGGTCATTTCGGTCACGGTGGTGACTCCCATGGAAGAGATGCGGCGGGACCCTCCTGAGGGTGGGGAGGGCGTGTAGGAGCAGCGTAAGACCTGCACGGTCGGCCGCGGTGCCGAGTGGCCCGGATCACCCTCCGGCGGAGTAGGCGCGGGAGGTTCGGACTACCTCCGGGCGGGGCGGGGGAGGACCTGGGAGTGAGCGAATCCCCCGATCGGCCGATGCCCTCGGCACGCGCGGTGCCGGCCGTCCCGTACGCCTCCTACCTGCGGGTCTACGAGCCTCTGGCGGCCTTTGCGGAGCCGGAGCGCACCCACTGGGCGGACTACGTCCGGCGCGGGGTGCGGCCCACCGCCCAGGACGAACTGCGGCGGTCGCTGGCGGACTTGGCTGCGGTGGTCCCGGTGGGGGTGCCGGTGCACGAGAGCGCGGACGCCTTCACGGCGAAGCTGGACGGGGTGGTGCTGGTCTGCCCGTGGCGGACCCGGCTGCGCGGCTGGCTGGCGCTCCAGGAGCTGGTGGCCGAGTTCCCGCGGCCGGTGCTGGACGCGGCGCTGCCGCCGGGGGTGCGGCGGCGGGCGGAGGAGGAGTACGGGCGGTGGCGGGAGCGGAACCCGGAGGCCCGGCCGTGGATCCGTACGGGGGTGTGGCAGGTGCCGCTGCGCTGGTTCGTGCTGGTGGCCGACGAGGAGCGGGACTACCTGCCGGGGGAGCGGCTGCGCTACCGGACCCCGATGGTGCAGGCCCGGCGGCGGCTGGCCCGGGGGCTGCGCACGCTGCGGGAGGCGGAGGGCTACGGGCCGCTGGCGGAGGGCCTGGTGGAGGTGGGGAGCTGGCTGGAGGAGTTCCATCCGCGGTCCATGGTGGAGCTGGACTACGGCGGGCTGGTGCACGCCCTGCCGGCGGACCGGCTGGCGGCCGACCGGTCGGCACGCGATCTGGCGGCCGGCCTGGCGGCGCTGCGGGCGGGGGACGGCGCCGGGGCCCAGGAGGTCTACGGGGGGCTGGCGGACCGCTGGCGGACGGTCCGGGAGAGACTCTTCGCCAACTAGCGCTGCGGCCGGCGGCGCCCGGGGCGGGCCCGGGGCGGGTCCGGTCCGACCGGACACACACCGGGGGTGGCGCCGGTATCGGCCGAACGGCCACAATCAGGGATCATGTTCCTGAACCCAGGCATTCGGGTCTTAGTGCCAGGACCTACGTCCTGATACGGGCCATTGGCTCAAGCGTGACGGACCGCACTAACCACACCCTTGCGCCGTTCCCCTACCCTCGTGCCAAAATAGGACAAGGAGTCCGGGGAGGGTTCCTTCCGTCCAAGTAAGGGCGGAATGCTCGGCATTGCACTCTATGGGGGGTCTCGTGACTCCTGATCGCTCTGTGACTGATCGTCACAGTGGGGTGACTGTCCGTTATGGGTCAGTCCATCGGCTTCCGCCGCTGATGAACACCTCGGAGGGCAATTCCATCGGTTTGGCCGACGAGGCTGGACAGATGGTGTAGTTGTAGTGCCGAGGACAAGCCGTTCGTCCTATAACCGACTCGGCCCGCGTCTGTCCATTTCGGGCAACGCGGGCCAAGGTGCAGAATTTAGAGGAAAGAACCGAGATGGTTCGGTTCTCCCGAGGAGGCCGCTCATGACCGCTCGCACCCCTGATGCCGAGCCGCTGCTGACCCCGGCTGAGGTTGCCACGATGTTCCGCGTGGACCCGAAGACGGTGACCCGCTGGGCCAAGGCTGGCAAGCTCACGTCCATCCGCACGCTGGGTGGACACCGCCGCTACCGCGAGGCCGAGGTTCGCGCTCTGCTCGCGGGAATTCCGCAGCAGCGCAGCGAGGCCTGAGGTCCCGCAGCAACAGCAGCACCGCACCACCCCGCTTTACCGGGCATGAACCGGATCCCCCAATCCGATGAAACCCACCTGGCTTCACACGACTGAGCCTGCCCCAACAGGTTCACCCGAGTCGTTCGATCGCGCTGGACTCCGCCGGGTCCAGCGCGATCTTTTTATGCCCGGCGGGACACGGTGCCATTGCACATATTAAATCGAGGTTGCGTAGGGGTGCGATAAAAGTGGGAGTCTCAAAAACTCATGTGGTGACCCCTGTCACACCCGATCACTCTTGTACGCACGGCAAAGCACCCGTACGGGGATGGGGCAGGCGGGAGGTTTCATGCGGACGGGGGATTTTCCCCGGACCCCGGGAAACGCATCAGGGCCCGTATCCCCTGGGGGATACGGGCCCTGATGTTGTTGCGATCCTGACGGGACTTGAACCCGCGACCTCCACCTTGACAGGGTGGCGAGCTAACCAACTGCTCCACAGGACCTTGGTTGCGAGTCAGACTGTACAGCAGGTCAGGGGGTGCGGTCGAACCCGATCAACGCCCGTCAGGGAGCCGCCGCATCCACCGCCTTCACGATCCGCTTGTCCGAGATCGGATAGGCCGTGCCGAGCGCGTGCGCGAAGTAGCTCACCCGCAGTTCCTCGATCATCCAGCGGATCTCGGTGACCTCGCGCGGCACCGGCCGCCCCTTCGGGAGCTGTTCCAGCAGCCAGGCGTACTCGTCCTGCATCTCGTGGACCTTCTCCATGCGCGTGGTGTCGCGCTGGACCGCCGTCGGCATCTGCTGCAACCGCCGGTCCACCGCCACCAGATAGCGCATCAGGTCCGGCAGCCGCTTCATCCCCGTCAGGGTCACGAAACCGGCCGGCATGAGGGCCGCCAGCTGCGTCCTGACGTCCTGGAGGTTGTTCATCAGCGCCAGGCTCTGGGTGGCCTTCAGACGCCGCTCACAGGCCTGCCAGGCGGCCAGGATCTGCTGCACCTGGTCCACCGCGCGCACCGTGGTGTCCACCAGGTCCGCCCGGACGGCCTCGTAGAGCTTCCGGAAGCCCGCCTCGTCCCAGGCCGGCCCGCCGTGCTCGGCGATCAGCCGGTCGGCCGCGGCGGTGGCGCAGTCGTCGAACAGCGCCTGGATGGAGCCGTGCGGGTTGCGGGACAGGGCCAGCT
Organism: Streptomyces venezuelae; assembly: GCF_008642295.1. Lineage (GTDB taxonomy): Bacteria > Actinomycetota > Actinomycetes > Streptomycetales > Streptomycetaceae > Streptomyces > Streptomyces venezuelae_C. The sequence continues at coordinate 3,549,082 of NZ_CP029190.1, read as the reverse complement.
TCTGCTGGTTGCCGAGCTTCTCGGAGGCGAACTTCGCCGGGTTCACCGGGATGTTCAGCAGGATCAGCCGCCGGGTGGCCGGCCACATGGCCTGGGCCTGCTCGGCCTCGGTGTCGAAGAGCCGTACGGAGACGCTGGTCCCTTCGTCCACCAGCGCCGGGTACGCCTTCACCGGCTGGCCCGCCCGGCGGGTCTCGAAGACCTTGCTGAGGGTGCCGATGGTCCAGTCGGTCAGCCCGGTGCGCTCGACGGACTCGCCGCCCGAACGCTCGGCGGTGGCCGCAGCCGCCTTGGAGAGGGCCTGCCGGGCCTTGGGCTTGAGCCGCAGCCGCAGCGCTTCCAGGTCCTTGTCCTCGGCGAGCTTCTTGCGCCGCTCGTCGACGATCCGGAACGTGATCTTCAGGTGGTCGGGGAGCCGGCCGAGATCGAAGTCACCGGCCGAGACCGGCACCCCGACCATCCGCTGGAGCTCCCGCGCCAGGGTCACCGTCAGCGGCTCCTGCAGGGGTACCGCGGTGTCCAGGAAACGCCCGGCGAAATTGGGCGCGGGCACGTAGTGCCGGCGGATCGGCTTCGGCAGCGACCGGATCAGCTCGGTGACCACCTCTTCCCGCAGTCCCGGGATCTGCCAGTCGAAGCCCTCGTCGGTGACCTGGTTCAGCACCTGGAGCGGAATGTGGACGGTGACGCCGTCCGCGTCCGCCCCCGGTTCGAACTGGTAGGTCACCCGGAACTTCAGACCGCCCTGCCGCCAGGAATCCGGATAGTCGTCCTTGGTGACCCCGGCGGCCTTTTCGGTGAGCAGCATCTCCCGTTCGAAATCGAGGAGTTCGGGCTCCTCCCGGCGCTTGTGCTTCCACCAGGAGTCGAAGTGCGCACCGGAGACCACATGCTCCGGGATCCGCTGGTCGTAGAAGTCGAACAGGGTCTCGTCGTCGACCAGGATGTCCCGGCGGCGGGCCCGGTGCTCCAGCTCCTCGACCTCGGTGAGCAGCTTGCGGTTGTCCGCGTAGAACTTGTGGTGGGTCCGCCAGTCGCCCTCGACCAGGGCGTTGCGGATGAACAGCTCGCGGGAGACCTCGGGGTCGATCCGGCCGTAGTTGATCTTCCGCTGGGCCACGATCGGCACGCCGTACAGGGTGACCTTCTCGTAGGCCATGACGGCCGCCTGGTCCTTCTCCCAGTGCGGCTCGCTGTAGGTGCGCTTGATCAGGTGCTGGGCGAGCGGCTCCACCCACTCCGGCTCGACCTTGGCGTTGACCCGGGCCCACAGCCGCGAGGTCTCCACCAGCTCCGCCGACATCACGAACTTCGGCTGCTTCTTGAACAGCGCCGAGCCCGGGAAGACCGCGAACTTGGCCGACCGGGCGCCGAGGTACTCGTTCTTGTCGGTGTCCTTGAGGCCGATGTGCGAGAGCAGGCCGGCCAGCAGCGAGACATGGATGTGCTGCTCGGGGGCGTCCGCCTCGGACAGGTGGATGCCGAGGGTCTTGGCGACCGTACGCAGCTGCGAGTAGATGTCCTGCCATTCGCGGATGCGCAGGAAGTTCAGGTACTCCTGCTTGCACATCCGGCGGAAGGACGACGAGCCGCGCTCCTTCTGCTGCTCGCGCACATACCGCCACAGGTTCAGATACGCGAGGAAGTCGGAGGTCTCGTCCTTGAACCGGGCATGGTACTGGTCGGCCTGGGTCTGCTTGTCCGAGGGCCGCTCGCGCGGGTCCTGGATGGACAGGGCGGCGGCGATGACCATGACCTCGCGGACACAGTTGTTCTTGTCGGCCTCGACCACCATGCGGGCGAGGCGCGGGTCCACCGGCAGCTGCGAGAGCTTGCGCCCCATCGGGGTCAGCCGGTTCCTGGCGTCCTTCACCGTCGGGTCCAGGGCCCCGAGCTCCTGGAGCAGCTGGACGCCGTCGCGGATGTTGCGGTGGTCCGGCGGGTCGATGAAGGGGAACTTCTCGATCTCGCCGAGGCCGGCAGCGGTCATCTGGAGGATGACGGAGGCCAGGTTCGTACGGAGGATCTCGGCGTCGGTGAACTCGGGACGGGCGTTGAAGTCGTCCTCGGAGTACAGCCGGATGCAGATGCCGTCGGAGGTACGGCCGCAGCGGCCCTTGCGCTGGTTGGCGCTGGCCTGGCTGATCCGCTCGATGGGCAGCCGCTGCACCTTGGTGCGGTGGCTGTAGCGCGAGATCCGGGCGGTGCCGGGGTCGATCACGTACTTGATACCCGGGACGGTCAGGGAGGTCTCGGCGACATTGGTTGCGAGCACGATCCGGCGCCCGGTGTGGGGCTGGAAGACCCGGTGCTGCTCGGCATGCGAGAGCCGGGCGTACAGCGGGAGCACCTCGGTGAACCGGTACTTCTGCTTGTTGAGGGCGTCCGCGGTGTCGCGGATCTCCCGCTCGCCGGAGAGGAAGACCAGGATGTCGCCCGGCCCCTCCTTCTGGAGCTCGTCGACGGCATCGCAGATGGCGGTGATCTGGTCCCGGTCGGCGTCCTCGGAATCCTCTTCCAGGAGCGGCCGGTAGCGGACCTCCACCGGATAGGTGCGCCCGCTGACCTCGACGATCGGGGCGTCACCGAAGTGGCGGGAGAAACGCTCGGGGTCGATGGTCGCCGAGGTGATGACGACCTTGAGGTCGGGGCGCTTCGGCAGCAGCTGGGCCAGGTAGCCGAGCAGGAAGTCGATGTTGAGGCTGCGCTCGTGGGCCTCGTCGATGATGATCGTGTCGTAGGCGCGCAGCTCGCGGTCCGTCTGGATCTCGGCGAGCAGGATGCCGTCGGTCATCAGCTTCACGAAGGTGGCGTCCGGGTCCACCTGGTCGGTGAAGCGGACCTTCCAGCCGACCGTCTGCCCGATCTCGGACTTCAGCTCCTCGGCGATCCGCTCGGCCACCGTGCGGGCGGCGATCCGGCGGGGCTGGGTGTGTCCGATCATGCCCCGGACACCGCGGCCCAGCTCCATGCAGATCTTGGGGATCTGGGTGGTCTTGCCGGAGCCGGTCTCGCCCGCGACGATCACGACCTGGTGGTCGCGTATCGCCTCGGCGATCTCGTCCTTCTTCTGGCTGACCGGCAGGGCTTCCGGGTAGGTGACCCCGGGCATCCGGGCGGCACGCCGGGTCAGCCGCTCGGCGGCCTTCGCGGCCTCGGCGGCGATCTCGTCGAGCACGGCCTGTCGGGCCTCGGGCTTGCGGATGCGGCGAGCGCCTTCGAGGCGACGGCCGAGGCGGTGAGCGTCGCGGAGCGAGATCTCACCGAGCAGCGTCTGCAGGGCGGCGAAGGAAATAGACATACCTGATCGAGGATCTCACCCACAGGCTGCGGGTGGCGAACGCATTAGTCGGTCGTCCCCGTACGATTCCCGGACGAGACCACCCGAAACGACCCGCCGTATGAGTGAGAGGCCCGTCATGCCCCGCCCCCGGACGTCCGCGTCCAAGAAGCCGCTGCTGATCTCCGCCGGGGTCGCGCTCGCCGCCGTCACCCTCGGGCTGCTGTCCTGGCAGGCCTCCGCGCCATCGGAGGAGGACGGGGCGGTCCACCAGGGTGCCTCGGCGCCCAGCTCCCAGGCGTCGGGCGCCGCCGGGGCTGCCGAGTCCGAGGCGGATGCCGCACTGGCCCAGCTGCGCGGGCTCGCCCGGCGGGAGGCCGGCGACAAGCAGGCGGTGGGCCGGCCCGACGCGCCCGTGGTGCTGATCGAGTACGCCGACTACAAGTGCGGCTACTGCGGGAAGTTCGCCCGCGACACCGAGCCCGGGCTGGTGGAGAAGTACGTCGCCGACGGCACCCTCCGGATCGAGTGGCGGAACTTCCCGATCTTCGGGTCGGAGTCCGAGGCCGCCGCGCGGGCCGCCTGGGCCGCCGGGCAGCAGGACCGGTTCCGGCAGTTCCACAGTGCCGCCTACGCCGAGGGCGCGAAGGCGAAGGGCTTCGGCCCGGACCGGCTGCGGGAGCTGGCGAAGGAGGCCGGGGTCCCGGACCTGGACCGGTTCGAGAAGGACATGGACGGGCAGGCCGCGAAGGCCGCGGTGGCCAGGGACCAGGAGGAGGGCTACCGGATCGGGGTCAGCTCCACGCCGTCCTTCCTGGTCAACGGCCGGCCGATCGCCGGAGCCATGCCGACGGCCGAGTTCGAGGCCGCCATCGAGAAGGCCAAGGCGGCCGGATAGTGGAGATCGGATACCTGGCCGCGCTGCTGGGCGGCCTGCTCGCGCTGCTCAGCCCCTGCAGCGCCCTGCTGCTGCCGGCCTTCTTCGCGTACTCGATCGACTCCGCCTCGCGGCTGCTCGCCCGCACCGGGATCTTCTACGCCGGACTGGCGAGCACCCTGGTGCCGCTGGGCGCGGCCTCCTCGACCGCCGGGCGGTTCTTCCACGGCCACCGGGACCAGCTGGTCCTGGCCGGCGGCTGGCTGATCATCGGGCTGGGGCTGGCGCAGCTGCTGGGGCTGGGTTTCGCCTCCCGGCGGCTGGCGGAGCTCTCCGGCCGGATCCGCCCCACCACCGCGCTCTCGGTGTACGCGCTGGGTGCCGTCTACGGACTGGCCGGGTTCTGCGCGGGCCCGATCCTGGGCAGCGTGCTGACGGTGGCGGCCGTGTCCGGGTCCCCGGTCTATGGCGGGGCGCTGCTGGCCGTGTACGCGCTCGGGATGGCCGTACCGCTGTTCCTGCTGGCCCTGCTGTGGGAGCGGTTCGAGCTGGGCCGGCGCCGCTGGCTGCGCGGCCGGGCCTTCTCGTGGGGGCGGCTGGAGCTGCACACCACCTCGCTGCTCTCCGGCCTGTTCTTCATCGCGCTGGGCGGGCTGTTCCTGGCGTACGACGGGGCGACCGGCCTGCCGGGGCTGCTGGACGTGGACGACTCGTTCGCGGTGGAACAGTGGGTGCGGTCCGTGACGGCCGGGGTGCCGGACTGGGCGCTGCTCGGGCTGGTCGCGGTGGGGGCGGCGGCGGCCGGGCTGCTGCAGTGGCGCCGCCGGGCCCGGGCCGAGGCCGAAGCCGAGGCCTCGGCCGAAGCCGAGGGAGCGTAGCGGGTATGCGAAAGGCCCCGTCCGGGGGACGGGGCCTTTCACTGTTGTGGCTGGGGCCGGGGTCGAACCGGCGACCTATCGCTTTTCAGGCGATCGCTCGTACCAACTGAGCTACCCAGCCACGAGGACTCTTTCGAGCCTCAGCGATCCTGACGGGACTTGAACCCGCGACCTCCACCTTGACAGGGTGGCGAGCTAACCAACTGCTCCACAGGACCATGGTGTCTGTGCCAGACAAGTCTCGCACAGGGTAATGCGTGCCCCCAACGGGATTCGAACCCGTGCTACCGCCTTGAAAGGGCGACGTCCTGGGCCACTAGACGATGAGGGCTAAGGGCCCACCTGGGCGCTTTGCAGCGCGTCGGGGACGTGAGAAGCATATGGGATGGGGGGAGCTATCGCCAAAACGGTTTCCACCGGAGCGACAATGGCCCGGTGCTGGAGATGACGCGCGAGGAGTTCGAAGAGCTCGTCGCAGAGGCCCTGGACCGGATTCCGCCGGAGCTGACGCGGCTGATGGACAACGTGGCGGTGTTCGTGGAGGACGAGCCGCCCGCGGACGATCCGGAGCTCCTCGGGCTGTACGAGGGGACTCCGCTCACGGACCGCGGCGAGTGGTACGCGGGGGTGCTGCCGGACCGGATCACCATCTACCGCAACCCCACCCTCCGGATCTGCGAGACCCGGGAGGACGTGGTCGAGGAGACCGAGATCACCGTGGTCCACGAGATCGCCCACCACTTCGGGATCGACGACGAGCGGCTGCACGCACTGGGGTACGGGTGACCCAGCCGCCCGGCGGGCGCGGCGGCGGGGGCCCGGCCACGGTGGCGCTGGTCGCCGCCGGGGGAGCCGCCGGAGCCTGCGCGCGGTACGGGATCTGGCTGGTGTGGCCGTCCGTCTGGGGGACCTTCGTGGTCAATGTGGCCGGCTGCGCGCTCATCGGGGTGCTGATGGTGCTCGCGGGTGAACGGGGGCACGGCCCGGACTGGGTGCGTCCGCTGCTGGGCACCGGAGTGCTCGGCGGGTTCACCACCTTCTCGGCGTACTCGCTGGACGTGGTGCGGCTGTTGGAGCGCGGCGCGCTCGGCACGGCGCTGGGCTACGCGGCCGGCACCCTGGCCGGGGCGCTGGGCGGGGTCTGGCTGGCGGTCCGGCTGACCCGGATGATCCGGCCGCCCTCTTCGCGGTCGGCGGTCCGGCCGTGAACTGGCTGTACGTGGTCCTGGGCGCGGCGGTGGGGGCGCCGTTGCGCCATCTGACGGACCGTGCGGTGCGGGAGCGGTGGGGGCCGGTGTTCCCCTGGGGCACCTTCGCCGTCAACACGGCGGGGAGCCTGCTGCTCGGCGGGCTGGCCGGGGCGGCGCTCTCCGGCGGGGCCCAGGCGCTGCTGGGCGCCGGCCTGTGCGGGGCGCTCACCACCTACTCGACCTTCTCGTACGAGACCCTGCGGCTGATGGAGACCGGGCGCGGGGGGCTCGCCGCGGCGTACGCCGGCTCGTCGGTGGTGGCCGGGATGTGCGCCGTATGGCTGGGACTGAGGCTGGCTGAGCTGCTGTAGCCCCTGCTGTGACCGCTGCGGTGACGGGGCTGGAGCCGGATTTGCGGACAGGATGTGTCCGCAGGGGCGTGTCCCGAACGGGGCAAAGGGAGTTGGGTCTCTTGACCCGTCCCTGCGGGCCGCACCGATCTTCCACGGAGGTCCCACCGTGCGCCAGTTCTCCGCTTCCGTCCGGCTGGCCGTCACCGCGATCGCGGTCGCGGCGGCGGCGGGCTGCATGAGTGTCAGCGACGATTCCGCCAAGCCCGCGCCGTCCTCGTCCGGGGACCGCCGGGGCGCGGACGCCGGATCCGACGGGGGCGGCGGGTCCGTCCGGGGCGGCTCCGGCGGCGGCGCCGGCCATGACGCGAAGGGCGGTACGCAGGTCAAGGACGGCAAGCCGGGCGAGGGCGGCAAGGCGGGCCCCGGCGCCTCCCCCAGCCCCGGCGCCTCACCGGGCGCGCCCGGCGCGCCCTCGCCCACCCCCGGTACCGCCGCCGCGGGCGGACTGGGCGGATCGGGTGGTGCCGGGGGTTCGGGGGGCCAGGGGCCGGGCGGGAGCGGTGGCCAGGAGCCGCAGGAGCCCGCCCCCGGAGGCGGCGATTCCGGCGGCTCGGGGGGTTCCGACCCGAACCCGCCGGTGGACCCGCCGGACCCGGAGCCGCCTGTGACCGAACCCACACCGGACCCGCCGGTGGACCCCGGGCCCACCACGGAGCCCAGCGCACAGCCGCAGCCGGGCGGCTGAGCCCCCGACCCGGCGCTCACCTGCGGACTTGCCAGGGTGGGGGAGGGGTGCGTATGGTTATAGATCGTTTGATCCCATTGCCCGGCGCCGAACCCGAAGAGCGCCGTGTGGCGCGTACTCTCCCTTGCCGTGGCTGACCGCATTGAGGCGGTCGAATTTGCGATTCACGGAGTTTGGGCGCGTGCCGAGACTCCGGAAGGTTTTCGCATTCGCATGTCCATTTCCAGTTCTGACCGTGCCGTCATGCCCGAGAACGACTCGATCGAGGCCGTCGAGACCCTTGTGGTCGACGAGACCATCGAGGCGCTCGAGGCCGATGTGGCTGATGTTGCCGACGTGACGGCCGACCAGTCCGAGGACCTCGACTACAACGAGGCTGACGACGCCGACGCCGACGCCGAGCCCACCATCACCTTCGCCGACCTCGGTCTGCCCGAGGGCGTGGTCCGCAAGCTCGCGCAGAACGGTGTCACCACCCCCTTCCCGATCCAGGCCGCGACCATCCCGGACGCCCTGGCCGGCAAGGACATCCTCGGCCGTGGCCGCACCGGCTCCGGCAAGACCCTCTCCTTCGGTCTGCCGCTCCTGGCCACCCTGGCCGGCGGCTACACCGACAAGAAGAAGCCCCGCGGCGTCATCCTCACCCCGACCCGTGAGCTCGCGATGCAGGTCGCGGACGCCCTCCAGCCCTACGGCGACGTGCTCGGCCTGAAGATGAAGGTCGTCTGCGGCGGTACCTCCATGGGCAACCAGATCTACGCCCTGGAGCGCGGTGTCGACATCCTCGTCGCCACCCCGGGCCGTCTGCGCGACATCATCAACCGTGGCGCCTGCTCCCTGGAGCAGGTCAAGATCGCGGTCCTCGACGAGGCCGACCAGATGGCCGACCTGGGCTTCCTGCCCGAGGTCACCGAGCTGCTCGACCAGGTTCCGGCCGGCGGCCAGCGCCTGCTGTTCTCCGCCACCCTGGAGAACGAGATCGACAGCCTGGTGAAGCGTTACCTCGTCAACCCGGTCACCCACGAGGTCGACCCGTCCGCCGGCGCCGTCACCACCATGACCCACCACGTCCTGGTCGTGAAGCCGAAGGACAAGGCGCCGGTCACCGCCGCCATCGCCGCCCGCAAGGGCCGCACCATCATCTTCGTCCGCACCCAGCTGGGCGCCGACCGCATCGCCGAGCAGCTGCGCGACGCCGGTGTGAAGGCGGACGCGCTGCACGGCGGTATGACCCAGGGCGCGCGTACCCGCACCCTCGCCGACTTCAAGGACGGCTACGTCAACGCGCTCGTCGCGACCGACGTCGCCGCCCGAGGCATCCACGTGGACGGCATCGACCTGGTCCTCAACGTGGACCCGGCCGGCGACCACAAGGACTACCTGCACCGCTCGGGCCGTACCGCCCGTGCCGGCCGCTCCGGTGTCGTGGTCTCCCTGGCCCTGCCGCACCAGCGCCGCCAGATCTTCCGCCTGATGGAGGACGCGGGCGTGGACGCCTCGCGCCACATCGTCGGCGGTGCCGGCGCCTTCGACCCCGAGGTCGCCGAGATCACCGGTGCCCGGTCGCTGACCGAGGTCCAGGCCGACTCCGCGAACAACGCCGCCAAGCAGGCCGAGCGCGAGGTCGCCGAGCTGACCAAGCAGCTGGAGCGCCTGCAGCGCCGGGCCGGCGAGCTCCGCGAGGAGGCCGAGCGCCTGGTCGCCCGCGCCGCCCGTGAGCGCGGTGAGGACCCGGAGGCCGCGGTGGCCGAGGCCGCCGAGGTCGCCGAGGCCGAGGTGGCGGCTGCCGCCGCCGCTGCCGCTGCCGAACTGGCCGCGCAGGAGCGCCGCGAGGAGCGTGCCCAGCGCGACGAGCGGGGCAACTACGAGCGCCGTGACAACCGCGGTGGCGACCGTGGCGGCTTCCGTCGCGACGACCGCGGTGACCGCGGTGACCGTGGCGGCTTCCGTCGTGACGACCGCGGCGACCGCGGCGACCGCGGTGGTTTCAACCGCGATGACCGCGGTGGTGACCGTGGTGGTTTCCGTCGTGACGACCGTCCCTCCGGCGGCTTCCGTCGCGATGACCGTCCGTCCGGTGGTTTCAACCGTGACGACCGCGGTGGTGACCGTGGTGGTTTCCGTCGTGACGACCGTCCCTCCGGCGGCTTCCGTCGCGATGACCGTCCGTCCGGTGGTTTCAACCGTGACGACCGCGGTGGTGACCGTGGTGGTTTCCGTCGTGACGACCGTCCCTCCGGCGGCTTCCGTCGCGATGACCGTCCGTCCGGTGGTTTCAACCGCGATGACCGCGGTGGTGACCGTGGTGGCTTCCGCCGCGACGACCGCCCGTCCGGTGGCTTCCGCTCCGGTGGCGGCGACCGTCCGTTCAACCGCGACCGTCGTGACGACCGCCCGTCCGGTGGCTTCCGCTCCGGTGGCAGCGACCGTCCGTACGGCCGCCGCGACGACCACCGCCCGTCGGGTTCCGGTTCCTCCGGTTCCTTCGGTGCCGGCCGCCGCGACGACAAGCCGCGCTGGAAGCGCAACGGCTGAGGCTTCGGTCACTGAACTGACCTGCTGACAGGGCCCGTCCGACACTGGGTGTCGGGCGGGCCCTTCGGTGTCCTGGCCGCGGCGAACTGACACTCCGACCGCCCGTCGGCCGATACCCAATCGGCTGACGGGCGGTGTCCGGCTATGCTCTGGGGAGAGCACTCCAAGGGCCATTAGCTCAATTGGCAGAGCAGTGGACTTTTAATCCATTGGTTGTCGGTTCGAGTCCGACATGGCCTACAGCTCGGACAGCGCCCCCGACCGGAATCCGGTCGGGGGCGCTGTGCTGTTCACGCCGGGTTGAAGGCCCGCCTCAGGGCCGGTGCGGCCAAGCCGTGAGCAGGGTGTGGAGGGCCTCCAGCATCGGCGGCCAGGACGCGTCCAGGGGGCGTGGGGCCAGGAAGGCGGCCGAGGCCTCCAGCGCGGCGAACCCGTGGAGGGTGCTGCGGACCAGCCGGACCGCGTCGGTCAGATCCGGCTCCTCCAGGCCGTAGCCGTGGAAGAGCGCGTACGTGTACTCCGACATGCGGCGGTGGCCCGCGGAGGCGGCGGCCTGCTCGGCCGGCAGCGGCAGTTGGGTGGCGGCGTACCGGCCGGGGTGGGCGACGGCGTAGTCGCGGTAGGCGGTGGCGAAGCCGGCCAGGGCGTCCCGCCCGGAGCGGCCGGCCAGGGCTGCGCCGAGGCGGTCGGCGAACTCGGCGGCACAGCGCACCGCCAGCCGCTCCCGCAGGTCCTGGAGGCTGCGGAGGTGGGAGTAGAGGCTGGCGTCCCGGACGCCGAAGTGCCGGGCGAGCGCCGAGATGGTGATCTTGTCGAAGCCGGCGGAGTCCGCCAGCTCGGCCGCTGCCTCGACGATCCGGTCGGGGGTGAGTCCCGCGCGTACCGCCAACGGTCCCTCTTTTCCTTGGAGTGTTAATCATTTGCCTAGGGGGTCTAGGCAAGCCTAGCGTCAGCCACCATGAAGGCACTGACCGAGACCGAGATCCGCAAGGCGTTCGTCAACTGCTCCAAGGGCGAGGCCGGGCGGCTGCCGATGCCCCGCGACCTGGCCGACCGGCCCTGGGCCGATCTGGACTTCCTGGGCTGGCGGGACCTGTCCGCGCCCGACCGCAGCTATCTCGTCACCGAGCACGAGGGCCGGCTCATCGGGGTGGCGCTCCGCTTCCCCGCGGCCAAGCGCGGGTTCCTGCACCGCAGCATGTGCAGCCTCTGCCTGACCACCCACCCGGGCAGCGGGGTCTCGCTGATGACCGCCCGCAAGACGGGGAAGGAAGGGCGGGAGGGGAACTCGGTCGGCATCTACCTGTGCACGGACATGGACTGCTCGCTGTACGTACGGGGGAAGAAGCAGCCGGAGCCCGGCGGGCGGTTCGAGGAGTCGCTGACGGTGCAGCAGCAGATCGACCGGATGGCCGGGAACCTGACCGCCTTCCTCGGCAGGCTCTAGCGGCCCGGAGGATATGTGGTTTGGGAGCAGCTCTCCGATGGCGTAAGGTGGTGTTCACCGACGCGGGGTGGAGCAGCTCGGTAGCTCGCTGGGCTCATAACCCAGAGGTCGCAGGTTCAAATCCTGTCCCCGCTACTCCGTACGAAGGCCCGGATCCTCAGGATCCGGGCCTTCGTCGTTGCTCACCCGATCGGCTCCCGTCCGCTCGACGCCGGGCGGGCCGTACCCCCAGCCTTGACCGAGGACCGGGCATAGGAGAACCGAGTGGCGGGGCTGGGGCAGCGCAGCGGAGGCGGCAGGAAGGGCGGTCTCGGGACGAACCGGCTGAGCCGGCGGTTCCTCCGGGTGCTCCCGGCCCTGCTGATCGTCATCGGGCTGGCCTTCGACGTGCTGACCCCGCCCAGCTTCACCGGCTCGCCGTTCTTCTCCGCGGCCCCGCTCGTCGCCGCCCCGCTGTTCGCCCTCGGTACCACCGCCCTGATCGGCATGTTGGCCTCGCTCGCCGTCCTGGGGCTCCACATCAACAACGGCACCACCTGGAAGGTGGAGGCGCTGACCGAGCTGGTGACCGTGCTCACCGTCTCCGGGCTGGCCATCCTCATCAACCGGGTGGTCCGGCGCAGCGGGGAGCGGCTGGCCTCCGCGCGCGGGATCGCCGAGGTGGCCCAGCGGGCCGTGCTGCCCGTCCCGGCGGAGCGGATCGGCGGGCTGCACGTCTCGGCCCGGTACGAGGCCGCCGAGGCCGACGCGTTCATCGGCGGGGATCTGTACGCCGTCCAGGACACCCCGTACGGAGTGCGGCTCGCGGTGGGTGACGTCCGGGGCAAGGGCATGGGCGCGGTGGAGGCGGTGGCGGTGGTGCTCGGAGCGTTCCGGGAGGCCGCCGAGTGGGAGCCCAGCCTGGAGGGGGTGGCCCAGCGGCTGGAACGGGCGCTGGCCCGGGAGGGCACCCGGCGGGACAGCCTGGACTCGGTGGAGGGGTTCACCACCTGCGTACTGGCCGAGATCCCGAGCGGGGCGGCGGTGCTGCGGGTGGTGAACCGCGGCCATCCGGAGCCGCTGCTGCTGCACCCGGACGGCAGCCTGGAGGCGCTGGTGCCCACCGAGGCGGCGCTGCCCCTGGGCATGGGGGACCTGGGGGCCTGGCCGGACCGGGTCGAGGAGTGGCCGTTCCCGGCGGGGACCACCCTGCTCCTCTACACCGACGGGCTGACCGAGGCGCGGGACGCGGCGGGGGACTTCTACGACCCTTCGGTCCGGCTGCGCGGGCGGATCTTCCCGGGGCCGGACGCCCTGCTGAGTGCGCTCACCACGGACGTGCGCCGGCACACCGGTGGCGGGGCGACCGACGACATGGCCTTGCTGGCGGTCGGCCGGCCCGGGGAGCGGCAGCCGGTCCGGCGGCGGACCGTACCGGTGATCCGTCGCCACAGCGAGTGACCGCAGGGGAGCACTCCGCACTGTGGCTGATGTGGCGTCATGGGGTGGTGGTGGCCGATGACATACCCAAACGGGAGGCTTAATGCCCCGTTTACTGCCGGGTATGGGCGGTATGTGAGGGCCAAAGCCAGTCAAGGAGTGGCCGATTGATGGGAACGATCAACGGCAACAGCTTGGAATCACACACCTCTGTCTATTACCGTTCGATAACGCAGCGCGGTCGTCCCAACCGTCGCATGAGGCGGCACCGTGCGCGTGCGCGCCGGAAGGAGTCATCCCGGTGGAAGGTATCGAGAACCAGGAAGAGGCCTCCGCCGGCGCCTGGGGCGAATGGAACCCCACCGAGGACTCCGTCCGTCCGGTCCGTGGCAAGCACCGGGTCGCCCGGCAGCGCGGCGGACTCGCCCGCAGCTCCACCGTCCTGGGTGTCGGTGTGATCGCGGCGGTCGGCGCGGGCGGCATCGCCACTGCCCAGGACCGCCCCCAGGTCTCGATATCCATGCCCTCCCTGCCGGACATGCCCTCCCTGGGTCTCCTCGGCGACGACGAGGACGGGAGCGGGAAGGACGAGCAGCGGGACGCCGCCGCGGCAGCCGGTGCCGCGGACCGGGCCGGCTCCGCCCGGGCCGACGGGGCGCGGGCGGACCGCGGATCGGGCGAGCGGTCGGCGCCCACCGCCTTCATCCCCCGGCAGGCGACCGGGGAGACCGGCGCCGACGCCGGCGAGGCTCTGCGGCACCGCATCCTCCAGCAGGCCGAGTCCCAGAAGGACGCCGCCGTGGAGGCCGAACGGCTGGCCGCCGAGCGCGCCGCCCAGGAAGCCGCCGCCCAGCAGGCCAAGGCCAAGCAGGAGTCCGCGCGCAAGGCGGCCGAGGACGCAGCCCGCGCCGAGGCCGAGGCCAAGGCGAAGGCCGCCGCGGAGGCCGAACGGCGGGCCAAGCTGGCTGCGAGCTACGCCCTGCCCACCTCCTCGTACACCCTGACCTCGCACTACGGCGACTCCGGCTCCATGTGGTCCTCCGGGCAGCACACCGGGCTCGACTTCGCCGCCCCGACCGGAACCCCGGTCAAGGCCGTGCACGGCGGAAAGATCACCTCGGCCGGCTGGTCGGGGGCCTACGGCTACCGGATCGTGCTGGAACTCCCGGACGGCACCGAGGTCTGGTACTGCCACCTCTCCTCGATGGCGGTGACCTCCGGCGCGGTGGGCACCGGCGACACCATCGGCCGGGTCGGCGCCACGGGCAATGTCACCGGGGCCCATCTGCACCTGGAAGTGCGTACGGCAGGTGGTTCGACGATGGACCCGCTGGCCTGGCTGGAATCCAAGGGACTGAACGTCTGATCTCCGTCCTGGCGGGCGGGACCACGGGCGCGACCGCAGGCGGGACCACGGGCCGGGCCGTCGGCGGGACCACGGGCCGGGCCGTCGGCGGCAGTACGGGCGGCACCAGCTCTTCCGCCATGGCCGCGCGGATCAGCGCCGGACCCGCCACCGGCCGGCACAGCCAGATCCGGCCCAGCAACTCCCGCTCCCGCTCGGCGAATTCCGGCACCCGCGCCGGGCCGCCGCGCCGGGCCCGGTGCCGCAGCAATGCCAGCTCGGCCGCGTCCGTCTCGTACCGGAGGACCGCCCGCCGGGCCGGGCGCCCGCCGGTGTGCCGGGCCATCGACCGGGCCAGTGCGCGGGCCGGCATCGAGGCGAGCACCCGGGCCTCCGCCGGGCCCAGCCAGCCCGCCGCCGCGTACACCGCCAGCTCGCTGCCGACCGCCCGGAGCTGGCGCCGCCGCAGCCGCACGGCCAGCGCCGCCAGCAGCCCGAACACCGGGACCATCACACAGCCGTAGACCAGGTAGAACCCGTATTCGCCCAGCTCGGAGGAGCTGTTCCAGAGCGCGTGTGCGCCCATGGCCAGGGCCAGCCCGAGCAGCGGCAGCCCGATCCGGGCCGACCGGCGGCAGTACATCGAGGCCGCGCCGAAGCCCAGGCCGGTGAGCACCGTGAACAGCGGGTGGGCGAACGGGGACAGCATGATCCGGACGAAGAAGGTGGCGGCGGTCAGCGAGTCCAGCACGGCAGTTCCGCTGACCAGGTCCTCGCCGAAGGCATTGCCCAGGTAGAGGATGTTCTCGGTGAAGGCGAACCCGGTGGCGGTGAATCCCGCGAGGACGAACCCGTCGGTGAACCCGGTCAGAAGCCGTCTGCGGAACAGGAACACCAGCAACAGGGCAGCCGCCTTGGCGGTCTCCTCCACCACCGGTGCGATCGCGATCGAGCCGAGCTGGTCGGCATCGGAGGGGTCGGCGGTGGCCGCGGCTATCCACTCGGTGGCAAAACTGTTGGCCAGTATGGCGATCAGCGCCGCCGCGCAGGCACCCCAGCCGAAGCAGTACAGCAGGCACGGCCACGGGACGGGCGAGACCCGGCCGAGCCACCGGAAGGCCGCCATGAGCGCGGGGACCGGGAACAGGGCCAGGCCGAGGCCGACGAAGAAGCCGGGGGTGCCGGTCTGCTCGCGCACCAGCTCCAGGATGGCCGCCCCGGAGGTCGCGAGCACGCCGAGGAGCACGCCCGTACGGACCGTGCCCGACGGGCGCGAGAGCACAGCACGGACAGCGGCATCGCGGAGCGCTCCGAACACTCCATCACAGTAGCGAGCGGGTCCGACACAGGCTGTGACGTTCCCCGGTTTTCGCCCGTTCCCGGTGGCTTCGAGGACTAACCGGTGCGCCGGAACAGCAGGTCGTGTACAAGGTGGCCCTTGTCCAGGCCCTGCCCCTCGAACCGGGTCAGCGGCCGGAACGCCGGGCGCGCCGCGAACCCGCCGTCTTCCTGGGTGTTCTCGAAGTCGGGGTGGGCGCTGAGCACTTCGAGCATCTGCTCGGCATACGGCTCCCAGTCGGTGGCGCAGTGCAGGACCGCACCGGGCGCGAGGCGGGTCGCGGCCAGGGTGAGGAACTCGGGCTGGATCAGCCGGCGCTTGTGGTGGCGCTTCTTGGGCCACGGGTCCGGGAAGTACACGCGCATCCCGGCGAGCGAGGCGGCCGGCAGCATCTCGCGGAGCAGGATGATCGCATCGCCGTTGGCGACCCGGACGTTGGTCAGTCCGTTGCGCTCGGCGAGGGCGAGCAGGTTTCCCTGGCCCGGGGTGTGCACATCGGCCGCGAGGATCCCGGTCCCCGGGTCCTCGGCGGCCATCTGGGCCGTGGCCTCGCCCATGCCGAAGCCGATCTCCAGGACCACCGGCAGTCCGTCGAAGAGCCGGTCGAGGTCGATGACCTGGTGCCCGTCGATGTCCAGGCCCCAGGTGCCCCAGAGCCGCCGCAGGGCGTCCTCCTGCCCGGTGGTCACCCGGCTGCGGCGCGGCTGGAAGCTGCGGATGCGCCGCTCGTGGTGCGATCCGGCCGGGTCGGGCGCGGGGCCCTCGGGGCCGAACCGCGACTCGGTGCGCCAGCGGGGCGGCGTGTACGGGGGCGCTTCCGGCGCCGCCACGGCAAGCTCGGCGACGTCGACGTCGGCCTCGGGGGTGGCGCTGGGGTGCGGGTTCATGGACTCAGACACAGTGTGTCGATTCTACGGTCGGCCCCCGGACCGGCGCGCGCCGGTCAGCCCCGTGCGCCGGTCAGGCCCGCAGGGCGGCCAGCGCCCGGCGGGCCACCTCGCGGCCGATCGGGAGCGAGGCCGTCGCCGCGGGCGAGGGGGCGTTCAGCACATGGACCGTGCGCGGGGCCTCGCGGATCAGGAAATCGTCCACCAGGGTGCCGTCCCGCAACACCGCCTGGGCGCGGACACCGGCCGGGGCCGGGTGCAGGTCCGCCTCGGTGGCCGCGGGCAGCAGGCGGCGCACCGCCTCGGTGAAGGCCCGCTTCGACAGCGAGCGGTGGATCTCCCCGGCTCCGTACCGCCAGTGGCGGCGGGCGATCGCCCAGGTGCCCGGCCAGGCCAGCTCGGCCGCGATCTCCCGCGGCCGGACCACGGACCAGCCGTACCCCTCGCGGGCCAGCGCCGGGACCGCGTTCGGCCCGACATGGACGCCGCCGCCGATCCCCCGGGTGAGGTGCACACCCAGGAAGGGGAAGGCGGGATCGGGGACCGGGTAGACCAGGCCCCGGACCAGCCAGGGGCGCGCGAGGTCGTAGTACTCACCACGGAACGGGATGATCCGCATGCCCGGGTCGTCGCCCGCCAGCCGGGCCACCCGGTCGCACTGCAGGCCCGCGCAGTTGACCAGGGCCCCCGCTCTGACCACCAGCCCGCTGGAAGTACGGACCGCGACCGCGGACGGCCGGCGCGAGATCAGCTCCACCCGCTCCCCGTACAGCACCTGCGCGCCCGAGGCCTCGGCCAGCCGCTCCGCCACCTGCCCGTAGTCCACGATGCCGGTGGTGCCGACGTGGATCGCGGCCAGTCCCTGCACCTCCGGCTCGTACTCGGAGATCTGGGCCGGGCCGAGCTCCCGCACCGGGATGCCGTTCTCCCGGCCGCGCTGGATCAGTGCATGCAGCCGGGGCAGCTCCGAGCGCTCGGTGGCGACGATCAGCTTCCCGGTCACCTCATGCCGAATGCCGTGTTCCGAGCAGAACTTGACCATCTCGGACGCCCCGCGCACCGCGAAGCGGGCCTTCAGGGAGCCGGGCCGGTAGTAGATCCCGCTGTGGATCACCCCGCTGTTGCGGCCCGTCTGGTGCCGGGCCGGGCCGGGCTCCTTCTCCAGCACCACCACCCGCGTCCCCGGAGCGAGCAGGGACAGGGCATGGGCGGTCGACAGGCCGACGATCCCGCCGCCGATCACCAGCACATCGCAGTCCAGGCTACCCACGCATCCACCTCCACCCCAGATACTGCACCGTGGCACTGACAGCCAAGCGCCGGGGAGGCGCCTGACCGGCCGAAACCGGTCTCAGGCCGGGGTGACCAGCAGCGGCCGGGCCCGTTCCCGCAGCTCGGCGACGCGCGGCTCGTCCCCGTACGGTTCCAGCCGGTGCAGCAGGTCCCGTACGTACTCGGTGGTGCGGGCGGAGGAGATCCGGCCCGCCACCTCCACCGCCCGGGTACCGGCCGCGCAGGCCGCGTCGAGATTGCCCGACTCCAGCTCGGCTACCGCGCTGACCACCAGGCGCAGGCCGTGCGAGCGTACGTACTCCTCGGTCGGCCGGGACAGCGCCTGCTCGGTGAACCGCCGTACCTGCCGGGGCAGTTTGAGATCCCGGTAGCATTCCGCGGCATCCGCCGCGAACCGGTCGTAGGAGTAGAAGCCGAGCCAGCTGGGGTCAGGGTCCCCCTCCCGCGACCGCTCCAGCCAGCCCTCCGCCGCGCGCAGGGCCGCCCCGGCCGCCTGCGAGTCGCCCGCCTTCGCGTGCGCCCGCGCCTCGACCAGCCGGAAGAAGCTCATGGTGCGGGCCGTGGCCAGGCCGCGGTTGCGCTCCACGGCCGCCTGCGCCAGGTCCACCCCCTCGTCCGCGAACTCGCGGTAGGTGGCCTGCAGGGACATGGACGCCAGTACGTACCCGCCGAGCGGTACGTCGGCCGCCGCGCGAGCCAGCCGCAGCGCCTGGATGTAGTACCGCTGGGCGGCCTCCTGCTGGCCGGTGTCGAAGGCCATCCATCCGGCCAGCCGGGTCAGTTCGGCGGTGGCCCCGAACAGCGCCCGGCCCACCTCGTCGCTGTACGAGCCGAGCAGCAGCGGGGCCGCGTCCACCCGCAGGCACTCCGGCACCATCGAGGAACGCCAGTCCCCGCCGCCGTACTTGGAGTCCCAGCGGCGGGCGTCCTCGGCGGCCTCGCGGAGCTTGGCCACATCGCTGTGGCCGACCCGCTGGGGCGAGAGGTCGGAGCGCCGCGGCGCGGGCGGCGCAGGGGCTGGGGCAGGGTGCAGCGGTGCAGGGTGCAACGCTGCGGGGGACCGGTGCGTTTCGGTTCCCGGCTGCGAGGGCACAACGGAGGTCGGCACGGAGGTCGGCACGGAAGTCGGCGACGACGCGGGCGACGGCGGTGGCGATGTGGACACGGCAACAGCAGCGGCATGGCCGGCGGCAGCGCCGGATGGCGGAGCCGCCTCACGCGCCACCGAGCTGTCGGCCGGCGATATCAGCCAGCGCGCCGCGGGCGTCGCGTATGCCGCCACGGAGAAGGACCCGGCCAGCGACTGCCAGATCCCGCCGCCGCCGCGCCGCCCCGCCAGGTCCAGCCGGTACAGATCGGTGGCCGAGCGCACGGCCGCGCCCACATCGCGGGGGAAGCCTAGACCCACCTCGGGCGCCGGGTCCGCATCGGCCAGTCCGATCTCGTGCAGCGGTACCGGGCGGCCCAGCTTGGCGCCGATGGCGGCGGCGATGAGGTGCGGCGCGGCACCCTGCGGCACCATGCCCTTCGACACCCACCGGGCCACCGAGGTCTTGTCGTAGCGGAGGGTCAGCCCCCGTTGGGCGCCGAGGTCGTTGACCCGCCGGGCCAGACCGGCGTTGCTGATGCCGGCGAGGGCGAGGACGGCGCCGAGCTTCTCGTTGGGCTCGCGGAGCTCCCTGGACATGCGCCACCCCTCGTCACGCGGAACGCAGAACGCAAGAACGCAAGAAACGCACCAAACACGCACCGAACACCCGATACACCTGCACACGTACGGTCATACAGTCGGCCACCGGGCATAGGCGCCCGGCATTCGTAAACCCAGCGTAGTTCCCCGCATCCCAAGCGTTAAGGCCCCGACTTCCGTATGGCGGGATTGTTGTCCGTGTGCACAGTCCGGCCCGGGGCGCACGGGTCGGGCCGTGCTCCGGTCGTGTGGCCGTGCGCCTCCGTGTGCGCTCTGGCCCGGCCCGGGGCCCGGCGATTCGATGTGCGGTGCGTGGGTCGGCCCGCTGCGTGGATCCGGCGGGCCGGGGGACACCGCCGCCTCAATCCCCGCGGGTGGCGGACCGGTCCGGGGGGCGGACCGCGCCCCCCGGGCCGCACCCGCGCGCTTCACCCCTGGGCGGCCGAAGAATGGCCGAAACAGGCCTATGGGGCACGCCGGTGCGCTGGGAACGGAACGCCAAACACCGCAGGGCGGGGGCGTGTTCGTTTACTCGAGCGCCCCCCTTGGCGACTCCCGCACGCCCGTCTCGTGGCAGCATGGACCCCGACCCACAGGTGGCCACAATGCTGGTAGCGGGGAGGCGGCGATGCGCTGGTTGGTGGGGTGGAGCAGTATCGCCGCGAGTTTCGGCACGGCGGGCCGGGTCGCCGGCCCCGGCTCCGGCTCCGGCCATGACGGTGTCCTGCGCGGAGGTCTCGCGGACGCCGCGCACCCCGACGACCCGGCCGAGGACGCCGAGCGCACCGTCCACCCCGTGGGAGCCCAGCTGATCTGGGGCGACCCCGACCCGCTGTGGGCCGTCGGCGACTGGCGCCCGGACGAAATCCGCACCGTCACCGCCGATCCCGCCGACCCCTTCACCCGGCTCGCCGTCCTGGGCTGCTGCGGGGCCGGCGACGCCGAACTCCGCCAGGCCCTCTACGCGGCCCGCGGCGGCGCCCTGCGCCATCTGACCTCCTGGCCCGGCAGTTACACCGCCGTGGTGCAGACCGGCCGCAGGATCACCGTCCTCGGCGACCTCGCCGGAGCCCGGCCCGTCTTCTACACGCCCTGGGCGGGCGGTACGGCGTACGCCACGGCCGCGCTGCCGCTCGCCGACCTGATCGAGGCCCAGCTCGACATCGGCCACCTCGCAGCCCTGCTGGCCTGCCCCGACAGCCCGGAGGCACTGGGCGACGGCACACCGTACACGGGAGTCCGGCGGATCCCGCCGGGCCATGCGCTCATCCTGCGCGAAGGCTCCCGCGAGATCACCGGCTACGAACCGGTGGCCTCCCTCGCCGTGGCCGCGCCGGAGACCACGGCCGAGCGGGCGGTGGAGGGCGTACGGGAAGCACTCGTCGACGCGGTGCGCGCCCGGCTCACGGCCCCCCGCCATGCTCCCGACAGCCTTCCCTACGATCCGGGGCCGGTTCCCGGCATGGGCCCCGCCGACCGCCGGGCGGCCCGCGGGGCACCCGCGCCGGTCCCCGGTATCGGCGCCGACCTCTCCGGAGGCAGCGCCTCCGCGACCCTGGCACTGCTCGCCGCCGGCCTTCCCGGCACTCCCGGCACCCTGCCCGGGCTCGGGGCCACGGCGGCCGGCGAGCGCCTGCTGGCCGTCACCTTCAACGACCTCGCCACCCCGCAGGGGCGGGAGGACGAACTGGAGCGGGCCCGGGCGATCGCCGCCGACCCGCGGCTGCACCACGTGGTGGTCGCCGCCGCCGCGGAAGCCCTCCCGTACGCCGAACTCGACGGTCCGCTGACCGACGAGCCCGGCCCCTCCCTGGTCGTGGCCGCCCGCGAACGGCGCCGGCTGGCTGCCGGCTCCGCCGACCACTTCGTCGGCAACGGCGCCCGCCAGGTACTGGACGGACACCCGGCCCGGCTGGCCGACCTGCTGATGGACCGGCGCCGGCGGCATCTGCTGCGCCCGGTGGCCGCCCTGGCCCGGTCGGCGGCGGCGGCCGGAGGAGCCGAAGGGGCCTCTCTGCTGGTCCCGTTGACCGTGTACTCCGCCGCACGCAGGCTGGCCCGCACCAGCTACCGGACGGGTATGGAGGCGGTGGCGGCACAGCTGAGGGAGGGCCGGCTCGGTGCCGGTACCGGCGGGCCGGTGGACGCCTCGCTCTCCGCCCTCACCTGGTGCCGGCCGGGGCCGGCGGCGCGCTGGCTGACCGGGGAGGCACTGGCGGAAGTATCGATCCGGCTGGGGGTCGCCGCCGGCCGGCCGCCGCTCTCCATCCGGCCCGGGGAGGCCCGCGCCCGCTCGGTGCTGGCCCGGCAGGCCGCCGACCACCGGGTCTTCGAGCAGGCGGCGGAGGTCCGCAGCCAGCGTCTGCACGCACCCTTCCTGGACAACCAGGTGGTCCGGGCGGCCCGCGCCCTCCCGGAGTCCCTCCGGGTCCAGCCGGGGGCCCGCGCCACGATCCTGCGCGGGGTCCTGTCGGCGGCCGGGATCCGCGAACTCCCGCCGGGCTGGGGCGCGGTCACACATGCCCCGAACGAGACGGCGACCCGGCTGGGGCTGCGGGCCGCGCTGCCCGACCTGCTCCTGCTGTTCTCCTCGCCGTTCCTCGCGGACGCGGGGCTGGTGGACGCACGGGTGGTCCAGCAGGCCCTGACCGATGCGGCGGAGGGCCGGCCGGTGCCGCTGGACGGTCTGGCCGAACTCGTGTCGATGGAGCTGTGGCTCCGTCGGCTGCTGGCCCGCCGCGGCACCTGCTGGACCGGCACCTCCACACCCCGCCGCCGCGCCGTCCCCACCGGAGTCCCGCTCCGCCGCCCGGCCCTCTCGTAGGGATGCCGGGTCCTGCTCGGACTCAGGAGCAGGAGAGCACCGCGTCGGCCCAGGAGGCCAGGGTCGGCCGGGCGAGCGGTCCGGCGGGTTCGACCACCAGGCGCACGGTGCCGGAGCCGGCGAGGCCGACCCGGACCGGGACCGCGGGATCGCCGGCGCCGAGGGCGGGGGAGCTCCAGAGGCGCCGGCCGTCCCCGTAGACGGAGAACCGCACGGAGCCGTCGCTCGGCAGGGCCAGGTCGTCCACGCCGACCTGTGCCGAGAAGGTGCTGCACGGCCGGTTGAGCCGGATCTCCACCCGGGAGCGGGAGTTGACCGTGATCCCGTGTTCGTACCGCCGGTCGTCGATGCGCAGGCCCCAGCGCTGCCAGACCCAGCTGCTGCGCCAGGTGTCCAGCTCGGGGCCGGCGTGGTCGCCGAAGACCGCATGGTCCAGCCGGGCCAGCCGGTACCCGGCGGGCGGCGCCGGTGCGGGCGGCGGGGTCGGCTTGGGCGTCGGCTTCGGGGTCGTCGTGGCCGAGGGGCCGGGCGTGGGCTTCGGCGGGGCGGGCTTCGGGGGCGGGGTCGGGCTCGGCGCGGGTGCCGGTGCGGCGGGCGACGCCGGAGGTGCCGGGGCGGTGCTGGGCCGGGCCGACGGAGCCGGCGGCCGTGAGGCCCGCGGAGGCGGTACGGGCGCCGGCCTGTCCGGTGCCGCCGCGGGCGGGCTGGGGGCCGGCTCGGGCCGGGCGGGCTCGGCCGGGACCGGGGCGACGGCGCTCGGCACCGGCCGCACCCCGGCCTGTGGCTCGACCTCGTCCCCGGCGAACGCGAAGACCACCGCTGCGGCGGCGGCCACCGCGAGACCGGCCGCGATCGCGGCCTTGGCGGGCAGGCCGAGCCCCTCGGAGGCCGCCACGGACCCGGCCGAAGCCCCGGCCCCGCCGGCCGCCCCCGAGCCCGCCGCACCGGCACCGCCCGCCGCACCGGCACCGCCCGCGGCACCGGCACCGGCTGCCGCACCCGTCGCCCCTGCGGCTCCCGCACCGGCCGTCGCTCCGGCCGTCGCTCCGGCGGTGGCCGCCGCTGCCGCGCCGGCTCCGCCCGCGGCGACCGCGCCTCCGGCCACCACACCGGCTGCCTTGCCCGCGTACCCGGCGGCGAACCACCCGATGACCGCGACCGGAAGCAGGGCCGGAATGGCCGCGTTGACGTCTTTGAGCTCACCGGCCACCAGCCGGCACGTGGCGCATTCCTCCAGGTGCTTGCGCAGCCCGAGCTCCGCCCGCATCCGCAGCCCGCCCCGGGCATAGGCGCCCAGCCGGTCCGCGTACCGCGCACAGTCCCCGCCCGCGCTGAGCGCCGTACTCACATGCGCCTGCAGATAGGCCTGCTTGAGGCCTTCACGAGCCCGGCTCGCCAGGACCGCCGTCGCATTGGCGGTCAGCCCGAACAGCGGGGCGATCGAGCTCGGCGAGGACTTCTCGACGGTGGTGTGCCACAGCACGGCCTGCCACCGCTCGGGCAGGCTCCGGAAGGCCTGCACGGCCAGGGACTGCTCGGCCTGGTGCATGGCCCGCACGTCCGCGCCGGACAGCGTGGACCCGGCCTCGGCGCCGGCCGCACCGGCAGCTGCCTGCTCGGCGAAGGCCGCGAAGTCATCGACCAGTTGCTCGCGTTTGGCCGTCTTCGTCCATGCGGCGGCCACCCTGCGGACGGTGGTGAGCAGATACGCACGGACGGCCTGGTCGGGACCGGCTCCGCCGCGTACCGCCTGCAAGGTCCGCGCGAACACCTCGGCGGTCAGGTCCTCGGCGGTGTGCGCATCCCGGCAGCAGGTCCGCGCGTACCGGCGCACGGCCTCGGCGTGGCGGCGGAACAACTCCTCGAACGCGGTGTCGTCGCCACCGCGCAGCCGGGCGATCAGGTCGCCGTCGGAGGGGGGCAGCTCGGCCGAAGTCGCCCCGCTGCCGGCCTCGCGCTGGGCCGGGACCTGGCGGGCGGGCAGGCTGCCCGCCCCGGCCTCGCCGCCGACGCCACCGCCGAATGGCTCTTCCCGCCCGTCAACACCCATGGCGGAAGCCCTTGCACGACACATTCAACCGGTACACCGGACCAGCGTGTCACAAAGCGGACGCGCGCCGAACCCGTCTCCCGGCCATCCACTCATCCGGGCACTGTTCGACCACCGGACGACAACACCGCACGCACCCTCACCCGTTCGAGCGGTCGGGCGTACGGGTCGCAGGCTCGCACGAGGCCGGTGCCCCGGCCGGCCACGCGCCAGGTGCCGCGCGGTCGGCCGGTCGGCCGGTGGGCCGGTACGCCGGGCAATCCGTCAGACGGTCCGCGAGCGCAGACCCTCCAGCAGGATGTCGAGCAGCCGGGTCGAGGCAGCGGCCTGCTGGGCCGGGTCCGGCAGCGCCGGCGCCGCGGTCGCTATGACCAGCAGGACATCGGCCACGGTGACATCGGTGCGCAGCTCGCCCGCCGCCCGCGCCCGGTCCACCAGCTTGCCGACCACCTCGAGCAGTGCTCCGGCGCCCGAGTCCTCCGCAGGGTCCACGGAAGAGGCCGAGGCGGTCGATGCGGCCGGGGCGGCAGCGGTGCGCGAGCCCACCACCCGCAGGTCGGGCTGCTGCCGCTGCTGCGGCACGCGGGCGTCCAGGGCGGCCGTGCCCTCGCCGTCCTCATCGGCGGCCGAGCCGACCCGCAGCACCTGCGGCGGCAGCAGCCGCCCGGCGCCGGAGGCCACGGAGGTCCGCAGGAACCGCGACAGCGCCTGCCACGGCTCCTCCTCCTGACCCAGTGCGGCCCGCGCCTGCTCGGTCAGCCGGGCGGTCTCCTCCTCGGCTATCCGCCGGACCAGGACGTCCTTGCTCGGGAAGCGCCGGTACACGGTGCCCACACCGACCCGGGCGCGGCGTGCCACGTCCTCCATCGGGGCGCCGTACCCCAGCTCGCCGAAGACCTCGCGGGCAGCCCGCAGGACGTGCTCGAGGTTGCGCTGGGCGTCCACGCGCAGCGGAGTGGAGCGGCCCACGCCGTGCGTGGTGCCGCCCGCTATCACGCGCCCGCCGCTGCCGTCCGAGAGCGCGGTCGCAGAGCCATGGAAATCGGAAATATGCATATGTTTCCCCCGGTAATCAGTCGTCTCCCCCCGGAGACACTCCCCGCCTTCAAGCCGAGTGGGCCACGGTCATCTGGGCCCGGTCCTGCTCCTCGACGGGTTACGAACATAGTTGAGCCAGAGTCAATTCAGAAGAGGCAGCTCCGTACGGACCACCGCCCGATCGGAGCATTCACCCCCACTTTTCCGTTTCCCGCCCCCGGAATGGCTTGTTCCGCTGCCTCTGACCTGCACTCCTTCCCCCCGTCAGCCCCTTCCGCCAGCGCAGCCCCACCACCGCCTCCGGTCACACAATTTGCCGGGCCTGTGGACAAACTCCCGGCCACGATGCGTCATGGGATGGTGAAGGCTGCTAACTCCCGGGGCACAGACCCCGGTACCCCGCCCCGCACGCGCATCCTCGTCGTCGGCGGCGGCTACGTCGGCATGTACACGGCCCTGCGGCTCCAGCAGAAGCTGAGAGCCGGCGAAGCCGAGGTCACGGTGGTCACCCCCGAGCCCTACATGACCTACCAGCCCTTCCTCCCCGAAGCCGCGGCCGGCTCCATCTCGCCGCGCCACGTGGTCGTCCCGCTCCGCAGGGTCCTCGACCGCTGCCGCATCGTCATCGGCGAGGCCCGGCGCATCGACCACACCAAGCGGACCGCCACCGTCACCACCCTCGCCACCGAGGACGAGGGCGCCGGACCTCTCCAGCTGGAGTACGACGAGATCGTCGTCGCCCCCGGCTCGGTCTCCCGGACCCTCCCGATCCCCGGCCTCGCCGACTACGCCATCGGCTTCAAGACCGTCGAAGAGGCCATCGGACTGCGCAACCACGTCATCGAGCAGATGGACATCGCCTCCTCCACCCGCGATCCCGCCATCCGCGACGCCGCCCTCACCTTCGTCTTCGTCGGCGGCGGCTACGCCGGCGTCGAGGCCCTCGGCGAGCTGGAGGACATGGCCCGCTTCGCCGCCCGGTACTACCACAACGTCAAGCCCGAGGACATGAAGTGGATCCTGGTCGAGGCCAGCGACCGGATCCTCCCCGAGGTCGGCCCGGAGATGGGCAAGTACACCGTCCGCGAGCTCCGCCGCCGCAATATCGACGTACGCCTCGAAACCCGCCTCGACTCCTGCGAGAACCGGATCGCCGTCCTCAGCGACGGCTCCCGCTTCCCCACCCGCACCGTCGTCTGGACCGCAGGCGTCAGACCCCACCCCGTGCTCGAAGCCACCGACCTGCCCAAGAACGACCGCGGCCGGCTGTCCTGCACCCCCTTCCTCACCGTCCAGGGCGTCGAGCACGCCTGGGCGGCCGGCGACGCCGCCGCCGTCCCCGACATCACCGCCGGGGAACCGGGCCGCGAATGCGCCCCCAACGCCCAGCACGCCCTTCGCCAGGCCAAGGCCCTCGCCGACAACCTGCTCGCCTCCCTCCGCGGCGAAGTCCTCACCGAGTACGCCCACAAGTACGCGGGCTCGGTCGCCTCCCTCGGCCTCCACAAGGGCGTCGCCCATGTCTACGGCCGCAAAATCAAGGGCTACCCCGCCTGGCTGATGCACCGGGCCTACCATCTGAGCCGGGTCCCCACGGTCAACCGCAAGATGCGCGTCCTGGCCGAATGGACCCTCTCCGGCCTCTTCAAACGGGAGATCGTCTCTCTCGGCTCCCTCGAACATCCCCGCGCAGAATTCGAACTCGCGGCGGGCGGCAGCCCCACCCCACCCCCGCCCAACCCCCCGAAGCCCGGCCAAGGCTGACGTTGTCAGTCCGGTCGGCCACACTGGTCGTGTGACCATAGGTGGGCTCACACCTGCACAGAGTGACACCACCCCAGCACCGTCCAGCGACCGTCCCTGAACAACGCAGCGACCACGAGCGACACCACGAGGCTTGAACGCAGTGAACTTCACGCGCTGGAGCGCCCGGTTTCCCGGAACGCAGCGCCGCGCCGCCGCCCGGACCGAACACGCCGCCGCCCAGGCCAAACGGGGCGAAGGATCCGTCCCCGCCGCCCGTGGTGCCGCACCCGACGGCCGCCCCGCCGACCCCACCGTCTCCGGCACGGGCACCGGCACCCCGCTCGCCGCCGTGCCCTCCCCCGACGAGCTGTCCGTACGGGAGCTCCTCGGGCGGCTCCCCGCCCTAGTGGCCCTCGTCCACGGCCCCGAACACCGCGTCGCCTACCTCAACGACGCCTACACCGCCGGCTTCGGCACCCGCCCCACCGGCGCGCCCGCCGCCGAAGCCCTCCCCGAGCTCGGCGAGCTCGGCCTGCTCCCCCTCCTCGACCAGGTGCTGCGCAGCGGCAAGCCCCGTACCGCCAAGAACCGCACCGCACCCGGCGGCGGAAACTCGTACACCGTCACCTGCACCCCCGTCGCCTTCCCCGGCCCCGACAGCGCCGGCGTACTGATCCACCTCGCCGACGTCACCGACCACGCCGAGGCCGTCGACCGGCTCCGCGCCAGCGAGCGCCGCCAGCGCGAGGCCGCCGTCACCCTCCAGCGCTCCCTGCTCCCGCAGGAGCTCGAACAGCCCGACGACCTCCGCATCGCCGCCACCTACCAGCCCGGCGGCACCGAGGCCGCGGTCGGCGGCGACTGGTACGACGTCATCACCCTCGGAGCCGGCCGCACCGCGCTCGTCATCGGCGACGTCATGGGCCGCGGGGTCCGCGCCGCCGCCGTGATGGGCCAGCTCCGCACGGCCGTCCGCGCGTACGCCCGCCTCGACCTGCCACCCCACGAGGTGCTGCAGCTGCTCGACGGACTGGCCGCCGAGATCGACGCCAGCCAGATCGCCACCTGCGTGTACGCCGTCCACGACCCCAACGAGGGCCTGCTGGCCTACGCCTCCGCCGGCCACCTCCCGATCCTGGTCCGCGACGAGGACGGCACGGTCCGCCGCGCCGCCGACCCGACCGGCCCGCCGCTCGGCACCGGCGGCTGGCTGCACTCCTCCGGCACCATCGCCCTCGGCCCCGGCTCCACGGCCGTCCTCTATACGGACGGCCTGGTCGAGCGCCGTGGCGAGGACATCGACGAGGGAGTCTCCGCCCTGGAACGCGCCCTGGCCGGGGCCCAGGGCACCCCGGCCGTCATCTGCGACCGCCTGATGCGCGCACTCGGAGTCGACGCCGACCACGACGACGACGTCGCCGTCCTGGTCCTCCAGCACCCCACCCGCACCGGAGCGGACGCCGAGCTCTTCCACAACGCCGCCCTGGAACTCCTCGGCGGCATCGAGGCGGCCCCGCGCGCCCGCGCCTTCGCCCAGGGCGTGCTCGCCTCCTGGCGCTTCCCGGTCGAGCTGTGCGACCTGGGCGTACTGGCGGCCAGCGAGCTCGTCGCCAACTCCCTCCAGCACGGCACCCCGCCCATGCGGCTGCGGCTGCGGCGCACCGACCGCCGGCTGATCGTCGAGGTGACGGACGGGGACGACCACCTCCCGCGCCGCCGCCGCGCCGAACCGGCCGACGAAACCGGCCGCGGAATCTCGATCATCGCCACCATCGCCTCCTCCTGGGGCTCCCGCCGTACCCCGGGCGGCGGCAAGGCGGTCTGGTGCGAATTCGCCCTGCCGGACAAGTAGCCGCCACCGGACCCCGAAGGTGCCGGTACGGCAAAGGGCCCCCGCTCCTGTCGGAGAGGGGGCCCTTCACCGGGGGGATCAGGCGGCGACGGGTTCGGCCGCCACGGCCTGCTGCCTGACGGGCTCAGCGGAGGCCTGCGCCGCCAGCGCGGGCTGGTCCTGCGCCGGGGTCAGCTGCCGGCCGAGCCGCAGCGCCAGCCAGGCGATGCCCAGCGAGGCCAGGATGAAGATCCCGATGTAGAGCATCGGCAGCCCGGCCCCCAGCGGCACGCCCAGCGGCCCGAGCGCCAGCGCCATCTGCTTCACCAGGGCGAAGGCGGAGTTGTACTGCCCGACCGAGCCCTCCGGCGCCAGGTCCGCGACCAGCGGAGCCAGGGTCGGCGACAGCATCGCCTCACCGATGCCGAAGAGCGCGTACGTGGTGATGAACGCCGCCGCGGCCATCACAGCGCTGCCGTGCCCGAGGCCCGAGAACCCGGCGATCACCCAGGCACCCGTCCAGATCACCCCGACCAGGGCGATCACCCGGGACCGGCGGCGCTTCTCCACCAGCTTCAGGACGACGAACTGCGCGAGCACGATCGCCCCGGTGTTGGCGGCGAGGGCGAACCCGAGGGTCGACGGGGAGATCCCGGCGGCCTCGGTGCCGAAGGCGGCCAGACCCGACTCGAACTGCCCGTAGCAGGCGAAGAACAGTACGAAGCCCAGCAGGCACAGCTGCACCATCGCCTTGTGGCCCAGCAGCCGCTTCCAGCCGCTGCCGCCCGCCTGCGCCGGGTCCTTCGGCCGGGCGTCGGCGATGGCCGGCGCGTGCGGCATCTTCACCGAGGCGATGACACCGGCCAGCACCAGGAACATCACGGCCTCGATGCTGAACAGCAGGGTGAAGCTGCCGGGACGGGTCTCGTCGACGATCTGCCCGCCGAGCAGACCACCGATGCCCAGACCCAGGTTCTGCATGAAGAACTGGAGAGCGAAGGCGCGGGTCCGGGACTCGGGGGTCGAGCACCACACGATCATCGTGGCCAGCGCGGGCTGCATGACCGCCTGGCCGGCACCCAGCGCGAGGGCGGACAGCAGGATCGGCAGCACGCCGGTGGCGAGCCCGAGGGACAGCGCGCCCAGCGAGGCGGTGACGGCGGCACCGATGACGACCGGTACCGGGCCCCGGCGGTCGATGACGCGCCCGGTGAAGGGCAGCGCGACAAGAGCACCGAGGGCGAACGCGACGAACGCGCCGGTCGCCCACATGGAGCCCAGTTCTCGCACCTGCGCCACGTAGATATAGAGGAACGGAACCGTGAAACCGATGCCGAACGCGGTCAGCGCGTTGCCGGCCTGGATCCGCCGCATCGCAGCGCCCATCACCTTGGTCACTTCTCACCTGCCCTTAGAGCTGAAGACTTCACACCTAAACTTCAAGCGTTAAGACTACACATAGAAGGAGTTAGACGCCAACGGGATCGTGCGATACTCGGAACCATGGGTGACACGCCGGACGGCACCGTGGCCGTCAACGAGCCGACCATCGACGAACAGATCGCCGCCTACCAGCGCGAATTCCAGGACCTCGACCCCCAGGTCGAGAAGGTCGTGTCGGGGCTGAGCCGCCTCAACCGCCGTATGAACGTCGCGTACGGCCGCCAGACCGCGGCCCTGGGCATCAGCAACGCGGAGTGGGAGGTGCTCAAGGCCCTCGTCCTCTCCGGCGCCCCGTACCGGATGGGCCCGAGCGAGCTCGCGAAGCAGCTGGGCCTGACGCCGGCGGCGATGACCCACCGGATCGACCGCATGACGGCGGAAGGACTGGTCACCCGCGAGCGGGACGAGTCCAACCGCGTCCGGGTGATCGTGGAGCTCACGCAGGAGGGCCGCAGCAAGTGGCTCGATGCGATGCGCATGGCCTCGGTCTTCGAGGAGGACCTCCTCCAGGACCTCTCTCCCGACGAGCGCGGCGTGCTGGGCGACATCCTGACCCGCCTCCTGGACCGTGTGGAGCACCTTCAGGGCCGGGGCTGATCCGGGGTTGACACACCCCTGATGGATCCGTAATGTTCTCCAGGTTGCCGCCGGGCCGTAACGGTTCTGCGACAGCAACT
Source organism: Streptomyces venezuelae (assembly GCF_008642295.1). GTDB lineage: Bacteria > Actinomycetota > Actinomycetes > Streptomycetales > Streptomycetaceae > Streptomyces > Streptomyces venezuelae_C. Next base: position 3,518,195 of record NZ_CP029190.1, on the reverse strand, counting down.
CCCGCCGCCTCGTTGCGGCAACCCAACTCAGCACGATCCCCACCGGGAACGCATTCGGCATGCCCGAATTCATTTCCGAGACTCGATTATGAGTCGCCTGGGAAATCCGCTAGAGTTTCGGGAGTCGGAAGGGCCCAACAGCCCGGAAGACAAACCCCGCTGACTGGGGGTCAGGCCCGAAAGGATCTGATAGAGTCGGAACCGCCGGAAAGGGAAACGCGAAAGCGAGAACCTGGAAAGCACCGAGGAAATCGGGTCCGAAAAGATCTGATAGAGTCGGAAACGCAAGAACGAAGGAAGCGCCCGGAGGAAAGCCCGCGAGGGTCAGTACAAAGGAAGCGTCCGCACCTTGAGAACTCAACAGCGTGCCAAAAATCAACGCCAGAAGTTGATACCCCGTCCACCTCGGTGGATGAGGTTCCTTTGAAGAAACAAAACACAGCGAGGACGCTGTGGACGGTCGGCCATATTCCGGCATGACCGTCCCGCTCAACGCGAGTGTCACCCGATTACGGGTAAACATTCACGGAGAGTTTGATCCTGGCTCAGGACGAACGCTGGCGGCGTGCTTAACACATGCAAGTCGAACGATGAAGCCCTTCGGGGTGGATTAGTGGCGAACGGGTGAGTAACACGTGGGCAATCTGCCCTTCACTCTGGGACAAGCCCTGGAAACGGGGTCTAATACCGGATAC